>DASPRQ010000038.1:0-38155 GCA_035624355.1 Usitatibacter sp. | reverse complement strand
AAGGCGCGGATCACGTTCCGCGCCAAGTAAGGAGAACGGCGATGCGAGTGCAGGCTTCCGTCAAGAAAATCTGCCGCAAGTGCAAGATCGTGCGGCGCAAGCGCGTGGTGCGCGTGATCTGCACCGACCCGCGCCACAAGCAGCGCCAGGGCTGACCTTTGGCGCGCCCGGCCCTTTCCTGGGTGAGTCGCGCCAACATCGAAGAGACCGACTGACATGGCACGTATTGCAGGCATCAACATCCCGAACCACCAGCACGCGGCGATCGCGCTCACCGCGATCTACGGCATCGGGCGCTCGCGCGCGCGCCTCATCTGCGACACGGCGGGCGTGCGCCAGTCGGCGAAGATCAAGGACCTCACCGACGCCGAGATGGACCGGCTGCGCGAGCAGGTGGGCAAGTTCACGGTGGAGGGGGACCTGCGCCGCGAGACCTCGATGAACATCAAGCGGCTGATGGACCTGGGCTGCTACCGCGGCGTGCGGCACAAGAAGGGCCTGCCCGTGCGCGGGCAGCGCACCCGCACCAACGCGCGCACCCGCAAGGGCCCGCGCAAGGCCGTGCGTCTCACCAAGGCCGCAGCGACGGCCTGACACGAAGCGAGGATTCCAGCAAATGGCAAAGGCACCGGCCGCAGCGCGCGTGCGCAAGAAGGCGAAGAAGGTGGTCTCGGAGGGCATCGCCCACGTGCACGCCTCCTTCAACAACACGATCATCACCATCACCGACCGCCAGGGCAACGCCCTCTCGTGGGCGACCTCGGGCGCGGCGGGCTTCAAGGGCTCGCGCAAGTCCACGCCCTTCGCCGCCCAGGTGGCGGCCGAGGCGGCGGGGCGCGCCGCCCAGGAGCACGGGGTGAAGAACCTCGAGGTGCGCATCAAGGGGCCGGGACCGGGGCGCGAGTCGGCCGTGCGGGCGCTCAACGCCTTGGGGCTCAAGATCGTGTCGATCGCCGACGTGACCCCCGTCCCCCACAACGGCTGCCGGCCGCCGAAGCGCCGCCGCATGTGACGAAGGGGGCTTGCCCGCGCGGGCGGGCGCCCCCATTTGAAGAGACCAGGAGAACCCAGTGGCACGCTACATCGGACCCAAGTGCAAGCTCTCGCGCCGGGAAGGCACCGACCTCTTCCTGAAGAGCGCCCGGCGCTCGCTCGACACCAAGTGCAAGCTCGACTCGCGGCCCGGCCAGCACGGGGCGAAGTCGACGCGCATCTCGGAGTACGGCACGCAGCTGCGCGAGAAGCAGAAGATCCGCCGCATGTACGGGGTGCTGGAGCGCCAGTTCCGCACCTACTTCGACAAGGCGATCGCCAAGCGCGGCGCCACGGGCGAGGTGCTCCTGCAGATGCTCGAGAGCCGCCTGGACAACGTGGTCTACCGGATGGGGTTCGCCTCGACGCGGGCGGAAGCGCGCCAGCTCGTCTCGCACCGCGCGATCGAGGTGAACGGCAAGCCGGTGAGCATCCCGTCGTACCTGCTGCGCGCGGCCGACGTCGTGGCGGTGCGCGAGCGGGCCCGCGGACAGCTGCGCATCAAGGCCTCCCTCGACCTCGCCGAGCAGAACGGCTTCCCGAGCTGGGTGGAGGTGGACCCCAAGAGCTTCAAGGGCACTTTCAAGCAGCTGCCCGACCGCGCGGAGTTCGCCTCCGACGTGAACGAACAGCTGGTGGTCGAGCTTTACTCGAAGTAACGGCCGCGCTCGCCCGACGGCGCCCGAAGACGCTGGAGCCCGCTTTCCGAAACGCATCTGGCAGAGGTACCCCCGAATGCAAAGCAACGCCACGAATTTCCTGAAGCCCCGGATCATCGACGTGCAGAACCTGTCGCCCACGCACGCGAAGGTCATCATGGAGCCGTTCGAGCGCGGCTACGGGCACACGCTCGGCAACGCCCTGCGCCGGATCCTGCTCTCGTCGATGCCCGGCTACGCCGCGACCGAGGTGAAGATCGCGGGCGTGCTGCACGAGTACTCGACGATCGAGGGCGTGCAGGAGGACGTCGTCGACGTGATCCTCAACCTCAAGGGCGTGGTGATGAAGCTGCACAACCGCTCGGAGTCGACGCTCAAGCTCAAGAAATCCACGCCGGGCCCGGTGACGGCCGCCGACATCGAGCAGACGCACGACGTGGAGATCATCAACCCCGACCACGTGATCGCGCACCTCACGCAGGGCGGGAAGATCGACATGACGATCCGGATCGAGAAGGGCCGCGGCTACGTGCCGGCCACCTCGCGCCGGCAGGACGACTCGCGCTCCATCGGCTCGATCCTGCTCGACGCCTCGTTCTCGCCCGTGCGCCGCGTGAGCTACCAGGTCGAGAGCGCCCGCGTCGAGCAGCGCACCGACCTCGACCGCCTGGTGATCGACATCGAGACCAACGGCGTGATCGAGCCGGAAGAGGCGGTGCGCTACTCGGCGAGCGTGCTGGTCGACCAGCTGTCCGTGTTCGCCTCGCTCCAGTCCACGAGCGAGGAGCGGGTCGAGAGCGCCCAGCCGCAGGTCGACCCGATCCTGCTCCAGCCGGTCGACGACCTCGAGCTCACCGTGCGCTCGGCCAACTGCCTCAAGGCGGAGAACATCTACTACATCGGCGACCTCATCCAGCGCACCGAGAACGAGCTGCTGAAGACCCCGAACCTCGGGCGCAAGTCGCTCAACGAGATCAAGGAGGTGCTCGCCTCCAAGGGCCTCACGCTGGGCATGAAGCTGGAAAACTGGCCGGTGGCGGGGCTCACGAAATAAGGGGGACCGTCCCCATTAACGACAATACCAACAAGGCCGCACAGGCCAAGAGAGCGAAGGGAACCTGACATGCGTCACCGCCACGGGCTGCGCAAGCTCAACCGCACCAGCAGCCATCGCCTCGCGATGCTGCGCAACATGACCGTCTCGCTGCTGCGGCACGAGTCCATCCGCACGACGCTGCCCAAGGCGAAGGAGCTGCGCCGGGTGGCCGAGCCCATCATCACGCTGGGCAAGTCGCCGACGCTCGCCAACCGCCGCCTCGCCTTCGACCGCCTGCGCGACCGCGAGATGGTGGTGAAGCTCTTCGAGGAGCTGGGGCCGCGCTACAAGGCCCGCAACGGCGGGTACCTGCGCATCCTCAAGTTCGGCTTCCGCCAGGGCGACAACGCGCCCATGGCGCTCGTCGAGCTGCTCGACCGCCCGGAGCCCGCCGCGGAGCCCGGCGCGAAGGGATCCAAAGCCGAGTGATGGGCGGCGGCGACGGCGCCGCGCAAGGGCCGCGCGAGAGCCGGCCCCGGTCCGTGCGGAGCCTCGCCGGCCTCCTCGCCCTCCTCGCCGTCGCGGGCCCGCTCGCCGTGCATTTCGCATGGCAGCGGGACATCGCCACGATCGGCGACGACAGCGTGAGCTACCTGCTGCTCGCGCGCCATTTCGCCGGCACGGCCGGTCCCCTGCTCGCGCCGTGGGTGCCCTACCAGGCGCACTTCCCGCCGCTCTTCCCCCTCGCGCTCGCGGCCGCGGGAGGCGCCACGAGCCTGCTCGCGGCGCACCTGCTCGTGGCCGCCTTCGGGCTCGCCGCGGCGGTCGCGATCCAGCGCTACGGAGCGCTGCGGCTGGGCGGCGAGGTCGCGGGCCTCGCGCTCGCGGCGGGGTTCCTCCTCACGCCCACGGCGTGGGTGAGCATCAAGGGGATCCTCAGCGAGCCGATGTACCTCCTGCTCTCGATACTCGCGCTTGATTTCCACGCCGCGCGCCTCGAGGCGCGCCGCGATGCGCCCTGGACGGCGTGGCTCGCGCTGGGCGGGCTCGCAGGCGCGGCCGTGCTCACCCGGGCGGCCGGCGTGGCGTTGCTCGCGGCGCTGGCCGCCCACGGGGCCCTGCGCGCCGTGCGCAAGGTCGACCGCCGCGCATGGGTCCCGTTCCTCGCGCTCGTCCCGCCCGCGCTCCTCGCCGGCCTCTGGCTCGCGCTGCGCCCGGTCGCCGGGACGAACGGCTACGCGGGCACCGGCGAGGAAGTCCTCGCCACGTGGGCGCGCGATCCGGGCCTCGCGCTCAGCCTCGCCTCGCGCTATTTCCTCGACGGGTGGATCGCCTCGTTCACGGCCGATCCGGCCGTGCCTGCGGCCCTGCGCGCCGTCTTCGCACTGCTGGGCGTGCTGGGGCTCGCCGGGGCCGTGCGCGCCGCCCTCGGCAACCGCCTCGACGGCTGGTACGTGCTCGCCACGCTCGCCCTGGTGCTCGCCTGGGTGTTCCCCGCGGAGAACATGCGCCGCCTCCTCTATCCGGTCGTGCCCCTCCTCCTGCTGCACGCGGCGCAGACCGCGTTCGCGCTCGCCCGGCGCCGGGCGGCGGGGCGCCACGGCGCGCGCATCGCCGGGGCGGTCCTCGCGCTGCCCGCGCTGCTGTGCGTGCCCGCGTGGGTGCTCGTGCAGGAGAAGTCCCTCGACCGGACCCCGCCGGCAGGCGCGGACGCCGCCTACGCCGACGTCACCGACTACTACGGGACCCTCAACGTTCAGCGCGCGCGCGCCCTGGCGGCCAAGCAGGTCGCGGTGCTCACGGGCTTCGGGGCGCTCGCGAGCCGCACGCCGCCGCAGGCCCGCGTGATGTGGATGCGCCCCGAATACGTGGCGCTCCTCGGCGGCCGCGCCGGGGTTCCCTTCTACTACGGCTGGGACGCGCGCCGCCTCGCGGGCGAGATCCGCCGCGCGGGCGTGGACTACGTGGTGATGTCGCGCCTGTTCAAGTCGGACCTCGCCGGACACCAGGGCGATCCGTTCGCCACGCTCGCGAGCGTGGGCGAGTACGCCGAGCCCGTCTTCGCCGTGCCGAACGCGGCCGTGGGCGGCGAGGAGTTCGTGCTGATGCGCGTCGACCGCGGGCGCCTCGAGGGATTCCTCGCGCGCGACCGCGAGAGCTGAAGCCTAGGCGCGCGGCGTCCCGAACACGAGCAGGCGGCGCGCGAAGTAGTTCCAGAAGAACACCACGCCCGTCGCGAGGAGCTTGGCGAAGAGCAGGTCGAGGTGGGCCTGCTCCACCGCCGCCCAGAGGATCGCCGCGTTCAGGGCGAGCCCCACGCCGCTCACCGCGTACACGAGCACGATCTCGAGGCGCGGGTGGTGGCGCGCCCCGCTGTGGAAGACGAAGCGCACGCTGAGCAGGTAGTTCACCAGGGTGGCGAGCACGAAGGTCGCCGCGCCGACGGCCTGGTACGGCAGGCCCATCTGGCGCGCGAAGAGCGTGAACAGCCCGATGTCCACGCACGCGGCGGCGCCCCCCACGAGGAAGTAGCGGGCGATGGCGCGCCGCTCAGCGGAAAAGGTTGTACTTGAGGATGCAGTAGATGGCACGCAGGCCGTCCTTGTAGTTGATCTTCTTGCCTTCCGCGTAGGTCCTGCCGAAGTAGGAGATGCCCACCTCGTAGACCCGCCATCCCCCCTTGGCGACCTTCGCGGTGATCTCGGGCTCGAAGCCGAACCGGTTCTCCTCGATGCGGATCGACCGGACGACCTCGCGGCGGAAGGCCTTGTAGCAGGTCTCCATGTCGGTGAGGTTGAGGTTCGTGAACATGTTCGACAGCACCGTGAGGACGCCATTGCCCATGCGGTGCCAGAAGTACAGCACGCGGTGCGGCGCGGCGCCCATGAAGCGCGAGCCGTACACCACGTCGGCGTGGCCCGCGAGGATGGGCGCGAGGAGCAGCGGATACTCGCGCGGGTCGTACTCCAGGTCCGCGTCCTGGACGAGGACCACGTCGCCCGTGGCGGCCTCGAAGCCGCTGCGCAGCGCCGCGCCCTTGCCCTGGTTCGTCGCGTGGCGGATCAGCCGGTCGATGCGCCCGGCGAGGTCGCCCGCGAGGCGCTCGGCGCTGCCGTCGGTGGAGGCGTCGTCGACGACGATGATCTCCTTGTCCGAGGGCGGGGCGGCGCGCACCGCATCGACGATGCGCTCGATGGTGGCGGCTTCGTTGTAGCAGGGGATGACGACGGATACCTTCATGGGCGCGATGGGGCCTCGAGCTTTTCCCGGTCGATCCTGAGCAGCACCGACTCCGTCTTGCCCGATTCCGTCCGGGTCCACACGGTCTCGGCGTACGGGGCGGCCAGGCGTTGCGGGGCGAGGGGATCATCGCCGCCCGTGCCCTCGTCGCGCAAGGGGATGGCGGTGACGTACACGTAGTCGGGGCGCCGCCGCCGCATCTCGGCGGCGAAGGCCGCCGCGTCGGACGCCGGCGGGATGGCGAGGCCGCGGCGCCCGGCAAGCAGCGCCACGTAGTCCGGCAGGTACCACATGACGCGCGCCTGCAGCGGCGTGGTCTCGCGGATGCGGTCCATGTCGCGCAGCACGCCCAGCTGGCGGCGCGCCACGGACGCGGCCCAGGGGCCCAGCGGAATGCGGTAGAACTCGGCGATGTCCTGCACGCGGTAGGGGCCGGGCTCGTCGCCGGCGGCGCGGGCGCGCCCCGCCACGTAGAAGAGCACCGCGGGCACGCACAGCACGAGCGGCGTGAAGGCGAGGACGGCGGCGAAGCGCGCGCGGCGCGCCCCGCCGGCGCCGCGTGCGAGGGCCTCGCCCAGCGCCCACCATCCGCCCGCGAGGAGCACCGGGATGATCGGAAGCCCCAGGCGGTACATGTGGGCGGGGAAGGGCCAGGCGAGGAGGATGGCGAGGTAGAAGGCGGCGTAGAGCCCGTCGGTCGTGCCGCGCGCGGCGCGCCAGGCGGTGCCCGCGAGGGCGAGCCACCCCAGCGCGGCGGCGAGCATCACCTTCGGCTGCCACGGCCCCTCCCAGAAGATCAGCAGGTCGTTGAGCCACGAGAATCCGAGCGCGCCCGCGTTGCGGCCCATCGAGGCGAGCAGCCACGCGGGCCCGTGCTCGAGCGTGCCGCGCACGAGCCCCACGCCGCTCGCGACGTACGCGTCCTCGCCGCCCGCGGGACGCAGCGCGTACCACAGCGCGGCGGCGGCGAGCGGAATCGCGACCGCGACGAGCGCGGGACGCGGATCGCCGCGGCTGCGCCGCCAGCGCAGCGCCTCGACCGCGGCCACCGCAGCGACGAGCGCCACCCCGATCGTCCGGGTGAGCAAGGCGACGGCGAGCAGCGCGCCGAGCCCCATCCATGCGCCCATGCCGCGCCGCGACCCGGAGATGCGGCGGTGCCAGACGAGCGCCGCGAGCGAAAGCGCGAGGTACGGGAACTCGGTGAGCACGCCCTTGAGGTTGAGCCACGCGCCCGGAAGCAGCGCCATCGTGGCGGCGGTCGCCACGCCGGCGGCGCGCGATCCCGTCGCCTCGCGCGCGAACCACCCCGAGAGCAGCACGCTCGCCGCGAAGCCCGCGGCGACCACCGCGTGCGCGATGCGCCAGTCGTGCGCGCCGCCCACGAGCGCCACCACGAAGGGGAACGCGGGAGGGAACTTCTCGATCGGGAAGGCGGCTGCGATCGCCGCGCTCGGCGGCGACCACGGGCTCAGCGCCTGCGCCATCACGAGGTAGGCGACGCTATCGTCGTAGAGCGAGGCGATGCCGGGCTGCCAGACGAAGGCGAGGGCGGCGGCGCCGGCGAGGATGGCGAGCGCGGCGATGGTGAGCGCGAACGCGTCCCGGGCCATGGCCGCTAGCGCACGAGGATGATGCGGTAGTCGTTCACGTTGGTGCGCGTGGGCCCCGTCACGACGAGGTCGCCGAGCGATGCGAAGAAGCGGTAGCCGTCGTTGTCGGCGAGCAGGCGCTTCGCCTCGAGCCCGAGCGCCGCGGCGCGCGCGAGGGCGTCGGGGGCGAGCAGCGCGCCCGCGTTGTCCTCGGTGCCGTCGATGCCGTCGGTGTCGCAGGCGAGCGCCCAGGTGGAGTCGAGCCCGGCGAGGTCGAGGGCGAGCGCGAGGAGGAACTCCGTGCAGCGCCCACCGCGTCCGCGGCCGCGCACCGTGACCGTGGTCTCCCCGCCCGAGATGAGCGCCGCGGGGGGCCTCACGGGCTCGCCGTGGGTGCGTACCTCGCGGGCGAGTGCCCCGTACACCTTCGCCACTTCCGAGGACTCGCCCGTGACGGTGTCTCCCAGCACGAGGGCGGCGACGCCGCTCTCGCGCACGTAGGCGGCCGCGGCCTCGAGGCTCCCGTGGGCCGTGGCGACCACGCGGTTCTCGACGCGCGCGAAGGCCGGATCGCCCGGCTTCGGCGTCTCGGGCTCGGCGCCCTCCGCGCCGCGCTTCAGGTGCGCGGCGACCGAGTCGGGCGGCTTCACCCCGAAGCGCTCGAGGATCTCGAGCGCTTCGCCGAACGTCGAGGGATCGGGCGCGCAGGGGCCCGAGGCGATGTGCGTCGGATCGTCGCCGGTCACGTCCGAGATCACGAGCGCGAGCACGCGCGCGCGCGTGGCCGCGGCGAGGCGCCCGCCCTGGATCGCCGAGAGGTGCTTGCGCACCGTGTTCATGTCCTGGATGGGAGCGCCGCTCGCGAGGAGCGCGCGCGTCACGGCCTTGAGGTCCGCCATCGGCACGCCCGGCACGGGAAGGGCGAGGAGCGACGATCCACCGCCGGAAACGAGGGCGAGGAGCAGGTCGTCGGGCCCGAGGCTGCGGGCGAGCTCGAGCGTTTCGCGCGCCGCCGCCTCCCCGTGCTCGTCGGGGACGGGATGGCCCGCCTCCACCACGCGGATGCGCCGGGTCGGCAGCCCGTGGCCGTAGCGCGTGATGACCACGCCCTCGAGGCGAGAGGCGGCCGGCCAGTGGTCCTCGACCGCGAGCGCCATGGCGCCGGCCGCCTTGCCCGCGCCCACCACCACCGTGCGGCCCTCCGGCGGCGGCGGAAGGTGCGGCGGCACGATGCGCAGGGGATCGGCCACGGCGAGCGCGGCCCGGAAGCTCCCGAGCAGCAGCTCGCGCGGATTCACGGCGACGGGCGGGGCCCGGACGGCACCGGCACGGCGAGCTCGTCGATCGGCACGGCCATCAGCCCGCCGCCGCCCTTCGCGGCGGCTCGAGGCGCAGCGCCGGCCCCAGGAACCGCCCGGTGAAGCTGCCCGGGGACTGGGCGACCTGCTCCGGGGTGCCCTGGGCGATCACGCGCCCGCCCCCGTCGCCGCCCTCGGGCCCCAGGTCGATCACCCAGTCGGCGGTCTTGATCACGTCGAGGTTGTGCTCGATCACGATCACCGTGTTGCCGTGGTCGCGCAGGCGGTGCAGGACCTTCAGCAGCAGGTCGATGTCCTGGAAATGCAGCCCCGTGGTGGGCTCGTCGAGGATGAAGAGCGTGCGGCCCGTGTCGCGCTTCGACAGCTCCAGCGAGAGCTTCACGCGCTGCGCCTCGCCGCCCGAGAGCGTGGTCGCGCTCTGCCCGAGCTTGATGTAGCCGAGCCCCACCTCGAGCAGGGTGGCGAGCTTGCGCTCGATCGCCGGCACCGAGGCGAAGAACTCGCGCGCCTGCTCGACCGTCATGTCGAGCACCTCGTCGATCGGCTTGCCCTTGTAGAGCACCTCGAGCGTCTCGCGGTTGTAGCGCTTGCCGTGGCACACGTCGCACGGCACGTAGATGTCGGGCAGGAAGTGCATCTCCACGCGGATCAGCCCGTCGCCCTGGCACGCCTCGCAGCGCCCGCCCTTCACGTTGAACGAGAAGCGCCCCGGCCCGTAGCCGCGCGCGCGCGACTCGGGCACGCCGGAGAACAGGTCGCGGATCGGCGTGAAGAGACCCGTGTACGTCGCCGGGTTCGAGCGCGGCGTGCGCCCGATCGGGCTCTGGTCCACGTTGATCACCTTGTCGAAGAAGTCGAGCCCCTCGATGGCGTCGTGGTCGGCGGGCTCGGCGGCCGAGCCGTAGAGATGGTGCGCCACGGCGTTGTAGAGCGTGTCGTTGATGAGCGTGGACTTTCCCGAGCCCGACACGCCGGTGACCGCGACGAAGAGCCCCACGGGGATGTCGGCCGTGACGTCCTTGAGGTTGTTGCCCCGCGCCCCGGCCACCCGCAGCTGGCGCTTCGGGTCGGGCCTGCGCCGGCGCGCGGGCACCGCGATCGACTTGCGCCCCGAGAGGTACTGGCCGGTGAGGGAGGCGGGGTTGCGCAGGATCTCCTCGGGCGCGCCGCTCGCCACGATCTCGCCGCCGTGCACGCCCGCGCCGGGCCCCATGTCGATCACGTGGTCGGCCGCGGCGATCGCCTCCTCGTCGTGCTCCACGACGATCACCGAGTTGCCCAGGTCGCGCAGGTGCTTGAGGGTGCCGATGAGCCGCTCGTTGTCGCGCTGGTGCAGCCCGATGGACGGCTCGTCGAGCACGTACATCACGCCGGTGAGCCCCGAGCCGATCTGGCTCGCGAGGCGGATCCGCTGGGCCTCGCCGCCGGAGAGCGTATCCGCCGAGCGCGTGAGCGAGAGGTAGTCGAGGCCCACGTTGTTCAGGAACTGGATGCGGTTGGCGATCTCGCGCACGATCTTCTCGGCGATCGCCTTGCGCGAGCCGGGAAGCTCCAGGCGCTCGAAGAACGGCTGCGCCTCGGCGAGCGGCAGCGAGGACAGCTCGTGGATGGTGCGCCCCGCCACGCGCACGTTGCGCGCCTCGATCCTCAGGCGCGTGCCGCCGCACTCGGGGCAGGCGCGTGTGTTGAGGTACTTGGCGAGCTCCTCCTTCACCGCCACGGAGTCGGTCTCGCGGTGGCGCCGCTCGAGGCTCGGGATGATGCCCTCGAAGGGGTGCTCCTTCACGGAGCTGCGTCCCTTCTCGCCGGGGTAGCGGAACGCGATCTTCTCCTCGCCCGAGCCCTCGAGCACCACCCGCTGGGCGCGCTCCGGGAGCGACTCGAACGGCGTCTCGACGTCGAAGCCGTAGTGCTGCGCGAGGCAGGCGAGCATCGAGAAGTAGAACTGGTTGCGCCGGTCCCAGCCGCGGATCGCGCCGCCCGCGAGCGACAGGTGCGGGAAGGCGACCACGCGCTTCGGGTCGAAGAAGGTGATCTCGCCCAGCCCGTCGCAGCGCGGGCAGGCGCCGAGCGGGTTGTTGAACGAGAAGAGCCGCGGCTCGAGCTCGGGGATCGAGTAGCTGCACAGGGGACAGGCGAAGCGCGCCGAGAAGAGGTGCTCGCGCCGCGTGTCCATCTCGACGGCGAGGGCACGGCCGTCGGCGTGGCGCAGCGCCGTCTCGAAGGATTCCGCGACGCGCTGCGCGAGACCCGGTCCGGGGCCCTCGGCCCGCTCGATGCGCACGCGGTCGATCACGATCTCGACGGTGTGCTTGCGGTTGCGGTCGAGCTTCGGCAGCTGGTCGATCTCGTGCACCTCGCCGTCGATGCGCACGCGCACGAACCCCTGGGCGCGCAGCTCGTCGAAGAGCTCCGCATGCTCGCCCTTGCGACCCACCACGAGCGGCGAGAGGATCATCACGCGCGTGCCCTCGGGAAGCGCCGCCACGTGGTCCACCATCTGCGCCACGCTCTGCGAGGCGAGCTTCACCTGGTGCTCGGGGCAGTAGGGATCGCCCACGCGGGCGAAGAGCAGCCGCATGTAGTCGTGCACCTCGGTGACGGTGCCCACCGTGGAGCGCGGATTGTGGGAGGTCGCCTTCTGCTCGATCGCGATCGCGGGCGAGAGCCCCTCGATCAGGTCCACGTCGGGCTTCTCCATGAGCTGCAGGAATTGCCGGGCGTAGGCCGAGAGGGACTCGACGTAGCGGCGCTGGCCCTCGGCGTAGAGCGTGTCGAAGGCGAGCGAGGACTTGCCGGAGCCCGAGAGCCCCGTGATGACGACGAGGCGGTTGCGGGGAATGTCGAGGCTGACGTTCCTCAAGTTATGCGTGCGCGCGCCGCGGATCCGGATCGTTTCCATGGGCAATCTGCTAATATACCCGAGCCACCACTCCCGCTGCACGTCTCCCTACCGGTGACTTCCCCGGCCCGCATGAGCCCGAGCGAGCTGCGAGCGAGCCTTTCGCTCGCCTCGATCTTCGGGCTGCGCATGCTGGGCATGTTCATCATCCTGCCCGTCTTCACGCTCTGGACCCAGGGGCGGCCCGGGTGGAACCTCGAGCTCGCCGGCATCGCCATGGGCGTCTACGGCCTCACCCAGGCGCTGCTCCAGATCCCCATGGGGCGCCTGTCGGACCGCTTCGGCCGCAAGCCGCTGATCTACGCGGGGCTCGCCGCCATGGCGGCGGGCAGCTTCATCTGCGCGAGCGTCGAGGCGCCCGCCGGCATGATCGCGGGGCGCGTGGTCCAGGGGCTGGGCGCGATCTCGGGCGTGGCGATCGCCTTCGCCGCCGACCTCACGCGCGAGACGCAGCGCAGCAAGGCGATGGCGATCATCGGTTCCACGATCGGGCTCGCCTTCGCCGTCTCCTTCGTCTCGGCTCCCTCGCTCGAGCAGGCGTTCGGGCTGCAGGGCATCTTCGCCATCACGGGGTCGCTCGCGATCGCCGCCATGGGGGTGGCGCGCTGGGTGGTGCCGGACGCGCCGCTCGTCCCGCGCTCGCCCTCGGCGCCCGCGTTCTCCGAGGTGCTGCGGATGCCGGAGCTCCTGCGGCTCGACTTCGGCATCTTCACGCTGCACTCGGTGCTCATGGCGATGTTCGTCGTGACGCCCGTCGCCCTGGTGAAGGCGGGGCTGCCCGCGCGGCACCACTGGTGGATCTACCTCGGCGCGATGGCCGCGGGCCTGGTCCTCATGATGCCTGCGCTCGCCTCGCGCACGGCGCGCCGCGAGCGCCCGATCCTCCTCGGCGCCATCGCCGTGCTGGCCGCGGGCGCGGGGCTACTTGCCGCGGGCCTGGAGAGCGTCGCCGCCATCGCGACGGCGCTCGTCATCTTCTTCGCGGGCTTCAACGTTCTTGAGGCGAAGCTGCCGGCGCTCGTGTCGCGGGCCGCTCCCCGGGATGCGCGCGGGGCCGCCACGGGCGTCTATTCCAGCGTACAGTTCCTCGGGACGTTCGTCGGCTCGGCCGCGGGCGGGGCGATCGCCCAGCACTTCGGCTTCGTCGCGGCGCTCGGCGCCTGCGTCGCGCTCCTGCTCGCGTGGCTGGGCGTGGCGTGGAACATGGGGGAATTCGTCCCGGCCGCCTCGGGCGTCGCCGGCCAGTAGCGCGCGCAACCGCCCTCACGAAAGGGAGAAGTCATGGCATCGGTCAACAAGGTGATCCTCATCGGCAACCTCGGGCGCGACCCCGAAACCCGCTACATGCCCGACGGGGGCGCGATCACGAACATCTCGGTCGCGACCACCGAGGTGTGGAAGGACAAGAACGGCGAGAAGCAGGAGAAGACCGAGTGGCATCGCGTCGCCTTCTTCGGCAAGCTCGCGGAGATCGCGGGCGAGTACCTCAAGAAGGGCAGCCAGGTCTACGTCGAGGGGCGCCTGCAGACCCGCAAGTGGCAGGACAAGGACGGCCAGGACAAGTACACCACCGAGATCGTCGCCAACGCCATGCAGATGCTCGGCTCGCGCCAGGGCATGGGCGGGGCCGGCGCCGCCGCCGAGCGGGAGGCCTCCGAGCCGCGCGATTCCGGCGGCTCGCGCGCGTCCGCCGCGAAGCCCGCGGCCAAGGCGGGCGGCAAGTTCGACGACTTCGAGGACGACATTCCCTTCTGAGGCGGCCCGCGGGGCGCGGCGTCCCGCGGCGCCCCGCGGCGCGAGGCCCTTGATCGCGCCTCGGCCGCCCCCACCTGCAGGGCTCCAGAGTCCCCAACCTTCCAGGGAACCCATGAAGCGCATCGTCCTCTTCCTCGTCACCAACATCGCCGTCGGGCTGGTGCTGTCGATCACGCTGTCGATCCTCGGCGTCGGCCGCTACCTCGCGGGCACGGGGCTCAACGTGGGCTCGCTCGCCGTCTTCTCGGTGATCGTGGGCTTCGCCGGCTCGTTCATCTCGCTGCTCATGAGCAAGTCCATGGCGAAGTGGACCACGGGCGCGCGCGTGATCGATTCGCCGCGGGGGCCCGACGAGCAGTGGCTCGTGGAGACCGTGCGGCGGCTCGCGGAGCGCGCGGGCGTGGCCATGCCCGAGGTGGCGGTCTACGAGGGCGCGCCGAACGCGTTCGCGACCGGCGCCTTCCGGGATTCCTCGCTGGTGGCCGTCTCCACCGGCCTGCTGCAATCCATGAGCCACGAGGAGATCGAGGCCGTCCTCGGGCACGAGCTCTCGCACGTGGCCAACGGGGACATGGTCACGCTCGCGCTGATCCAGGGCGTGGTCAACACGTTCGTGGTGTTCCTTTCCCGCGTGGTCGGCTACGTCGTGGACCGCGCGGTGTTCCGCACCGAGCGCGGCCTCGGGATCGGGTACTACGCCACGGTCTTCGCGTGCCAGATCCTGTTCGGCATCGCCGCCTCGATCGTCGTCGCGTGGTTCTCGAGGCTGCGCGAGTACCGTGCCGACGCGGGGTCGGCGAGCCTGCTGGGCAGCCCGCGGGCGATGATCGCCGCGCTGCGCCGCCTGGGCTCGCTCGAGCAGGGGGCGCTGCCGCAGGCGTTCCAGTCCGCCGGCATCGCGGAGGGAAGCCCGTTCCTGGGGCTCTTCGCGAGCCACCCGTCGATCGAGGCGCGCATCGCGGCCCTCGAGGGGCGCCAGTCTTCCTGAGCGGCCGGGCGTCCGCCCCGCGCGGCCGCGCGCCGGGGAAGGCGCGCCAAGTCCTTCTGTTAAAATGCGATTTTGAGATTGCGAGATACGCCCATGCCGATCTACGAATATCGCTGCGAAAGCTGCGGCCACCAGCAGGAGTTCCTCCAGAAGGTGACCGACGCGCCGCTCACCGTGTGCACGCATTGCGGGAAGCCCACCTTCTCGAAAATGGTCACGGCCGCGGGCTTCCAGCTGAAGGGGAGCGGCTGGTACGCGACCGATTTCAGGAACGGCGGCGCGAGGCCCGGCGCGAAGGCCGCCGAGGCGAAGCCCGAGGCCAAGTCCGCCGAAGGCGAGAAGAAGCCCTCGCCGGGCCCGTGCGGCGGCGGCTGCTCCTGCCACTGACACCGGGGCATTCCCGGCCGAGAGCGCGATGAGCACGCTGCGCCGCTACTTCGTCGCGGGCCTGCTCGTGTGGATCCCGCTGGGCATCACGCTGTGGGTCCTCGCGCTGCTCGTGGACATGATGGACCAGTCGCTGCTGCTGCTGCCCGAGCGCTTCCGCAGCGAGGCGCTGTTCGGCTTCCACGTCCCGGGCCTGGGCATCATCCTCACCGCGGCGATCGTGCTCGCCACGGGGGCGCTGGCGGCGAACTTCTTCGGCCGCAGGCTGCTCGCGCTCGGCGACCTCGCGCTCGGCCACATCCCCATCGTCCGCTCGATCTACGGCGGCGTGAAGCAGATCAGCGACACGCTGTTCTCGCCCGAGGGGAAGGCCTTCCGGCGCGCCGTGCTCGTGCGCTATCCCCACCCCGGCGCCTGGACGGTCGCCCTCGTGACGGGCACGCCCGAGCACGAGGTGGCCGACATCCTCGGGCGCGACCAGATCTCGGTCTTCGTGCCGACCACGCCCAACATCACGGCCGGATTCTTCCTCGTCGTGCCGCGCTCGGAAGCCATCGCGCTCGAGATGAGCGTGGACGACGCGCTCAAGTACATCATCTCGATGGGGGTGGCCGAGCCCGCTCCCCGCCTTCCGCGACCCGAGGGCCACCGCCCCGGGACCGACCCCAATCCGCGGCCGTCGCCGAGAACGTAGGCGACGGCTCGGGGGGAAGGAGAAGGATCCGGACAGCTTCCGTCGTCTGCGCGGCGACGGGAAAACCCTATCGACGAACCCCGCGGGCGCGGGGGATGGCGGGCGGCTCGCGCGGCCCAGGGCCGTCACGCACGCGTGCGACGACACAATGAGAACCGAATACTGCGGCAACATCGACACCCGATTCCTCGGCCAGCCCGTGACGGTCTACGGCTGGGCGCACCGCCGCCGCGACCACGGCGGCGTGATCTTCATCGACCTGCGCGACCGCGAGGGCCTCGTGCAGGTCGTCTGCGACCCCGACCGGGCGCAGACCTTCGCGGCGGCCGACCGCGTGCGCAACGAGTACGTCCTGCGCGTGCAGGGCACCGTGCGCCGCCGCCCCGAGGGAACGGTCAATCCGAACCTCGCGAGCGGCGAGGTGGAGGTCCTCGCCCACGAGCTCGAGATCCTGAATCCTTCCGCCACGCCGCCCTTCATGCTCGACGAGGAGCACGTCTCGGAGGAGGTGAGGCTCAAGTACCGCTACCTCGATCTGCGGCGCGAGCCCATGCAGCGGGCGCTGAGAACGCGCCACGCGACGGCCCGCGCCGTGCGCGCCTACCTCGACGCCCACGGCTTCGTCGAGGTCGAGACGCCGGTGCTCTACAAGTCCACGCCCGAAGGGGCGCGCGAGTTCCTGGTGCCCTCGCGCCTGCACGACGGCCAGTTCTACGCGCTGCCCCAGTCGCCGCAGCTGTTCAAGCAGCTGCTCATGGTCTCGGGCCTCGACCGCTACTACCAGATCGTGAAGTGCTTCCGCGACGAGGACCTGCGGGCCGACCGCCAGCCGGAGTTCACCCAGATCGACGTGGAGACCTCGTTCCTCTCCGAGCGCGAGATCCAGGACCTCATGGAAGGGCTCGTGCGCCACGTCTTCAAGGAGGTCCTCGGGGTGGAGCTCGGGCCCTTCCCGCGCCTCACGCACGCCGAGGCGACGCAGCGCTACGGCAGCGACAAGCCCGACCTGCGCGTGAGGCTGGAGCTCACCGAGCTCACGGACGTCGTGAAGGAGGCGGGCTTCAAGGTCTTCCGCGGCGCCGCGGAGCTTCCCGACGGGCGCGTCGCGGCGCTGCGCGTGCCGGGCGGCAACGAGCAGTTCACGCGCAAGGAGCTCGACGACCTCGCGCCCTTCGTCGCGATCTACGGCGCGAAGGGGCTCGCCTACATCCGCGTGAACGATCCCTCGAAGCCGAGCGAGGAGGGGCTGCAGTCGCCGATCGTGAAGTTCCTCTCGGCCGACATCCTGCGCGCCATCCTCGAGCGCACGAAGGCGCGCGCGGGCGACGTGATCTTCTTCGGGGCGGACCGGCGCAAGATCGTGAACGACGCCCTCGGGGCGCTGCGCGCGAAGATCGGCCACGAGAAGGGCCACGCCGACGCGGGCTGGCGCCCGTGCTGGGTGCTCGACTTCCCCGCCTACGAGTACGACCACGAGGCCAGGCGCTGGGGCGCCGCGCACCACCCGTTCACCAGCCCCAAGGACGAGCACGTGGAGCTCATGGAGAGCGATCCGGGGCGCGTGCTCGCGAAGGCCTACGACATCGCGCTCAACGGCTGGGAGATCGGCGGGGGCTCGGTGCGCATCCACCGCGCCGACGTGCAGGCGAAGCAGTTCCGCGTGCTCGGCATCGGCGAGCAGGAGCAGCGGGCGAAGTTCGGCTTCCTGCTCGACGCCCTGTCCTACGGCGCCCCGCCCCACGGGGGCATCGCCTTCGGCTTCGACCGGCTGGTCGCGCTCATGTGCGGCGTGGAGCAGATCCGCGACGTGATCGCGTTCCCGAAGACGCAGCGCGGCCAGGACCTCATGGTGGAGACGCCGAGCGCGGTGACCGAGAAGCAGCTGCGCGACCTGCACATCCGCCTCCGCAATCCGCCCAACGCCTGAATGCGCCGATGAACGCCCGGGGGAATCGACGAGCATGCCGATCGCGCTGATCGCCCACGGGGGGGCCGGGACCTGGCGCCTGGGGTCGGAGGAGGACGCCGTCGCGGGCATGAAGTCCGCGGTGGAGGCGGGGCGCGCGACCCTGCGCGCCGGCGGCACGGCGCTCGACGCGGTGTGCGCCACCGTCGTCGCCCTCGAGGACGATCCCCTGTTCAACGCGGGCACGGGCGCCGTGCTCAACTTCGAGGGCGCGTGCGAGCTCGACGCGAGCGTGATGGTGAGCCGCGAGGCGCGCGTGGGAGCGGTGTGCGGGCTGCGGCGCGTGAAGAACCCGGTGCTCGTCGCGCGCAGGGTGATGGAGGAGACCGACCACGTCATGCTCGCGGGCGAAGGGGCGCTGCGCTTCGCGCGCGTGATGGGCTTTCCGGATTACGACCCGGTCACCCCGCAACGCGCCGCGGACTGGCGCGAGAAGAAGGCGCACCTCGAGGAGACGCTCGGCAAGCACAGCCTGCGCATGCGCCGGTTCCTCAAGGAGCACCCCGAGTACGCGGGCGGGACGGTGGGCGCGGCCGCGGTCGACGTGGACGGCGTGCTCGCCGCGGCGACCTCGACCGGCGGCGTCACCCTGAAGCTCGTGGGGCGCGTGGGCGACTCCCCGGTGCCGGGCGCGGGCAACTACGCGTCCCACGCCGTGGCGGCCTCGGCCACGGGAACCGGCGAGTACGTCCTGCGCTCGCTCGCCACGCGCGCGATCTCGGAGGCGGTCGAGCGGGGCGCCCCCCTCGAGGCGGCGATGCGCGACGTGCTCCATCGCCTGGGCCGCGACTACGACGCCGACGTGGGATTCATCGCGGTCGATTCGGCGGGCCGGCCGGCGGCGGTCCATCGCACGCGCGACATGCCGCACGCCTGGTTCGCCGCGGACGAGCCCGTGGTCGCGCGCATGCGCGTGCCATGAGCTACAAGATCCCCGTCTCGACGCTCGTCGTGATCTACACGCCCGGGGGCGAGGTGCTGCTCCTCGAGCGTGCCGACCGTCCCGGCTTCTGGCAGTCGGTCACCGGCAGCCAGGACCCGGGCGAGACCCTCGCCGAGACGGCCGCGCGCGAGGTGGCGGAGGAAACCGGCATCGACGCGAGCCGCTACCCGCTCGCGGACTGGGGGCTCGAGAACGTCTTCGAGATCTACCCGGTGTGGAGGGACCGCTACGCGCCCGGCGTGACCCACAACACGGAGCACGTGTTCGGGCTGCGCGTGCCCGAGCCTCTCGCGGTGCGCGTCGAGCCGCGCGAGCACCTCGCCGCCCGGTGGCTGCCGTGGCGCGAGGCCGCCGGGCGCGTCTTCTCGTGGAGCAACCGCAAGGCCATCCTCACGCTTCCCCGGAGGCTCGGCTGACATGGCGGCGCGGTCCCTCACCGTCGTCACCTACAACATCCACAAGGGGCTGTCGCAGTTCAACCGGCGCCTCGTGCTGCACGAGATCCGCGACCGCCTGGGGACGCTCAACGCCGACGTCGCGTTCCTGCAGGAGGTGCAGGGGCGCCACGCCCGCCACGCGCGCCGGCACATCGCGTGGCCCGAGATGGCGCAGCACGAGTTCCTGTGCCACGAGGGCGCGCACAGCGTCTACGGGATGAACGCGGTCTACCAGGACGGGCACCACGGCAACGCGGTCGTGAGCCGCCATCCGATCCCCGCGTGGGAGAACGTCGACATCTCCCACCACCCGATCGAGAGCCGCGGGCTCCTGCACTGCGAGGTCTCGGTCGCGGGCTGGAAGGAGCCCCTGCACTGCATCAACGTGCACCTGGGGCTCTGGGGCCGCAGCCGCCGCTTCCAGCTCGAATGGCTCTGCGACCGCATCCGCGCCGCGGTTCCGGAGTCGGGGCCCCTCGTCGTCGCCGGCGATTTCAACGACTGGCGCGCCCAGGCGAGCGAATACCTCGCCGCCCAGCTCGGGCTGGCGGAGGTCTTCGAGCAGTGGGAGGGACGGGCCGCCCGCAGCTACCCCGCGAAGCTGCCGCTCCTCGCGCTCGACCGCATCTACGTGCGCGACCTGGTGGTGGAAGGCGCCGAGCGGCTCGTGGGCGCGCCGTGGTCGCGCCTGTCGGACCACGTGGCGCTCGCCGCGCGCCTCGGGAGGCGGGAAGGGGCCTAGCGGTGGTTGGCGCGGCTCGCCGCGGCCCCGCGGATGAGCGTGCCCACGCCCTCGCTCGTGAGCACCTCCAGCAGCAGGGCGTGGGAGACGCGCCCGTCGATGATGTGCGCGCTCTTCACGCCGTTCCTCACCGCGTCGAGGGCGCATTCCACCTTGGGCAGCATCCCGCCGGAGATCGTGCCGTCGTCGATCATCTCCTTCACGCGCTGGGCGTTGAGGCCGGTCACGACCTTGCCTTCCCGGTCGAGGACGCCGGTGGTGTTGGTGAGCAGGATCAGCTTCTCCGCCTGCAGCGTGATCGCGAGCTTGCCCGCGGCGATGTCGGCGTTGATGTTGTAGGCGACGCCGTTCTCGTCGCTGCCGATCGGGGCGATCACCGGGATGAAGTCGCGCGAGTCGAGCAGCTGGATGATCTCCGGGTCGATGCGCACCACCTCGCCCACGAGGCCCACGTCGATCTTCTTCTTCTTGTCCTCCTTGCTCGGGATCTTCATCTTGCGCGCGTGGATGAAGTGCCCGTCCTTGCCGGTGAGGCCCACGGCCTTGCCGCCCGCCTTGTTGATGAGCGTGACGATGTCCTGGTTGATGAGGCCGCCCAGCACCATCTCGACGACGTCGAGGGTCTCCTCGTCGGTGACGCGCATGCCCTGGATGAACTCGCTCTGCTTGCCGAGCCTCTGGAGCAGCGCCCCGATCTGCGGCCCGGCCCCGTGCACCACCACGGGGTTCATGCCGATGAGCTTGAGCAGCACCACGTCCTCGGCGAAATCCTCCTGCAGCGCGAGGTCGGTCATGGCGTTGCCGCCGTACTTGACGACGATGGTCCGGTCGTAGAAGCGCTGGATGTACGGCAGGGCCTCGACGAGGACCTCGGCCTTCTGGGAGGAGGAGAGCTTCGGGGGCATGGGGGCGGAGCGGCGGGGGGGCGAAGGGTGGGTATTGTAGAGTCGGGCCCGGCAAACGGGAAAGGCCCCGCCGGCGCCGGGAGGGCCGATGGTAAGATGGATCTCGAGCTCCCCCGCCGCAACGCCATGACGGACCCGCGCTACGCGGAGATCGAATCCCACCGTCCCTACCTCCTGCGCTACGCGCTGAGCCAGCTGCGCGACGCCCAGCTCGCCGAGGAGGCGGTCCAGGAGGCGCTGGTGTCCGCCCTCGAGAGCGTGGCGAGCTTCCGGGGAAAGTCGACCCTGCGCACCTGGCTCACGTCGATCCTGCGCTTCAAGGTGGTCGACCTGCAGCGCCGCGCGATCGCCGAGCGGCGGGCCGTCGACTCGGGCGGCGCCGGGGCCGCGGACGAGGACCGGGCGTGGGAAGAGCGGGTCTTCGACGAAACCGGCCACTGGCGCCAGGCGCCGCGCACCTGGGGCGACCCGGAGGTGGCCTTCGAGCAGCGCCGCTTCTGGGAGGTGTTCGAGCGCTGCCTCGACGCGCTGCCGCCCCAGGCCGGGCGGGTGTTCTTCCGGCGGGAGGTGCTCGGCGAGGACACGGAGACGATCTGCAAGGCGGAGGGCATCACTGCGACCAATTGCTGGGTGATCCTGCACCGTGCGCGCGTCGCGCTGCGCGGGTGCCTGGGCCGGGACTGGTTCGGCGAAGGGGAGGCGGACGGTGCAAGCCGAGGGTAACGATTTCGATTGCCGGCAGGCCTCGCGGCTCCTGTCGGCCGCGTGCGAGCGTGCCCTCACGCCGGCCGAATCGCAGGCGCTGCGGTACCATCTGGACCGTTGCCTGCTCTGCCGCAACTTCGGGGACCAGCTCGATTTCCTGCATCGCGCCTCCCAGCGGCTGCGCTCCGGCGGCAAATGACTTCATCCTCCCGAGGAACGCCCATGAAATCGTCACGAGCGATCATCGGCTCGGCGCTCGCCGGGCTCGCCGCGGCGTGCGCCGTGTCGGCGGCGAACGCCGCGGACAAGACCGACAAGACCGAGCCGTGCTACGGCATCGCCAAGGCCGGGCAGAACGATTGCGGGACCGACCGCCACTCGTGCGCCGGCCTGTCGACCCGCGACCGCGACCCCTCCGACTGGAAGTACGTCCCGAAGGGCACGTGCGAGAAGCTCGGCGGGAAGCTCGCGCCGCCGGGCGCCGCGGGCGGCAAGGCTCCTCCCCCGCAGGGGAAATAGGGGCGCGCGGTGCCGAGGGCGCTCCCCGCGGGCGCGGGCATCGGCCTGCGCGCGCCGCACTACCGCGAGATCGAGCGGCGCCGCCCGGACCTCGCCTTCCTCGAGGTCCACAGCGAGAACTTCTTCGGCGACGGCGGCCCGGCGCTCGCCTGGCTCGAGCGGCTGCGCTCTCTCTACCGGCTCAGCCTGCATGGGGTGGGCCTGTCGCTCGGCTCGGCCGATCCCCTCGACGAGCGCCACCTCGCGCGCCTCGAGCGGCTCGTGCGGCGCTTCGAGCCCGCGCTCGTCTCCGAGCACCTCTCGTGGTCGTCCGTCGGCGGATGGCACGCGAACGACCTGCTCCCGCTTCCGCGCACGCGCGAGGCCGTCGCGCACGTGGCGGCGCGGATCGGGATCGTGCAGGAACGGCTCGGGCGGCGCATCCTGATCGAGAACGTCTCGTCGTACCTGGAGGTCCCGGCGAGCGAGATGCCCGAATGGGAGTTCCTCGCGGCCGTGGCGCGGCGCTCCGGCTGCGGGATCCTGCTCGACGTGAACAACGTCCACGTGAACGCGGTGAACCACGGCTTCGACGCTCGCGCCTACCTTGCGGCGATCGAGCCGGCCGCGGTGGCCGAGTTCCACCTCGCGGGCCACGAGACGGGCGAGGTCGGGCTCGTGGATACCCACGCGACGCCGGTCGCGCCGGAGGTCTGGTCGCTCTACGAGGAGGCCGTCGCGCGCATCGGCCCGCGCCCGACGCTCGTGGAACGGGACGCGGACATTCCCGCCCTCGACGTGCTGCTCGCCGAGGCCGCGCGGGCCGGGGCGATCCTCGGCGGGGCGCGGTGCCCCGCGCGCGCCGCGGCATGACCTCGCTCGAGCGCTTCCAGCGTGCGTTCGTCCGCTCCCTCGCGGGCGGCTCCGGGGCGGGGCGCGCGCCGCGCACGCGATCGGCGCGGCAGCAGGCCGCGGGACTCGCCGTCTACCGCGCCAACCTGCGTGCCGGCCGCCACGACGCCCTGGCCGCCGCCTACCCCGTGGTGCGCCGCCTCGTGGGCGAGGCCTTCTTCCGGGAGATGGCGTTGCGCTACGCCGAGCGATGGCCGTCGCGCTCCGGCGACCTGCACGGCTTCGGCGAGGCGCTTCCGCGCTTCATCGAGCGCTATCGCCGCGCGCGCGCGCTTCCCTGGCTCGCGGACGTGGCCCGCCTCGAGTGGGCCCGACACGAGAGCCTGGACGCGGCCGAGGCTCCGCCCTGGGATCCCGCCGCGCTCCTGCGCGTGCCCCCGAAGCGCCGCGGGGCGCTGCGCCTCGCGCTGCACCCTTCGGCGCGCCTCGTCGAGTCGCCCCATCCGATCGTGGCGATCCTCGAGGCGAACGCCGAGGGGCGCGACGGGACGCCGCGGCGCCACGCGGGCCCCGATCGCGTCCTCGTGTGGCGCCGGGGGCTCGAGGTGCGCGTGCGCCGTCTGGGGCGCGCGCCGTGGACGCTCGCGCGCGCGCTGGCCGGGGGCGCGACGCTGGGCGAGGCCCTCGCCGCGCTGGGCACCGGGAGCGCCCGGTCCTTCGGGCCCGCGCTCGCGCGGCTCGGAGCCGAGGGCGTGATCGCGGGGCCGGTGCCGCCCGCGGACGAAGCGTGAAGGGCGTCGCTCTCGGGGCGGCCGCTCGCGTCGTCCTCCTCGCCTGGATCGCGCAGGCGCCCTGTCACGCCGAGCCTCGCGGGGCGGCGGCCGAGGGCGCACAGGCCCTCGCGGCGCTGCGCACCGCCACGCTCACGGAGCGCGCCCTCAAGCTGCACGCGCAGGTGGGCCAGCACGTGCTCGAGGACCGCAGCCGCCGCGCGCTCGCCGCGTCGCTGCGCGGCTTCGACGCTGCCGTGCGCGCCGTGGGCGTGCCAGCGGGGCTCGGCGAGCTGCACGAGAGCGCGGCGATCCTCGCCATCCTCGCGCGCCAGTACCACGCGTGGGCGACGCGGCCCCCGACGCGCGACAACGCGCGGGCGCTGGGCGATCGCGCCGAGGAAGTCGCCTGGGAGGCGGCGAAGGTCGCGCGCCTCGCCTCCGTCGCGAGCCCGCCGCCGCCGCTCGCGGCGAAGGCCGAGGAGGCGGCCGCGCTCGCGCATCGCGTCGCGCGGCTCGTGCTCTGGCAGCGCTGGGGGATCGCGGGGGCGTCCGCGGCGAACGAGCTTGCCCTCGCCAAGGCGGGCCTGCAGGCGGACCTGGAGGCGCTGCGGGCGGCGGCGGGCATGACGCCGGAGATCGACGCGGAGCTGCGCCTCGCCGAGAACCAGGCCGCGTTCCTCTTCGCCGCGGCATCGGGATCGGACCCGGCGCAGGCCGGGGTCCGGCAGGGGGAGTACGTGGCGAAGGCGAGCGACAACACCGCCGAGTCGCTCGAGCGCCTCGCGGCGCGCTACGCAGCCGCCGCGCGCGGCGCGCGCTAGAGGACGTAGCGGGCGAGGTCCTCGCTGCCGGCGAGCCCCGCGAGCCGCGCTTCCACGTAGGCCGCGTCGATCACGACGCGCTTGGCGTGGCGCCCCGCGTCGAACGACACCTCCTCGAGCAGCCGCTCCATCACCGTGTACAGGCGGCGCGCGCCGATGTTCTCCGTGCGCTCGTTCACGGCGAATGCGATCTCCGCGATCCGCCGCACGCCCTCCGGCGTGTACTCGAGCTCCACGCCCTCGGGGGCGAGCAGGGCCTGGTACTGGCGCGTGAGGCACGCGTCGGTGGCGGTGAGGATGCGCTCGAAATCCTCGACCGAGAGGCTCGCGAGCTCCACGCGGATCGGGAGCCGCCCCTGCAGCTCGGGCACGAGGTCCGAGGGCCTGGCGAGGTGGAAGGCCCCGCTCGCGATGAACAGGATGTGGTCGGTGCGCACCATGCCGTACTTCGTGGTGACCGAGGTGCCCTCCACCAGGGGCAGGAGGTCGCGCTGCACGCCCTGGCGCGAGACGTCCGCGCCCTGCAGCTCGCCGCGCGAGGCGATCTTGTCGATCTCGTCGAGGAAGACGATGCCGTCCTGCTCCACCGAGCGCAGGGCCTTGAAGCGGATCTCCTCCTCGTTCACGAGCCTCGCGGCCTCCTCGTCGGTGACGAGCCGCAGCGCCTCGCGGATCGCGAGCGAGCGGCGCTTGCGGCGCAGGCCCCCCATGTTGTGGAACATGCCCTGGATCTGCTGGGTGAGCTCCTCCATGCCGGGCGGGGCGAGGATCTCCATGCTCGCCGGCGCCTGCGCGACGTCGATCTCGATCTCCTTGTCGTCGAGCTTGCCCTCGCGCAGCATCTTGCGGAAGCGCTGGCGCGTGGAGTTGTCCCCGCCCTCCGGGCCCACGCCCGGCAGCAGCGCGTCGAGCACGCGCTCCTCGGCGACGTCCTCGGCGCGCGTGCGCACCTTGGCCATCTCGTGCTCGCGCGTGGACTTGACCGCGATCTCCGCGAGGTCGCGGATGATGGAGTCCACGTCGCGGCCCACGTATCCCACCTCGGTGAACTTGGTGGCCTCGACCTTGATGAACGGGGCGCTCGCCAGGCGCGCGAGCCTGCGTGCGATCTCGGTCTTGCCCACGCCGGTCGGCCCGATCATGAGGATGTTCTTGGGCGTGATCTCCGCGCGCAGCGGCTCGGGCACCTGCATGCGCCGCCAGCGGTTGCGCAGCGCGATCGCCACCGCGCGCTTGGCCTCCGCCTGGCCCACGATGTACTTGTCGAGCTCGTGGACGATCTCCTGCGGCGTCATGGCGGGCGCCGCCTCGGCGCGATGCGCGGAATCGGGGTTCGCGTTCACAGCGTCTCGATCACGTGGTTCTGGTTCGTGTAGATGCACAGGTCGCCCGCGATGGCGAGCGCGCGCTGCACGATCTCGGCGGGCTCGAGCGCGGAGTCGCGCAGCAGCGCGAGCGCCGCGGCCTGGGCGAAGCCGCCGCCGCTGCCGATGGCGAGGAGCCCCTGCTCGGGCTCCAGCACGTCGCCGTTGCCGCTGATCACGAGCGAGGTCTGCCGGTCGGCGATCGCGAGCATGGCTTCCAGCCGGCGCAGCATCCGGTCCGTGCGCCAGTCCTTGGCGAGCTCCACGGCCGAGCGCAGGAGGTTGCCCTGGTGCTTCTCGAGCTTCGCCTCGAAGCGCTCGAAGAGGGTGAAGGCATCCGCCGTCGCCCCTGCGAACCCCGCGAGGATCCGGTCCTGGTAGAGCCTGCGGACCTTGCGCGCCGTGGCCTTCACCACGACGTTGCCGAGCGTGACCTGGCCGTCCCCGCCCATCGCGACGCGCTCGCCGCGGCGCACCGAAAGGATGGTCGTGCCGTGAAAGAGGCCCGGATCGGGGTTCATCGGGGGGGATCTTCGCCTTTCTTCGAGTCCGGCTTTCGGGCCATCACAGCCCGGCGATCGGGCCGCGTCCAGCCGAAAATCGCGTCTTTTCAAACGCGATTTTCAGGTGGACTTCCGCCGGACGAGTATCGCGTACCGGTTGACACCCAGCGCCTCGAGAAGTGCCGCGTTGAGCTCGTTCAGTCCCGCGAGGATCACGCGCTTGCCGGCGACCTGCATCGCCTTCACCACGTCGCAGAGCGCGCCGGTGAAGCCGAAGTCGATGCGCAGGACCTTCGACATGTCCACCGTCACCTCGCTGCGGCTCGCGGCGTAGGCGTTGAGCTCCGCGATCTGGTTCGCGCTCGCCGACGAGACCACGCCCTTCAGGGCGTAGCCCTCCTCGGGCGCCGCCTCGGGCGGCTTCTCGCCCGCCTGCGCCTTCGCCGAGGAGGCGGCCACGGCGTTCACGTACGTCTCCCAGCTGGGCGGCGAGATCTCGAAGGCCACCGCGTACTCGAGCCCGAGGTCCTCGAACTCCCGCGCCCGCCCCTGCAGGATCAGCAGCTCGAAGAGCAGCGCCCAGTAGGGCTTCTGGTCCCGCGTCGGAAGCTCGTTGAACGCCGCGCGCAGCACCTTCTCGAGCGAGTCGAGGTGGTTGAACCACATCGGCACGTCGCGCCGGCGCAGCTTGGCGAGCGCCGCGGCGAGCAGCTGCGCCTCCTCGCCGGTGATCGAGGCCACCTTCGAGACGTCGAGCCGCAGCGTGCTCTGCGACTCGGCGAAGGCCGTGAACTTCTCGATCTCGGGCGCGAGGTCCCCCGCGGGTGTGGGCTTGAGCGCGAAGAAGTCCTTGCGCTCGCGGCTTTGCGCGCGCCGGGGATCGGTCGCGGAATCGGCGCTCTCGGACCACGCGGGCGGCGACTGCTCGAACTTCACGCTGAACAGCATCGACAGCGAGTCGAATTCCGCCCGGTTCTGCACGGCCTGGTGGAGGTCGAAGAGCATGAGCCAGGCCTGCTTGTTGTTGCGGCCGGAGGCGTCCTTGATCTCGGCGCGCAGCAGGCTCGTCGCGGCGCCGGCGTTGTTCGCGGAATACAGCAGCGCCGCCTCCTGCGCCGCGGGAAGCGGCGCGGAGTGGAAGTCCTCGGAGCCGAGGCGGCCCGAGGGCCGCCCCGACTGGGGACGGATGCTGCTCGGCTGCGGGCTTCCGGATGCGGGTGTGGCCATGTGCGCCGTCGAAGGATCGGGCCGGGGCGTCTCGCGCGCCTCTGTCTCACGTGGCCCCCGGAAAAGTATACCCCCGGGGGGGCGCTCGCGCAGCCGGCTACGCCACGCAGTAGGCGAGCCCCTCCTCGAGGAGCCGGCGCGGGAGCTTGCGCCCGATGAACACCATCACGCTCTCGCGCGCCTCGCCCGGCTGCCACGGCTTGCCCGGCGAGCCGCCCATCAGCATGTGCACCCCCTGGAAGATCATGCGCCGCGGCTCGCCCTGCACGTTGAGCACGCCCTTGTAGCGCAGCAGGTCCTCGCCGTAGTTCTGCACCATGAGCGAGAGAAAGGTCTCGATCTTCTCCATGTGCAGCGGCCGGGGGTCCTTCCACACGAAGGAGGTCACCTCGTCGTTGTGCTCGTGGCGGTCGCTTTCGAGGAACTGCGGGTCGACCTCGAGGACCGCGTTCAGGTTGAAGCCGCGGATGTCGAGCAGCTCCCGGATGTCGGCCTCGCCGAAGTGCACCTTCTCCTGGGGCGCCCGCGGGTTCATGCGGCGCAGCCGCCGCATGAGGTCGCGCACTTCCTCCTCGGCGACGAGGTCGGTCTTCGACAGCAGGATGCGGTCGGCGAAGCCCACCTGGCGGCGCGCCTCGTCGTGCTCGTCGAGCTGCCGGTGGCCGTGCTTCGCGTCCACCACCGTGACGACCGCGTCGAGCAGGTACTGCTCGTGGACCTTCTCGTCCATGAAGAAGGTCTGCGCGACGGGCCCGGGATTGGCGAGCCCCGTCGTCTCGATGATGACGCGGTCGAACGCGAGCTCGCCGCGCCGGCGCTTGCCGCCCAGCTCGCCGAGGATCCGCACCAGGTCGCCGCGCACGGTGCAGCACAGGCACCCGTTGTTCATCTCGACGATCTGCTCGCTCCCGTCCTCCACGAGGATCTCGTTGTCCACCCCCTCCTCGCCGAACTCGTTCTCGATCACCGCGATCCTCTCGCCGTGCTTCTCGGTGAGGATGCGGTTGAGCAGCGTGGTCTTCCCGGCCCCCAGGAAGCCGGTGAGGATGGTGACGGGGATCAGGTCGCTCGGCTTTGCGCTGTCCATGCCTACCTCGGGTTCGACGTGCGGAAGGAATTCAAGATCGGGGCGACGTCCGCTTCTTCAAGGTCGCGGCCGATGAGCACCAGGCGGGTGCGCCGGTCGGCGTCCGGCCATTCGGGCACCCGCGCCGAAGGATACAGGGTGTGCTGCACCGCGTGCACGGCGCGCGGCCCCGGCTCGCCCGCCACGTGCACCAGCCCCTTGAGGCGCAGGATCCGCGCCCCCAGCAGCCCGAGCAGGGTCTCGAGCGCGGCCTCGAAATCCTCCCACGCGAGCGGCTCGGCCGCGCTCCAGACGAAGGAGGCGATGCGCGGGTCGTGGCGCGCCGCGCCGCCCACGGAACGGTACGCGCCCGCGTTGAGCCATCCGGCGGCGTCCGCGAGGCGCCCCTCGCCGCGGTGCAGCCCCGTCTCGAGGAGCGCGGCGGGGTCCGGGAAGGCGCCCCCCGAGCGCAGCAGCCCCGCGCCCGGGTTGAGCGCGCGCAGCCGCTCCTCGATCGCGTCCACGCGAGCGCGCGCGGCGCGGTCCACCTTGGTGACGACGAGCCGGTCGGCCATGGCCGCCTGCTTGACCGCCTCGGGATGCGCATCGAGGGTGGCCATGCCGTGCTCCCCGTCCACGGTCGCGACCACGCCCGCGAGCGAGTAGCGCGCCGCCACCGCGGGCATCTCCACGAGGGTCGCGAGCAGCGGCGCGGGATCCGCGAGCCCCGTGGTCTCGACCACGACGCGCCGGAAGGGCGGCACGGCTCCCGCGGCGCGCTGGAAGTGCAGCTCGCGCAGCGTCCCCAGCAGAGCGCTCGCGACGCGGCAGCACAGGCACCCGTTGGGCAGCGCCACGACGTTCCCGCTCGACGATCGCACGAGCGCGTGGTCGATCGCGACCTCGCCCCACTCGTTCACGAGCACCGCGGTGTCGGCGAAGCGGGCATCGCGCAGCAGCGCGTTGAGCAGCGTCGTCTTCCCGCTGCCGAGGAAGCCCGTGAGCACCGTCACGGGCGTGACCGCGCCGGGAGCGGCCACGCTAGCCCTTGCGCCGCCTCGCGCGCGGGTGCGCGTCGTCGTACACCTTCGCGAGGTGCTGGAAGTCGAGGTGCGTGTACACCTGGGTGGAGGCGATGCTCGCGTGGCCCAGCATCTCCTGCACGGCCCGCAGGTCGCCCGAGGACTGCAGCACGTGCGAGGCGAAGGAGTGGCGCAGCATGTGGGGATGCACGTCGGCCGAGATCCCCGCGAGGGCCGCCCAGCGCTTGATGCGCCGCTGCACCTCGCGCGGGGCGAGCCGGCGTCCCGCGCGGCCCACGAAGAGCGCGCGCTCGCCCGGCGCCGCGACGGCCTCGCGCGCCCGCAGCCAGGCCGCCAGCGCCTCGAGCGCGGGAGCGCCGACGGGCACGATGCGCGTCTTCGAGCCCTTGCCGGTCACGCGCACTTCCCCCGTCGCGCGGTCCACCGCTCCCAGGTCGAGCCCCGTGAGCTCGGAAACGCGCAAGCCCGACGAGTACGCGAGCTCGAAAAGGGCCCGGTCGCGCACGCCCAGCTCCGACCCGTCCTCGATCGACACGAGCCGCACGGCCTCGTCCGGCGAGAGCGCCTCGGGAAGCCTGCGCGCGGAGCGCGGCGCGCGCACGCCCGCGCACGGATTGGCGGCGGCCTCGTGGCGGCGCACGAGCCAGGCGAAGAGCCCGCGCCACGCGGAGAGCACGCGCGCGAGCGAGCGCGGGGAGAGCCCGCGCCCGTGGAGCGTGGCGACGAAGCGGCGGATGTCGTGCGCCGTGAGCGAGGCGAGGGGGCGCTTCCCGGCGAGCTCCTCGAGCAGGCGCGCGTCCCGGGCGTAGGCGGCCAGCGTGTGCGCCGCGAGGCGCCGTCCGGTGCGCAGGCTCTCGAAGTAGCGCTCGAGCGGGCTAGGGTTCGCGCTCACCGACCGGGGTCACGAAGCGCGCGAGCGCGTGGCTCACGAGCTCGCCGATGCGCGCGAGGTAGAGCGTGCCCATCTCCGGGTAGAAGCGCTTCGGGTCCTCCGAGGCGAGGGCGACCACGCCGTAGGGCGCCTCGTCGCGCCGCAGCGCCACCAGCGCGAAGGACTTGAGGTGGGGCGCGGCCTCGCCGAACCATGACTGGGTCTCGTACACGGCGTGGTGGCCGCAATACGGCGCGGACATCTGCCGCACGAAGTCGCGGACCTCGGGGGCGACCGGCGAGAACTCCCGGGTGCCGGCGCCGGCCTCCGCCACGCTCCACAGGCGCACCGCGACGTGCGGCACGGCGAAGTGGTCGAGGAGGTCGAGGTAGAGCGTGTCCAGGGTGGCGTCGAGGCTCGCGGCCCCGATGAGGCGGCAGGCGAGGCGGTGGATCCTCTCGCCGGTGGCGTCGTTCTCCTCGCCGAACTGGATGAGCTCGCGCAGCTTCTCCTCGAGCAGCTTCGCCTTCTCGCGCAGGGCCACGAGCTGGCGCTCGCCGATCGACACCGCGCGCCCGCCGTGCGGGTGCGGGATCTGCAGGTTCATCAGGATGTCGACGTGGCTCTCGAAGAAGCCCGGGTTCTGCCTGAGGAATTCGGCCACCTGGTCGGCTGTGAGCAAGTCGGTGCCTCGCCTTCTGTCGTTGTCGCCTACTCGAGCTCGATCTCGCCGTCGAAGACGCGCACGGCCTCGCCCGTCATCATAACGTTCGCGTCGTCGGCGGGCCAGCGGACCGCGAGCTCGCCCCCGCGCGTGGCCACGCGCACGTCGCGGTCGAGGAGCCCCCGGCGGATGCCCGCGACCACCGCGGCGCAGGCGCCCGTGCCGCACGCGAGCGTCTCGCCCGCGCCGCGCTCCCACACCCGCAGCCGGATGGCCGAGCGCGAGACCACCTGCATGTAGCCCGCGTTCACCCGGTTCGGGAAGGCGGGGTGGCGCTCGACGAGCGGGCCCTGGGTCGCGACGGGCGCGCGGTCGACGTCGTCGACGACCTGCACCGCGTGGGGGTTGCCCATGGACAGCACGCTCGCCTCGACCTTCTCGCCGCCCACGACGAGGACCTCGGTGAGGTGGGGCTCCGCGGCGCCGGTGAACGGCACCTCGCGCGGCGCGAAGCGCGGCGGCCCCATGTCCACCGTGACCCGGCCCGAGTCGTCCACGCGCGGCACGATCACGCCGGCCGCGGTCTCGACGCGGATCTCGCGCTTCGCGGTGAGGCCCTCGTCGAGCACGAAGCGGGCGAAGCAGCGCGCGCCGTTGCCGCACTGCTCGACCTCGCCGCCGTCGGCGTTGTAGATCCGGTAGCGGAAGTCGTTCCCCGGGGAGGCGGGCCGCTCGACCACGAGCAGCTGGTCGCAGCCCACGCCGAAGTGGCGGTCGGCGATGCGGCGCACCGCGCCGGGCGCGAGCGCCACGCGCTGGCGCACTCCGTCGAGGACCACGAAGTCGTTGCCCTGGCCCTGCATCTTGGCGAACTTGAGCCGCATCGGCGCTATTTTCGCCTGTACGGGGAAGGCGCGCCCGGCGGGCGCGTCTTGAAGCGCTTGTGCGCCCAGAAGTACTGCTCGGGCATCTCGCGCACGCGCTCCTCGATGAAGGCGTTCATGCGCCGCACGTCGGCCTGCAGGTCGCCCGTGGGATAGTCCTTCCATTCCGGGTAGAACCTCACGACGTAGCCGTCGCCCACCTGCCGGGTCACGACGGGGATCACGGCCGCCCCCGTGAGCTGGACGAGCCGCGGGAGCGTGGTGATCGTCGCGGCCGGGACGCCGAAGAAGGGCACGAAGATCGCGTCGCGCGGGCCGAAGTCCATGTCGGGCAGGAAGTAGAAGGGCTTCCCGCTCTTCACGACGCGGATCACCGAGCGCAGGCCCTCCTGGCGGCTCACCAGATGCGGGTTGCCGAAGCGCGTGCGCGCCTTGAGGAAGACCTTCTCCACCGTCGGGTTCTTCTGGCGGCTGTAGACGCTCGCCGTGCCCGGGACCTCGTGGGCCACGCGGATGCCGCCCATGTTGAGGCCGATGAAGTGCGGCGCGAGCGCGATCACGGGACGCCCCTTCGCGGCGTGCAGGTGCTCGATGCCTTCGACGCGGATCATGCGTTGCAGCTGCTCCTCGCTGCCCCACGCCATGACGCTGAGCTCGAGGGCGTTGCGCCCCAGCATCTTGAAGTGCCTGAGCCCGAGCTCCCACCGCTCGCGCTCGCCCATCCCGGGAAAGCACAGCGCGAGGTTGATGCGCGTGACGCGCCCGCGGCCGAAGCGGTAGACGATCGCGCCCATCCCCGCGCCGAGCGCGGCGATCCACGGGAGCGGCAGGAAGTGCACGAGCCACAGGACGAAGAGGCCGAGCTGCGTGCCGAGCTTGCGCAGGAAGGAAGGCACCGTGGGGCGCATCGGCCTACCGGGCGATGCCCTGCGCTTCGTGGGGCGCAGGGGCCGGCGGCGCGCCCGCGGGGCGCTTGTAGCGGTTGTAGGACCAGAGGTACTGCCGCGGGCATTCGCGCACCAGCGCCTCGACCGCGGCGTTCACCTCGCGCGCCGCGGCGACGCGGCCGGCGGAGAGCGGCTTCGCCATCGGCGCGAGGTGCATCCGGTAGCCCGCGCCCCTGGGCAGGCGCTCGGCGTAGCAGAAGACCGCCGCCGCGCCGGTCGCCTCCTGCAGGCGCCCCACGAGGGTCATCGTGTAAGCGGGCCGGCCGAAGAAGTCCGCCCATACGCCGTCGCCCTTGCCCGGCACCTGGTCCGGCAGCACGACGCCGCAGCCGCCGCGCTTCAGGTGCTTGAGCACCATGCGCACGCCCGCGAGCGTGGCGGGAGCGACGTTGGTGCCGTCGGGCGCGGCGCCGCGGTTGCGCCCCTCGCGCAGGAGCTGGTCGATCCAGAAGATCTTGTGCGGCCGGTACATCGCGAGGATCGGCAGGCGCGTCAACAGGTAGCGCCCCGCCACGTCGTAGGCGCCCAGGTGCGGGGTGACGAAGAGGATGGGCCGGCCCTCCGCGCGCAGCCGCTCCACCGCCTCCCATCCCGCGCATTCGCTCACCTTCGCGACGATCTCGTCGGCGCGGAAGAGCGCCCACGCCATCTCGGTCACGGTCTTGCCGATCTCCGCCGCGTTCGCGCGTGCGGCCGGGCCGACCTGCGCGGGGTCGACGACGCCGCTCGCGCGCAGGTTGTCGAGGAGCCGCCAGCGGTAGCGCGGCGCGAGGAGGAACACGAGGCGGCCGAGGAAGGCGCCCAACGCGTGGTTGGCGGCGAGCGGCAGCCGGGCGAGCAGGCGGAAGAGGAGCTTCAACGGACGGGCCGCGTGCGGCGCGGTCTTTGATAAAATGTCGCGCGGTGCGACTGTGGGGCGATCCCGATGAGTAAAGAGTTCCTGTTCACGTCCGAATCGGTCTCCGAGGGCCATCCGGACAAGGTGGCCGACCAGATCTCCGACTCGGTCCTCGACGCCATTCTAGCCCAGGACCCGAAGAGCCGAGTCGCGGCGGAGACGCTGTGCAGCACGGGCCTCGTGGTGCTCGCGGGCGAGATCACCACCCAGGCCAACGTCGACTACGGCGGCGTCGCGCGCGAGGCCATCCGGCGCATCGGCTACGACAACACCGAGTACGGCATCGACTATCGCGGCTGCGCCGTGCTCGTCTGCTACGACAAGCAGAGCCCGGACATCGCCCAGGGCGTGGACCGTGCGCAGGACGACCCGCTCAACCAGGGCGCCGGCGACCAGGGCCTCATGTTCGGCTACGCATGCGACGAGACGCCGGTGCTCATGCCCGCGCCGATCCACTACGCCCACCGCCTCGTCGAGCGCCAGGCGATGCTGCGCAAGGACGGGCGCCTGCCGTGGCTCAGGCCCGATGCGAAGAGCCAGATCACCTTCCGCTACGTCGACGGCCGGCCCGCGGAGGTCGACACCGTCGTGCTCTCGACCCAGCACGCCCCGGAGATGTCCGACGGGAAGAAGATGAAGCAGGAGGCGATCGACGCGGTGATCGAGATGATCATCAAGCCCGTGCTTCCCCGCGAGGCGCTGAAGAACGTGAAGTACCTCGTGAACCCGACGGGCCGCTTCGTGGTGGGCGGCCCCCAGGGCGACTGCGGCCTCACGGGGCGCAAGATCATCGTCGACACCTACGGCGGGGCCTGCCCCCACGGCGGGGGCGCTTTCTCCGGGAAGGATCCGTCGAAGGTGGACCGCTCCGCCGCCTACGCGGCGCGCTACGTCGCGAAGAACGTGGTGGCGGCAGGGCTCGCGCGCCAGTGCCAGATCCAGGTGAGCTACGCGATCGGGGTCGCGCGCCCGATCAACGTGACCGTCTATACCGAGGGCACGGGGGTCGTGCCGGACGAGAGGATCGCGCAGATCGTGCAGGAGCACTTCGACCTGCGCCCGCGCGGCATCGTGCAGATGCTCGACCTGCTGCGGCCGATCTACGCGAAGACCGCGGCCTACGGGCACTTCGGCCGCGAGGAGCCCGAGTTCACGTGGGAGGCCGTCGACAAGGCGGCGATCCTGCGCGAGGCGGCCGGCCTCAAGGGCGAGGCGAGGCCCCGGGCGATCGCCGCGGCGGACTGACCGGCCTAGCCGAAGTTGCGCTCCATCACGGGGGCGACGGCCTCCAGCGCCGCCGCGCGCCCGGCGATCGCGGTCACCTTCGGCGTGTGCTGCGCGAACCAGGCCCGCCCGGGGCGCCAGCGCGTCATCACGGCGAGGTACAGGTCGATGGCGCTCGATCCGTCGCCGAGGAACCACGGCGCCGAGGCGGCCGATTCGAGCTCCCCCCACAGGGCCTCGCGATGGCGGTCGGTCGACTCGCGCAGCTGCCTCGCGCCCTCCTCGTTCGCCACCCACTTGGCGGGCTCGTCGCCGTACGTGAAGGTGGGATAGACCGCGGCCACCAGGAAGACGCTCCAGCGGTGGAACGCCGTGCGCGTCGCGTCGCCGCGCCGCGGCACGAGCTCCGCGCCGGGCTCGAGGTCGTCGAGGTAGTGGATGATCGCGAGGCTCTCGGTGAGCGCGCGCCCGTCGGGCAGCAGCAGCACCGGCACCTGCCCCAGGGGGTTCGCCGCGAGCAGCCGGCCGCGCGCGGGGCTCCCGGCCGAGTAGTCGACCTCCTCGCGCTCGAGGGGGACGCCTGCGAGCGCGAAGGCCGCCTCGACGATCGCCGAGCCGCAGCCCTTGCAGCCGAGCAGGCGGTGCGTTGCGCTGCCTTTCATGGAGGCCTCCCGGAGCGCGCCCGTGCGGGCGGGCCCGAAATTCTACGGGATTGCGCTACAATCGGGGTGTTCGAGGAGCGTTGCAACGCGGTCGTCCCGGGTCCCGAGCCCGCGGCCGCGCCAGGCTCGAACCTTCCACAACGGCGCTCGTTGATCCGTGACCGCTCACGGGAGAACGAGCCGCATGCCGCCTCCCCCGTGACGGTCGCCTTTGACGAAAGGGACTGCCATGAACGCCCGCACCAAGCCCGAGAGCTTCACCGATTGCCGTGTGGCCGACCCGTCGCTCGCGGCGTGGGGACGCAAGGAGATCGCCATCGCCGAGACCGAGATGCCGGGCCTCATGGCGATCCGCGCGGAATACGCGAAGAGCCGGCCCCTGCGCGGGGCGCGCATCACCGGGTCGCTGCACATGACGATCCAGACCGCGGTGCTGATCGAGACGCTGCGCGCGCTCGGCGCCGAGGTGCGCTGGGCCTCCTGCAACATCTTCTCGACGCAGGACCACGCCGCGGCCGCGATCGCCGCGACCGGCGTCCCGGTGTACGCGTACAAGGGCGAGTCGCTCGCCGAGTACTGGGATTTCACCCACCGCATCTTCGAGTGGCCGGCGGGCGAGGACGGCGGCGCGCGCTACACCGACATGATCCTCGACGACGGCGGGGACGCCACGCTCCTGCTGCACCTGGGCGCGCGCGCCGAGGAGGACCCCTCGTGCATCGCGCGGCCCTCGAGCGAGGAGGAGACGGCGCTCTTCGCGGCGATCCGCGCGAAGCTCGCCTCCGACCCGAAGTGGTACTCGACGCGCCTCGCGCACGTCCGGGGCGTCACGGAGGAGACGACGACGGGCGTGAAGCGCCTGTACCAGATGGCGAAGGACGGCTCGCTGCGGTTCCCCGCCATCAACGTGAACGACTCCGTGACCAAGAGCAAGTTCGACAACCTGTACGGCTGCCGCGAGTCGCTGGTCGACGGCATCAAGCGCGCGACCGACGTCATGGTGGCGGGCAAGGTCGCGGTGGTCTGCGGCTACGGCGACGTGGGCAAGGGCAGCTCCCAGGCGCTGAGGGCGCTCTCGGCGCAGGTGTGGGTCACCGAGATCGACCCGATCTGCGCGCTGCAGGCCTCGATGGAGGGCTACCGCGTGGTCACGATGGACTACGCCTGCGACAAGGCGGACATCTTCGTCACCGCGACGGGCAACTTCCACGTGATCACCCACGAGCACCTGCGGCGCATGAAGGACCAGGCGATCGTGTGCAACATCGGCCACTTCGACAACGAGATCGACGTGGCCTCGCTGAAGCAATACCCGTGGGAGAACATCAAGCCGCAGGTCGACCACGTGATCTTCCCCGACGGCCGGCGCATCATCCTGCTCGCCGAGGGGCGCCTCGTGAACCTGGGCTGCGCGACGGGCCATCCCTCCTACGTGATGAGCTCGTCCTTCGCCAACCAGGTGCTCGCGCAGATCGAGCTCTTCACGAATCCCGGGAAGTACGCGGTCGGGGTCTACGTGCTGCCCAAGCGGCTCGACGAGAAGGTGGCGCGCCTGCAGCTCACGCGGCTGGGGGCGATGCTCACGGAGCTGCGCGACGACCAGGCGAGGTACATCGGGGTGGACAAGTCCGGCCCCTTCAAGTCGGACCACTATCGCTACTGATGATCCGGGCGCTGCAGATCGGGCCGTGGCTCGCGGCGGCGCTGCTCGCGGGCTCGCTCGGCGCGCGGGCGGCGCCGAACGAGTCCGTGCTGCGCGTGCCGGTGGCCGACGGCGCCGGGCGAGCGCTCATCGACGTCACCGTGTTCAGGCCGGACGGGCCGGGGCCGTTCCCCATCGTCGTGCTCTCGCACGGCAGCCCCCGCTCGGCCGCGAAGCGCCGGGCCCACGGGCGGACCCGCCTCGCGGCGCAGAGCGAGCCGTTCCTCGCGATGGGCTTCGCGGTGGTGGTGCCGACGCGGCGCGGGTACGGGGACTCCGGCGGGAAATGGGCCGAGGGCTACGGCGGCTGCGACAATCCCGACTACTACGACGCGGGTCTCGAGTCCGCGCGCGACATGCGGGCCGCGGTCGATGCCGTGCGCCACGAGCCCTGGGCGGACGCGGGGCGCGTCGTGCTCGTCGGCCAGTCCGCGGGCGGTTTCGGCTCCGTGGCGGCGTCGTCCACGCCCTTCGCGGGGCTCGTCGCCGTGGTGAATTTCGCGGGCGGGCGCGGCTCGGTCGCGCCCGGACGCGTGTGCCACGCCTCGCGGCTCGTGGAGGCGATGCGGCGCTACGGGCGCGGCGCACGCGTGCCCGAGCTCTGGATCTACAGCGCCAACGACCGCTACTTCGACCCGGACCTCGCGCGGCGCATGCACGAGGCGTTCGTGGCCGCGGGCGGCCGCGCGGAGCTCGTCGAGGCGCCCGAGTCCGGCGTGGACGGCCACGGCTACTTCCTGCGCGCGATGGACGACTGGGCGCCGCGCGTGGCCGCGTTCCTGCACCGCACGGGCGTGGCGCCCTGACGCGACGGCCATGCAAGCCCCGGCGCCGAAGCGCGAGTTCAGCTTCGA
>DASPRQ010000102.1:0-19263 GCA_035624355.1 Usitatibacter sp. | reverse complement strand
AACTGCGACGACGACCTGCGCCATGTGCCATCGATAGCGAATGAGATGATGCATCTCAATGACGTCTAACGACCGAGTTGAGCGGCCGGCCACGATGCCCATGCCGCGGCCAGACGCGGCCCACTATGCCTCACGGTCCGCTCCAACGCGTTGTTAGACGTCATTTCCGTTCACTCGATTTCCCGCACAACCTGACCAGGCCTGCCCATTTCATGGTACAGGTCGTCGAGATACGTACCAATTTCTGAGGCGTCGAGATTGGGCGGAATGGCGAGCTCGTTCAACTTCATACGTTTGCCAAGGTCGAGACGATAAGCGACCCACAGCCCCCCTTCGCGCACCACATCAAGTTGAAGCCGCCCAAACACGTCGAACTTCACAGAAATGACGTCTAACGAGATATGGATGGATTGAACGACATAGTTGCAGCCATTTTGGCAGTTAAAAACTGTTAAAGGCAACTGCATGTGCCCGAGGCTGCTCGGGAAGCGGACAAGTCACCGCGGCAAAAGGAAATGCGAAATACGTCGCGCCCTCGGCCCCTGCGTCAACTCTCCGCCCCAGCGGACGTTGTCCGCTCATGGACGCCGAAATCCCGGGCGCCGGCGACGGGCGCCCGCCGCGCCTGCTCGACCAGCTGCGCGAGCGCATCCGCTTCCGCCACTACAGCGTGCGGACGGAGCGCACCTACGCGCATTGGGTGCGGCGCTTCATCGTCCACAGCGGCATGCGCCATCCGAGCGGGCTGGGCGCCCCGGAGGTGACCGCCTTCCTCTCGTCCCTCGCCACCGAGCGAAACGTCGCCGCGTCCACCCAGAACCAGGCGCTCTCCGCCATCCTCTTCCTCTACAAGGAGGTGCTGCGCGTCGAGCTGCCGTGGCTCGACGAGGTCCGCCGGGCGAAGAAGCCGCGCCGCCTCCCGTGCGTCCTCACCCAGGCGGAGGTCCGGATGCTGCTCGCGCACGTCGACGGCGTGAACGGCCTCATCGCCCGCCTGCTGTACGGCACGGGCATGCGGCTCATGGAAGGCGTGCGCCTGCGCGTGAAGGACCTGGACCTCGAGCGGCGCGAGGTCATCGTGCGCCACGGCAAGGGCGGCCGCGACCGCGTCACCGTGCTGCCTGCGGCGCTCGTGCCCCCGCTTCGCGAGCATCTCGCGCGCGTTCGCGAATGGTTCCTGTCGGATCGCCGGGCCGACCTCCCCGGCGTCGAGCTTCCGCACGCCTACGCGCGCAAGAATCCGAGGGCCGGCACGATGTGGGGCTGGCAGTGGGTCTTCCCCGCGCACGAGCTTTCGATCGACCCGCGCACGGGGCTACGGCGCCGCCACCATGTCCACGAGCAGGGCCTTCAGCGCGCCGTTTCGCGCGCGGCGCACCGGGCCGCCATCGAGAAGCCCGTCTCCACCCACACCCTGCGCCACTCCTTCGCGACGCACCTCATGGAGGCGGGCTACGACATCCGCACCGTGCAGGAGCTCCTCGGCCACAAGGACGTGAGCACGACGATGATCTACACGCACGTCCTCAACCGGGGCGGCCGCGGCGTGGTGAGCCCGCTCGACCGCTAGGGCGATCCTCAGCGGATCTCCGCGAGCAGCCGCTCGATCGACTGCTCGGCCTGGCGCACGTAGCCGCCCGCGAAGAGGTTCGCGTGGTTGAGCACGTGGTAGAGGTTGTAGAAGTCGCGCCGCACCGCGTAGCCCGCGTCCATCGGCAAGGCCGAGCGGTACGCCGCGGCGAAGTCCTTCGGGAATCCGCCGAAGAGCTCGGTCATCGCGACGTCGGCCTCGCGGTCGCCCACGTACACCGCGGGGTCGAACACTACCGGCGTGCCGTCGGCGAGCGCGGCCGCGTTCCCGCCCCACAGGTCGCCGTGCAGCAGCGACTTCGCCGGGCGGTAGGTGCGGAAGAACGCCTCGCAGTCGGCGGCGAGGCGCTCGCCGCGGTCGATCATGCGCGAGGGCAGCCGGTTGTGCGCCGCGAGCCGCAGCTGGGCGGCGAGCCGCCGGTCGCGCCAGAACGGCAGCCACTCCTCGGACCAGCCGTTCACCTGCGGCGACGCTCCGATGAAGTTGTCGCGCGCCCAGCCGAACCTCTCGCGCGGGATCGCGTGCAGCGCGGCGAGCGCGGCGCCGAGGCGTCCGGCGGCTGCGGGCGAGAGCGGCCCGAGGTCGAGCCATTCGAGCACGAGCCATGCGCGCTCGCCGTCCTCGCCCTGCGCGATCACGCGGGGCACGCGCACCGAACCGGGCCCCTTCGCCTCCGCGAGCGCCGCGAGCCCCTCGGCCTCCGCCGCGAACATCGGCGCGCGGTCCGCGTCGTTCACCTTCGCGAAGTACGATCGCTCGCCCTGCGCGGTCTCGCCCCGGATCCTGAGCGCCGTGTGGATGCAGCCGCCGCCGACGGGCTCGACCGCCGTGGGCTCGAAGTGGACCTCGGTCGCATCGGAGATCGCGCGCGCGAGCGCTTGCGCGACCGGATCGGGCCTCACGCGCCCTTCATCCGCTCGAGCCCGCGCTCGAGGTCGGCGATGAGGTCCGAGGGCTCCTCGAGCCCGATGTGCAGGCGGATGAGCGGCCCGCCGGTCCACGGCCGCTCGCTTCGCGCGCCCCGCAGCCTCGCGGGCACCGCGAGGCTCTCGTAGCCGCCCCAGCTGTAGCCGAGCGCGAAGAATTCCAGGTGGTCCAGCAACGCCGCAACCTGCGCGGGCGAGCACGGCGCGAGCTCGACGCCGAAGAGCCCCGACGATCCCGCGAAATCGCGCCGCCAGAGCGCGTGGCCGGGGTCGTCGGGCAGCGCCGGATGCAGCACGCGCGCCACCTCCGGCCGCGATTGCAGCCACTGCGCGACCTGCAGCGCGTTCCTCTCGTGCTGGCGCAGCCGCACGTCGAGCGTGCGCATGCCGCGGATCGCGAGGAAGACGTCGTCGGGGCTCGCGGTCTGCCCCAGGTCGCGCGAGGCGTCGCGCAGCCGCGGCCAGTACGCCTCGTTCGCGACCACCGATCCGATGAGCACGTCGGAATGCCCCGCGGGATACTTCGTCCCCGCCTGCACGACGAGGTCGGCGCCGTGGTCGAAGGAGCGGAAGAAGATGCCCGTCGCCCACGTGTTGTCGTGGATCACCGCCGCGCCCCGCTCGTGCGCCGCGCGCGCGATCGCGGGGAAGTCCTGCACCTCGAAGGTGAGCGATCCGGGGCTCTCGAGGTACACGAGGCGCGTGTTGGGCCGCATCTTCTCGACGATCCCCTCCCCGATCGCGGGATCGTAGAAGCTCGTCTCCACGCCGAAGCGCGCGAGCGTCTGCACGCAGAAGCGCCGCGTCGGTCCGTAGGCGCTGTCGGTGACGAGCACGTGGTCGCCCGCCTTCACGCACGCCATGATCGCGACCGCCACCGCCGCGAGCCCCGAGGGGAGCGTCACCGCGCGGTGGCCGCCCTCGAGGTCCGCCATCAGCTCCTCGAAGGCCGCGCGCAGCGGCATGTTCACGATGCCGTAGGTGGGCGAGGCCTCGTCGGCGTCGAAGCGCTTCTGGGCGGCCTCCATCTCCGCGAGCGAGGCGAAGGTCACCGTCGAGGCGCGCGTGACCGGGAGGTTCACCGTGCCCGGGTGCGACCTCGCCTTGCGGCCCTTCTGCGCGAGCCGCGTGCGCAGCTTCATTGGCCGAGCGGCCTCACCGTCGCCTCGACCTCGACGTTCGAGCGCTTGCCCTTCGCGTCCTCCACCACGAAGGTGAGCGGCACCTTCTGGCCCGCCTTGATCTGCCCGGTGAGCTGCATGAGCATCACGTGGTAGCCGCCGGGCTGGAGCTTCACGGGCTTGCCCGCGGGCAGCGCGATCGATTCCACCGCGTGCATGTGCATCATGCCCCCCTTCGTCTCGGACAGGTGCACCTGGACTTCCTTCGCGACGGGGGTCGACGCTCCCACGAGCTTCGCGTCCTCGGTGGACGTAATCGTCGCGAACGCGCCCGTCGAGTGCTGCGCGGGCACCGTCCCCCTCACCCACGCGTCCGTCACCGTCACCCCCGCCTGCGCGTTCAGGGCGAACGCAAAGGCGAGGGATCCGCAGACGAACGCGGATGAACGAAGAGGGAGTGAGGGGAACTTTCTCATTGCGGCAATGAAGGTGCGGGCGACGTGTTTGCTCATTTGCGTGCGCCCGCGGTTTCCAGCTCCTTCCCGTGCGCCGCGCCCGCCGCGCCGAAAACCCGCTCCATCTCCCGCCGCACCTTCACCGCCTCGGAGCCCGCGTCGTACTCGACGTCCTCCCAGGCGACGGTGCGTCCCTCGGCGATGTCGCGCTTGAGCCTCACCTTGTGCGCGAGCCCGATGGGCAGCGCCCGCTTCGCCGCGGAATCGGCCGCGGGCATGAGCTTCCCCCACACCGTGTAGCCGCCCTCGCCGTCGAGCGTCTCCCCCGCCTTGAGCGCGCGCTTGGCGGTCGCGACGCAATCGCCGCGCCAGCCGGTGGCGGCACCCGTCGCCTCGCGCCGCAGCGCGGCGCTCGCCACGCTGATGCCGAGCTCGAGCCCGATGAGGTGGCTCGGCTTGTACATCGCGGCGTACTCGCCCGAGGGGTCGGTCACGATGCCGTACTCGCGGAAGCACTTGCGCACGTACTCGCTCTCCGCGGCGAAGGTCACGTAAACGCCCCAGCGCAGGTCCCGGAACACGGGCCGGCCGTCGCGCTCGAGGCTCGAGATCACCTCCACCTGCCCCGCGTGGGCGAGCGCGCCGCCGACGGAGGCCGGGCGCAGCACCCGCGGCAGGTCGTCCACGCCGCAGGGCGGGAAGGCGAGGCCCCCGGGCGCGGGCGTGAGGCCCGTGGCGTTCGCCACCGCGGCCATCTCGATCCCGCTCTTGGTCCCGTCGAGGAAGGAATTGAACATCTGCGCGTTGAAGTCGCCCTTCGCCACCATCTCCTCGGTGAAGCCGTAGTGGCCCCACACGGTCTTCGGCGTCGAGGCGTGGTACTCGGGCAGGTACTTGGTGCCCTTGCCGGCGGCGATCACGGTGAAGCCGGCGGCGCGCGCCCAGTCCACCAGCTCGCAGATGAGCGCGGGCTGGTCGCCGTAGGCGAGCGAGTACACGATGCCCGCCTCGGCGGCGCGGCGCGCGAGGAGCGGCCCGGCGAGCGCGTCGGCCTCGACGTTCACCATCACGATGTGCTTGCCCTCGCGGCAGCAGGCGAGCGCGTGCGCGATGCCCGCGGCGGGATGCCCGGTCGCGTCGATCACGACCTCGGTCGCCGGGTGCGCGATGGCGCGCGCCGCGTCGTCGGTCACGAGCGTGGTCCCCGCCTTCGCCGCCTCGTCGAGCGAGCGGGCGCCGAAGCGCTCGGCCGCCCACCCGGTGCGCTCGAGCGAGGCCCGCGCGCGCTCGGGCGCGAGGTCCGCCACCGCGAGCACCTGCAGCCCCGGCGTGCGGCGCGCCTGGGCGAGGTACATGGAGCCGAATTTTCCCGCGCCGATCAGCACGGCGCGCACGGGGCGCCCCTCGGCGGCCCGGCCCTGCAGGAGTCGATGGAGGTTCATGGGAGGAGGCGGCGAGGCGCGCCGAAGCGCGGCGGCGCCGGGTGGTGGAAAATGGCGGACGGAAGGCCTAGCAGTTTACCGTCCCCCCGGCGGAAAATGCACTTCGAGACCATGAGCCCCCGCCTCCCCTGCCCCTCGAGGCCATGAACGACACCGGACTGTCCGGCCCCGCCGCCGGGCGCCTCGCCGCGCTCGCCCCCGGCCTCGACCTCCTGGGGCTGCCGGCCTGCGTCCTCGACGGGGAGCTGCGCTACCGCTACGCGAACGACGCGTACCTGCAGGAGTATGGCAAGGCGCGGGAGGACGTCCTCGGCCGCACGCCCGACGACGCGTTCAGGCACTTCCCCACGGACGGCCGGCGCGAGCAGCTCGTGCGCGCGCTCGCCGGGGAGACCCTCGCCTACAACCGCCGGACGATCGAGGGCCCGAATCGCGGCCGGTGGGTGCGCGCCCACTACGTGCCGCTGCGCGACGGGTCCGAGGTGTGGGGCGTGCTCGTCGTGCTGGTGGACATCCAGCCCCTCAAGGACGCCGAGGCCGTCCTCGAGGAGCGCGAGCAGCAGCTTTCCCTCATCACCGACTCGGTCGGCTTTCCGGTCACCTACGTGGACCGCGACCGCGTCGTGCGCTTCGTGAACCGCTCCGCAGCCCAATGGTCGAGCCTCGCGCCCGCCGCGATGGTGGGGCGGCACGTGGACGATCTCATGCCCGCCGACGTCGCCGCGGCCGCGACGCCCCTCATGGCGCGCGCGCTCGCGGGCGAGGAGGTCGCCTTCGAGCGCGAGGCGCTGTGGCCGGGCCGCGAGTCGCGGCACATCCGCGGCCACATGGTCCCCGACCGCGACGAGGCGGGCGCGGTGCGCGGCATCCTCATCGTGCTGATCGACATCGAGGAGGACTGGCGGCTGCGCACGGCCCTCGAGGACCAGAGGAAGCGCCTGCAGCTCGTGCTCGACAACGTGGGCGTCCCGATGAGCTACGTCGACCGCGACCAGCGCCTGCGCTTCGCCAACCAGCTCGCCCCCGATTGGCGCGCCGCCACGCTCGAGGAGGCCATCGGCCGGACGCTGGCCGAGCTGCTCCAGCCGGAGGTGTACGCCGTGGTCGCCCCCGAGATCGAGGCGGCGCTGCGCGGCGAGCGGCGCGTCTACGAGCGGCTCGCCGAGCGGCCCGGGGGCGAGCGCCGCTGGGTGCGCGTCGTCATCGTCCCCGACCGCGGGCCCGAGGGCGAGGTGCGCGGCGTCTACTCGATGCTCCTCGACGTGGACGAGGACCACCGCATGCGCGAGGCGCTCGAGCGCCAGGAGGCGCGCCTGCGCTACTTCGCGGAGAACATCCCCGGCCCGATCGCCGTGGTCGACGCGCAGTTCCGCTACGTCTTCGCGAACAAGGTCTTCCAGCGCCTCCGGGGCGTCGGGCTCGACGAGATCGTCGGCCGCAGCGTCCGGGAGGTGCTGGGGCCGGAGATTTCGCGCGACTACTTCGACCCGTTCGTCGAGCGCCTGATGCGCGGCGAAACGTGCACCTACGAACGCCTCGTGGGGCCGCCCGGCGGCGAGCAGCGCTGGCACCTCGTGCGGCTCGTCCCGATCCTCGACGCCGGGGACGGCTTCAACGGCTACTACATCGTCGGCAGCGACATCCACGACATCAAGCTGGGCGAGGAGCGCCTGCGCATGCAGCAGGCGCAGCTCCGGCTCTTCGCGGACAACATCCCCGACGCGGTCGCCTACCTCGACCGCGACCGGCGCATCCTCTTCGCCAACCGCCAGTTCGCCCTGCTGCGCGGCCTCACGACCGAGGAAGTCGTCGGCAAGACCACCGCGCAGGCCCTCGGCCCCGAGGTCGCCGAGTGGATCGCCCAGCGCACGCAGAAGGTGCTCGACCGCGGCGAGGTGGTGACCTACGAGCGGCTCACCGACCTGCCGGACGACGGCCAGCGCTGGATGCACGTGAAGGTGGTGCCGCACTTCGGCGAGGCGGGCCGCGTCCTCGGCATGTACGTGGTCGCCCACGACATCCACGACGTGAAGGAGGCCCAGGCCGAGCTCGAGGACAAGGAGCGGCAGCTGCGCCAGGTGATCGACTCGGTGCCCACGCCCATGTGCTACGTGGACGCCGAAGAGCGCTACCGCTACGTGAACAACGCCTTCCTCGACTACATCGGGCTCGAGGCGGCCCAGATCGTGGGCCGGCCCGTGGTCGACGTGCTGGGCGCGGAGCGCTTCCGCCAGCTCCACCCGCACTTGCAGCGGCTGAAGAAGGGCGACGTGCTCGCGGTCGAGCGGCTGGTGCGCTTCGCCGACGGGAGCGCGCGCTGGATGATCGTGCGGCTCACCCCGCGCATCTCGGAGGGCCGCTACCTCGGCTACTACGCGACCACGAGCGACATCCACGAGCAGAAGCTCATCGAGGAGGAGCTGCGCCGCGCGAACTCCATCCTTTCGGCGCACTTCGACAACACGCCGCTCGCGGTGATCGAGTGGGACACGGAGCTGCGGATCGTGCGCTGGTCGGGCCAGGCCGAGTCGATCTTCGGCTGGGATGCGGTCGAGGCGCTCGGGCGGCCGCTCGAGGGCTGGCGGCTCGTCTACGAGGACGACCGCGACGCGGTCGCGAAGCTCATCGGCGACCTCGTCGACGGCGCGGGGCGCCACGCCACGCTCCTCAACCGCAACTACCGCAAGGACGGCTCGGTGATCTGGGTCGAGTGGCACTACTCGGCCCTGCGCGACGAGGCGGGGCACCTGGTGTCCATCCTCTCGCTCGCCCAGGACGTCTCCTCGCGCATCCAGGCCGAGGAGCGGCTCCAGTACATGGCGACCCACGACGGCCTCACGGGGCTGCCGAACAGCGTGCTCCTCAACGACCGGCTCGACGCGGCGCTCGCGCGCGCGCGCCGCTCCCAGGGCCGCGTCGGCGTCATGTTCCTCGACCTCGACCACTTCAAGGACGTGAACGACACGCTCGGCCACCGCGTGGGCGACCTGCTGCTCAAGGAGCTCGCCCGCCGCATCCGCGGGGCGCTGCGCCAGAGCGACGTGCTCGCGCGCGTCTCGGGCGACGAGTTCGTGGTCGTGATGGAGGACTTCCCCGACGAGACCGCCCCGGAGCTCGTCGCGCGCAAGGTCCTCGACGAGGTGTGCCGCCCGTTCCACGTCGAGGGCCACGAGATCCAGGTGAGCGGCAGCCTCGGCCTCGCGCTGCACCCCGAGGACGGGGCCGACGCCGAGACATTGCTCAAGAACGCCGACGCGGCGATGTACCACGCGAAGGAGCTGGGCCGCAACGGCTTCCGGCTCTTCTCCGCCGAGCTCGCCGAGCGGCGCTCGCAACGCCTGCAGGTGGAGACGGCGCTGCGCCGGGCGCTGCGCAGCGACGAGCTCGCGCTGCACTACCAGCCCATCGTGGACCTGGGCACGGGCATCGTGCACGGCGCCGAGGCCCTGCTGCGCTGGCAGGATCCCGAGCGGGGGCTCGTGCTGCCCCACGGCTTCGTGCCGCTCGCGGAGGAGTCGGGGCTCGGGCACGCCGTCGGCCACTGGGTGCTCGAGGCCGCCTGCCGGCAGGCGCGCGCCTGGCGCGAAGGCGGGCTCGGCGCGATCAACGTCTCCGTGAACCTCTCGGCCGGGCAGCTGCGCGACACGGCGATGATCGCCGACCTCAAGAACGTGCTGCGCGAGACCGGCTGCGAGCCCGGCTGGATTCAGCTCGAGATCACCGAAACCAGCATGGTGCGCGACGTGGAGGGCGTGAGCGTCGTGCTCGGCAAGCTGCGGGCGCTCGGCGTGCGCGTCGCGATCGACGACTTCGGCACGGGCTTCTCGAGCCTGTCGCACCTGCGCCACCTGCCCGTGGACACGCTCAAGATCGACAAGGCGTTCGTGGCCGACATCGGCGCGGCTCCCGCGCGCGGGCGCTCGCGCCGCGGCGACAACGCCGGGGGCGCGGCCATCGTCTCGGCCGTGATCGGCCTCGCGCGCGGCCTCGGCCTCGGCGTGATCGCCGAAGGCGTCGAGAAGCGCCCGCAGCTCGACTTCCTCGCGCGCGCCGGCTGCGACGCGTGCCAGGGCTACCTCCTCTGCCCGCCGCTCGCCGCCCCCGACTTCGAGCAATGGATCCGCGCCCGCGCGAAGCCCCCCGCGAAGCGCAAGCCCGGCGCGCGCGCGATCTACGTCCGCGAGGCGCGCCGCCGCAAGTAGCCCCCGCTCACCAGCGAAGCGAGACGCGCGCGCCCCCGAGGGGCGAATCCGAGATGTGCGCTTCGCCCCCGTGCCATTCCGCGACGCTCTTCACGATGGCGAGCCCCAGGCCCACGCCGCCGCTGTCGCGGCCGCGGCTGCCCTCGAGGCGCGTGAAGGGCTCGAAGAGCCGGTCGCGCTCGCCCGGCGGCACGCCCGGCCCGTCGTCGTCCACGCTGATCGTGGTGCCCGCCGCGCCCCGCTCGACGGTGAGCGCCACCTTCGAGTGGGCGTAGCGCACGGCGTTGCGCAGGACGTTCGCGAGCGCGCGGGCGAGCGCGCGCGCGTCGCACGACAGGCTCTCGGGGAGGTTGCGCGGGGCCTCGATCGCCACGGCGCGGCCCGCGGCGCGCATCTCCTCGTTCGCGCGCTTCAGCACGTCGTCGATGAGGGGCGCGGCGGGCACCTCGCGCGGCGCGTAGGGCGGCGCCTCGCGCAGCCGCGCGAGCAGCAGCAGCTCGCTCACCAGGTCGTCGAGCTCGGTCACGTCGCGCTCCATCGCCGCGAGCCGCGCGGCGCGGTCCTCGGGGGTCGCGCTCGTGCGCGCGAGCTCGAGGTCGAAGCGCAGCTGCGCGAGCGGCGTGCGCAGCTCGTGCGCCACGCCGTGGGCGAGCTCCCGGTGCGAGCGCAGCAGCGCCTGCACGCGCGCCGACATCGCGTTGAAGGCCGCCGCCACGGGCTCGAGCAGCGAGCGTCGCCCCACCTCGGCGCGCACCGCGAAGTCGCCCTCGCCCACCCGCGCGGTGGCGTGGATCAGCCGGTTGAAGTCGCGCCACAGCGGTCGCGTCCACCACAGCAGGATCACGGCGAGGCCGAGCGTCACCAGGGCCACGATGATCGTGTAGTAGACCATCATGTACCGGTAGGTGCCGACCCACTCGATGCGCAGCGCCCGGTCGGTGTTGCCGATGCGCCGCTCGTACACGTTGCCGCCGCCGGGCCGGTCGCGCCACGCGATGTCGCCGTTGCGCAGGCGCTCGCGCTCCGCCGGCGACATGAAGAAGTCGTCGAGCGCCTTGTCGAGCGGGATGATCTCGTGCTCGACGCCGAAGGTCTTCTCGATCTCCTTGAGCCGCCCCTGCCAGTCGGGCACGCGCGTGTCGGTGATGATGCGCTCGGCGCGGTCGAACGCGACCCCGGCGCGCGCGCGCTGCTCCTCGGCGTGCATCTGCGCCATGACCTGGTCGGTCACGTACATGAACAGCACGAACGCCGCCGTGGCCGGCAGCATCAGGAAGACGTACAGCCTGAGGAAGAGGCGGAGCATCGCCCCGGGCTACGCGTCCCCGGCGAAGAGGTAGCCGCGCAGGCGCACGGTCTTGATCATCGACTCCGCCCCGCCCGCGTCCTGGAGCTTGCGGCGCAGGCGGCAGATGCGCGCGTCGATCGAGCGGTCGAGCCCGTCGTAGTCGATGCCGCGCACGACGCGCAGGATCTCGTCGCGGGTGACGACGCTCCCGGCTCGCGAGGCGAGCAGCCACAGGATGTCGAAGTCGCCCGTGGTGAGCTCGACCGCCCGCCCGCCGATGGAGGCGTTGCGCCGCGCCCCGTCGATGGCGAGCCGCCCGGCCACGAGCTTCGCTTCCCTCGGCTCGGGCGGGGTGCTGCGCGCCCGGCGCAGCAGCGCCTCCACGCGCGCGAGCAGCACGCGAGGCTCGACGGGCTTCACCACGTAGTCGTCCGCGCCCATCTCCAGGCCCAGCACCTGGTCGATGCTGTCGCCTTTCGCGGTGAGCACGAGGATCGGCGTGCGCGCGCCGGCGCGCAGCTCGCGGCAGACCGTGAGCCCGTCCTTGCCGGGGAGCATGAGATCCAGGATCACGAGCTCGGGCCGCAGCCGCTCGAAGCGCTCCGCCACCCGCAGCCCGTCGCCCTCGACGAACACCTCGAAGCCGTGGCCCTCGAGGTACTCCCGGATCGAGGCGGCGAGCCGCGCGTTGTCCTCGACGAGGAGCAGGCGCGATCGCCCGGGGACCGCGGCGGCGGCCGGCCTCGGTCGCGAGGAGGCGGATTCGGCGGCGTGCATGCCGGGAAGCATACTCCTCGCCCGAGCGCGGCGGACGTGACGCTTCCTTCCCGAACCTTGCCGTTTGTTACGCTAGAGCCCGCCGCCCCAGCGCAGCTGCCATGCGATGCCGAGCAGGTCGAAGCTGTTGCCCGTGCGCGCCGAGAGCCCCCGGCTCGCGTAGAGCTTGATGGAATTCGTCCGGTCGATCGGGATCGCGAGCGTGGCGCCCGCGCGCCAGTTCTGCTGGAGGTCGTTCGCCTTCGCGCCGTCGATCGTCGTGCGCCCGCCGGCGAAGTAGGTCGCGTCGCACGAGGCCCAGATGCCCGAGGCGAAGTTGTAGATCGCATGAGCCGACGCCGAGTAGATGGGGTCCTGCGAGCGTCGCTGCCCGCCGTAGAAGTCGCTGTTGTCGGTGAAGAAGGTGGCCGCGAGCTTCGCCTCGAGCGTCCAGGGCCCCTCGGTCTTCGAGGCGCCCAGCTCGGGCTTCACGGCCCAGCGGTTCATGCCCAGGTTCACGATGCGGCTCGGATCGTATTGCCCGAGGGGCGGGGAGACTTGCACGCTCGCCCCCACGATGAGGTCCTGGCGCCAGCCCGCGAACTCGCGCAGGCTCATCGCGGGCGCGCCGTAGAAGTTCATCGAGAGCCTGAACGCCGGGTCGCCGAGCCCGTGGATCGTGCGCGTGACCGGCTGGCCCGCATATTCGGCCGACCCGTCGAGCTCCGTGTACGGGACGATCACGTCGAATTTGCCCGAGCTTCCCCACAGGTCGAGCGTGCGCGCGTAGGCGAGCACCTCGCTCGACGTGCGCAGTTGGTCGTCGGTGATCGGGAGCGCGGGATCGAAGGACAGGCCCCCGCTCGTGTACGCGTATCCGGCGACGAGGAAGTTCACGCCCACGGGCGCGTTCGAGTAGGCGCGCGGCTCGATGCTCTGGGCGAAGGCGCCGCCGGCCGCGGCGAGCGTGCACGCGGCCAGCGCCGGGGCGAGGAGCCGGACCTTGAACGAACCGCGCACGGGGAGATTTGGTGGAGTGGAAGGGGATCGAACCCTCGACCTTCGCATTGCGAACGCGACGCTCTCCCAGCTGAGCTACCACCCCACGCGAAGAGCGCAATTATAACCCAGGGTGCGGCCCCGCCGCCCCCCCGAACGCTAGCTGGAGGGCAGCGGAACGGCGCGCACCGCGACCATCGCGTCGCGCATCGTGCGCTCGAGGAGCTTGGCCGCCTGGTAGACCGCGCGGATGGTGGGCGTGGGGATCCCCGCGATCTCGCCCATCTCCACCACCGAGCCCACCAGCGCGTCGATCTCGATCGAGCGGCCGGCCTCGACGTCCTGGAGCATCGAGGTCTTGTGGTGGCCGACCTTCGCGGCGCCCTCGATGCGCTTCTCGAGCGGCACGCGGAAGGTGATGCCGAGCTTCTCGGCCACCGTCTGCGCCTCCCGCATCATCTCGGTGGCGAGGGTGCGGCCGTAGGGGTCGGCGCAGATGTCGGCGAGCGTCGAATGGGTAAGCGCCGAGATCGGGTTGAAGGTGAGGTTGCCCCAGAGCTTGAGCCAGATCTCGGCGCGGACGTTGTCGAGCACCGGGGACTTGAGGCCCGCGCGCACGAACGCGTCCGACAGGCTTTGCGCCCGCTCCGACTTCGAGCCGTCGAGCTCGCCCACGGGGAAGCGCTCGCCCTCGATGTGCACGACCTGCCCCGGCGAGGTGAGCTCGGCGGCGGGGTAGACCACGCAGCCGACGATGCGCTCGGCGGGGATCGCCGCCTTGATGAGGCCGCCCGGGTCCACGGACTCGACCGTGCGCCCCTCGAGCTCGCCGCCGTGGCGCTCGAAGTACCAGAAGGGGATGCCGTTCTGCATCGGCACGACCACGGTGTCGTCGTGGTAGAGGGAGCCCAGGCGCCCCACGACGTCGCGCAGCTGGTGCGCCTTCAACGCGAGGATGATCGCGTCGAACTGGCCGGCGGACTGGTAGTTGTCGGTCGCCTCCACCGTCGAGGCGATCTCCTCGCTCCCGTCGCGGTGGTACACGCGCATGCCGTGGGCGTTGATGGCCTCGAGGTTGCGGCCCCGGGCGATGAACGTCACGTCCTCGCCCGCGAGCGCGAGCTTCGCCCCCACGAACCCGCCGATCGCGCCGGCCCCGATGATGCAGAATCTCATGTGTGCGGTCTTCCCCTCGTGCGAAGGGTAATCGTGGTGGCGCCCCCGCGGGGTGTCAACCGCTGCGCGCTCGCGAAGCCGGCCTTCGCAATCCGCGTAGGCTCTAGGGCGCCCGTTTCCGGTAGGCCCAGCCCATCATCGCGAGCCCCGCGACGATCATGGGCAACGACAGCCACTGCCCCATCGAGAGGCCCAGCGCGAGGAGCCCGAGGAAGTCGTCGGGCTGCCGCGTGAACTCCACCAGGAACCGGAACGTCCCGTAGCCCACGAGGAACAGGCCCGAGACCGCGCCCGGCGGCCGGGGCTTGCGCGAGAACCACCACAGGATCGCGAAGAGCGCGATCCCCTCGAGCCCCAGCTCGTAGAGCTCGGAAGGGTGGCGCGCGAGCGGCTGCGGATCGACCTCGGGGAACCACATGCCCCAGGGCAGCGTCGTCGGCCGGCCCGGCAGCTCGCCGTTGATGAAGTTGCCGAGGCGGCCCGCCGCGAGCCCCAGGGGAGCCAGCGGCGCGATGAAGTCCATGGTCGTGATCCAGCGCCGGTGGCGCACCGCGCAGAAGACCGCCACCCCGATGAGTACCCCGAGGAGCCCCCCGTGGAAGCTCATGCCGCCGGTCCAGATCTTCACGATCTCCGCCGGGTGGGCGAAGTAAAACTCGGGCTTGTAGAAGAGGACGTAGCCCAGGCGCCCTCCGAGGATCACGCCGAGCACCCCGTAGGTGAGCAGGTCGTCGACGTCGCGCTCCTCGAGCCCGTTGCCGAGCCCGCGGCGGATGCGCCACTTGCCGAGCACGATGAAGGCGATGAACCCCAGCACGTACATGATCCCGTACCAGCGGATCGAGACGGGTCCGAGGTGCACGGCGACGGGGTCGATCCGGGGATGGACGAGCACGGGGTCTCTGGAAGGCGAAACGGCGGGGACGCATCGCATTATCCCAGAGGACGAGCCCGCCGCGCGGCTCGGCTACAATGGACGGTCCCTCCCCCGCCAGGCGCCGCACCCGCCGCCATGACCGAAAAACTGCGCTCGTTCACCATCACCCACGGCGTGCCCCGGTCCCCGAACCGCTCGATGCTGCGCGCCATCGGCTACAAGGACGCCGACTTCGACAAGCCCATGGTGGGCATCGCCAACGCCCACTCGACGATGAACCCCTGCAACGCGGGCATCCAGCCCCTCGCCGACGCGGCGGATGCCGCCGCGCGCGCCTCCGGGGCGATGCCGCAGATGTTCGGGACGATCACCGTCACCGACGGCATCGCCATGGGCACCGAGGGCATGAAGTACTCGCTCGCCTCGCGCGAGGTGATCGCCGACTCCATCGAGACCGCGGCGCAGAGCCAGTTCATGGACGGCGTGCTCGCGATCGGCGGGTGCGACAAGAACATGCCCGGCGCGCTCATCGCGATGATGCGCATGAACGTGCCCGCGATCTTCGTCTACGGCGGCACCATCAAGCCCGGACATTACAAGGGCCAGGACCTGCAGATCGTGTCGGTCTTCGAGGCGGTCGGGTCCTACACCGCCGGGAAGATGTCGAAGGAGGACTTCGACTGCATCGAGCGCTGCGCGCTCCCCGGCGTGGGCGCGTGCGGCGGCATGTACACCGCGAACACCATGTCCACCTCGATCGAGGCGGTCGGGATGTCGCTGCCGTACTCCTCGACGATGGCCGCCGAGGACGCGGAGAAGCGCGAGAGCGCCGCGAAGAGCATGGAGGCGCTCGTGGCGGCGATCGCCCGCAACCTCCGGCCCCGCGACATCGTGACGCGCGCCTCCCTCGAGAACGCGATCTCCGTCGTGATGGCCACGGGCGGGTCGACCAACGCGATCCTGCACTGGATGGCGATCGCGCACGCCGCGGACGTCAAGTGGACGCTCGACGACTTCGAGCGCATCCGCCGCCGCGTGCCCGTGCTGTGCGACATGAAGCCCTCGGGGCGCTACGTCGCCGTGGACCTGCATCGCGCGGGCGGCGTCCCGCAGGTGATGAAGATGCTGCTCGCCCACGGGCTGCTCAACGGCGATTGCATGACGATCACCGGGAAGACCGTCGCCGAGAACCTGAAGGACGTGCCCGATGCGCCGCGGAAGGACCAGGACGTGATCCGCCCGTGGGAGAACCCGATGTACCCGCAGGGCCACCTCGCGATCCTGCGCGGCAACCTCGCCCCCGACGGGTGCGTGGCGAAGATCACGGGGCTCAAGAACCCGGCGATCACGGGGCCGGCGCGCGTGTTCGACAGCGAGCCCGACTGCATGGACGCGATCCTCGCCGACCGCATCAAGCCCGGCGACGTGCTCGTGATCCGCTACGAGGGGCCGAAGGGGGGACCGGGCATGCGCGAGATGCTCTCGCCCACCTCCGCCCTCATCGGCAAGGGCCTGGGCGAATCCGTGGGGCTCGTCACCGACGGGCGCTTCTCCGGCGGCACCTGGGGCATGGTGGTCGGGCACGTCGCGCCCGAGGCCTTCGTGGGCGGGCCGCTCGCCCTCGTGAAGGAGGGCGACTCCATCACCATCGACGCGAAGAAGCTCCTCATCCGGCTGAACGTCCCCGAGGCGGAGATCGCGAAGCGCAAGGCCGCGTGGAAGCAGCCGGCGCCGCGCTACACGACCGGCGTGCTCGGGAAGTACGCGCGGCTCGTGGGCAGCGCGTCCGAGGGCGCGGTCACCGACTGACGCGCCGCGGTGCGCCGGCCGCTACGCCGGCCCCGCCGCCCCGGCGATTGTCTCGATGCGCGCCTTCACCTCGGGCGTGATCTTCGGGATCACGTCCGCCGCGCCCATGTTCTCCTTCACCTGCGCGACGCGCGAGGCGCCGGTGATCACCGTCGAGACGTTCGGGTTCGAGGCGCACCACGCGATCGCGAGCTGCGCCGTCGTGCAGCCCAGCTCCTTCGCGATGCCCTCGAGCTTCGCCACCGCGGCGTTCTTCGCCTTGTCGGTGACCGCCGCGACGAGGAAGCTCAGGCGCGGGATCGCGGCGCGGCTTCCCTCGGGAACGCCCGAGCGGTACTTGCCGGTGAGCAGCCCCGAGGCGAGCGGGCTCCACGTGGTGAGCCCGAGGCCGAAGTCGGCGTAGAGCGGCGCGTACTCCTTCTCGACCCGCTCGCGGTGGAAGAGGTTGTACTCGGGCTGCTCCATCACCGGCTTCCTGAGATGGTGGCGCTCCGCGATCTCCCACGCCTCGCGGATCGAAGCGGCGGGCCATTCGGAAGTGCCCCAGTAGAGCGCCTTGCCGCGCTCGACCATGTCGTGCATCGCCCACACCGTCTCCTCGACCGGCGTGTTCGGGTCCGGCCGGTGGCAGAAGACGAGGTCCACGTAGTCGAGCTTCAGGCGTTTCAACGACCCGTCGATCCCGTGCAGCAGGTACTTGCGGTTGAGCGTGTTCTTCTCGTTGGGGCCGTCGCCGATGCCCCAGTAGAACTTGGTGGAGACGACGTACTTGAGGCGCGGCCAGCCGAGCTTCCTCAGCGCCTCGCCCATGATCTCCTCGCTGCGGCCCGAGGCGTACACCTCGGCGTTGTCGAAGAAGTTCACGCCCGCGTCCCACGCCGCGGCCATGCATTCGCGCGCCGCCGCGCCGTCGAGCTGGTTGCCGTACGTCACCCACGAGCCGAAGGAAAGCTCGCTCACCTTGAGGCCGGAGCGGCCGAGTCGTCGATAGTTCATCGGGGGGGTCGAAAGAGTGGAATCGCGGCGTCCATCATACTAGCGGCATGGAACGACAGAAGACCAACGTCCTGCTGCTCGCCTCCTGCCAGGCGCTGCTGCTCACCAACGCCGTCACGCTCGTCTCGATCGGGGCGCTCGCGGGCTACGCCCTCGCTCCGGACAAGCGGCTCGCGACGCTGCCCGCCGCGGCCTACGTGATCGGCGGGTTCCTCGGGACGCTGCCCGCGTCGATGTGGATGCGGCGCGTGGGGCGGCGCAACGGCTTCCTCACGGGCGGGACCTTCGGGCTCGCGGGCTCGATCCTGGCCGCCTCCGCCATGCTCGCCTCGAGCCTCGCGATGCTGTGCGCGGGGACCTTCCTCTTCGGCATCTACAACGCCTTCGGCCAGTACTACCGTTTCGCCGCCGCCGATTCCGCCGCGCCCGAGTTCAAGTCGCGCGCGATCTCGCTCGTGCTCGCCGGGGGCCTCGTGGGCGGCATCGTGGGGCCCGAGGTGAGCAAGTTCACGCGCGGCCTCGTCGCCCCCACCTACACCGCCTCGTACGCCTCGCTCGCGCTCTTCATCCTCGCGGCGATGGCGATCGTCTCGCGGCTGCGCATCCCCGCCGCGCAGGACAGCCTCGCCCAGGGCGGCGCGCGGCCGCTGCGGGAGATCGTGGCGCAGCCCGTCTTCCTCGTGGCCGCCTCGGTCGCGGCGCTGGGCTACGGGACGATGAACCTGCTCATGACCGCCACCCCGCTCGCCATGGGCTTCTGCGGCCATCCCTACGACGCGGCGGCCACCGTCATCTCCTCCCACGTGATCGCGATGTTCGCCCCCTCCTTCTTCACCGGCTCCCTCATCCGCCGCTTCGGGGTGCTCAACGTGATGCTCGCGGGCGTGGCCGCGATGCTCGCGTGCATCGGGATCGCGCTCTCGGGCCAGCTCTTCGTCCACTTCTGGAGCGCGCTCGTGCTGCTCGGCGTGGGCTGGAACTTCATGTACATCGGCGGCGCGACGCTGCTCACCGAGGCGTACCGGCCCTCGGAGAAGGCGAAGGCCCAGGGTGTCAACGAGACGACGGTCTTCGCGGTGCAGACGGTCTCGGCCTTCTCCTCGGGCGTGCTCGTGAACACCGAGGGCTGGCGCGTGCTCAACCTCGTGGCGCTGCCCCTCGCGACGGCCGCGGGGCTCGCGGTCCTGTGGCTCGCGGCGGGAATTCGACGTCCGAAAACGGCGAGCCGCGCGCGCTGAGGCGCGGATAATGGGCCCCACGATGCTCGACGCCGACCAGTGCTGGCGGGCGCTCGCCGCCCACGATTCCCGCTTCGACGGGCGCTTCTTCGTGGGAGTGGCGACGACCCGGATCTACTGCCGCCCGGTGTGCACGGTGCGCACGCCGCGCAAGCGCAACTGCCGCTTCTTCCCGAGCGCGGCGGCCGCCGAGGCGCAGGGCTTCCGGCCGTGCCTGCGCTGCCGCCCCGAGCTCGCGCCGGGGCATGCCGCGGTCGACGCGAACCGGCGCCTCGCGCAGGCGGCGGCCGGGCTGATCGACGACGGGCGGCTCGGCGAGGTCGCACGCCTGCCCGACCTCGCCCGCACGCTCGGCGTGACGGACCGGCACCTGCGGCGCGTCTTCGG
>DASPRQ010000095.1:0-49825 GCA_035624355.1 Usitatibacter sp. | reverse complement strand
TCGGGCAAGCTCGTCCGGACCGCCAACCCCCTGTGCGCGTCGATGCGCGACGACGTGCTGCTGCTCAAGCTCTACTCGGAGCTCCTGCGCCTGGAGCTCGAGTTCAAGCTGCTCGTCGCGCGCGTCCTTCCGGGATACTGGGACGCGACGTGGGGCAACTGCACGTTCAGGTTCACGCGCACCGAGAACGAGGCGATCCACCTCGATTCGTTCCAGGATGGAAAGCCGACCCCGCCCAAGTTCCACAGGCCGCGCCTCAAGCTGTTCCTCAACGTGGACGCCGAGCCGCGAGTCTGGAACGTGGGGCCCACCCTGCCCGACCTCCTGCGCCTGTCGGAGGGCGAGCTGGGCGCGGAGCTCCCGACGAACGTGAACGTCCTGTGCGCACGGATCAACGCCTCGGGAATCCTGAGCAAGGTGCGCACCGTGCGCGTGGAGATCCCGCCGCGCGGCATCGTGTTCGCGAACGGCGCCACGGTGGTCCACCAGGTCGTCTACGGCAACCGGATGGTGTGCCTGGAGGGCCTCGCGCCGAAGTCCGCCCTGCAGCCGTCGTCGATCTGCGAGTGGGACGCGGCGCGGTCGTGGATCGAGGAGGCCGGCTACGCCGCCGCGCCCGACGAGGCGCCCGCCGCGACGTCGGGGCACGGCGTGGCCGCGGCCTGACAAGCGCCATGCGCCTCGTCACCTGGAACATCCAGTGGGGCCTCGGCATCGACGCTCGCGTGGACGTCGCGCGCATCGTCTCGGCCGCGCGCGCGATGGCCGACTTCGACGTGCTGTGCGTGCAGGAGGTGGCGGACAACTTCCCGCGGCTCGAGGGCAACGACGACCGGGACCAGTTCGCGGAGCTCGCGCGCCTGCTCCCCGGCTTCCGCCTCGTCGAGGGATACAACGTGGACCTCGCGGGGGACGCGGGAAGGCGCCGGCGCTTCGGCAACGCGATCCTCACGCGCTACGAGGTGCTCTCGGCGCGGCGCCATGCGCTGCCCTGGCCCGCCGATCCCGGCGTGGAGACGATGCCGCGCGTGGCCGTGGAGGCGACGCTCGCGACCCGGGCGGGAGCGCTCCGGGTGACCACGACGCACCTCGAGTACTACTCGGAGGTGCAGCGCCGCGCCCAGGCGGCGCGCCTGCGCCTGCTGCACGAGGAGGCCTGCGGGCGGGCGCTGCGTCCCGGCTACCCGACGGCGGAAGGCGGGCCCTTCGACGCGACGCCCCAGACCACCGCGGCGCTGCTCACGGGCGATTTCAACTTCCCGCCGGAGCACCCCGCGTACGCCGACATCCAGCAGCCGGTGGCCGACGGCGCCCCGCGCTACCTCGACGCCTGGCCGCTCGTGCACGGAAGCGCGCCGCACGAGCCCACGTTCTGCGTGCACTCGCACGTGTACTCGAAGACGGCCTACTGCTGCGATTTCGTGTTCGTGAGCGAAGTCGTCGCCCCGCGCGTGCGCGCAATCTCGGTGGACGGGGCCACGCAGGCCTCCGACCACCAGCCCGTCCTCGTCGAGATCGACGAGGGCTAGGAGGAGACGCGCGATGTCCGGCCGGCTCCTTCCCCTCACCGACGCGCTGCACGCCTACGTGGTCGAGCACTCCGTGCGCGAGCACCCCGTGCTCGCCGAGCTGCGCGCGGCCACCGCGGGGCTCGCCAACGCGCAGATGCAGATCGGCCCGGACCAGGGCGCGCTCATGGCCCTCCTCGTGAAGCTCGCCGGCGCGCGGCGCACGCTCGAGATCGGGGTCTTCACCGGCTACAGCTCGCTCGCGGTGGCCCTCGCGCTGCCCGAGGACGGACGCGTGCTCGCGTGCGACGTGAGCGAGGAGTGGACCGCGATCGCGCGGCGCCACTGGGAGCGGGCGGGCGTGGCGCACAAGATCGAGCTGCGCCTCGCCCCCGCGCTCGCGACCCTCGATGCGCTCCTCGCCGAGGGCCGCGGCGGCACCTTCGACTTCGCCTTCATCGACGCGGACAAGGGCAACTACGCGCGCTACTACCAGCGCTCGCTTGCGCTCCTCAGGCCCGGCGGCCTCGTCGCCGTGGACAACACGCTCTGGAGCGGCTCGGTGATCGACCCGGCGGACCGATCCGAGGACACGAAGGCGATCCGCGCCTTCAACGAGCTGCTCCTTCGCGACGAACGCGTGGACCTCGCCCTGCTCACCGTGGGCGACGGGCTCACCCTCGCGATGAAGCGCTGAGACCGCGCGCCTCAGCGCAGCAGCACCGCGCCCACGAGCAGCGCCAGCACGACGACGATCGCGAGCAGCAGCCTCGCCTGGAGGTGCTGCGCGCGCTCGAGCTTCGCGAGCGAAGCCTCGAAGCGCTTGGTCGTGTCCTCGGTGAGCGCGCGGTGCACGAGGCGCGGGAGCTGCGGAAGCGTGCGCGCCCACATCGGGGCCTCCTCGCGCATCTGGCGAACGAAGGCGCGGGGACCCACCTGCTCCTTCATCCAGCGCTCGAGGATGGGCTGCGCCGTGCGCCGCAGGTCGAGGTCCGGGTCGAGCTGCCGGCCCAGCCCCTCCACCTGCAGGAGCGTCTTCTGCAGGAGCACGAGCTGCGGCTGGATCTCCATGCGGAAGCGGCGCGAGACCTCGAAGAGGCGCAGCAGGAGCTTCCCGAAGTAGATCTCCTTCAGCGGCCGGTCGAAGATCGGCTCGCACACGGAGCGGATCGCGCCCTCGAACTCGTCCACGCGGGTGTCGGGCGGCACCCAGCCCGCGTCGAGGTGGGCGACCGCCACGCGGTGGTAGTCGCGGTGGAAGAACGCCATGAAGTTGGTGGCGAGGTAGCTCTTGTCCGCGTCCGAGAGCGTGCCCATGATGCCGAAGTCCACGCCGCAGTAGCGCCCGTCGGGGCGCACGAAGATGTTGCCGGGGTGCATGTCGGCGTGGAAGAACCCGTCGCGGAAGACCTGCGTGAAGAAGATCTCCACGCCGTCGCGCGCGAGGCGCGGGATGTCGATGCCGGCCTCGCGAAGCCGCGCCACCGCGTTCACCGGGATCCCGTCGATGCGCTGCATCACCATCACCTCGCGGTTGCACCAGTCCCAGTAGACCTCGGGCACGACGAGCAGGCGCCCGTCGGCGAAGTTGCGCCGGAGCTGGCTCGCGTTGGCCGCCTCGCGCAGCAGGTCGAGCTCGTCGTTGATGGTGTGCTCGAACTCGACGACGACCTCGCGCGGGCGCAGGCGCCGCCCCTCCGGGAAGACGCGCTCGACGAGCCCCGCGAGCACGTGCATCAGGCCCACGTCCTCGCCGATCACCTCGCGGATCCCGGGCCTCAGGATCTTCACGGCGACCTCGCGCCCGTCGGGCAGCGTGGCGAAGTGCACCTGCGCGACCGAGGCGCTCGCGACCGGCGCGCTCGAGATCGTCGCGAAGACCTCCGTGTGGGGCCGTCCGTAGGCGCGCTCGAGCGTGTCGGCCACCTGCTCCCAGGGGAACGGCGGGACGTCGTCCTGCAGGCGCGAGAGCTCCTCGGCCACGTCCTCGGGAATGAGGTCGGGTCGCACCGACAGCAGCTGCCCGAACTTCACGAAGATGGGCCCGAGGGACTCGAGGGCGAGGCGCAGGCGCTCGGCCCGGGGACGCGAGCGGTCGCGCCAGAAGTACGCGCAGGAGAAGGCGAGGCGCAGGATCCTCGTGCCGCGCCGCGGCAGGAACTCGTCCAGGCCGTAGCGTCCGATCGTGTGGACGATGCGCGTGAGGCGCAGGGCTCGCATGGAACCCGGGATTCTACCCGTCCGCGCGGGCGCTCCCGGGGCCCGTGGGGCGGTTACGCCTGTAGCGGGGGCCCACTTTACGGGCGCCGGGGGGCCGATGCTAATCTGACGTCGCTCGCGGATACCCCCGGGTGCACGAGAGGAGCCACGGAGCCGGAAATGACGTATCGGGCCGACCGTCCTTTCACCTTCTATTTCGTCCGCCACGGCATCACGGAGCCCAATTTCCGGGGCTTCCGCTGCGGCGGCGACCTCGACCTGCCGATGATGGACATCGGCTGCGACCAGGCCTACCTGCTCGCCAAGCAGATCGACAAGATGAACCTGCGCATCGGCGTGATCGTCGCCGCCTCGCTGCTGCGCACCCGGCAGACCGCCTCGATCATCTCCGGCGTGCTGGGCGACGTCCCGATCGTGACCGAGCCGCTGCTCAACGAGCGGCGTCTGGGCGAGTGGAACAACCGCCCGATCGCCGAGACCGAGGAGCTGCTCGCGCGCCAGGCGACGCCGCCCGGGGGCGAATCGGAGGAGGACTTCACGGCGCGCATCGCGCAGGCCCTCGAGCGCCTCGAGCCGCAGCTCGAGCGCCGGCCGCTCCTCGTGAGCAGCAAGGGCGTGGGCCGCGTGCTGCACCGGCTGCTGGGCGGCAGCGACCGCATGCAGGTGGCCAACGGCGAGATCGTAGAGTTCTCGGTGCACCCGGCGGCCGGGCGCGCGGCGCTGCGCGTGAGCCGGCCGCACCAGGGCTGAAGAGCGCCGTGGCCGCAAGGATCGGCATCGTGCCGCCCGTCCAGCGCTTCGAGCCCGACTGGGAGCCGGAGATCCCCGGGCGGCGGCGCGTCCTGCACAACTGGGACGAGTACATGGCGATGGCCAAGCGCATCATCGAGCGCTTCGACCACCAGTTCGACCTCAAGCACTTCGACTACCTGCATCCCGTGCGCCTGCAGAAGTGCCCCGCGCGCTTCCGCAAGCCCTACCCCGTCAAGGTGGCCTACACCGAATGGGGCGACTCCGCCAACCCCACCGTCGTGTGCTGCGGCGGCGTGGCGAACACCGCGATGCGCTTCAACTACCTCGCCTCCGACCTCGCGAGCGGCTTCCACGTCGTGTGCATGGACTGGGTCGGGCGCGGGCGCAGCGGCTGGATGAACGACGAGCGCGACTACTCGCTCGGCACGTACGTGGAGCAGCTGCGCCAGATGATCGACCACCTCGGCGGCGGGCCCGTGACGGTCCTCGGCTCGTCGATGGGCGGAAGCGCCGCGATCGAGCTCACCGCGCGCCATCCGCGCATGGTGGACCGGCTCGTGCTGAACGACATCGGCCCCTTCATCCCCCGCGGCCGCAGGCTCAGGCGCTCGCAGACGCTCGCACGCCACTACGTGTTCCGCGATCCGGCGGACCTGCTGCGCCGCATCGGCGCCTCGCAGAAGAACGACGGGCCCGTGAGCGACGACATCCGCTTCAACGTGACTTTCCACCAGACGCGCTGGTCCGACGAGGAGGGCGGGCGCGTCTACCGCCACGACGTGCGCGCGCTGCAGGCCTACCGCGAGGACGCCCGCCACAGCCTCGACCAGTGGAAGCTGTGGGCGCGGGTGCGCTGCCCGGTGCTGCTCATCCACGGGATGCTCTCCGACGCGCTGCTCGAGGGCACCATCCGCCGCATGCGGCGCCGCGGCGGGGTCTGGGTCATGCACGTGCCCGATACCGGCCACACGCCGGTGCTCTCGGACCGCAACCAGAACTGGTTCATCAACGAATGGCTCTCGGGCCGCCAGCAGCCCGAGGAGTGGACCGTGCTGCACGCGAAGCTGCGCGAGGACGAGGCCCCGCCTTCGGCGCTGCGCGAGGGCGAGGGCCCGGCGCTGCGCGCGGTGGCCCCCGGCGCCTACCCCTTCCCTTCGTCCCGGCCGTAGCCCGCCGCGGCGCGCCCGCGCCGCTCGCGGTCGCGCTGGCGCAGCACGTCGATCATCACGTTGAACGTGCGCGCGAGCTGGCCGATCTCGTCCGACGAGCGCACGGGCACGTTCGTGTACTCGCCGCGCTTGAGGGCGTCGGCCGCCCGGGTGAGCCGCTCGATGGGGCGCACGATGGAGCGCGCGAAGACCATCGCCGCGATCACGAACACGGCGCCGGCGATCGCCACGCTGTAGAGCACGCGGCGGAAGAGCAGGTCGAGGGGGCGGGCGAAGTAGTCGCGCGACTCGGACACGCCGACCACCCAGTCGTGCCCCGGCACGGGCGCGTAGCCCGCGATCTCCTCGCGGCGCGACGTGCTCGAGTAGTAGCTCACGTGGCCGCCCTCGCGGGCGCCCACCATGGCCGCCGCGAGCCGCGGCTGGTTCAGCGAATCGATGCGCTCGCGCCGGAACCGCTGGTCCGAGACGATCTCGTCGACCACCTCCGCGCGCAGCGGCACGAGGCTGTGGTACATGAGCCGCGCGTCGGGATGCCACACGACCACGCCGTCGCCGTCGATGAGGAACGGCGTGCGCTGGTCGCCCGCCTGCGCGGCCGCGAGGATGCGCACGATCGGATCGGCGTAGACGCGCAGCACCACCGCGCCGATCACCGTGCGGCCGTCGGCGGCGAACACGGGGCGCGAGTAGAACACGCCCGCCTTGCCCGCCACGGAGCCCACGATGATGCCGGTCATGTGCGGCCGGCCCTCCATCGCCTGCTTGAAGTACTCGCGGAACCTGAAGTTCTTGCCCATCACGTCGGGATCGCTCGCGACGATCGCCTTGCCGGCGGTGTCCATCACCATCGCGAACTGGACGTCGGGATCGGCCCGGGCCAGCGCCTCGAGCTTGGCGAGGATCGCGGCGGTCCCCGCGGGCGTGGGGTGCGCGAGGTAGTCCACGAAGTCCTCGTCGGTGCCGAGGTAGTTGGCGAGGTTGCGGCTGTCGCCGAGCAGCTGCGCGATGCGCCCGGCGGTGCTCTGCGCCAGGTGCTCGAGGTTGCGCAGCTCGATGTCGTGCACGTTCTTGACCGCCGCGTCGAGGTTGTATTGCGCGGTGAGGAGCATGGGACCGAGCGCGATCGCGACCATCGCCACGGTCATCTTCACCGACAGCGGCCAGGAGCCGGGGCGGCGCAGCGTCCGCCCCAGGCGCGCGAGGCGCGCCCGCAGGGCCCGCGGCGAGGCGAGCGTCCTCACCCACGTCTCGCCGACCGGGCGCGCCGCGTCCTCCTCCCCCGCGAGCAGCGCCGCCTGCAGGCCGAGGGCGGCAGGGTGGGCGGCGAAAAGCTGCGCGCGCCACTGGTCGACGTCGGCCGGACGGTCGCCCGGCTGCGGGCGAAGGGCCCAGTCGATCGCCGCGAGGAACTGCGGGGAGTAGCGGTCCGCGGCGAGGTCCTGCGCCCGCGGCAGGGGATCCGCCGCCCCCGCCACGCGGGCCGGCGCATCCACGGGCTTGCGGCCGGTGACGAGCCAGTAGAGGGTGGCGCCCATCGAATAGATGTCGGTCCACGGCCCCTGGCTCCCGCCCCCCGCGTACTGCTCGATCGCCCCGTAGCCCGGGGTGACCACCGCGCCGCCCGGCTCCGGGCGCTCGGTCGCCGCGGAACGGGCCGCGCCGAAGTCGAGCAGCACGAGGCTGCCGTCCTCGTCGCGCACGTAGATGTTGTCGGGCTTGATGTCGCGGTGCAGGTAGCCCGCCCGATGCACCGCCGCCAGCCCGTCGAGCAGCGGCGCGACCAGCCCGACCAGGGTCTCCTCGGACGGCTCGCCGTGCCGGGTGCGCCATTCCTTGAGGGAGCGGCCGCGCTCGTACTCGAGGACGATGTAGGCGGTGCGGTTCGCCTCGAAGAACCGCGCCACGCGCACGATGTGGGGATGGCGGAACGTGGCGAGCGTCCGGGCCTCGACGAGGAAGCTGTCGAGCCCGCTCTGGTACTGGCCCTGGTCGCGCTCGCCGCGGGCCGAGACCGTGCCGTCGGTGCCCCGACGGGCGACCTCCTCCGGCAGGTACTCCTTGATCACCACCTTGGCGTCGAGGTTCATGTCGGTGGCGGCGTACACGATGCCGAAGCCGCCCTGGCCCAGGACGGAGTCGATGCGGTACTCGAGCAGGCGGAAGCCGGGCGGCAGGAGGATCCCGGGGGGAGGCGTCCGGGGCGGTTCGCCGGCGCCGAGGGGCCGCGCCGCATCGAGCGGCGCAGCAGATCGCGCCTGTGGTTCCTCGCCCATCCGTCCCTCCCGTTGGCCGGCTCGCCCCGCCGGTGCGGCCACCCTAGCACAAGCCCCCCGGGTTCGTGAAAGTGCCGAAGGGACAGTCACTTACAACGGTAATTTTAACCTTCCCTCGAAGGCCGTGATACCATGACGCGGGGGATCACGGCAGGGGGAGCGGGAGCGCCACATGGGGACGATTCGCGTCCGATTCATCACCGTCGCGCTGGTGGTGAGCTTCTTCGCCGTCGGCATGGCCGCCTTCCTCAACTACTTCAAGTACAAGAGCACGATCGGCGGCATCGTGAAGTCGCGCGTGCTCGTGGTGGGCCGGGGAATCGAGAACAGCGTGCAGGCCTCCCTCGCGCTCGGCATGCAGTTCACGGAGCTGAGCGCCCTGCCCTCGCAGATGGAGCGCGAGGCCGCTTCGGATCCGCTGATCCAGGGCATCGACGTCTTCGACAGCACCGGCCAGATCATCTACAGCACCGACGCGGCGAGCGTGGGCCGCAGCGTGGACCGCGCGTGGACCGACGCCGCGGCGGCCTCCAAGTCGACGGAGTGGACCGGGGAGGCGCCCGGCGAGTACGTGGCCGGCATCTCGCTCAAGAACAACTTCGACCTCACCGTGGGCTACCTCGCGTTGCGCTACTCGCGCGACTACGTGGACCGCGCGGCGCAGGCCGCCGCCCGCCAGATCGTGATCGCCGCGCTCGGCGCGTTCGTGGGCATCGCGCTCGTCGCCCCGCTCGCCCTGATCGTGGTGATCCGCCGCTTCGAGCGCGACCTGCAGGTGCTGGAGACGGCCGCGAGCCACCTCGAGGACCGGGGCCAGCCCGTGCCGCTCCCGGGCTCGGCGTTCGACCCGATCATCGACCACCTGCGCGCCTCGCTCCGCGACGCCAACTCGGCGCTCGACGACCTGCGCGCGAAGCTCGATCGCGCCGGCTAGGCACGGGCCATGCTCGAGAAGAACTATCTCTGGCGCGTCTACTGGCAGCTCGCCGGGGTGATCATGGTCTGCGTCGTGATCGCGCTCGCGGTGGTGTCGTACTTCTCCCACCGCGTGTTCGACCGCGAGCTCGTGCCGGAGACCGAGAAGAAAGCGGCCACCGAAGGCGCGTCGCTGCGCGCCCTGGTGCTCAAGGCGACGGGCTACGGCATCCCCTTCGACGGCCTGTACGGGGTGAACCGCACGTTCGAGGAGGTGTTCTCCGAGAACCCCGAGTTCTCGTACGCGGCCATCACCAACACCGAGGGCACGCTTCTCTACCACTACGGCAAGGAGCCCCAGGGCGCGCTCGTGCACTTCCACTCCCCGGCCCTGCTCGCGGCGATGCGCGACTCCACGGTGCCCTGGCAGGTGGCCCTCGTCGACACGCAGTACGTGGTCTCCCTGCCGATCATCGACGGCGCGAAGCCGCTGGGCGTGCTGCACATCGGCATCGAGTCCGTGTTCGTCGACCACGTGCTGCTCGAGGTGCTGCTCGACGTGCTCGTCGTGCTCGTGGTGTCGCTCTTCTTCACGCTGGAGCTGCTCAACTTCATGGCCGGCGCGCGGCTCGCCTCGGGGCTGGGCGAGTTCGGGCGGCAGGTGGAGCGCATGCGCGTGGGCGACTTCACCGCGCAGGCGCGCGTGCGCGCCAACGACGAGATCGGGCGCCTCCTGCGGCGCATCGACGCGGCGATCGACCACCTCAACGTGCGCTACGAGTTCCTCGCCGGGGAGCTGCAGGACAAGCTGCGCGCGGCCGACGCCCAGCGGCGCGAGGCGCTCAAGCCCGCGGTGGCCGCGCTCGAGTCGATCGGGAAGCGCTTCAAGTTCGGCACGGCGCCCAAGGAGTCGCAGACCGACGAGATGAACCTCAACCGGATCCGCGCCCCCCTCTTCACGTTCATCCTCGCCGAGGAGCTCACGCGCTCCTTCCTTCCCACCTACGTGAACCAGCTGCTCGTGACGGTGCCCGGCATCTCCCCGCAGGTGGTGATCGGGCTGCCGATCATGCTGTTCATGCTGATCGTCGCGCTCGGCCAGCCGTACCTGGGAAGCTGGAGCGAGCGGGTCGGCCGGCGCAAGGCGATGCTGGTGGGCGCCGGCCTCGCCGCGGTGGGCTTCCTCGCCACGGCGCTCGCCTACAACCTCTACGACCTGCTCGTGTGGAGGTCGCTGTGCGCCCTGGGCTACGCGATGGTGTTCGTCGCCGCGCAGGGCTACGTGCTCGACCGCACCGGGAGCGCGAACCGCGCGCAGGGCTTCGCGCTGTTCATCGGCGCCATCATGGTGGCCACCGTCTGCGGGCCCTCGATCGGCGGCATCCTCGCCGACAACATCGGCTTCCGCGCCTCCTTCGGCGTGTCGGCCGTGATGTCGTTCCTGTCGATCCTCGCGATCATGCGCCTGCCCGCCGTCGAGATCCGGCCGCACAACACGAGGGCCTCGCGCACCCCGCGCCTGCGCGAGGTGCTCGCGCTCGTGACGAACCGCCGCTTCATGACGCTCACGGGGCTCGCCGCGATGCCGGCCAAGATCATCCTCACGGGCGTGTGCTTCTACCTGGTGCCGCTCTACATCGTGTCCCTCGGCAACACCTCGGCGATGGCCGGCCGGATGCTCATGGTCTACGCGGTGATGATGGTGCTCATCGTGCCGCTCGCCGCGCGCCTGTCGGACGCGAGCCTGCGCCGCGACCGCTACGTCGCCGTGGGCCTCATCGTCTCGGGCCTGTCCGGCCTGCTGCTGCTCCTGTCGGACAGCATCCTCGTGCTCTTCGGGGTCGTGTTCCTCCTCGGGGTGGGGCAGGCGCTGTCCATCGCGGCGCAGAGCGCCCTCGTCGCCGAGCACTGCCAGGAGGAGATCCGCGTCTTCGGCAGCGACGCGGTGTACGGCGTGTACCGCCTGCTCGAGCGCCTCGGCAACGCGCTGGGCCCGCTCCTCGCGAGCCTGTTCGTGGTGCTGTGGGGATACCAGGGCGCGTTCGTCGCGCTCTCGGGGTTCGTGCTCTTCTGCGGGGTCGCGTTCACCCTCGCCACGCGCAGCGAGGAGTGGCAGGCCCAGCCCGCCCATCCGTAGCCATGGCCGCCCGCGCCCTCGCCCTCCTCGTCCTCATCGGCACGCTCCTCGCGGGCGGGCCCGAGGCCTCCGCGCAGCTCGAGCGCCGGCCGCTGCGCATCTACGCGATCACCTTCCGCGGGATGACCGACGTGGAGCGCGGCTTCCAGGACTACTTCGCCGCGCGCCGCATCCCGGTGCAGATCACCTGGCGTGACCTCAACCGCGACGCCTCGCGCATGCCCGGCTTCCTCGAGGAGATCCGCCGCACGCGGCCCGACCTCGTCTACACCTGGGGGACCTCGGTCACGCTCGGCGTGGTGGGCACCTACGATGGCTTCGACCCGAAGACCCAGATCACCGACATCCCGGTGGTCTTCACCCTCGTGGCGGCCCCCGTGCTCGCCAAGATCGTGCCCGACCTCAAGTCCTCGCGCCGCAACGTGACCGGGGTGTACCACGTGGCGCCGACCGAGGCGCAGATTCGCGCGATGGCCTCGTACCGGCCGTTCAAGCGCATCGGGATCCTCTACACGCCCACCGAGCAGAACTCCGTCGTCGTGGTGAAGGAGGTGAAGGAAGTCGCCCGGCGCCTCGGCTTCAGCGTGCTGGACATGCCGTTCCGCCTCAACGCCGCGGGCCAGGTGACGGCCGACGGGGCGCCGGAGATGATCCACGAGATGAAGGAGAGGAAGGTGGACTGGCTCTACCTCCCGCCCGACTCCTTCCTCGGGACGCAGGCCGAGAAGATCATCATTCCCGCGGCGCTCGCCGAGGGCCTGCCCACCTTCGCCTCCACGGAGCAGCTGATGGAGGCGGGCGCGCTCACCGGCCTCATCAGCCACTACTACGCCATCGGCCAGTTCACCGCGTACAAGGCCGAGCAGATCCTCGTGAACAAGGTGCCCCCGGCACGCATCCCGATCGAGACCCTCACCCGCTTCACGCTGCAGGTGCGCATGGACATGGCCGAGCGCCTGCGCATGCCTCCGCCGCTTCCCATGTTCAACTACGCCGAGCTCATCATGCCGAAGCAGGGCGTGGCGAGCGCGCAGTGAGCGCGCCGCGCTAGGATCCGTCCTTGAGCCGCGCGGCGAACTTGCGGCGCAGCTTCAGCACCTTGGGATCGATCACGAAGGTGCAGTACGGATTGCGTGCGCCCACGCGCCGGTAGTACTCCTGGTGGTAGGCCTCGGCCTCGTGGAACGCGGAAGCGGGCGCGATCTCGGTGACGATGGGCCGGGAGAACGTCTCGCGGCCGAGGCGCTCCACGGTCTCGCGGGCGACGCGCTCCTGCTCGGGCGAATGGAAGAAGATCGCGGAGCGGTACTGGCTCCCCACGTCGTTGCCCTGGCGGTCGCGCGTCGTGGGGTCGTGGATGGCGAAGAAGACCTCGAGCAGGTCGCCGTACGAGACCACGTCCGGGTCGAAGGCGACGCGCACCACCTCCGCATGCCCCGTGGTCCCGGTGCAGACCTCCTCGTAGGTGGGCTTGCCCGCGCCGCCCATGTACCCCGATTCGACCGACTCGACGCCCTTCAGCGAGTCGAAGACCGCCTCGAGGCACCAGAAGCAGCCCCCGGCGAGGGTCGCGATTTCAGGTTTCTTCACGGGATCCCGAACGCAACTGGCGGTGTCAAGTGATTAGGATCAAACTAGGGATTGTGCAATCACGGCATTAAGTCGGGGACAACCCCGAGAGCTTTCATCATGACACGAACCGCAGAACCGTCGGCCCGGGCGCGCCCCGCCGGGACGCTTCCCGACCAGGAGATCTCGCGCGAGGTGCTCCTCGAGAAGTACGCCAAGGGCGGCGAGGGCACGCGGGAGGAGGTCCGCGCGCGGGTCGCGCACGCGCTCGCCGCGGTCGAGCCCGAGGCGAAGCGCGCCCACTGGGAGGCCCGCTTCCTGCAGGCGCAGGAGCGCGGCTTCATCCCCGCGGGCCGCGTCAACTCGGCCGCGGGCACCTCGCTCACGGCCACCCTCATCAACTGCTTCGTGCAGCCGGTCGGCGACTCGATCACCGAGGTGGTGGACGGCAAGCCCGGCATCTACACCGCGCTCGCCGAGTCCGCCGAGACGATGCGGCGCGGCGGCGGCGTGGGCTACGACTTCTCGTCGATCCGCCCCGAGGGCGCGTTCGTGCACGGGACGCTGTCGCGGGCGAGCGGGCCGGTCTCCTACATGCGCGTCTTCGACGAGTCGTGCGAGACCGTGGAGTCGGCCGGCTCGCGGCGCGGGGCGCAGATGGGCGTGCTGCGCTGCGACCATCCGGACGTCGAGCGCTTCATCCACGCGAAGGACACGGGCGAGCTCACCAACTTCAACATCTCGGTGGGCGTCACCGACGCTTTCATGAAGGCGGTCGAGGCCGACGGGGAGGTGGAGCTCGTCCACAAGGCGGAGCCCTCGCCCGACGTGAAGCAGGCCGGCGCCTACCAGCGCGGCGACGGGCTGTGGGTGTACCGCAAGGTCCGCGCCCGCGAGCTCTGGGACCAGATCATGCGCTCGACCTACGACCACGCCGAGCCGGGCGTGCTCTTCCTCGACCGCATGAACCGCGACAACAACCTCTACTACTGCGAGACGATCGAGAGCACGAATCCCTGCAGCGAGCAGCCCCTCCCCGCCTACGGGTGCTGCTGCCTCGGCTCGATCGACCTCACGCGCTTCGTGAAGGAAGCGTTCGAGCCGCGCGCCGCCTTCGACTTCGAGGCGTTCGGCGAGGTGGTCGACGCCTCGGTCCGGATGCTCGACGACGTGCTCGAGGTCACGCCCTGGCCGCTCGAGGCCCAGCACGCGGAGGCGATGTCCAAGCGGCGCGTGGGGCTCGGGTTCACGGGCCTCGGGGACGCCCTGGTCATGCTGCGGCTGCGCTACGACACGGAGAGCGCGCGCGACATGGCGGCGCGGATCTCGGAGTTCATGCGCGACCGCGCCTACGCCGCCTCCGTCGAGCTCGCGAAGGAGCGCGGCGCGTTCCCGATGTTCAACGCGGACCTGTACCTCGCCGGCGGCAACTTCGCCTCGCGGCTTCCCGCGCCGCTCAAGGAGGCGATCCGCAAGCACGGCATCCGCAACTCGCACCTGCTCTCGATCGCCCCCACGGGCACGATCAGCCTCGCCTTCGCCGACAACGCCTCCAACGGCATCGAGCCGCCGTTCTCGTGGACCTACACGCGCAAGAAGCGCATGCCCGACGGCACCTACCGCGAGTTCCGCGTCGAGGACCACGCGTGGCGTCTGTACCGCCACCTCTACGGCGAAGGCACGAAGCTCCCCGAATACTTCGTGACCGCGCTCGAGATCTCGGCCGACGCGCACCAGGCGATGGTGGCCGCGGTGGCGCCCTTCGTCGACACGAGCATCTCGAAGACCGTGAACGTGCCCGAGGACTATCCGTACGGCGAGTTCGAGGGCCTGTACCTCGAGGCGTGGAAGTCGGGGCTCAAGGGGCTCGCGACCTACCGTCCCAACCGCGTGCTGGGCGCGGTCCTCACGCCCGAGGCCCCGCCCGCGCCCGAGCCGGTCTACGGCCCGAACCGGCGCCTCGCGATCCAGACGCTCCCGCAGCCCGTGCTCGCGAGCCTGCGCTGGCCCGGCCGCCCCGAGATGCCGGAAGGCAACCTCGCCTGGACCTACATGATCGACTCGCCCTCGGGGCGCTTCGCGCTCTTCGTGGGCCACGTCGAGGAAGCGGGTCGCGCGTTCCCCTTCGAGGTCTGGGTGAACGGCGCCGAGCAGCCCCGTGGCCTCGGAGCGGTGGCGAAGACGCTGTCCATGGACATGCGCGCCGACGACCGCGGCTGGCTCGCGAAGAAGCTCGAGGTGCTCGCGCAGACCGTGGGCGACGACGCCTTCGACATGCGCTTCCCGCCGCACGGCGAGAAGCGGCGCGCGCCGAGCGTGGTCTCCGCCGTGGCGCAGGTGATCCGCTGGCGCTGCGAGCAGCTGCACGCGCTCGATTCTCCCGCGCACACGCCCGTGCTCGACCACATGTTCAGCGTCGAGGAGCCGCGCACCGGCACCGAGGGCACGCTCTCCTGGACCGTGGACGTCTCGAATCCGGCCTCGGGCGACGAGTTCGTGCTGGGGCTGAAGGAGATCCAGCTCCCCGACGGCACGACGCGCCCCTACTCGATCTGGCTCTCGGGCCACTATCCGCGCGCGCTCGACGGCCTCACGCGCATCCTCTCCCTCGACATGCGCGTGCTCGACCCCGCGTGGATCGGCATGAAGCTCAGGAAGCTCCTCGACTACTCGGAGCCGCTCGGCGACTTCATGGCCTTCGTCCCCGGCGAGCGGCGCCAGCAGAACTGGCCCTCGACGGTCGCCTACCTCGCGCGCCTCGTGATCCACCGCTACGCGATGCTGGGCGTGCTCGACGAGCGCGGCTATCCCACGCGCGAGATGGGCATCCTCGAGTCGCCGCGCGCCGACGACGAGCCCGCCGTCATGAAGGGAGCGCGCTGCCGCGAGTGCGGCAACGACACCGTGATCCGCAAGGACGGCTGCGACTTCTGCAGCGCGTGCGGGTGGGTCGGGGCCTGCGGCTAGCTCGCGGTGTGCGCTACACGCATCATGGCGGGCATCATCTCCCGACCATGAGAATCCACGGCGTTCCGATCAACATGAAGATCGCCATGAAGAAAAGCGTCGTGAGCATACCCAGCCGGTACAGCTCGCGCTGGGTGAGATAGCCGCTGCCGACGAAAATGATGTTCTGGCTTCCGCCCTGCGGCGTGATCACGGAGAAATAGCTGCTCGCGAAGAGAAGCGCGAAGCCCATGAGCGGTGCCGGCACCCCGCCCCGCACGCCCACGTCCATGAACACGCCGAGCAAGGCCAGGATCTGGGACGATTGGCTCACGAACATGTAGTGCACGACCACGTAGAGCACGATCAGGGTCACGTATGTGGTAGGCCATGACAGTCCTCCCAGCCGCGCGGCGAGCCGCTGCCCGGCGTACGTCATGAAGCCGAGCTCGTTCAGCTGACCGCTCAGGGCGAACAGCACCGCGAGCCACAGGAACGTCGCGAGCGTGTCGCCTTGCTCGCCGATGTCCTTGAGGGTGAGGACGTTCGTCATGAGCAGCACGCCGAGCCCGGCGAACGCGATGATCGTAACGTTCAAGTGCAGCGGATCGGCGAAGATCCAGCCGCCGACCATGACCAGGAACGCCGCGGCGGTTATCCATTCGTCACGCGTGAGGCTTCCCATCTTTCCGAGTTCCGCTCGTGCCTTCGTGGGCGCGTCCGGAGTCGCCTTCACGCCATGCGGATAGAACCTCTCGAGCACGCGCGGCAGGAGGATGATGGCGATGAGCGAGGGAACGCAGGACGCCAGCAGCCATTTGCCGAAGTTGATGGTGAGTCCGAAGTCGTGCGTGATCTGTGCACCGATCGGGTTTCCCGACGTCGCGGTCATCCACAGCGCGGACGACACCGCGAGGCTCGCCATGCCGCAGAACATCAGGTAGCCGCCGAGCTTGCGTCCCTGCGGGTCGTCCGGGCGGGAACCTGAACCTTTCACGACGGAAAGCACGACGGGGAAAAGCACGCCGCCGCGCGCGGTATTGCTCGGGAACGCCGGTGCCAGCACGGCGTCGGTGAACACGATGCTGTAGGCCAGCCCGCGGGGCGAAGCACCAAACCGGCTCACCATGAGCAGGCTGATGCGGTGGCCCAGGCCCGACTTCACGACTGCTTGCGCGACGAGGAAGGCGACCACGACGAGTAGCACGGTCGGGTTCGCGAACCCGCTGAACGCCTTGGCGGGCTCGAGCGTTCCGGTGAGAACGACGGCCGCCGCCGCGAGCATCGTCGAGGTGAGAAGCGGGAACGCGCCCAGCAGCACCGAGAAAATGGCCGCTACGAAAATCGCGAAGAGGTGCCACGCCGGGGCGGTAAGGCCAGCCGGAATCGGAACAAGCCAGATGCCGATCGCCAACGCGAAGGGGGCGGCACCCTTGATGATCGAAATCGCTGAGACACCCTCGGCCTTTGCGCCCTCGCTTGAAGTGGGCGTCGCACCGCCCGTTGCAAGAGCCCCGACTTCGAGGGCGTCGTCCGAATCGCTGGGGGAATCCATCGTCATGGCCGCCTCCCTCCGTCGCTCGTGGGAGCTGCGGTCGTCTCGCTGCGCACGCGACCCTTGAGCCCCACGGCGCGGCCCTGGACCGTGCCGTCTTCGGCTGCGATCACGTATTCCCACGTGAATTCGTAGCTGCCCGCCGCACCCGCGTAGCGTCCGGTACCGCCGATGAAGGTTCCGGTGACGTGGCTTCCCTTCGCCGGCCCTCCTCCATGTAGCTCGCTGAAGACCTGATCGCCACGCTCGTCGGTCCATACCGCGCGTCCGACCATGCCGCTCTGGCTGTCCGTCAAAGCGATCGCTTCGCCGCGAAAGCCCACGTCAGGACGCGATGGTCCCGCGAGCATGAGGGTGCCGCTCAGATCGGCGAGGGACGCCCGACGCTCGCCGCCGAGCGGAATCGTACGGACGGTGCCCGCCGCGACCCAGGATCCCTCGAATACCTTCCATTCGCCCGGCTTCGTGTCGGCGTGTGGCGCGCGACCCGGCTCGCTGCACGCCGCGACAGCGAACGCCACGACAAGAGCTCCGAACAGACGTTCACGAAGAACGCTGTCCTTCATCCGCCGTCTCGCGCGCAGCCCAATTCTCACATCCGAAATCCCTGGCGATCACACTCCCGTAATGCTAAGCGGCCATCCACGGAGGCCCTTGATTCGTATCAATCACGATGCGAGCGGAATGCCTGGATTTGTCTCGCCGCTCGCTCGCGCCGACCGCCACACGCAGCGGCGCTCATTCGAATGTCCAGCGCCACACCACGTCGAGCCCGGGCAGGTACCCCGCGCGCGCGAGCAGCTGCACCTTCCGGCCGAGCTGCCACGCGAGCTTGATCGACCCTTCCGCGTCCGACACCCCCTGCTCGAACGACAGGTGCACGTCGCGCGTGATGCTGCGCCCGACCGTAACCACCTCCGCGGCCGAGGCGGTGCCGGTGCGTCCCGCGACGGTGCTCTGGGGGAGCGCCCCGAGCACGCTGTTCGCGCTGCCGCGCCCGATCCTCACCTCGTCGAAGCCCAGCCGCCGCGCGATGTCCTCGCCCGGTTCCTTGCCGAGCATGGCGCTCGCGACGGAGGCGACCACGGAGATGTCCGTCGCCCCGAGGTCCGAGGGCGCGCGGCCGAGGACGAGCCACGAGAGCTTCTCCGGGTCCGGCACGTCCGGGGTCGACACGAGCCTCGCCCGCGGGCGCGAGGCGCTGCCGCTCACCTCCACGCCCGCCTCCACCGGCAGGCCCTTGCGCACCGCGCGCACGTCGAGCTGCGGGTTCTCGAGAGGGCCGGCGAAGTGCAGCACGCCGCGCTCGATGGCGAGCTTCTGGCCGTAGCCGCTGTAGACCCCGCCCTCGGTGCGCACGTCCCCGGTGGCGCGCAGCGCCGGCGGCTCGCCCGTCACGCGCACGCTCCCGGCGAGCCGCGTGTCGAGGCCGCGCCCGTCGAAGTAGAGGTGGTCGCCGAAGTCGAAGCGCAGGTCGATCCGGATCGGCTCGGGCTTCGCCGCGGCCGCAGGCGCGGGCCCGTTCACCACGACGACGTCATCCGGCACGGAGGGCGGCGCCGACTCGGGCGCGCCGACCCAGCCCGCGTCCGCCTTGAAGTCGCCCTGCACAGCGAGCCCCTGCTTCGTCGCCTCGAGCCGCGCCTCGCCCGAGAGCGCGACGAAGCGGTTCGGCAGCTGCGTCACCGGAACCTGCGCCAGCCGCACGCGGATCTCCCCCTGCCCGGAGCCGAGGTCGACGGAGCCCGCGCCCTCGATCGTCCCCGGTGCGTGGCGCGCGGCGTCGGGAAGCGCGCGCGCGGCGGCCGGCGTCGGATGCCAGGGTGCCTGTGCCGAGAGCCGCTCGATCGCGAGTGTCTTGCCGTCGAGGCGCAGCGCGACGTCGCCCCGCTCGAGCTCGATGCCGGTGATCGGCTCGCGAAGCGCGAGGTCCTCCGCGCGCACGCTGCCGGACACCCGCGGGTCGCCGCCCGTGCCGGAGAGCTCCAGGTTCGCCGCGACGCGCCCCGCGATGCGCGCGTCGGGCCCCAGCCACCCCGCGAAGCCGGCGAGATCCGGCACGTCGGCGACGAGCCGCCCCGCGACGGGAGCGTCGCGCGCGATCTCCCAGCCGCCGGCGCCGCGCGCGACGAGGGCGGAGGCCTCGCCGTGGATGCGGCCGAGGCGCGTCCCGCCGATGTCGACGAGGATGCGCGCGTGCCCGTGCGAGACGTCGGCCCTCATCTCGAGCGCGTCGAGGCCCAGGGTGAGCGCGGGATCGCCCACCCGCAGGTCGCCCGAGAGGCGGCGCAGATCGACGCGGCCGTCGAGCGTGTCCGCGGCGCGGATGTCCCAGTCGCCGGCGAGCACGAGGCTCGCGCGGGAAGCCTCGCCCAGCTCGAGCGAGCGCGCGAGGCCGCGAATCCGGATGCCGGGGCTCGAGCCGCGCGCCTCGAGCGTGCCCGGCGTCCAGCGCGTCGCCGCTAGGCGCGCCTCGCCCCATTCGCCGCGCAGCAGCGCTTCCCCCAGCTCGACGCGGTCGGGCGAGGCTGCGAGCGTCGCGGGTGCGGCGAGCGAGAAGGCGCCGCGCCCGGTGAGCTCGAGCGACTCGACGCGCCCGTTCCACGCGATCGCCTGCGGATCGAGACTTCCACGCAGCACCGCTGAGAGCGCGGATTTCGCGCTCGCGCGGGCGTCGAGGCGCAGCGAGTTCGCGGCGCGCGTGCCCTGGAGCACCGCGCGCAGCTCCTCGGCGATCGGAGCGGGTGCGGCGCCGAGCGCGAGGCCGTGCGCGACGAGCGTGGCGTCGACGGGGCTCGCGGGCGACGATCCCGCCTGCAGGCGCAGCGTAGCGTCGCGCACGCGCACGCCGCCGGGGAGAGCGAGCTTCGAGGCGTCGACGGTGAGGCGCAGGGCCGCGTCCTCGAACGTGCCTGCGAGGCGCCCGCGCGCCTCCACGCGCCCCGAGAGCGCCATGCCCAGCGCCGTCGAGAGCGCCGCGAGGTCCGGAACGTGGAGCGATGCGTCCAGCGCGTCGCCGGGCCGGCCGAAGGCCCCGTGGGCGTCGAGCCGCGCGTCGCCGAGCGCCACGCGGGCGTCGGCCGACGCGATGCGGCTGCGATCGCCGGCGATGCGGAGGTGCCCCGAAGCGGGCAGCCCCGCGAAACGGCCCGAAGCGATCTGGAGCCGCGCATCTCCCGAGCCTCCGCCCGCGAGCGTGCCTTTCGCGGCGAAGTCGACATCGAGGTCACCCGCGGGCGTGTTCGCGAACGACGAGGGATCGAAGTGCTCGGCGCGCCCCTCGACGCGGAAATCCCGGCTTCCCGCGAGCTCCACGAAGCCCTGCCCCGTGAGCGAGCCGCCGCCGGTGCGGATCGTCACGGACTCGACCTGCAGGCGTTGCGCGGCGAGCGCGGCGCTTCCTTCGACCTCGAAGCGCGGGTCCGAGAGCGCAACCGCGAGGCGCTGCGCCGCGCGGTCGCCCGACACCGCGAGCGTGCCCCCGAGCTGCGTATGCCGGAGCGCGCCGTGCAGCGCCGCGAGGTCCACGCCGGCGACGGCGAGGTCGGCCTTCACCGCGCCGCCAGCGAGCTCGACGCTGCCGGACACGGAGCCGCCGCCGAGGAGCTCCACGCGCAGTCCGGTCGCCGCGGCGCGCCCGTCGGCCGCGACGCGCACGCGTGCCGCGACGCGCGTGACGGGCGCGCGACCGCCGTCCCACGGGCCGGCGGACGAGTTGTCGATGCGCAGCGGCCCTTCGAGCGCGCCGCCGGCCGCGGACGCGAGCGTGGCGAGGACGTCGAGCCGCGTCGTCGGAAGCCCTTCCTGCAGGCGCGCGAGGTCGACGCCGCGCGCGTCGAGGCGGACGGAGGAAACGGGATGGCGCGCGAACGGCTCCATCTGCGCACGCACCGACGCGTGGCTTCCCGGAACGTCGATCTCGGCGCGCGCCTCGAGCTTCTTCAGCGTGCCGCGAAGCCCCGCCGTCATGCGCACCGGCCGGTGCCGGACCTCACCCGCGTAGTCGCCTTCCATCGCGATCGGAAACGGGCTCGACATGCCGAGCGTGCCGCGCACGCGGGCGCGGCCGTAGTCGCTCGCCGCGCTCGCCTCGCGGATCGCCCAGCGGCTCGGGCCCCCGTCCGCCTGGAGCACGACCTCGCGCAGCACGAGCTCCTCGCCGCGCGCAGCCGCGCGCGCCGCGCGCCGCGCCGAGGGATCCGCCGCGGCCTCCTCGGCGGGCGTGAGGGCGCCGTAGCGGAGCGTGCCCACTCGCCCGTCGTCGAGGCGCACGGGGAAGGGCGGGCGCAGCGACGCGGGCGCGCCCGCCGCCGCGCCCGAGGAGGCGGTGCGCACCTCGAGCTCGCGCGCGACGAGCCGCCGCAGGTCGAGGCGCCCGTGCAGCAAGAGGACCAAGGGATCGCCCGCCACCTCGACGTCGTCCGCGCGCACGAAGAGGTCGGACCGGTCGACCTCGATCGAGGCGACGCGCAGCCGCTCGAAGAGCCGCCCCTCGACGCCCTCGATCCGCGCGTCGGGGCCCAGCACGGCGGAGAGCTTCGCGAACGCAAACCGGGTCCCTCCGTCGGTGGCGCCGAGCCAGTACAGGGCGCCGGCGAGCGCGAGCGCCGCGACCCCCAGCGCCGCAAGCGCGGCGAGCGCGACGCGCGTCACGGCGCGGCGGCGCGGCGGCGGAGCGGGGGCGGCGTCGCTCATGGCGCTCAGAAGGCGACGGTCACGGAAAAGGAGACGCGGAACCTGCGCTCGCGCTCGGCGTACGCGAGGTCGAGGGCGAGCGGCCCCGCGGGCGTGCGCAGCCGCGCCCCGGCGCCGAAGCTGGGATTGAGGTCGAGCGCCTTCACCGAGTCGTCCGCGTCGCCCACGTCGGTGAAGACCGCCGCGCCCCACGCCGCGTTCAGCCAGTGCACGTACTCCGCGGTCGCCGTGGCGACGTAGCGCCCGCCCACCACCGCGTCGCCCTCGCGCACGCCCAGGCTCTCGTAGGCGTAGCCGCGGTTGGAGTGCGCCCCTCCCGCGCGGAACAGGAAATCCTCGGGCAGCCCCAGCCGGCTCGGGGTGAACGTGTGGCCGAGCTCGGCGCGCAGCAGCAGCTGGTCGCGCTCCCCGAGGGGAATCCAGCGCTGGTACTGGCCGTAGACCTTGAGGAAGTCCTCCCCGGAGGCGAGCTTCTCGGATCCGGCCGCGAGCTGCAGGTTGAGCACGCCCCCGCGCCGCGGATCGTAGAGGTTGTCGAGGTGGCGCCACGTGAAGGAGACGATGGGGGCGAGCGCCCGCGTCACCCGCGGCTCGGCGCCCTGCGGATAGTCGCGCTCGACCTGGTAGGAAAGGCCCACGCGGAATTCCCGGCTGTCGAGGCGGAAGTGGCGGTAGCCGGCGACGGCGAGGCGGCTCGAGGCGAGGTTCTGGATCGTGCTGTGCTCGGCGAGCACCCCCACGCTGTCGGCGTACGGGATCTCGGCGCCGCCCGCGGTCCGCAGCAGGCCCGGCGGCAGGTAGACGTCCGCGTACCCGAGCTGGTCGTACTGCGCGGCGCGGATCGAGCTCTGCAGGTCGAAGCCGCGGTCGAGCAGGTTCCTGTCGCGGTACGCGGTCTCCACGCGCGCGCCGTCGTCGGTGCCGTAGCCCACCGCGATCCCCACGTCGCGGCGCGCCCGCTCCACGACGACCACCTTCACGGGCGCCGCCTCGGCATGGGCGGGATCGTGATCGACGTCCACGACCACGCTCGAGAACCAGGGCCCGGACTGGATGCGCCGCTGCAGCGAGGCGAGGCGCGCGCGGCTGTAGCGCTCGTGGGGCTCGAGGTTCATCACGCGGCGGATCACCGACTCGGGATAGTGGTGCAGGCCCTCGACGGAAAGGGCGCCCAGCGTGAACGGGGGACCGCTCGCGAGCACCACGGTGAGCCGCGCCTTCGCGGCCGCGGCGTCGACGCGCGCCTCGCTCGAGGCGATCGTGCCCGCGGGATAGTCCTCGTCGGTAAGCGATTCCTGGATCGCGATCTTCGCCGCCTCCCAGTCGGCGCTGCGGAAGGGCTCGCCCGCCTTGAGCGTCCAGGCCTCGCGCAGCGCCTTGCGCCGGGCCTCCCGCCGCGGGCCGGGAAGCGCGAGGTCGCCCGCGAACTCGATCGTCACCTCCTCGACGGTCGTCCGCGGCCCCGGCTCCACCGCGACCGTCGCGTGCGTGCGGCCCTCGTCGAAGCGCAGGTCGACCGTCGACGAGAAGTACCCCTCGGAGGCGGCGATCTCCGGCGCGCGGCGCCGCACGTTGCGCGCCCACGCGCCCACGGCGGCGGCGCGCTCGCCTGCGGCGGGACGCTCGGGCGGCGGGAGGTACTTCTCGTAGAGGGCCCGCAGCGCCTCGGGCGCCTGCCACGTGACCTTCAGGGCGTCGCCCTCGCGCGGCTGCGCGAGCGCGGCGCCCGACGCGGCGCACGCCAGCACGAGGACGGCGAGCGCCCTCACATCGGTCCTGCCAACGAATCGGCCATGGAGGCGATCGCCCGGCGTCGTGGTCTCACCAAGGGACCGGTCGCCCGGCCCGGGGTTCCGGCGCCGAACGCGTCGCGGCCGCGGCTCACCGTCCCGGAGCGCCCAGGCGGCGGATGCGCTCGTCGAGGCGGTCCAGCGCGGCGCCGAGCTCGGCGACCTCGCGGGCGAAGGCCTCCAGCTTCACGCGCGAGGCGATGAGCGGCGACTCCTCGGTCCAGTATTCGGCCGCGCCCTGCGCCACGCGCAGCGCCGCCTCCCGGCCCCAGCGACCCGCCCCGCCCGCGGCCGCGGCGATGCGGTGCGCCGCGATGTCGCCCACGACCCTCGAGAGGTCTTCCTCGAAGTCCCACGTGAGGTTGCGGGCGAGGAAGGACACCTCGCGCGCGAGCTCGGCGTCGCCCTGCATCTCGATCCCGGCGAAGGCCGCCTCCTCGCGCGCGGCGAGCCGCGGGAGCAGGAAGGGCGAGATGCGCACCTCGAGGTCGCGGGAGGCACCGCGGGGCGCGGCCGCGACCTCGCCCGTGGTCTGGATCGTGAACGCCATGGCGAGCGGCCCGACGTGCAGGCCGACCGTGCGCCCCGCGTGCGGCCGGAGGCGCTCGAGCGCGAGCGGCGCGCTGCGCAGCACGTGGTTGAGCGCCCGTTCGCCGGGATGCGGCAGGAGCCGGCTCACGCCTTCCACCCCCGGTGCAGGGCGACCACGCCCGCGGCGAGGTTGAAGTACTCGACGCGCGCGAGCCCCGCCGCCTCCATCATCGACTTGAGCGCCTCCTGGTCGGGGTGCATGCGGATCGACTCCGCGAGGTAGCGGTACGCGGCCTCGTCCTTCGCGACGTACCGGCCGAGGGCCGGGAGCACCGAGAACGAGTACGCGTCGTAGGCCTTCGCGAGCGGCTTCCAGGGCTTCGAGAACTCGAGCACGATCACGCGCCCGCCGGGCCGCGTCACCCGGGCCATCTCGGCGAGCGCCCGCTCCTTGTGCGTCATGTTGCGCAGGCCGAACGCGACCGAAACGCAGTCGAACGCGTCGTCGGGGAACGGCAGCTTCTCCGCGTCGGCGAGGGCCATGGGCGCGACCACGCCCCGGTCGGCGAGCTTGTCGCGCCCCACGGCGAGCATCGCCGGGTTGATGTCGGTCATCCAGACCTGGCCCGACGGCCCCGCGCGGCGCGCAAGCGCCGCCGCGAGGTCCCCGCTCCCCGAGGCGACGTCGAGCACCCGCGAGCCCGCGCGCACGCCCGAGAGCTCCACGGCGAAGCGCTTCCACAGCCGGTGCAGCCCCAGGGACATGAGGTCGTTCATGAGGTCGTAGCTCGGCGCGACCGACCGGAAGACCTCGCCCACGCGCCGCGTCTTCTCGCCCTCCGCGACGCGCTCGTAGCCGAAATCGGTGGTGGGGTCGCTCACGGGTCGCGGCTCTTGCCCGCCTGCGCGAGGCGCGCGAGGTAGGTCTTCCAGTTGGCCTCGTGCTTCTCGCCCAGTTCGCGGAGGTACTCCCACGAGTAGATGCCGGTGTCGTGGCCGTCGGTGAAGGCGAGCTTCACGGCGTAGACGCCGACGGGCTCGACCTCGGAGATGCCGACGTCGCGCTTGCCCGTCTGCAGCACCTCCTGGCCCGGCCCGTGGCCGCGCACCTCCGCCGAGGGCGAGAAGACGCGCAGGTATTCGCAGGGCAGGCTGAAGCGCCGGCCGTCGTCGTAGGCCACCTCCAGCACGCGCGACTGGCGGTGCAGCGTGATCTCGGTGGGGCGGGGTGTATTGCGATCCATGCGCCCATTATAAGATTCCCCCATGGTCGGCATCCTCCTAGTCTCGCACGGCGCCTTCGGCGAGTCGCTCATCCACTCGGCGAGCCACGTGCTGGGCAAGCGGCCGTTGTACCTGCGCCAGCTCGGCGTGACCGTGCACGACGACCCCGAGGCGGTGCGCCCGGTCGCCGAGGACCTGATCCGCTTCCTCGACCAGGGCGACGGCGTCCTCGTCCTCACGGACATCTACGGCGCCACCCCCTCCAACGTCGCCGCGCGGCTGCTGCGGCCCGGGCGGGTCGAGGGCATCGCGGGCGTGAACCTGCCGATGCTGATCCGCGCGCTCACCTACCGCGACGAGCCCCTCGCGAAGCTGGTCGAGAAGGCGCTCGCCGGCGGGCTCGAGGGCATCACGCGCATGGCGCACTCGAGCTCGAACGACCCGTGCTGAAGCGCACCCTCCCGATCGTGAACAAGCTCGGCCTGCACGCGCGGGCCTCGGCGAGGCTCACGCAGACCGCCTCGGAGTTCCAATGCGCCGTGTGGATCGCGCGCGCCGGGCGGCGGGTGAACGCGAAGAGCATCATGGGGGTGATGATGCTCGCCGCGGGCATGGGCTCGACGGTGGAGATCGAGGCCGACGGGCCCGACGAGGAGGCTGCGCTCGCCGCCGTGGCGGCCCTCTTCGCCGAGCGCTTCGGCGAGGCGGAATAGCCGTGGCCTCCGACGGCGCCCCGCGCGAGCCCGCCCCCGGCGTCTGCTTCACGATGCACGGCATCGGCGTGTCGGGCGGCATCGCCATCGGCCACGCGCACCTCTTCGCCGGCATGTCCGCGGAGGCGGCGCACTACGACATCTCCGCGGCCGACGTCGCGCGCGAGCAGCGCCGGTACGACCGCGCGGTGAAGGAGGCGCGCGAGGAGCTCGCCGCGCTCGCCGAAAGCGTGCGCCACGGCCCCGCCTCGGAGCTCGCCCCCTTCGTGAAGGTGCACGTCATGCTGCTCGACGACGACGCCTTCGCGACCGCCCCGCGCGAGATCATCCGCGAGCAGCGCTGCAACGCGGAGTGGGCGCTGCGCGCGCAGCTCGACGAGATGCTCGCGCAGTTCACCGACATCGCGGACCCGTACCTTCGCGAGCGCGCCGCGGACGTCCGCCAGGTGGCCGAGCGCGTGCTCGCGGCGCTCGCCGGAAGCCAGCGCCGCATCGCGAGGCCGCCGCGGGAGGAGGCGGCGATCCTCGTGGCGCGCGACCTGTCGCCCGCCGACGTGCTCCTGTTCCGCGAGCACCCCTTCGCCGCCTTCGTCACGGACCTGGGCGGGGCCACCTCGCACACCGCCATCGTCGCGCGCTCGATGGGGGTCCCGGCGATCGTCGCCCTGCACCACGCGCGCTCGCTGGTCCGCGAGGAGGAGCTCCTCATCGTCGACGGCACCCAGGGCGTGGTGATCGTGAACCCCGACCGCCACGTGCTCGCCGAGTACCGCCTGAAGCAGAACCAGGCGCGGCTCGAGCGCGACAAGCTCAAGCGCCTGAGGAGCGCGCCGGCCGCCACCCTCGACGGCACGCCGATCGAGCTGTGGGCGAACATCGAGCTGCCCTCCGACATCGACGCGGTGAGGGCGAGCGGCGCGACCGGCATCGGGCTGTTCCGCAGCGAGTTCCTGTTCATGAACCGCCGCGACCTGCCCGGCGAGGACGAGCAGTACGAGGCCTACCGCGAAGTGGTGGAAGGGATGAAGGGGCAGCCGGTCACCATCCGCACGCTCGACATCGGCGCGGACAAGACGGTGGACGGCGGCGACGACGGAGCGGTGAATCCCGCCCTCGGCCTGCGCGCGATCCGCTACTGCCTCGCGGAGCCCGAGGTGTTCAACACGCAGCTGCGCGCGATCCTGCGCGCCTCGCGGCACGGACGGGCGCACATCCTCATCCCGATGCTCACCACCTGGAACGAGCTCAACCAGACGCTCACGGCCGTCGACCGGGCCCGCGCCCAGCTGCGCGCCGAGGGCGTGAAGTTCGACGACCAGGTGCAGGTGGGCGGCATGATCGAGGTACCGGCCGCGGCGATCGCGCTTCCCATGTTCATCCGCAAGCTCGACTTCCTGTCGATCGGCACCAACGACCTCATCCAGTACACGCTCGCGATCGACCGCGCCGACGACCGGGTGGCGCACCTGTACGACCCGCTGCACCCGGCGGTGCTGAACCTCCTGGCCGCCGTGATCCGCACCGCGCAGCAGCACGAGAAGCCGGTGGCGGTGTGCGGGGAGATGGCGGGCGACGCGGAGCTCACGCGCATGCTGCTCGGCTTCGGGCTCAGGAACTTCTCGATGCACCCCGCGCACCTGCTCGAGGTGAAGCAGCGCGTGCTCATGACGAGCCTGCCCGACATCGCGCCGCTGGTGGCGCGCATCCTGCGGGCCGACGAGCCGGGGAAGATGCAGGCGCTCATCGAGCGGCTGAACGCCTGAGGCGCGGACTTCAGGGCGCGAGCAGCGACTCCACCGCCCTGGCCGTGCCCGAGCGCACGAGCTCGCCCAGGACGCGCATCTTCTCGTTCGAGGAAAGGGCGTCCCACGGGTCCAGCGTGGCGGACTTGCGCTCCGAATAGGTCCGCGAGACCTTGACGGGCCGCTCGGCGACCACCTTGCCCGTGGCCATGTCGACCTCGACGACGTCGAGGTAGGCGAACGGCGCGAGCAGGCCCACGGCATAGCCGCCCTCGCCCTGCTGATGGGTGAGCAGGGTGCTGTCGACGTAGAAACCCAGCCCTTCGACCTGGCCGCTTCCGAAATGGCCGTCGGCGAGATCGAACCGCGCCTCCTGCCGCTTCTTGGTGACGAGGATGAGGTGCGTCGCGCCCGTCTTCGGCAGCCGCGGCAGGAGCGCATCGACGATCGCCTGCGCCGCGCCGTCCGAGCCGAGCGTGCGCGACTGGGCCTCGATCGCCGCCGGGTCGCGGCCGCCGAGCAGCACCACGCGCGCCGACGGGTCCGCCCGCCGCACGGCCTCGTCGACGGCGAGCAGCGCGGCGCGGTCGAGCGTCGGGTCGGGAACCGAGAGGAACTCGCGGAGGTTGCCCTCGAGCGAGGTGCCCGTCGTGCCGCGATGGCGAACGACGAGCAGCCCGTCGCCCACGAGGGACATCGCCGCGTAGGTGCGCTCTCCCGCAACCGCCGTCGCCGCGACGAGCATCGCCACCGCCGCGAGCATCGCTCTCGGACCCATGCATCCCTCTCCTGGAAGTCCGCGCCATTCTCGCGCGGATCTCCCGCCGCCGCCCCTACCCGCGCAGGGAGGAAAGGGTTTTGGTATGATGGGCCCCACGCGCCGATTTGAGCTCAGCTTGCGGGCGCGAAACAAATACGGCTAAAGCGAGTGGCGGAGTCCCGGAACCCGACACGACCTTTAGGCCCGTCGGGTTTTTTTATCGCATGAACGACGCCGCACCCCGCTCCGTCGGAGCCGTGACGCCGCAGCGCGCCGGCTTCCTCGAGCCCCTGATCCTCAAGGCGGGCAAGACGCTCGCCTCGTACGAGCTCGTCTACGAGACGTACGGGACGCTCAACGCCGCGCGCTCGAACGCGGTGCTCGTCTGCCACGCCCTCTCGGGCAGCCACCACGTGGCGGGCTGGTACGCCGACGACCCGCAGAAGGTCGGCTGGTGGGACAACCTCGTCGGCCCGGGCAAGCCCATCGACACCGAGCGCTTCTTCGTGGTCGGCGTGAACAACATCGGCGGCTGCCACGGCTCCACGGGCCCCGCCTCGATCGACCGCGCGACGGGGCAGCCCTACGGGGCGAGCTTCCCCGTCGTCACCGTGGAGGACTGGGTCGCCTCCCAGGCGCGGCTCATGGACCGCCTCGGCATCGAACGGCTCGCCGCGGCGGTCGGCGGGTCGCTCGGCGCCATGCAGGCGATGCAGTGGACGCTCTCGTTCCCGGATCGCATCGGCCACGCGCTCGTCATCGCGGCGGCTCCACGCCTCTCGACGCAGAACATCGCGTTCAACGACGTCGCCCGCCAGGCGATCGTCTCCGACCCCGACTTCCACGGCGGCAACTTCTACGCCCACAAGGCGATCCCCGCGCGGGGCCTCAAGCTCGCGCGCATGCTCGGCCACATCACCTACCTCTCCGAGGACGTGCTGATGGAGAAGTTCGGGCGGGTGCTCAAGCGCGACGAGTACGGCTTCAACTACGACGTGGAGTTCGAGATCGAGTCGTACCTGCGCTACCAGGGCAACAAGTTCGCGCAGGTGTTCGACGCGAACACGTACCTGCTCATGACCAAGGCGCTCGACTACTTCGACCCGGCCAAGGAGGCGGGGGGCGACCTCGCGCGGGCGCTCTCCGCCGCGAGGGCCGGCTTCTTCGTGGCGTCGTTCAAGAGCGACTGGCGCTTCCCGCCGAGCCGCTCGCGCGAGATCGTGCGGGCGCTGGTCGCCTCGCGCAAGAACGTGACCTACGCCGAGGTCGACGCGCCCCACGGGCACGACGCCTTCCTCCTCGACAACCCCCACTACCACCGGCTCGTCGCGGCGTACATGGACAACGTCGCGCTCGAAGTCGGCGCGGGCGAGCGCCGCACGCCGCTCGCGACCGCGGACACCGAGCTCGAGGAGATGCGCGGCTACGCCGGCCGGGGCGAGCCGCGCGAGGGCACGTGATGCAACGCTACGACTTCGAGCTCATCGCCTCGTGGATCCCCGAAGGGGCGCGCGTGCTGGACCTGGGCTGCGGCGACGGGGTGCTCCTGGCGGGGCTCGCGGCCACGCGCGGGGCGAGCGGCTACGGCATCGAGATCGACGACGCGAACGTGCTCGCGAGCGTGCGGCACGGCGTCAACGTGATCCAGAGCGACATCGAGGAAGGGCTCGCTGCCTTCGGCGACGATACGTTCGACTTCGTGATCCTTTCGCAGACGCTGCAGGCGATGCGCGACGCCGGGCGCGTGCTCGGCGAGATGCTGCGCGTGGGCCGCGAGGGAATCGTCACCTTCCCGAACTTCGGCTACTGGCGCCATCGGCTCGACGTCGTGCGCGGCCACATGCCCGTGTCGAAGTCGCTGCCCTACAGCTGGTACGACACCCCCAACATCCACCTGTGCACCGTGAAGGACTTCGAGGACCTGTGCGCCACGGTGGGCGCGCGCATCCTCGACGAGCGGGTGATCCACGAAGGCCGCACGATCCGGCTGCTGCCGAACCTGCGCGGCAGCCTCGGGATCTTCCGCTTCCGCCGGCCCTAGCCCTTGCGGCGGTCCAGGCGCGGGCGCCTGCGGCGCAGCTCGTGCAGCTTGCGCAGCTCGCCGTTGGTGAGCGCGCGCAGGCGCTCCGCGGCTGCGATGGCGGCCTCGACCTCGCGGCGCCGCGCGGCGAGGAAGCGGCGGTCGACCACCTGGGACTCCGGCTGCGACTCGCCGCCCGGCCCCGGGTCCCAGAGCGCGCGGGCGAGCTGGATGCGAAGCCGGGGGGCCGCGGTGTCGCGCATGTAGGTCGAGCGGGTGAGCAGGGCCCGCGCGCGCTCGGCGACCTCCAGCCGGCGCGCGAGCTGCTCGAAGTTGAAGTCGCTGCGGACCGCGTGGAAGTCGAACAGGTCGCGCACGGCCGCGATGTACTGGCGCGGGCGCGGGAGCTTGAGGATCACGCGCCCCTGGCGGATCGAGATCTCCATGAGGCTGTACATCACCTGGCCCAGCACCCAGTCGAGGTAGGCGTGGCGCGCGAGCGTGGCGCCGATGCTCGCCGCGAGCGCGGTCGGAAGCGGCTGGCTGAGGGGAACCAGGTCGGCGCTGAAGATGGCGGGGCTCTTCTTCGGCATGCTAGGACCTCCGGTCGAGCGCTTCGATGGCGGGACGCTTCCACGCGAGGAGGGCCAGCCCCGGCAGCGCGACCACGAACGTGAGCAGGAAGAACGTGGGCCACGGCAGACCCGCGTGGCGCGGGTCGGTGGCGTAGCCCGCGACGGGCCCCACGTACACGCGGCCGAAGGTCGCGAGCGCCGACAGCAGCGCGTACTGCGTCGCGGTGAAGCGGTGGTCGCAGAGCGCCATCAGCAGTGCCACGAAGGCGGCGGTGCCCATCCCGGCGGCGAGGTTCTCGAAGCCCACGGCGAAGACCATGATCGGATAGCTCCGGCCCGCCAGCGCGAGCCCCATGAAGGCGAGGAGCGACACGGCTTGCAGGATACCGAAGGCCATCAGCGAGCGGAACAGGCCGAGGCGCACCATGAGGGCGCCGCCCGCGATCACGCCCGCGATCGTCGCCACGAGCCCGACCGCCTTGTTGACGTAGGCCACGTCGGCGAGCGAAAAGTTCACGCCCCGAAGCAGGAACGCCGTGGTGAGCGAGCCCGCGAAGGCGTCCCCCAGCTTGTAGAGCACGAGCAGGAGAAGCATCCAGCCCGCTCCGGGCCGCCCCAGGAACTCCCGCAGCGGCTCGACGACCGCCTCCCGCAGGGTGCGCGGGGGCGGGGCGGCTTGCGCGGGCTCGCGCCCCCACAGGGTGGCCGCCACGCCCACGCCGATCAGCGCCGCCATCGCGAGGTAGCTCCCGCGCCATCCGAGCGCGGGCATCCACGAGGATCCGCCCACCAGGACCAGGGCGAGCGCGCCGGACACGAGCATCGCGATGCGGTAGCCCACCACGCCCAGTGCGCCCGCGAGCCCCCGCTCCTCGCGCGGCGCGATGTCGGTGCGGTACGCGTCGACCACGATGTCCTGGGAGGCCGAGGCGAAGGCGACGAAGACGGCGAGCGCCCCGAGCGCCCCGAGGTCGCGGCGAGGCTCGAGGGTCGCCATGAGCGCGATGCCCGCGGCGAGCGCGAGCTGGGTCGCGAGGAGCCACCCGCGCCTTCGCCCGAGAAAGGGCGGGACGTAGCGGTCCATGGCCGGGGCCCACAGGAACTTCCACGTGTAGGGAATCCCCACGAGCGTGAAGACGCCGATGGTGGCGAGGTCCACGCCGTCCACCGTCATCCACGCCTGCAGCGTGGCGCCCGTGAGCGCGAGCGGCAGCCCCGAGGAGAAGCCCAGGAGCAGGATGACCGCGAGGTTGCGGTCGCGCAGGACCGCGGCGTAGTCGTGCGACGCGTTCAAGGTGCGCACAGGATAGCGCACGGGGCCCCGCGCGCCCGCGCCGTTCTAGAATGGCGGCTCGTTCCCGCCTTCCCCGGGGACGACGAGGAGCCCGAGCGATGGACAAGGTGACCAAGACCGACGCCGAATGGCGCGCCCAGCTCACGCCCATGCAGTACGAGGTGACGCGCCGTCACGGCACCGAGCCCGCTTTCACGGGCGAGTACCACAAGTGCCACGACGCCGGCACCTACCAGTGCGTCTGCTGCGGGCAGGACCTCTTCCGGTCGGACGCCAAGTTCGACTCCGGCACGGGCTGGCCCAGCTTCTGGCAGCCCGTCGCGAAGGACGCGGTGGCGGAGAAGGAAGACCGCGGCTGGTTCATGAGGCGCACCGAGGTGCTCTGCTCGCGCTGCGACGCGCACCTCGGGCACGTGTTCGACGACGGCCCCCAGCCCACGGGGCTGCGCTACTGCATGAACTCCGCGGCCCTCAAGCTGAACCGCAAGTAGGCCCGCCGCGGCGATCGCCGCTCGCGCGCCCGCACGGGCCCGGCGTTAGCCGCCCGCGGCCGGCGCGATCTTCCCCAGCTTCTCCAGCCGCAGGCGGATCGAGCTCTGGGTGCGCAGGTGCTTGCGCGCCATCTCCGGCATGGCCGCGCCCGCATCGAACTCGGCGACGAGCGCGCGGTCCTCGCCCTCGGTCCAGGGCTTGCCGAAATTGGCGGGCAGGCGCTCGCGGCGCCTCTCGCGCTCCACCTCGCGGGCCATGAGGTCCGCGGCCGAGTAGAGCGCGCGCAGCGTGCGCGGCTCCGCGTAGGGGCTGTCCTCGGGATACGCCTCGCCGGTGACCGGGTTCACGCCGTCGGCGAGCGCGCGGACGATGGGCAGTGCGGCATCGAGCTGCATGGGTTGTTCCTCGCGCGGTTCGTGGGTGGCCTTACGAACAACGCCGCCGCGGGGACCCCGTTGACGTATCATTGTCCCGGGCTCCTCCAGCGCGCGCGCGAGGCGGCGGCCGCCGAACGACGGCGACCCGACGTCCCCGGCGCGAGGCCGTCGCGACATCTCCACGGACGCTCGAGCCCGACCCGGCGCATGGCGATTCTGACCGAGCACGACATCTACCTCTTCAGGGAAGGCACGCACGCCAACCTGTATCGGAACCTCGGCTGCCAGCTCGCGGCGGGGGGCGGCGCGCACTTCGCGGTCTGGGCCCCGAACGCGCGGGCGGTCTCGGTGATCGGCGACTGGAACGGATGGAAGGCCGGCGCGGACGCGCTGCATCCCCGCTGGGACCAGTCGGGGATCTGGGAGGGCGACGTCGCGGCCACGCGCGCGGGCCATGCGTACAAGTACGCCATCGCCACCGCGCGGGGCGAACGCGAGGACCGCGCCGATCCCTTCGCCTTCCACGCCGAGGTTCCCCCCGCGAGCGCCTCGCGCGCCTGGGCGCTCGACTACGAGTGGGGCGACGCGGAATGGATGCGCGAGCGCGCGCGGCGCAACGCCCTCGACGCCCCCTTCTCGGTCTACGAGGTGCATCTCGGCTCGTGGCGGCGCGGCGCGGACGGGGCGTTGCCCACCTACCGATCGATCGCCGAGCCGCTCGCCGAGTACGTGCGCTGGCTGGGCTTCACGCACGTGGAGCTCCTGCCGGTCACCGAGCACCCGTTCTACGGCTCGTGGGGATACCAGACCACGGGCTACTTCGCGCCCACCTCGCGCTACGGCACGCCCCAGGACTTCATGCACCTCGTCGACGTCCTGCACCGCAACGGCATCGGCGTGATCCTCGACTGGGTCCCCTCCCACTTCCCGGACGATCCCCACGGCCTCGCGCGCTTCGACGGCACGCACCTCTTCGAGCACGCGGACCCGCGCCAGGGGTTCCACCCGGAGTGGAAGAGCGCGATCTTCAACTACGGCCGCAACGAGGTGCGCGCCTTCCTCGCCTCCAGCGCGCACTTCTGGCTCGACAAGTACCACGTCGACGGGCTGCGCGTGGACGCGGTGGCCTCGATGCTCTATCTCGACTACGGCCGCAAGGCGGGCGAGTGGATCCCGAACGCGTTCGGGGGGAAGGAGAACCTCGGGGCGATCGAGTTCCTGAAGCAGCTCAACACGGGCGTCGGGCGCGACTTCCCCGACGCGCGCACCATCGCCGAGGAGTCCACCGCCTGGCCGCAGGTCTCGCGCCCCGTGCACGCCGGCGGCCTCGGCTTCTCGATGAAGTGGAACATGGGCTGGATGCACGACACGCTGGAGTACTTCGCGCACGACCCCGTCCATCGCCGCTACCACCACTCGGAGCTCACCTTCTCGCTCTGGTACGCGTTCAGCGAGAACTTCGTGCTGCCGCTCTCCCACGACGAGGTGGTGTACGGCAAGCGCTCGCTCGTCGACAAGATGCCCGGCGACCGCTGGCAGAAGTTCGCGAACCTGCGCCTGCTGCTGGGCTACATGTGGACGCACCCCGGGAAGAAGCTGCTCTTCATGGGCGGGGAGTTCGGGCAATGGCGCGAGTGGAACCACGACCGCGCGCTCGACTGGGAGCTCACGCACGAGCCCGACCACGCCGGCGCGCAGCGCTGGGTGCGGGACCTCAACGGGACCTACCGCGCCACCCCGGCGCTGCACGAGGTGGACTTCTCCCCGGCGGGCTTCCAGTGGATCGACATGCACGACAGCGACGACAGCGTCGTCACGTACCTGCGCCTGGCCTCCGATGGCACCCCCGTCCTCGTCGCGTGCAACTTCACGCCCGTCGTGCGCGAGCGCTACCGCGTGGGCGTGCCGCTCGGCGGACGATGGCGCGAGGCGCTGAATAGCGACGCGCCGTTCTACGGGGGAAGCGGCGTGGGAAACCTCGGCGGCGTCGAGGCGCGCCCGGTGCCCTGGCACGGCCGCAGCCACTCCGTCGTGCTCACGCTGCCGCCGCTCGCGTTCCTGCTCCTCGTGCCCGGGGAGGCCGCGTGAACGCCGCGCGCCACGGGCGCGACCCCACCCCATGAGCTCCGATCCGGGCCCCACGCTGCCCCCGATCACCGAGCTGTGGCGCGGCTCGCCCCATCCCCTCGGGGCGACGTGGGACGGCGAGGGGGTGAACTTCGCGATCTTCTCGCGCCACGCGGAGAAGGTGGAGCTGTGCCTGTTCGACGAGTCCGGCAAGCGGGAGCTGCAACGCATCGCGCTGCGCGAGCGCACCGACTTCGTGTGGCACGGCTACCTCCCGCAGGCGCGGCCGGGCCAGCTCTACGGCTACCGCGTGCACGGCCCGTACCAGCCCGAGAAGGGGCACCGCTTCAATCCGCACAAGCTGCTCCTCGACCCCTACGCGCTCGGCATCGTGGGGCAAATCCGCTGGAGCGACGCGCACTACGGGTACACCGCCGGGCACAAGCGCGAGGACCTCTCGTTCGACCGCCGGGACGACGCCGCCGGCATGCCCAAGTGCCAGGTGATCGACCCCGCCTTCAGCTGGGGCGACGACCGCCGGCCGCGCCACGACTGCGGCGAGCGCGTGATCTACGAGCTGCACGTGGGCAGCTATACCCGGCTGCACCCGGACGTCCCGGCAGGGCGCCAGGGCAGGTTCGCGGGGCTCGCCGCGCCGCAGGTCGTCGACCACCTCAAGTCCCTGGGCGTCACCACCGTCGAGCTCATGCCCGTGCAGTGGTGGGTGGACGACCGCTCGCTCGCCAACCGCGGGCTCGTCAACTACTGGGGCTACAACACCGTCGGGTTCTTCGCCCCCGACACGCGCTACGGGACCGCCAACGCCGTGAACGACTTCAAGACCATGGTGAAGACGCTGCACTCGGCGGGCCTGGAGGTGATCCTCGACGTCGTCTACAACCACACGGGCGAGAGCAACGAGCGCGGCCCGACGCTCTGCCTGCGCGGCATCGACAACTGCTCGTACTACCGCCTCGCCGAGGACAAGCGCCATTGCGTGGACTTCACCGGCTGCGGCAACACGCTCGACCTGCGCAACCCCCGCGTGCTCCAGCTCGTGGTGGACTCGCTGCGCTACTGGGTGAGCGAGATGCACGTGGACGGCTTCCGCTTCGACCTCGCGCCCACCCTCGCCCGCGGGAGCCCCGCCTTCGACCCGCTCGCCAACTTCTTCGCGGTGCTGCGCCAGGACCCGGTGCTGTCGACGCGGCTGCTCGTCGCCGAGCCGTGGGACCTGGGCGAGGGCGGCTACCAGCTGGGGCACTTCCCGCCGGGCTGGGCCGAGTGGAACGACCGGTACCGCGACACCATGCGCGCCTACTGGAGGGGCCACGACGGCGTGATCGGGAACTTCGCGCGGCGCATCACCGGCTCCCCGGACCTCTTCGCGCACAACGAGCGCGGCCCCTGCGCGAGCGTGAACTTCATCACGGCGCACGACGGCTTCACGCTGGCGGACCTCGTCTCCTACAACGAGAAGCACAACGAGGCGAACGGCGAGGACAACCGCGACGGCGTGAACAACAACGAGTCGTGGAACTGCGGCGTCGAGGGCCCCACGGACGACCCGGCGATCGTGCGGCTTCGCGAGCGGCAGAAGCGCAACCTGCTCGCCACCCTCCTCCTGTCGCAGGGCGTGCCGATGCTGCTCGCCGGCGACGAGGTGGGCCGCACCCAGCGCGGGAACAACAACGCGTACTGCCAGGACAGCGAGATCAGCTGGCACGACTGGAGCTGGGACGAAGCGAAGTGGCGCCTGCTCAACTTCGCCAAGCGCGTGATCGCCCTGCGCCGCGCCCACCCGGTGCTGCGGCAGCGGGGGTACTTCCGGGGCGAGGCGCCGGAGGGTGGCACGGGCCGCAAGGACGTCGCGTGGCTCATGTCCGACGGCACGGAGATGACGCCGGAGGAGTGGGAGAAGGACTTCGCGCGCTGCCTGGGCATGTGGCTGAACGGCGAGGCGATCGCCGAGACGGACGGCCGCGGGCGCGCGCTGCACGACGCGAGCTTCCTCGTCCTGTTCAACGCGCACCACGACGTGATCGAGTTCCGGCTTCCCGATCCCGGCGCGCAGGGCGGCTGGCGCGGCGAGATCGACACGTCCACGGAGACGGGCGAGGTCCCGGCCGGGCTTGCCGCGCCGCGCGAATCCTATCCGCTGCAGGGGCGCTCGCTCGTCGTCCTGCGCCAGGTCGGCTCCGGGACGCCATGACGGAGCCGGCGCTCGCGCGGCTGTCGGCGCTCTGCGGCATCGAGCCGGGCTACCACGACATCGCGGGCGTGTGGCGCACGACGTCCGAGGAGACCCAGCGGCGCCTCCTCGCAGCGCTCGGCGTGGACGCGACGGATCCGCAGGCCGCCCTGCGCGCGCTCGAGCGTGGCCGCTGGGGGCGCGTCGTCGCGCCCGTCACCGTGCTGCGGCGCTCCAGCCCGGCGGGCGGCCTGCGCCTGCAGCTGCCCGAGGAAGCGATGGGGCGCGCGCTCTCATGGCGCCTCGTCGAGGAGGCGGGCGGCGTGCGCGAGGAGCGCTTCGACGCCAACGCGCTCGAGGCGCTCGAGGACTTCGCCGACGGGGCGTGGCGCGCGCGCGCGCTGCGACTGCCGCTGCCCGCCGACCTGCCCGAGGGCTACCACCGCGTCGCGATCCTCGCGCGGGGCGAGCCGCTGGGCGAAGGCCTGGTCGCCGTGGCACCCGAGCGCTGCTACCTGCCGCCGGCGCTCGCCGAGGGCGCGCGTGTTTGGGGCACGACGGTGCAGCTCTACGGGCTGCGCTCGTCGCGCAACGCGGGTATCGGCGACTTCACGGACCTGCGCCACTGCGCGGAAGCCTGGGCGGAGCGCGGCGCCGCGATCGTCGGGACCAACCCCCTGCACGCGCTGCCGCTGGACGACCCGGGCTACGCGAGCCCGTACAGCCCGTCGAGCCGCCTCTTCCTGAACCCGGCCTACCTCGACGTCGAGGCGATCGAGGACTTCGCGGAGATCGCGGCCGCCGACGCGTCGTTCGCTGCGCGCTGGCGCGCCGAGTGCGCGGGGCTGCGGGGCACGGAAACGGTCGAGCACGCGGCCGTGGGCGCCGCCAAGCGCGCGATCCTCGAGGTGCTGCACGGGCACTTCCGCCGCAATCATCTGGGCGCCGGCGGAGCACGGGCGCGGGCCTTCGAGCGATTCCGCGCGGCGCGAGGCGCGGCGCTTCGCCGCCACGCGCTGCACGAGGCGCTGCGCGAGGCCCACGGGACGACGTGGCGCCATTGGCCCCCGGAGCACCGCGACCCCGACGGCGAAGGCACGGGACGCTTCGCACGCGAGAACGCCGGGCGCGTGGGGCTGCACGAGTACATGCAGTGGCAGGCGGACCTGCAGCTCGCGCGCGCGCAGGAACGCTGTCGCGAGCTCGGCATGGCCGTGGGCCTGTACGCCGACCTCGCGGTCTCGATCGGCCCCGACGGCAGCGAGGCGTGGGCGAACCAGCATCTGTACGCGCTCGGCGCCAGCGTCGGCGCGCCGCCGGACGCGTTCGCGCGCCGCGGCCAGGACTGGGGCCTGCCGCCGATCGACCCGTGGCGGCTGCGCGAGGCCGGGTACGCGCCTCTCATCGACACGCTGCGCGCGAACATGCGCCACGCCGGGGCCCTGCGCATCGACCACGTGATGGGCTTCCAGCGCCTCTGGTGGGTCCCCGCGGGAGCGGCCGCCGACCAGGGCGCCTACGTGCGCTACCCGCTCGACGACCTCCTCGGCATCGTGGCCCTCGAGAGCCGACGCCAGCGCTGCCTCGTCATCGGCGAGGACCTCGGCACCGTCAGCGACGAGCTGCGCCGCGCGCTCGACCCCCGGGAGATCTTCTCGTATCGCCTGGTGCTCTTCGAGCGCGAGGGACGCGCGTTCCGGCCGCCCGCGGCGTATCCGCGCCGCGCGCTCGTCGCCTGGTCCACCCACGACCTGCCGACCTTCGCCGGCTGGTGGCGCGGCGACGACATCGCCCTGCATGCCGCCCTCGGCCTCGTCGGGGCCGAGGCGGTCGAGGGCGAGCGCGCCGAACGGCGCGAGGCGCGCGCGGCGCTCCTCGAGGCGCTGCACCGCGAGGGCCTCGCGCGCGAAGTCGTGGGCCCCGAGGCCGCCTTCACCGAGGAGCTCGCCCTCGCCGTGCAGGTGCTCGCGGCGCGCACTCCCGCCGCGGTGATGGTGGTGCAGATGGAGGACGCGCTCGGCGTCGCGGAGCAGGCCAACATGCCGGGCACGACCGGCGAGCATCCGAACTGGCGCCGCAAGCTCCCGCTGCCGATCGAGGCGTGGCCGGGCGAGCCGCGACTGCTCCGCCTCGCGCACGCGCTCGACGCTTCTAGGCCTCGCGCAGGCGCCTGAGCTCCTCGTCCAGGCGCGCCTGCTCCCACAGCCACTCGTCCTCGAGGGTTTCGACGCGCGAGGCGATCTCCGCGCGCCGCCGAAGGGTCGTCTGCAGCCGCTCACGGTTGCCCTCCGCGTAGGCCTCGGCACCCGCGAGCCAGGCCTCGGCCTCGGCGTCCTCGCGGCCCAGCGCCGCAAGCTCCGCGTCGATCGCCGCGATGCGCTCCTCGTAGGGGCGCCGGGCGCGCGATTCCTTCTGCCGCCGCTCGGCCTGGGCGCGGCGCTCGTCGCGCCGGCTGGCGGCCACCTCGCGCGGCCCGCCGTCCGCGCGGCGCCCCCGGTAGCCGCGCGCCCACTCGCGATAGTCGTCGATCGTGCCGTCGAAGGGCTGCACGCGGCCGTCGGCCACCAGCAGCCACTCGTCGGTCGCGGAAGCGAGGAGGTGCCGGTCGTGGGCGACGAGCACGAGCGCGCCCTCGAAGTCCACGAGCGCCTCGGCGAGGGCCTCGCGCATCTCGATGTCGAGGTGGTTGGTGGGCTCGTCGAGGAGCAGCAGGTTGGGCCGCTCCCAAACGATGAGGGCGAGCGCGAGGCGCGCCTTCTCGCCGCCCGAAAGGCTTCCCGCCGGGCGGGTCGCCTGCTCGCCGCCGAAGTCGAATCCGCCGAGGTAGTCGCGCAGCGACTGCTCGCGCTCCCCGGGCGCGATGCGCGCGAGGTGCGCCAGCGCGCTCTCCTCGAGGCGCAGGCGGTCGACCTGGTGCTGCGCGAAGTAGCCCACGCGCAGCCCCTGCGCGCGGTGCATGCGCCCGGCGACGAGCGGCAGACCGCCCGCGATCGATTCCAGGAGCGTGGACTTGCCGGCGCCGTTGGGCCCGAGCAGCCCGATCGCGTCGCCCGGAAGCACGCTCCATTCGATTCCCGAGAGCACCGCCACGCCGTCGCGCCCCACCCCGGCGTCCTCGAGGCGGAAGAGCTGGCGCGGCTTCTCCGGCGGCGCGCGGAACGCGAAGGAGAACGGCGCATCCACGTGCGCCGGCGCGATGCGCTCGAGCTTCTCGAGCGCGCGGATGCGGCTCTGGGCCTGGCGCGCCTTGGTCGCCTTGGCGCGGAAGCGCGCGATGAACGCCTCGAGGTGCGCGATCGCGCGCTGCTGCTTCTCGTGGGCCGCCTGCTGGCCGGCGAGGCGCTCGGCGCGCTGGCGCTCGAACGCGCTGTAGTTGCCCGCGTAGGCGTGGAGCCGCGCGCCGTCGATGTGCACGACAGCGCCCGCGACCGCGTCGAGGAACTCGCGGTCGTGGGTGACGAGGACCACGGCGCCGGGGAAGCCCCGCAGCCAGTCCTCGAGCCAGAGGACGGCGTCCAGGTCCAGGTGGTTCGTGGGCTCGTCGAGGAGCAGCAGGTCCGAGCGGCACATGAGCGCGCGCGCGAGGTTGAGCCGCATCCGCCAGCCGCCGGAGAACTCCGCCACCGGGCGGCCGTGGTCGGCCTGCGCGAAGCCCAGCCCGCCGAGCAGCGCCTGGGCGCGCGAGCGCGCCTGCCAGCCGCCGATCTCGCCGTAGCGCGCGTGCAGCTCGGCGAGGCTCTCTCCGGCCGCGCCCGAGGCCTCGGCCGCCGCGATGCGCGCCTCGATCTCGCGCAGCTCGCCGTCGCCGTCGATCGCGAACTCGAGCGCCTCGCGCGCGAGCGCCGGCGTCTCCTGCGCCACGTGGGCGACGACCCAGCGCGGCGGCAGGGCCACCTCGCCCGCGTCCGCGTGGATCTCGCCCCGGATCAGCGCGAACAGGCTCGACTTCCCGCTGCCGTTGGGTCCCACGAGGCCCACCTTCTGGCCGGGATGCACGACCATCGACGCGTGCTCGAGCAGCACGCGGGAGCCGCGCCGCAGCGTGACGTCGTCGATCCGGAGCACGGGCGCTTACGGACCCCGGCGGCGTGCGCCCGCGGCGCCGGCACCCGGGCGCCCGGCGGCCCCGATCTCGTAGCCGTAGTCGACGGTGAGGGGCGCGTGGTCCGAGAAGCGCTTGCCCACGTAGATGTCCGTCGAGCGGGCGAGGGCGGCGATCCCGGGCGTGGCGATCTGGTAGTCGATGCGCCATCCGACGTTCTTCTCGCGCGCGCGGCCGCGGTTCGACCACCACGTGTAGCGCCCGGGCCGCGGATCGAGCGTGCGGAAGACGTCGACGAAGCCCCGCCCCTCGAGGACCCCCGTGAGCCACACGCGCTCCTCCGGGAGGAAGCCCGAGTGCTTGCTGTTCGCGCGCCAGTTGGTGAGATCGATCTCGCGGTGGGCGATGTTCCAGTCGCCGCAGATCACGAACTCGCGCCCGCACGAGCGCATCGCCTCGAGCTTCGGCAGGAAGCGCTTCATGAAGGAGAGCTTGCGCCGCTGCGCCTCGTCGCCGGCCGAGCCCGAGGGCAGGTAGAGGGAGACGACGCTCAGGCCCCCGAAGTCGGCCTGCAGGAAGCGGCCCTCGGCGTCGATGTCGGCGATCCCGAGGCCCGCGGCGACCCGGTCGGGCTCGCGCGCGGCGTAGATCGCCACACCCGCGTAGCCCGGCTTTTCCGCGAAATGGAAGTACGCGCGCAGCCCGCGGGGCGCGAGCAGCGCGCGGGGCAGGTCCGCTTCCCGCGCCTTGATCTCCTGCAGGCACACGACGTCGGCCTTCTGCCGCCGCATCCAGGCGATGAAACCCTTCGCCGCCGCCGAGCGCAGTCCGTTCACGTTGAGGGTGATAATGCGCATGCGGTCGCGGCCGCCCGCCGCGGAAGGCCCCGCCGGATGCCGCCGGGGCGCGATGGTTGAGCGAAAATAGGCCGTATCGTACCCTGTGCGCGAACCCCGAATGAACGCGGCCGCCGCACCCCTGCCTGGCTCCGATCGCGACGCCTTCCGCCGCGAGTTCGTCGATTTCGCCATCCGCGCGGGCGCGCTGCGGTTCGGCGAGTTCAGGACGAAGGCCGGGCGGCTGTCTCCGTACTTCTTCAACGCGGGCCTGTTCTGCGACGGCGAGCGGCTGGGGGAGCTCGCGCGCTTCTACGCCCGCGCGGCGCTCGCCTCCGGCATCGCCTTCGACGTCCTGTTCGGCCCGGCCTACAAGGGCATCACCCTCGCTTCGGCCACGGCCGTCGCCCTTGCCGGTCTGGGTCACAATGTGCCGTTCTGCTTCAATCGCAAGGAAGCGAAGGACCACGGCGAAGGCGGGAGCGTCGTGGGGGCGCCGCTCGCGGGCCGGGTGCTGATCGTGGACGACGTGATCACCGAGGGTGCCTCCAAGCGCGAGGCGATCGAGATCATCCGCGCCGCCCGGGCCACCCCGGCTGGCGTGCTAATTGCTCTCGATCGCCAGGAACGCGGCCAGGGCGAGCTCTCGGCCGCGCAGGAGGTGCGCCGGGACTTCGGCGTGCCCGTGACGGCCATCGCCACGCTCGAGGACATCCTCGCGACGCTGCGGGGCCGTCCCGAGGAGCGGGGCAACGTCGAGAGGATCGAAGACTACCGCCGGCGTTACGGCATCGTGCCCGACTGAAGGCCGAGCCGCGCCGGGGCGCACCGGGAGTGAGCGACACCATGAAGAAAGCGCTGTGGCTGCTGCTGATCGCCCTGTACGCGCCCCACGCCGGCGCGATCTACAAGTGCAAGAACGAGCGCGGCGAGACGCTCTTCGGCGACACGCCCCCCGCCGGCTGCGGGAGCAACGTCCCCATCTACGAGATCAGCCCGAGCGGAACGGTCCTGCGCCGCATCGATCCGCCGCTCACGCCGGAGCAGATCAAGGAGCGCCAGGAGGAGGCGACGCGCCTGAAGAAGGCCAGGGCCGAGGCCGCGGAGCAGAAGCGCCGCGACATGGCGCTGCTCAACAGCTACACGAGCGCCACGGAATTCGACGTCGCGCGCGACCGCAACATCGAGCCCGTCCAGGGCCGCATCCGGAGCACGAACGACCGCCTGAAGGAGCTCGACGTCAACGAGAAGCAGCTCAACGCGACCGCCGAGCGCTACCGCGGCAAGGACGGCTCGGGCGAGGTTCCCGGCTGGGTCGGCTCGAACCTCGAGCAGATCACCAAGGAGCGCAAGAGCCTGAAGGCGTCCATCGCGGCCGACGAGAAGGAGATCGAGGGCCTGCGCGCGAAGTACGAGTCGGACAAGCAGCGCTGGATCGTGCTCAGGGGCGGCGCGGCCAACCTTCCCGACGCGGGCGAGGCCGCCTCCGCGCCCGCCGTGGCCCCGGGCAGGAAGCCCGGTCGCGGGAACTAGCGGCCGAGCTTGCGGCGCAGGATCTCGCCCGCCTGGGCGGGGTTCGCCCGGCCGCCGGTCGCCTTCATCACCTGGCCCACGAGGGCGTTGAACGCCTTCTCCTTGCCGGCGCGATAGTCCTCGGCGAGCTTCCCGTGAACCGCGAGCACCTGGTCCACCGCCGCCTCCAATGCGCCGGCATCGGAGATCTGCCTCAGCCCGCGCTTCGCGATGATCGCGTCGGGCTCGCCCTCGCCAGCCCACATCGCGGCGAACACTTCCTTGGTCATCTTGTTGCTGAGCGTATTGTCCGCATTCCGTTTCAGCAGGGCGGCGAGCGATTCGGGAGCGACCGGGGAGGCTTCGATGTCCTTGTCGTCCCGGTTCAGCGCGGCGGCCAGCTCCACAGTCATCCAGTTCGCGACGTGTTTCGCGCCGGCGACGATGTCGTCCGGGTCGAATGCAGCGAGGGCCCGATCGAAGTATCGAGCCCAGGAACGCGACTGGGTCAGCAGGCTCGAGTCGTACGCCGAAAGCCCATATTCCGCCTCGAACCGGGCTCGCAGCTCGTCCGGCAGCGCCGGCATCGAGCGCCGCACCTCCTCGATCCACGCGCGCGGGATCTCCAGGGGCAGCAGGTCCGGGTCCGGGAAGTAGCGGTAGTCCTGCGCCTCCTCCTTCGAGCGCATCGAGCGGGTCTCGCCGCGGTCGGGATCGAAGAGGCGCGTCTCCTGGGCCACCTCGCCACCGTCCTCGAGCAGCCCGATCTGGCGGCGCGCCTCGTACTCGATCGCCCGCTCCATGAAGCGGAAGGAGTTGAGGTTCTTGATCTCGCAGCGCGTGCCGAGCGGCCCGCCCGGGCGGCGCACGGACACGTTCGCGTCGCAGCGGAAGGAGCCCTCCTGCATGTTGCCGTCGCAGATCCCGATCCAGCGCACGAGGGCGTGCAGCGCCTTCGCGTAGGCGACGGCCTCGGCGGCCGAGCGCATGTCCGGCTCGGAGACGATCTCGAGGAGCGGCGTCCCCGCGCGGTTGAGGTCGATGCCGCTCATGCCGCGGAAGTCCTCGTGCAGGGACTTGCCGGCGTCCTCCTCGAGGTGGGCGCGCGTGAGGCGCACCCGCTTCTCGGCCTCGCCGACGACGATCGCGACCGACCCGCCCGAGACCACCGGCCGCTCGTACTGGCTGATCTGGTAGCCCTTCGGGAGGTCCGGGTAGAAGTAGTTCTTGCGCGCGAAGACGCTGCGGGGGGCGATCTCGCCGCCGGCCGCGAGGCCGAAGCGGATCGCGCGCTCCACGGCGCCGCGGTTGAGCACGGGGAGCGTCCCCGGCAGCGCGAGGTCCACCGCGCTCGCCTGCGTGTTGGGCGCGGCCCCGAACGTCGTCGACGCCCCCGAGAAGATCTTCGACGCCGTCGTGAGCTGCGCGTGGGTCTCGAGCCCGATGACGATTTCCCAGGCCATCTTCAATCGAACCCCGGGGGAACGCGGGTGTGCCAGTCGGTGGCCTGCTGGAAGGCGTGGGCGGCGGCGAGCATGCGCCCCTCGTCCCAGTAGTTGCCCACGATCTGCAGCCCCACGGGACGGCCGCGGGAGCCGAAGCCGCAGGGAATCGACATCCCGGGCAGCCCCGCGAGGTTGATCGGGATCGTGTAGAGGTCGTCGAGATACATCTGCACCGGGTCGTCCTTCCTTGCGCCCAGGTCGAAGGCGACGGATGGAGCCGCGGGGCCCATGATCAGGTCGCATTTCGCGAACGCCTCGGAGAAGTCGCGCGCGATGAGGCGCCGGATGCGCTGGGCTTGAAGATAGTAGGCGTCGTAGTAGCCGTGCGAGAGCACATAGGTCCCGATCATGATGCGCCGCTTGACTTCCGCGCCGAAGCCCTCCGCGCGCGTCCTCGCGTACATGTCGGTGAGGTCGGCGTAGCGCGCGGCGCGGTGGCCGTAGCGCACGCCGTCGAACCGGGAGAGGTTCGACGAGGCCTCCGCGGGTGCGATCACGTAGTAGACGGGCACGGCGAGCGCCTGGTTGGGAAGGTCCACGTCGACGACCCGGGCGCCGAGCGCCTGGAGCGCGCCGATCGCCGCGAGGATCGGGCGCGCGACCTCGCCGGAGAGGTCCTTCGAGAACCACTCGCGCGGCCTGCCGATCGTGAGGCCCTTTACCCCGCGCGCGAGCCCCGCCACGTAGTCGTCGACGGGGCGCTCCATGGAGGTGGAGTCGCGCTCGTCGAAGCCCGCCATCACGCCGAGCAGCATCGCGAGGTCCTCGGCGCTGCGCGCGATCGGGCCGCCCTGGTCGAGCGACGAGGCGAATGCGACCATGCCGTAGCGCGACACGCGCCCATACGTCGGCCGCAGCCCGCACACGCCGGTGAACGACGCCGGCTGCCGGATGGACCCGCCCGTGTCGGTGCCGGTGGCCGCGGGCGCGAGGCGTGCCGCGACGGCCGCCGCAGACCCGCCCGAGCTTCCGCCGGGAACGGCCGCCCGGTCCCAGGGATTGCGCACGGGCCCGAAGAAGGACGTCTCGTTCGAGGAGCCCATGGCGAATTCGTCCATGTTCGTCTTGCCGAGGAGCACCGCGCCCGCGGCGTCGAAGCGCTCGATCACGTGCGCGTCGTACGGGGAGACGAAGCTCGCGAGCATGCGCGAGCCGCACGTGGTTCGCCATCCCTTCGCGCAGAAGAGGTCCTTGTGCGCCACCGGGATGCCGGTGAGCGGCGAGGCCTCCCCGCGCGCGATGCGCTCGTCGGCGGCGCGCGCCTGCGCGAGGCTCTTCTCGGGGTCGACCGTGACGAAGGCGTTGAGCTCCCCGCCGAGGCGCGCGATGCGCTCGAGGTGCGCGCGCGTGAGCTCCACGCTCGAAATCTCCTTCGCGCGCAGCCGGGCGGAGAGCCGCGCAAGGGACGCTCGATGCATCGGGGCTCCTGCGCCTACTCGATCACCCTGGGGACGAGGTAGAGGCCATCCTCGACCTGCGGGGCCGCCGCCTGGAAATCGGCGCGGCGGTCGCGCTCCGTGACGCGGTCCTCGCGCAGTCGCTGGGCCGCGCTCTCCGGGTGCGACATGGGCTCCACGCCCTCCGTCTCGACGGCGGCCATCCGCTCGACGAGCGCGAGGATGCCGTTCAGCTCGCGCTCGAGCGCCTCGACCTCGGACTCGTCCACGCGGATGCGGGCCAGCCGCGCGATGTGCAGGACCTGATCTCGGGACAACATTCGAAAGGCTTCCTAAATCCTTAATTCGCCGGAAATTCGGGCTATTATAGGGGTCCGTCCCCGGCTGCGGCAGGCAGTACCCAGAAACCCCTTACGGATCAAGATGTTCTCCTTCGTTTCCAAGTATTTCTCCACCGACCTCGCGATCGACCTCGGCACCGCCAACACGCTGATCTACGTGCGCGGCAAGGGCATCGTGCTCGACGAGCCGTCGGTGGTGGCGATCCGCCAGGAAGGCGGACCCAACGGCAAGAAGACCATCCAGGCGGTGGGGCTCGCCGCGAAGCAGATGCTCGGAAGGACGCCCGGCAACATCACGGCGATCCGCCCGATGAAGGACGGCGTGATCGCGGACTTCACGATCACCGAGCAGATGCTCAAGTACTTCATCAAGAAGATCCACGACAACCAGTGGTTCCGCCCGAGCCCGCGCATCGTGATCTGCGTGCCTTACGGATCGACGCAGGTCGAGCGCCGCGCGATCAAGGAGAGCGCGATCGGCGCGGGCGCCTCCCAGGTGTTCCTCATCGAGGAGCCGATGGCCGCGGCGATCGGCGCGGACCTTCCCATCGCCGACGCGACGGGATCGATGGTCGTGGACATCGGCGGGGGCACGACCGAAGTCGGCGTGATCTCGCTGGGCGGCATCGTGTACTCGGCCTCGGTGCGCGTGGGAGGCGACAAGTTCGACGAGGCGATCATCAACTACATCCGCCGCAACTACGGCATGCTGATCGGGGAGTCGACCGCGGAGCAGATCAAGAAGCAGATCGGCTCGGCGTTTCCCGGAAGCGAAGTGCGCGAGATGGAGGTGAAGGGGCGCAACCTCGCCGAGGGCATCCCGCGCTCGTTCACGATCTCGTCCAACGAGATCCTCGAGGCGCTCACCGATCCCCTGAATTCCATCGTCTCCGCCGTGAAGAGCGCGCTCGAGCAGACGCCGCCGGAGCTGGGCGCCGACATCGCGGAGAAGGGCATGGTCCTCACCGGCGGCGGCGCGCTGCTGCGCGAACTCGACCGCCTCCTCATGGAGGAGACGGGGCTGCCGGTCATCGTGGCCGACGACCCCCTCACGTGCGTGGTCCGGGGCTCCGGGCGCGCGCTGGAGGAGATGGACAAGCTCGGGACGGTGTTCACCAACGATTGACCGATGAGCGAACGGGCATGATCGGAAACCGGGGACCGGCCCCGATTTTCGACGGCCTCGCTTCGCAGGAAGTGATCGGGGCCCGTCCTCTGTGATCCGCGAACCGCCCCCGTTCTTCCACCGCGGCCCCTCGCCGCTCGCGCGGCTCACGTTCTTCACGCTCGCGGCCATCGCCGTGATGATCGCGGACCACCGCTTCCACGCGCTCGAGACGGTGCGCCTGTCGCTGTCGGTGCTCGCCCATCCCCTGCAGCAGCTCGCCACCCTGCCGGGCAAGGCGCTCGGTCGCACGGCCGACTACTTCTCCACCCAGGAGCGGCTCCTGCGCGAGAACCGGGATCTGCGCGCGCAGCTCCTGGAGCAGTCGGCCGCCGCGCAGGAATCGAGGCTGCTGCGCGCCGAGCAGGAGCACCTGCTCGAGCTGGGCCGGGGTGCGAGCCGCTACACCGACAAGGGGGTGCTCGCCGAGGTGCTCTACACGGCCCGCAACCCGTTCACCCGCAAGATCGTCGTGGACAAGGGGCTCACCCAGGGCATCCGCGCCGGCATGCCCGCGATCGACGGCACCGGGGTCGTGGGGCAGGTCACCGCGGTGGGCACCTTCACGAGCGAGATCACCCTCGTCACCGAGAAGGGGCAGTCGGTCCCCGTGATGCTCGTGCGCAACGGCCTGAGGGCGCTCGCCGTGGGATCCGGCAAGGACGGGGCGATCGACGTGCCGTTCACGCCCGTATCCGCGGACGTGCGCGAGGGCGACCTCTTCGTGACCTCGGGCATCGACGGCACCTATCCGCCGGGGCTCACCGTGGCCCGGGTGACCGCCGTGGAGAAGAACGCCGCCTACATGTTCGCGCGCATCGTCGCCCGGCCCGCGGCGGGCGTGGACAACTACCGCTACGTGATGCTGCTGCCGCTCGCGGCCGCGCCCCCCCGGCCGGAGACGCGCGCGGAGGAGGAACGCAAGCCGGCGAAGGAGCGCGGCGGCCCGCGCCCGCGCCGCGAAGGAGGCCCCGGTGCGTCCCGCTGACCTCACGCCGCGTGGTCGCGAATGCGCCGTCGACGAGATCAAACGATGCGGCCGGCGTCCACGGAGCATCCATGAGACCCGCTGACCTCACGCCAGTCGCGAGGGACGTGATGAAGCTGCCGGCGAGCGGCGGGCTCATGTTCGCCTCCCTCCTCGCCGCGTACCTCTTCGCCGTCCTGCCCTGGTCGGGAACGTGGCTGCTCGTGCGGCCCGACCTCGTCCTGCTGCTGCTCATCTTCTGGACGCTGCACGAGCCGGGCGGCGTGGGCCAGGGGGTCGCCTTCGGGGTCGGGCTGCTGATGGACGTGAGCGACTCGATGCTTCTCGGCCAGCACGCGTTCGCGTACGTGGTCGCGGTCTACGGCGCGCAGGTCCTGCGCGTGCGGATCCTGTCCTTCCGCCTGCCCGAGCAGACCCTGCACGTGCTGGGCCTCGTCTTCGCCTCGAGCGGCGTGATGCTGCTGCTCAACCTGCTGCTCGGGGCGGACTTCCCCGGCTTCGCCTATTTCGTATCGCCCGC
>DASPRQ010000090.1:0-12108 GCA_035624355.1 Usitatibacter sp. | reverse complement strand
ACCCACTACCTCATTCCAGAATTCCTGGCGACCATAGCGCGTTGGCCCCACCCCTTCCCATCCCGAACAGGACCGTGAAACGACGCCGCGCCGATGATATTGCGGATTGCCCGTGAGAAAGTAGGTCATCGCCAGGGCCCTTTGAAGAAAGGCCCGGCCTCGAGAGAGACCGGGCCTTTTCGCTTTTCGGGACCGGCGGCGGTGAGCCGCCTCGCCGCCCTGCCTCAGGGCGAGCGATGCCAGCTTCCGGCGACCTTGACCCCGCTCTCGCTCCAGGCCCCGAACGCGTCGATCGCGCCCTCGCCGGAGATGCGGCCGGCGAGCTTCGCCTCGGTGGCCTCGCCGCGCCGGTCCCACGCCGACAGGTGCAATTCCACCTTCCCGTCGTCGGCGACGGTTCCCTGCGCGGTCGAGGTGTTGCCCGTGCGGCTGAGCCAGCTCGCCGTCGCGTGCCCGTTGCGCACGGCGAGCTCGACCGGCCAGCAGATCGGCGCCCGCCCGCGGATCTCGTTGCAGATGCGGCCGGAGTAATTCCCGTCGTGCTTCGCCGCGCCCCGCGACGATGCCGCCACGGGCGACGACGGCGCCGGCCCGAGGCGCCACTCGCCGGTGACGATGCCGCCCTCGGTCCATTTTCCCGCCGCGGTGATCGAGCCTGCGGCGACCCGGCCCACGAGCATCGCTTCCGTCGGCTCGCCGCGCTGGTTGTGGGTCGAGAGCTTCAGGCGGAACACGCCGTCCGGGGCGACCGCCCCGTGCGCGCTGGCGCGCTTCTTCGCGCGGCTGTTCATCCAGCCCCCCTCGGCGATGCCGTCGTGCACGACGAGCTCCAGGGGCCAGCAATTCCGCGCGCCGAACTGGTTGCAGAGGCGGCCCGAGTACTTGCCGTCGAATTGCGCCGCGCTCGCGGGCGATGCCGGCGCTGCCGCGACCGCCGGCGCCTTTTGCGCCGCCTCCGCGGTCTTCTTCTCGGCCTCGAGCTGCTTGCGCTCCTGCTCGACGCGCGCGCTCTCGGCCGTCGCGCGCTGCAGGGCCTCCTGCGCGGCCTGCGTCTGCGCCTGCACCTGGGCTTCCCGCTTCGCTTCCTCCGCGGTGCGCTGCGCCTCGCGCGTCGCGGCCTCGGCCGAGCGCTGCGCTTCCGCTGCGGCGCTCTTCTGCTCCGCGAGCTGGGCCTCCATCCGCGCGCGCTCGGCGCGCTGGGCCTCGACCTGCGTGTAGCCCCAGTAGGCCGCGCCCGCCGCGAGCACGGCGCCGGCGGCGACGGCGATCGCGGTCTTCGACGGCCCCTTGCGCGAGGAGGTCACCGCGGCGCCCTCGTTGATCGTGTAGGTGCGGATCGGCTTCGCGATGTTCTTGTAGCTGAGCTCGCCGAGCAGCTTGAAATCGAGCGAGAGCTTGTTCTGGATCTGCTCGTAGACGCTGCCGGAGATGCACACGCCCCCCGGCTCGGTGCCCTGCTGGATGCGCGCGGCGACGTTCACGCCGTCGCCCAGGAGGTCGCCGCCCTGCACGATGACGTCGCCCAGGTTGACGCCGATGCGGAACTGCATGCGCTCCTCGGGCGCGAGGTGCTCGTTGCGCGTGCGCAGCGCCGCCTGGATGTCGGTCGCGGCGCGCACCGCCTCGACCGCGCTCGTGAACTCGGCGAGCAGCGCGTCGCCCGCGGTGTTGAAGATGCGGCCGCGGTGCTCCGCCACCATCGACTCGAAGATCTCGCGGTGGCCGCGGAACACGCGCACCGTCCGCTCCTCGTTCTCGCCCATCATGCGGCTGTAGCCCGCGACGTCGGCGCACAGGATCGTCGCGAGCCGGCGCTCGAGGTCCTGCGGCTCCCGAGGCGGCGTAGATGCTTCGGACATGGTCCCCCCTTGCGGCGGCCGGCCACCGCCGTGGCGCCGGCCGCGTGTGCGCGCATCCTGCACCCGATCCCCGGGCACCGCAAGCAACGCCCGGCCATCCGCGAAGGCCGCGCTGCGCCGGAACCGTTGGCAAGGAATGTGGATAATCGCCGGCTCCCGGAGGACGGGCTCGGTACTTTTCCACATCGCGTCCCGCGAGCGGCCCGGCGCGAACCGCGGGCGTACACTGCGCTCATGCCGCTCAAGACCACCGCGGGAACGCACGGCGAGCCGATCAAGGGGCGCGGAGCGCCTTCCAACATCGAGGGCCGCTTCGAGGTCTGGGCGCGCGAGCCCGAGGACGACGGCTGGTTCCAGGATCCCGGCGACGACGAGCCGCTGCGCCTGAAGACCGTGATCCACGTCGAGCGCGCGAAGAGCATCATCTCGCGCCACGATTCTCCGGACGTGGGGTTCGAGCAGTCGATCAACCCGTATCGCGGATGCGGCAATGGGTGCTCGTATTGCTTCGCCCGTCCCACCCACGCCTACCTCGGCCTCTCGCCGGGCCTCGACTTCGAGACGCGCCTCACCGCGAAGGTGAACGCCGCGGAAAAGCTGCGCGAGGAGATCTCGAAGCCCGGGTACGAGTGCTCGCCGCTCGCGATCGCGGTGAACACCGACGCCTACCAGCCGATCGAGCGCAGGCAGCGCATCACGCGCTCGATCCTCGAGGTGGCGCACGAGACGGACCATCCCGTGTCGCTCATCACGAAGTCGGCGCTCATCGAGCGGGACCTGGACCTGCTCGCGCCCATGGCGAAGAAGAATCTCGTCGCGGTGACGCTCTCGGTGACCACGCTCGACAACGAGCTCTCGCGGCGCATGGAGCCGCGCACGAGCGCGCCGGCGCGGAGGCTGCTCGCGATCGAGCGCCTGTCGCAGGCGGGCATCCCGGTGAGCGTGAACGTCGCGCCCGTGATTCCCTTCCTCACCGATTCGGAGCTCGAGCCGATCCTGGAGGCCGCGGCGAAGGCCGGGGCAACAGGCGCGGGCTACGTCCTCCTGCGCCTGCCCTGGGAGGTGCGGCCGCTCTTCAAGGAGTGGCTCGCGAAGCATTTTCCCCTGAAGGCCGAGCACGTGCTCTCGCGCATCCGGGACATGCGCGAGGGGCGCGAGAACGACCCGCGGTTCGGCTCGCGCATGGTGGGCTCGGGCCCGTTCGCGGAGCTCCTCGCGCAGCGCTTCCGCAAGGCGCTCGCCCGCTACGGCCTCGACCGCCCCGGCGAGGCCCTCGACTGCAGCCTCTTCCGCCCTCCGTCGCCCGCGGGCCAGCAGCGCCTCTTCTGAGGGAAACGGGGGGCCGCTATAATTGACGCAGAAGGCCGGCCCGGGACACGATCCCGCCGCCGGCAACGCGAGGCGCCCACAAAGCACCGAAACCGAGGAGACCGCATGTCCGCATCGCCCGTCTCGCTGGAGGACAAGTACGCCCTCGCCTCCGGCCGCATCTTCCTCACCGGCACCCAGGCGCTCGTGCGCCTCGCGATGATCCAGCGCGAACGCGACGCGGCCGCGGGGCTCGACACCGCCGGGTTCATCTCGGGCTATCGCGGCTCCCCGCTCGGCGGCTTCGACCAGGCGCTGTGGAAGGCGAAGGAGCACCTCCGCGAGCACCACATCCACTTCACCCCGGGCGTGAACGAGGAGCTCGCCGCGACCGCCGTGTGGGGGTCGCAGCAGGTCGGCCTCTTCAAGGGCGCGAAGTACGACGGCGTCTTCGCCATGTGGTACGGCAAGGGCCCGGGCGTGGACCGCTGCGGAGACGTCTTCAAGCACGCGAACGCCGCGGGCACCTCGAAGCACGGGGGCGTGCTCCTCATCGCCGGCGACGACCACGCCTGCAAGTCCTCCACGCTCCCGCACCAGAGCGAGCACGCCTTCGACGCGGCGATGATCCCGGTGCTCTACCCGACGGGCGTGCAGGAGATCTTCGAGCTGGGCCTGCACGGCTTCGCGATGTCGCGCTACTCGGGCTGCTACGTCGCCTTCAAGACCGTCTCGGAGACCGTGGATTCGTCGGCCTCGATCGCGGTCGATTTCTCGCAGCCGCGCATCGTGCTGCCGGAGGATTTCGAGCTGCCGGCCTCGGGCGTGAGCATCCGCTGGCCCGACGCGCCGATGGAGCAGGAGCTGCGGCTCCAGCACGACAAGATCTACGCGGCGCTCGCCTACGCGCGCGTGAATCGCCTGAACCGCGTGACGATCGACTCGCCCAACCCGCGCCTGGGCATCATCGCCTCGGGCAAGAGCTACCTCGACGTGCTGCAGGCGCTCGAGGACCTGGGCATCGACGAAAGACACGCCGCCGAGGTCGGCATCCGCCTGTGCAAGGTCGGCATGCCCTGGCCGCTGGAGCCCAACGGCATCCGCGAGTTCGCCAAGGGGCTGGACGAGGTGCTGGTGGTCGAGGAGAAGCGCCAGCTCATCGAGTACCAGATGAAGGAGCAGCTCTACAACCGGCCCGACGGCGAGCGCCCGCGCGTGATCGGCAAGTACGACGAGCACGGCGAGTGGGAGGTGCACCGCAGCGAGTGGCTGCTGCCCGCCGCGGGGGAGCTCACGCCCGCGATGATCGCGCGCGTCATCGCCCGGCGCATCGGCAAGTTCTACACCTCGAAGATCGTGGAAGCGCGGCTCAAGTTCCTCGAGGCGAAGGAGGCGGCGCTCGCCCGCCCGCGCGCGAAGGTGGCGCGCATCCCGTACTTCTGCTCGGGCTGCCCGCACAACACCTCGACCCGCGTGCCCGAGGGGTCCCAGGCGCTCGCGGGCATCGGCTGCCACTACATGGCGATCTGGATCCGTCCCGACCAGACCATGACCTTCACCCAGATGGGCGGCGAGGGCGCGCCGTGGATCGGCATCCAGCCGTTCACCGAGACGAAGCACATGTTCGCCAACATCGGCGACGGCACCTACTACCACTCGGGGCTGCTGTCGATCCGCGCGGCGGTGGGCGCGAACGTGAACCTCACCTACAAGATCCTCTACAACGACGCGGTCGCGATGACCGGCGGGCAGCCCGTGGACGGCCCGCTCACCGTGCCGATGGTCACGCGCCAGGTCGCCTCCGAGGGCGTGAAGAAGATCGCGGTCGTGACCGACGAGCCCGAGAAGTACGGCGGCGGCGCGGATTTCGCCCCGGGAGTGACGGTCCACCACCGCGACGACCTCGACGCGGTGCAGCGGGAGCTCCGCGACACGCCGGGCGTGTCCGCGCTCGTGTACGACCAGACGTGCGCGGCCGAGAAGCGGCGCCGGCGCAAGCGCGGCACCTTCCCCGATCCGCAGAAGCGCGTCGTCATCAACGACCTGGTGTGCGAGGGCTGCGGCGATTGCAGCGTGAAATCCAACTGCCTGTCTGTGGTGCCCGTGGAGACCGAGTTCGGCCGCAAGCGCGCGATCGACCAGAGCACGTGCAACAAGGACTACTCGTGCCTGAAGGGCTTCTGCCCGAGCTTCGTCACCGTGGAAGGCGGGCGGCTGCGCAAGAGGAAGCCCGCCGCGGGCGACGCCGGCGCCGCGAGCCTTCCGCAGCCCACGCTGCCCGATCTCGACAGCCCCTACGGCATCCTCGTCACGGGCGTGGGCGGCACGGGTGTGGTCACCATCGGCGCGCTCCTCGGCATGGCCGCGCACATCGAGGGCAAGGGGGTCGCGGTGCTCGACATGACGGGGCTCGCGCAGAAGGGCGGCTCGGTCTATTCGCACATCCGCATCGCGCGCCGGCCCGAGGAGATCCACGCCGTGCGCATCGCGGCGGGCGAGGCGCGCGTGGTGCTCGGCTGCGACATGATCGTCGCGGCCTCCGACGAGGCGATCGCGAAGATGCAGTCGGGCGCGACGCGCGCGGTGATCAACGCCGACATGGCGCCCACGGGCGACTTCCCGCGCCACCCGGATTTCGAGGTGCCGGCCCACGGGCTGGCGGATGCCATCCGCGACGCGTGCGGGGAAGGGGGCGTGGACTTCGTGGACGCGACCGAGCTCGCCACCGCGCTCCTCGGCGATTCCATCGCGACCAACCTTTTCATGGTGGGCTACGCCTGGCAGAAGGGCCTCGTGCCCATCGGCGAGGCCGCGATCCTCGAGGCGATCGCGCTCAACGGCACCGCCGTCGAGGCGAACCGGGCGGCGTTCGCCTGGGGACGTCGGGCGGCCGTGGACCTCGCTTCCGTCGAGCGCGCCGCGGCGCCGGCGGAGGATCGGCCCGAGAGCCACCGCCTCTCGCAATCGCTCGAGGAGATCGTCGCGCGGCGCCGCGTTTTCCTCGTCGGCTACCAGGACGAGCGCTACGCCCGCCGCTACGAGGAATTCGTCGCGAAGGTGCGCTCGGCCGAGCAGGCGAAGGTCCCCGGCTCGACGGCGCTCGCCGCGGCGGTCGCGCGCTACCTCTTCAAGCTCATGGCCTGCAAGGACGAGTACGAGGTCGCGCGGCTCTACACCGCGACGGACTTCCTCGACCGCGTGAAGGCGCAGTTCGAGGGCGACTACGAGCTCAAGCTCCACCTCGCGCCGCCGCTCTGGGCGAAGCCCGACCCGGCCACCGGCGAGCCGCGCAAGCGCATGTACGGCGCGTGGATGCTGGGTGCGATGCGCTTCCTCGCGCGCTTCAAGGGGCTGCGCGGAACCGCGCTCGATCCCTTCGGCTACAGCGCGGAGCGGCGCACGGAGCGGCGCCTCGCGGAAGACTACCGGGCCGTCGTGGAGGAGCTGCTGCGGGGGCTCGAGGCGGACCGGATCGAGCTCGCCGTCGAGATCGCTTCCATTCCGGAGCACATCCGTGGCTTCGGCGCCGTGAAGGCGCGCCACCTCGCCGCCGCGCGCGCGAAGCAGGCGGAGCTCCTCGACGCGTGGCGACACCCCGCCGCCACACCCCGCATCCCCATTCGCGCCGCCGCTTGAGTCCTACCAGCGCAGGGAGTAGGCGTGCGGGTGGACGGAGAGCGTCCCCGGCGCGCCGAAGGGGAGCGTCACCTTGCGCGGCACGTGGCCGAAGGGAAGGTCGGTGAGGACGGGGAAGGGCAGGAGCTGGCGCAGCGTCTCCAGGACCTCCTCCATCGAGTACGGATAGCGCACCGGGTTGGTGGGCGCGCAATCGGTGAAGTCGCCGAGGACGAGCGCGCGCTGCCGGCCGAGCACGCCGGCGTGGTAGAGCTGGAGGAACAGGCGCTCCACCGCGTACGGCTCCTCGGCGAACTCCTCGACGTAGAGGATGCCTCCGTCGATCGCCGGGAAGTAGGGGGTGCCGACGAGGTGTGCGAGGAGCGAGAGGTTGCCGCCCCAGAGCGTCCCGTCGATGCGCCTCGGGTCGTAGCCGTGCTCGCACGCGACCTCGTCGACGCGGTGCGAGGGGCGTGAGAGCGCCATCCAGAAATGCTGCTCGGTGAAGGTGTCGAGCTCGCGCCGGCCGAAATCGACGGCGAGCATCGGGCCGTGGAACGTGAGCAGGTTCGAGCACGCGTAGGCGGCCATGTTGAACGCGGTGAAGTCGCTGAAGCCCACGAACGCCTTGCCGCTCGCCGCGACCCGCGCCCAGTCGATGCGGTGCAGCACCCGCGAGAGCCCGTAGCCGCCGCGGGCCGCGATCACGAGGTCGATCGAGGGATCGTCCAGCAGGGTGTGGAAGCCGCGCAGCCGCTCCTCGTCGTTGCCGGCGAAGTAGCGCCAGGCGTGCAGCGTCTCCTCGGGGACCACGACGCGGTGGCCGAGCTCGCCCAGGTACGCGGTGCCCGCGGCGAGCGAGCTCTCGTCGACGCGCCCCGAGAGCGCGCAAACGCCGATGGTGGCGGGTTCGGGCACCGCGCGCGGCAGCCGCAGCACGCGCTCGCGCGAAACGGCCGGAGCCGCGCGCCCCTCGAGGCTAGCCGCCACGCGGACGCACCTCCTCGAAGGCGATGAGGTTGCCGTCGGGATCGCGCACCACGAACCAGCGCGTGCCCCAGGGCGTCGCCTCGGGCTTCGTGACCACGTGCTTGCCCTTCGGCAGCTCCCGGAAGCGCGCGTCGATGTCGTGGATGTCGAGGTGCACGGTGGGGGCGTGCCGCCCGCCGGTGCTGGGAGTCGCGAGCACCAGCTCGATGCCGCCGCCCGAGAGCAGGGCGCCGTGCCCGGAGCCGTTCCCGCCCCACGTGCGCGTCACGGTCCAGCCCAGCACGTCGCGGTAGAACGCGAGCGAGGCCTCGAAGTCCTTCGGGGCGATGAACAGGTGATGGAAGCGGTCGGCCATCGGGGCGGCCTCCTTCAGCCGCGGTGCTCTGCCTGCGCGTCGACCACCGCGAGCGCGGTCATGTTGATGATGCGCCGCACGGTGGCCGTGGGCGTGAGGATGTGCACGGGCTTGGCGGCGCCCAGCAGGATCGGGCCCACGGTGATCCCGTAGCCCCCGACGGTCTTCAGCAGGTTGAACGAGATGTTGGCCGCGTCGAGCGTGGGCATGACGAGCAGGTTCGCGTCGCCCCTGAGCCGCGAATTCGGGAACGCCTTGGCGCGCACCTCCTCGGAGAGCGCCGCATCGCCGTGCATCTCGCCCTCGACCTCGAGCTCGGGCATGCGGTCGCGGATGATGGAGAGCGCGGCGCGCATCTTCGCGGCCGAGGGCGCCTCGCTCGTGCCGAAGCTCGAGTGCGAGACGAGCGCCACCTTGGGCGTGAGCCCGAAGCGCCGGATCTCCTCGGAGGCGAGCGCGGTCATCTCGGCGACCTGCTCGGGCGTGGGATCGAGATTCACGTAGGTGTCGCAGATGAAGATCGTGCGGCCCGGCAGCATCAGCAGGTTCATCGCGTAGTAGTCGTGCACGCCGCCGCGCTTGCCGATCACCTGGTCCACGTAGTGCAGGTGCAGGCCGTGGGTGCCGAAGGTGCCGCAGATCATGCCGTCGGCCTCCCCCCGGTGGATCATCATCGCCCCGATCAGCGTGTGGCGGCGGCGCATCTCGATCTGCGCGTAGGCGACCGAGACGCCGCGCCGCTCGGTGAGGCGGTGGTACTCGGTCCAGTACTCGCGGAAGCGCGGGTCGCCCTCGGGGTTCACGACCTCGAAGTCCTCGCCCGGGCGGATGCGCAGCCCGTAGCGCTCGATGCGACGCGCGAGCACCGCGGGGCGCCCCACGAGGATCGGCTTCGCGAGCCCCTCGTCCACCACGCCCTGCACCGCGCGCAGCACCCGTTCGTCCTCGCCTTCCGCGAACACGATGCGCCTCGGCGAGCCCTTCGCCGCCGAGAAGATGGGCTTCATGATGAGGCCCGAGTGGTAGACGAACTCGTCGAGCTTCTGGACGTAGGCGTCGAAGTCGGCGATCGGCACCGTCGCCACGCCGCTTTCCATCGCCGCGCGCGCGACGGCCGGGGCGATCTTCACGATGAGCCGCGGGTCGAAGGGGCGCGGGATGATGTAGTCGCGCCCGAAGCTCACCTGCTGGCTCCCGTAGGCCTGGGCGACGACGTCGGATTGCTCGGCGAGCGCGAGGTCGGCGATCGCGTGCACCGCGGCGAGCTTCATCGGCTCGTTGATCGTGGTCGCGCCCACGTCGAGCGCCCCGCGGAAGATGAACGGGAAGCACAGGACGTTGTTCACCTGGTTCGGGTAGTCGGAGCGGCCGGTCGCGATCACCGCGTCGTCGCGCACCTCCTTCACCTCCTCGGGGAGGATCTCGGGGACGGGGTTCGCGAGCGCGAGGATGAGGGGCTTCGCCGCCATGCGCCTCACCATGTCCTTCTTGAGGACGCCGCCCGCGGAGAGCCCCAGGAACACGTCCGCCTCCCCGATCACGTCGGCGAGGGTGCGCGCGTCGGTCTTCCTCGCGTAGCGCGCCTTGTTGTCGTCCATCTCCTCCTTGCGGCCCTCGAACACCACGCCCCGGATGTCCGTGACCCAGATGTTCTCCTTGCGCAGGCCGAGGGCGACCAGCATGTCGAGGCAGGCGAGGGCGGCCGCGCCGGCGCCGGAGGCGACGAGCTTCACGCTTGCGATGTCCTTGCCCACGACGCGAAGCCCGTTCACCACCGCCGCGCCCACGATGATCGCCGTGCCGTGCTGGTCGTCGTGGAAGACGGGGATCTTCATCCGCTCGCGGAGCTTGCGTTCGACGTAGAAGCACTCGGGCGCCTTGATGTCCTCGAGGTTGATGCCGCCGAAGGTGGGCTCGAGCGCGGCGATCACCTCGACCAGCTTGTCGGGGTCGCGCTCGTTCACCTCGATGTCGAAGACGTTGATGCCCGCGAATTTCTTGAAGAGGACGGCCTTGCCCTCCATCACGGGCTTCGCGGCGAGCGGCCCGATGGCACCCAGCCCGAGCACGGCCGTGCCGTTGGTAATGACGGCGACAAGGTTCGCGCGCACCGTGAGCTCGCGCACGCTCGCGGGGCTCTCGACGATCGCCTCGCAGGCGGCGGCGACCCCGGGCGAATAGGCGAGCGCGAGGTCGCGCTGGGTGAGCAGCGACTTGGTCGCCGTGACCTCGACCTTGCCGGGCACGGGGCGCCGGTGGTACTCGAGGGCGCTCTTCTGCAGGTCGTCGAGCATTCGTCGCTAACTGGTTGAGCGGAAATGGATTTTCAACGCATTACAGTGTATCACGGCCGGGCCCCCTTGACGGAACGTGACGATATAACCAAGAATGTCGACATGAACCGGAACTACCTCCGCGCGATCCCCCGGGAATGGCGCACCATCTCCCGGGCGTTCACGGCGCTGGGCGACGAGCACCGGCAGCGGATCCTGCTCACCTTCGAGCGGGGCGAGCGCCTGAACGTCGGCCAGATCGCGGGGGTCTCGACGCTGTCGCGCTCGGCGGTGTCGCACCATCTCAAGCTGCTCAAGGAGGCGGGCGTGCTGGATTCGCGCAAGGAGGGCAAGGAGGTGTACTACTGGATCGACAAGCGCTTCCTCGAGGAGTCCCTCCAGTCCGTGCTCGATTACATCCGGAGCAAGGCGTGAGCGCGCCGGCCGCCCGGCGCGAGGCCGAGGCCGCGGCGCCGCCCCCCCGCGCGCGCGACCGCAGCCAGTTCCGGCTCCTCGGCGAGCGGCGCTTCGCGCCCTTCTTCTGGACGCAGTTCCTGGGCGCGGCGAACGACAACCTCTTCAAGTTCTCCTTCACGCTGCTCGCGAGCTACCACGCGGCGGAGTGGGGCGGCGTGAACCCCTCGACCGCGGGCTTCGTGATCGGGGCGCTCTTCATCGTGCCGTACCTGCTCTTCTCCGCGACCTCGGGCCAGCTCTCCGACAAGTTCGACAAGTCGCGCCTCATGCGCTTCGTGAAGAACCTCGAGATCGGGATCATGACGCTCGCGGCCGCGGGGTTCCTGCTGCACGTGGCGGCGGCGCTCTACACGTGCGTGCTGCTGATGGGCCTGCACTCGACGCTCTTCGGCCCGGCGAAGTACGCGTACCTCCCGCAGCACCTGGGTGAAGACGAGCTCACGGGCGGGAACGGCATGGTCGAGATGGGCACCTTCGTCGCGATCCTGCTCGGCACCATCGCGGGCGGCATCCTCGCCAAGGCCTCGGACGCGAGCGCCTTGCCCGTGGCCGTGGCGTGCGTGTCGGTCGCGGTCGCCGGGCGCACGGTCGCGCACTTCATCCCGCGCTCGCCCGCTCCGGACCCGGAGCTGCGCATCAACTGGAATCCCTTCACCGAGACGTGGCGCAACCTCGGCATCGCCGCGCGGCGCCAGGCCGTGTTCAACTCGATCCTCGGGATCTCGTGGCTGTGGTTCTTCGGCTCGATCCTGCTCACCTCCTTCGCGCCCTTCGCGCGCCAGGTGCTGGGCGGCGACGAGAACGTGGTGACGCTGCTGCTCACCGTCTTCTCGCTCGGCATCGGCCTGGGATCGCTCGCGTGCGAGCGGCTTTCCGGGCGCATGGTCGAGATCGGGCTCGTGCCGTTCGGCTCGATCGGCATGACGGTGTTCGCCGTGGACCTGTGGCTCGCGAGCGCGGGACACGGAGCGGGCGAAGCGCCCGTGTCGCAGTTCGTCCGCGAGCCCGCGCACTGGCGCATCATCGCGGACCTTTTCCTCCTCGCGCTCTTCGGCGGCTTCTACTCGGTGCCGCTCTACGCGCTGATCCAGAGCCGCGCCGAGCCTTCCCACCGCGCGCGCATCATCGCGGCGAACAACATCCTCAACGCGTTCTTCATGATCGTGGCCTCCCTCATGGCGGTGGCGCTGCTGCGCGCCGGGCTCACGATCCCGCAGCTCTTCCTCGTCGT
>DASPRQ010000087.1:0-35280 GCA_035624355.1 Usitatibacter sp. | reverse complement strand
CACGACGAGGCCTCCATCGGCTCGCTCACGTTCCGCCTGGTGCCCACGCCGCACCTCAACGTGGAGAACGTCTCGGTGGGCAAGCTCCTCGACGCGAAGGCGACGACCGGGCGCATCTACCTCGACATCGGGAGCCTCTTCGGCAACCGCCCGTCGATCAAGACCCTGGAGCTCGACGACGTGACGCTCTCGGCCGAGGCGGTGCGGCGCATCCCGCTGTGGGCGAAGACGGAGGGCAAGAACGCCGCCGGCGAGATCGGGGCGATCCACCTGCGCAACGTGAAGCTCGACGTGAAGCCCGCGCTCGATCCCTTCGACGCGGACCTGATCTTCGCCCGCGACGGCACGATGCGCCAGGCGTACCTGCGCGGCGGCGGCGGCGTCTGGACCGTGCTCCTCAAGCCCACGGAGAAGGGATTCGACGTCGAGTTCACCGCGCGCAACTGGCAGCTGCCGATCGGCGTGCCCGTCTCCGTGAGCGACGCCGAGATCAAGGGAACGATCGAGGGCTCGCAGCTGGTGGTGCCCGAGTTCAAGGCGCACCTGCTCGAGGGCGACGTGAACGGCACGCTCAAGACGAGCTGGGACTCGGGCATGCACGTGGAGTCCGACCTCTCGGTCTCGCAGCTGGACGCGAAGGACCTCATGCACGCGTTCACGCCCGACATCGCGGTCACCGGGAGGCTCGACGGCAACTTCACGGTGACGGGCGACTCGACGAACCTGGACACGGTCCTCGACGCGCCGCGCGTGCAGGGCAAGTTCCGGCTCTCGGAGGGCTCGATCAGCAACGTGGACCTCGTCGCGGTCATGCAGTCGGACGCGGCGGGAACCCGGGCCGGGGTGACGAAGTTCGCCGAGCTCACCGGCGACTACGGCGCCGCGGAGCGGCGCGCGAGCTTCCAGCAGCTCGTGCTGCAGGGGGGCGTGCTGCGCGGCAGCGGCGGCGTCGACATCGGCGCCAACAGCAACCTCGCGGGGCGGCTCGTCCTCGAGATCCGCTCGCAGGTCGCGCAGGACCGCGGCGCCTTCGCCGTGTCCGGCACGGTCGCGCGGCCGATCATCCGGCGCGGGGGCTAGGGGACCGGAGCGCCCGACCCCTGCGCAGTCTCCTCCCGCTTTTCCGTCTGCTCCTTCCTCACCGGGGTCGCATCGTGGTCGCCGCGGTCGCGGTGCTGCTGTCGGCGGGCATGGTGCTCGCGATCGGGCAGGGACTGAAGATGGTGATCGACCAGGGCTTCGGGCGCGGCGAGGAGCGGCTGCTCGACGCCACGCTCGCGACGCTCCTCGCGCTGGTCGCGGTGCTCGGCGCGATCACCTGGGTGCGGGTCTACAACGTGTACTGGATCGGCGCGCGCTTCACCGCGGACCTGCGCCGGCGCGTGTACGACCACCTGCTCACGCTCTCGCCGGGCTTCTACGACGAGGCGCGCACGGGCGAGGTCTCCTCCCGGATCACGAACGACGTGACGCTCATCGAGAGCCTGATGGGCGGGACGCTGCTGTACGCCGTGCGCATGGCCGTCACGCTCGCCGGCTGCGTGGCGATGCTCTTCTTCACGAGCGTGAAGCTCACCGCGATCGCGTTCGCCTGCATGCCGCTCGTCCTGCTGCCCATCGGGGTGCTCGGGCTGCGCGTGCGGCGGCTGTCGCGCGCCGTCCAGGACCGGGTGGCGGACGTCTCGAGCCAGGTGGACCAGACGCTGCACGAGATCCGCACCGTCCAGGCCTTCGCCCACGAGCGCCTGGAGAGCGCCGCCTTCGGCGAGCGGGCCGAGGCGGTCTTCGCGGCCGCCGTCGAGCGCTCGGGCTACCTCGCCCTGCTCATCGCGGCGGTGATCGTGCTCGCGTTCGGCGCCGTCGGCGTGCTGCTCTGGGTTGGGGCCCACGACGTCTTCGAGGGGCGGATCACGGCCGGCGGGCTCACCGCGTTCATCTTCTACGCGGTGATCGTCGCGAACGCCGCGTTCGTGCTCGCGGAGGTGTACGGCGAGCTGCAGCGCGCGGGCGGGGCTTCCGAGAGGCTGCTCGAGCTGCTCGCGACCGAGTCGCGCATCCGCGCGCCCGCCGCGCCCGTGCCGCTGCCCGCGCCGCGCGGGAGGGTCGCGCTGGAGGAGGTGACTTTCCACTATCCCTCGCGCCCCGCGACGGCGGCGCTCGACCGCTTCACGCTGGTGGTGGAGCCCGGCGAGGTCGTGGCGCTCGTGGGGCCCTCGGGAGCCGGGAAGAGCACCGTCTTCCAGCTGCTGCTGCGCTTCTACGATCCCGCCTCCGGGCGGGTCACGATGGACGGCGTGGACGTGCGCACGGTCGATCCGCAGGAACTGCGCCGCCGCGTGGCGGTGGTGGCGCAGGATCCGGTGATCTTCGCCGCGAGCGTGCTCGAGAACGTGCGCTACGGGCGGCCGGCGGCGAGCGAGTCGGAGGTCCGCGAGGCGCTCGAGCGGGCCAACGCCCTCGATTTCGTGCTGAGGCTTCCCGACGGGCTCGCGACGCCCCTGGGCGAGCGCGGGGTCAAGCTCTCGGGCGGGCAGCGCCAGCGCGTGGCGATCGCGCGCGCGATCCTCGCCGACCGCGCGGTGCTGCTGCTCGACGAGGCCACGAGCTCGCTCGACGCCGAGAGCGAGAAGGCGGTGCAGGTCGCGCTCGAGCGCCTCATGCGCGGGCGCACCACGCTCGTCATCGCGCATCGCCTCGCCACCGTGAAGTCGAGCGACCGCATCGTGGTGATGGACCATGGGCGCGTGGTCGATACCGGCACCCACGCGTCGCTGGCGGCCGCGAGCGGCCTCTACGCGCGGCTCGCCGCGCTGCAGTTCGATCCGGCCGTCGCATGAGCGCGCGCCGGCGATTCCCGTGGGTTGCCGCCGCCGCGGCCCTCGTCGCCTGCGTCGCGCTCGCCGCGGAAGACGGCGACGATCCGTTCCGCGCGCTCGAGAACCTCGCCGCGCCCGCCACGCAGGCATACCTGCGCGGCGAGGCGGCGCGGGCGCGTGCGCAGCTCGATCGGATCCCCGGCCGCGCGCAGCTGCTGCAGCGCATCCGCGCGCTCTCGGACGGGTGGGTCGAGGTGACGCACCTCGCCATCGAGGGCGGCCGCGTTTTCTACCTCAAGGCCGCGGCGGCCCAGGCGGTTCCCGCGCTGTGCGTGCGGGAGGGCTTCCCGGGGGCCGAGCGCGTGCTCGTCGATCCGCAGCGCCGCCCCGACGGCGGAGCCGACGCCTCGATCGACTGGTTCTCGCCGTCCCCGGACGGCCGCCACGTGGCCTTCGGCATGTCCCGCGACGGAAGCGGGGATTCGATCCTGCACGTGCTCGAGGTCGATTCGGGCGCCGACCTGCCGCTCGAGATCGACCGGGCCCGGCTCAACCGGCGCCTCGCCTGGGATCCCGACGGCCGCTCCTTCTACTACACGCGCATCCCCGAGGGCAACCCGCCGGACCGGCGCGACGCCAACGCGCGCGTGTACCGCCACATCCTGGGCCGCCCGACGTCGGCCGACGAGGTGGTGTTCGCGCCGGGCGTCGGAGGCGCGCGCGACGTCCCCGAGATGGACGAGCCGTGGCTCGTCGTGCCTCCGGAGTCGCGCTACGCGTTCGCGGTCGCGCGCGACGGGTCGGCGCGCTCGATCGCCGTGCACGTGACGCTCCAGAAGGACCTCGCCGCCGCCCGGCCCCGCTGGCACAAGCTCGTGGACGCGCGGGACGGGGTCCTCGCGATCGAGGCCTGGCGCAACGACCTCTACCTGCTCTCCCGGCTCGGCGCGCCGAACCGGCGCGTGCTGCGCGTGAGCGCGGGCGCGGCGGACCTGTCGGACGCGCGCGTCGTGGCTCCCGAGGGCGACGCCGTGATCGAGGCGATGGGGCTCGCGCGCGACGGCCTCTACCTGCGCACGATGGTGGCGGGCGTGGACCGCCTGGAGCGCGTGCACCTCGGGCTCCTGGGCGCCGGCTCCCGCGAGTACCTGCGCACGCCCTTCGACACCGCGATCGCCCAGATCGTCGCGAGCCCCTTGCGACCCGGCGCGGTGCTGCGGCTCGACGCCTGGCTCGACCCCCCTCGCGTCGTCGAGGTGGACGCGCGCACCGGCGACCTGCGCGACACGGGCCTGCAGCCTCCGCCCGCCGCGGATTTCTCCTCGATCGACGAGGTGCGGCTGTACGCGCCCGCGCGCGACGGCGCGAAGATCCCCGTCACGCTCCTCTACCGCAGGAGCACCCGCCTCACGCACGACAACCCGACGCTGCTCGTGGGCTACGGGGCGTACGGCGACATCCAGGCGCCGCGCTTCGATCCCGCGCGCCTCGCGTGGCTCGAGCACGGGGGCATCTACGCGGTGGCGCACGTGCGCGGGGGCGGCGAATACGGCGACGCGTGGCACGACGCGGGGCGCGGCCCGAACAAGGCGACCACGGTGCTCGACTTCGTCGCCGTCTGCGAATTCCTCGAGCGCTACGGCTTCACCAACCCCAACCGGCTGGCGATCGAGGGTTCGGGCGCGGGCGGGATTCCCGTGGGCGGGACGATGGTGCGGCGCCCGGACCTCGTCGCGGCGGTCGTCGCGCGCGGGCCGCTCACCGACCTCCTGCGCCTCGAGTCGACGTCCACCGGCCGGGCGGATGCCGCCGAGTTCGGCTCGCCGGCGACGACCGAGGAGCGCGCGGCGCTTGCGTCGGTGTCGCCGTATCGCGACGTGCGCGACGGCATGCCCTATCCGGCGCTGCTCGTCGCGGCGGGCCTGCACGACCCGCAGGTCGATGCCTGGCAGGCGGCCAAGCTCGCGGCCCGCGTGGGGCAGGCGACGAGCAGCGGGAAGCCCGTGCTGCTGAGCCTCGACTTCCGGTCGGGAGCGCAGGCCGCGCTGCCGCGCGCGCGCCGGGACGAGCAGCTCGCCGACATCTACGCGTTCGTGCTCTGGCAGCTCGGCGAGCCGGGCTTCCAGCCGGAGGGCCCGTCGCCGCCGGCTGCCCCGGCCGAGACCGAGCCGCCCGGCACGCGGGGGCTGCCGGTCGGCCCGGCCGCGGTCCAGGCCCCCAGATAGGCGCAAGCGAACCGATGGTAAGCTCGCGGCATGCAGCCGCGAGAACAACAACCGGTTCCGCTGCTCAAGCGGCTCGGACCGGGGCTCATCACCGGCGCGGCGGACGACGATCCCAGCGGCATCGCGACCTATTCCCAGGCGGGCGCGCAGTACGGCTACGGGCTGCTCTGGTCGGTGCTGCTCACGACGCCCCTCATGATCGGCATCCAGATCGTGTCGGCGCGCATCGGGCGCGTGACGGGGCACGGACTCGCCGCCAACATCCGCGACCACTATCCGGCGTGGCTGCTGTACGCCATCGTGGGGCTGCTGCTCTTCGCCAACACCGTGAACATCGCCGCGGACCTGAGCGCCATGGGCAACGCGCTGCAGCTCGTGGCGGGCGGCTCGAGCGAGATCTACATCGTGTTCTTCGCGCTCCTCTCGCTCACGCTGCAGATCTTCGTGCCGTTCCCGCGCTACGCCCCGATGCTCAAGTGGATGACGCTCGCGCTGCTCGGCTACGTGGGGACCGTCTTCCTCGTGGGCGTGCCGTGGGACGAGGCGACCATGGCCGCGCTCTTCCCCCGCCCGCAGTTCCGGCCCGACTACATCGCGACCCTCGTCGCGGTCCTGGGCACCACCATCAGCCCGTACCTCTTCTTCTGGCAGGCCTCGCAGGAGGTCGAGGAGCAGCGCGCGACGCCCGGCCACGAGCCGCTGCGCGAGGCGCCGGACCAGGCCGGGCAGCACCTCGACCGCATCAAGTTCGATACGTGGATCGGGATGATGTTCTCCAACGGCATCGCGCTGTGCATCATGCTCACCACGGCGGCGACGCTGCACGGGCAGGGCGTCACCACGATCGAGACCGCGGAGCAGGCGGCCCGGGCGCTGCGGCCCATCGCGGGCGACTTCGCCTTCATGCTCTTCGCGGCCGGGATCGTCGGAACGGGCCTGCTGGCGGTTCCGGTGCTCGCGGGCTCGGCGGCGTACGCGGTCGCCGAGTCGCGCCGCTGGCCCATCGGGCTGGGGCTCACGCTGCTCGAGGCGCGCGGCTTCTATGCGATCCTCGCCTCCGCCACCCTCATCGGTGTGGCGATCGACTTCACCAACATCGATCCCATCAAGGCGCTCATCGCGAGCGCGGTGGTGAACGGAGTGATCGCGGTGCCCATCATGGTCGTGATGATGCTGCTCGCCGTGAAGCCCGACGTGATGGGCCCCTTCGTCGTGAGGCGGCGCCTGCTGGTGCTCGGCTGGTTCTCGACCGCGGTCATGGCCGCCGCGGTGGTGGCGATGTTCGCGACGCTGTGACGCCGCGGAGCGCATAGCAGGTCATCGAGATGGAGCCGAGCGAGCAGCCCTGTACGAGGACCTCGCAGGCCGTGCTCGCCTCGCGCGCGAGCCCCGCGAGGCAGGCGAGCGGCAGGAAGTGCTCCGGCGTGGGCACGGCGAGCCTGTAGTCGGGGTGGTCCGCGAGCCGGGCGACGGCCGCGGGATCGGTGGTCATCGTCTCGAGCGCGGCGGCGTCGAAGCGCTGCGCCCAGTCGTAGGCCGCCTCCGGATGCCGGAAGTCGACGCGCCGCAGGTTGTGCACCACGTCCCCGCTCCCGAGCACCAGCACGCCGCGCGCGCGCAGCGGCGCGAGGCGCGCGCCCAGCTCGACGTGCTCCTGCACGCTCTTCGCCGCGTTGACCGAGAGCTGCACCACCGGGACGTCGGCCCCGGGGAACACGTGGGCGAGGACGGACCAGGCGCCGTGGTCGAGTCCCCAGCTCTCGCGATCCAGCACGACCGGCTCCGGCTCGAGCAGCTCCGCCACCTCCCGCGCGAGCTCCGGCGAGCCGGGCGCCGGGTAGCGGAAGCGGAAGAGCGCCTCGGGAAAGCCCTGGAAGTCGTGGAGGGTGCGCGGCGCGGGCATCGCCGTGACGGCCGTCGCCTCGATGTACCAGTGGGCGGAAACCACGAGCACCGCCCGCGGCCGCGGCGCGAGCGATGCCCCGAACGCCCGCCACGCCGCGGTGTAGCGGTTGTCCTCCAGCGCGTTCATCGGGCTGCCGTGGCCGAGGAAGGCGGCGGGCAAGAGCTCGCGGTCCATGCCTCGAACGCTACCACCTTCGGGCGCTTGACCTCGGTCAAAGCGCCCTCGCGGGGGCGGGCAAGAATGTCGAAAGCAAAGACAGCGGGTCCCAAAGGACGGCACATGTACAAGCACATCCTCATTCCCACCGACGGCTCGGAGCTGTCGGAAAGGGCCGTTCGCGAGGGCATCGACCTCGCCGAGTCCGTCAAGGCGCGCGTCACGGTGTTCACCGCCTCGCCGCCGTTCCACACGTTCGCGGCCGCCGCGGCCCTGGGCGACGATTCGCGCGCCATGTACACGGCGAACGCCGAGGCGCGGGCCGCCGCGCGGCTCAAGCCCGGCCTGCAATACGCCCACGCGAAGGGCGTGGCGGCGCGCACTCAGCACGTGTTCGCCGAGCATCCTTACGAGGCCATCATCGCCGCGGCCGCCAAGGAGGGCTGCGACCTCGTCTGCATGGCCTCGCACGGGCGCAAGGGGATCGCGGGCCTGCTCGTCGGCAGCGAGACGGCGAAGGTGCTCACGCACTCGAAGGTCCCGGTGCTGGTCTGCCGCTAGTGTCGGCGGCCGCACCCCCCGCGCTCCCCCGCGCGGCCCGCGACTGCTTCCATTGCGGGCTGCCGGTTCCGGAAGGGACGCGCTTCGGATTCGATTCGCCCGGGGGCTGGCGCGCGTTCTGCTGCGCCGGCTGCGAGGCGGTGAGCCGCGCGATATCCGGCGCCGGCCTCGACGACTACTACCGCGTGCGCTCGGAGAAGGCGCCGCGCCCCGCCGACGCCGCGGCGGGCGACCTGGCGATCTACGACGAGCGCGTGGTGCAGGAGCGCTTCGTGCGCGAGGCGGACGACGGGTGCCTCGAGGCGTCCCTCCTCGTCGACGGCATGCGCTGCTCGGCTTGCGCGTGGCTCATCGAGCGCGTGGCCGGCGGGGTGCCCGGCGTGGTCGGAGCGCAGGCCCATTTCGCCTCGCGCCGGGCGCGCGTGCGCTGGGATCCGGCGGTGGCGAAGCTTTCCGACGTGCTCGGCGCCGTCCGCGGCCTCGGCTACGCGGCCTGGCCATTCGAGGGGCGGCGTCTCGTGCAGGTGGAGGCGCACGAGCGGCGCACGATGCTGCGCCGGCTCTGGGTCGCGGGCCTGGGCATGATGCAGGTCATGATGTACGCGGTCCCGACCTATATCGCCGGCTCCGGCGAGATGGCCCCCGACATCGCGCGGCTGCTCGGCTGGGCGGCGCTGGTGCTCACGTTGCCCGTGGTCGGATATTCGGCCCAACCGTTCTTCGTGGGCGCGTGGCGGAGCCTGCGCAACCGCAGCCTCGGCATGGACGTGCCCGTGGCGCTCGGCATCGGCACCGCCTTCGCGGCGAGCGTCGTGGCGACCGTGCGCGGATCGGGCCCGGTCTACTTCGACTCGGTGGCGATGTTCGTCTTCCTCCTCGCGGGCGGCCGCTACCTCGAGTTCCTCGCGCGCAACCGGGCGGGCCTCACGCTGCAGCGCCTCGGAAGGCTCGTTCCCCAGACCGCACAGCGGCTGCGGGACGCCGCGAGCCTCGAGTGCGAGCCGGTAGCCGCGGCGCTGCTCGCGCCGGGCGACCGCGTGCTCGTGCGCGGGGGCGAGTCCCTGCCGGCCGACGGCGAGCTGGAGAGTGACCGGGCATGGCTCAACGAGTCGCTCCTCACCGGGGAGAGCCGGGCGATCGAGCGTGCGCGCGGCGCGCGGCTCCTCGGCGGCTCGATCAACGCCGGCAGCGCCTTCGTGATGCGCGTGACTCGAGTGGGCGCCCAAGCCACCCTCGCCACGATCGAGCGCCTCGTGGAGCGGGCGCTCGCCGAACGGCCCCGCTGGGTGGAGATGGCGCAGCGCGCCTCCGGCATCTTCGTGGCCGTGGTCCTCGCCTGCGCGCTCGGCGCAGGGCTCGCCTGGCTCACCATCGATCCGTCCCGGGCGCTGTGGGTCGCGGTGTCGGTGCTGATCGTCACGTGCCCCTGCGCGCTCTCGCTCGCCACTCCGGCCGCGATGACCGTGGGGCTCGCCGAGATGGCGCGCGCGGGACTGGTCGTGAGCCGGGGCCACGGGGTCGAGGCGCTGGCGGGCGCCACCGACATGGTGTTCGACAAGACCGGGACGCTCACCGCCGGGAGGCCGCAGGTGCTCGCGGTGCTTCCGCTGGGGCGCCTCGCCGCCGGCGAGACCCTCGCCGTGGCCGCCGCGATCGGCCGGGGATCGACCCACCCGCTGGACGGGGCCATCGTGCGGGCGGCGGGGAGCGCCGCCCTGCCGCACGTCGAGGCCCACGCGAGTCGCGCGGGCGAGGGCGCCGAGGCGCGCATCGCGGGCCGGCGCTATCGCGTCGGGCAGGCCGGATTCTGCGGCCGCCTGCACGGCAAGCCCGTTCCCATCGCGTGGCTGCACGCGGCCGACACGGTGGTGTGGCTCTCGGACGAGTCCGGATGGCTCGCGGCGATCCGCATCGGTGACGGGCTGCGTCCCGAGGCGCGCGGCGTGATCGAGGCGCTCGGCGCTCTCGGGCTGCGCGTGCACCTGCTCACCGGCGACGAGCCGCGGGTGGCGCATCGCGTGGGCATGGAGCTGGGCATCGACCGCATCGAAGCGCGCGCGAGCCCGGAGCGCAAGCAGGAGTACGTGCGCGGGCTCCAGCGCCGCGGGGCGCGCGTGGCGATGGTGGGCGACGGCGTGAACGATGCGCCCGTGCTCGGCCTTGCCGACGTCTCGGTCGCCATGGGCCACGGCGCCGACCTCGCGCAGCTCAAGGCCGACGCGGTGCTCGCCTCCGACTCCCTCGACGACCTCGTGCGGGCGGTGCGGCTCGCGCGCCGCACGCGCGCGATCCTGCGCCAGAACCTCGCGTGGGCCCTGGCCTACAACTTGCTCGTCCTCCCGCTCGCCTTCGCCGGAATGGTCACTCCGCTGCTGGCCGGCCTCGGCATGGCGTCGAGCTCGCTCCTGGTCGTGGCCAACGCGCTGCGGGTGCGCGAGCGCACGACGGCCTGACGCATGGACATCCTCTATCTCCTCATACCGCTGAGCGTAGTGCTCGCCGTGCTCATCGGCGCCGCCCTGTGGCTTGCCGTGGACGGCGGCCAGTTCGACGACCTCGACCGGCCCGCGATCGATGTCCTGCTCGACGACGACCGGCCGCCGGACGGCGAGCCCTGACGCTCGGCGACCGGCCTCTCGGAAAATTCCTATTCTGTTGCATAGCCGCAACGATCGTCCCCGCATTTGATGGAGGTCAACCCGCCCCGGCCCATGGGCCCCCTAAACTGCCGCGGTATTCCGACATTTCCGTCAGGAGCATCCATGAAGACGCTGGTCGTGTCGCTCGTCGCCGTGTTCCTCGCCGGCGCCGCCATCCTCGCCGACGCCGCCGATGAAGCCGCGGCCGAATCCCTGATGAAGAAGAGCGGCTGCTTCGTCTGCCATTCCGTGGACAAGCAGAAGGTCGGCCCGGCCTACCACGACGTGGCGGCCAAGCTCAAGGGCAATCCCAAAGCCGAGGAGATCCTCTACAAGCACCTCACGACGCACCCGATGATCAAGATCGGGGGCAGCGAGGAGAAGCACGCGAGCCTGAAGACCACCGACGACGCACAGATCAAGAACGTCATCGCCTGGATCCTGTCCCGCTGACCCCCGGTCGGCGCGCGCAACAACAAGAAGAGGGAGAGTCGAGATGCTGAAGGCCATCTGGCAGGCGCTGCGCGCGCGCTATCCGTCGCGCGGCCAGGCCGTCGTCATGGTGAGCGTGATGGTGGTCGTGCTCCTGCTGATCGGCGGGGTGCTCGTGATCGGCGGCGCCGCGGGCCTCGCGTGGACGGAGACCCTGTCCTTCTGCACGGGCTGCCACGAGATGCGCGACAACCCGTATGCCGAGTACAAGGACACGATCCACGACAGGAACAAGTTCGGCGTGCGCGCCATCTGCTCCGACTGCCACGTTCCGAAGGAGCCCGTCCCGCTCATCCTGCGCAAGATGGCCGCGACCTTCGAGGTCTGGGGCCACATCCGCGGCGTGATCGATACGCGGGAGAAGTTCCTCGCCAAGCGCGAGGAGCTGGCCCACCACGTGTGGAAGCGGATGAAGGAGACCGACTCCCTCGAATGCCGCAACTGCCACGACTCCACGCACATGGACATGTCGCTGCAGTCGCCGGTGGCCCAGGCGCAGCACGCGAAGCTCAAGGAAGGCTACACCTGCATCGACTGCCATTACGGCATCGCGCACGAAGAGCCCAAGGGTCCTTCCCCGAGGGAGCTCTTCCCGGACATCAAGATGACGAAGTGGAAGGAGCCCGCCGCGGGGATACCGACGAAGTAGGCGTCCCGATCGCAGGGCACGTATAGAACAGACAATGAAAACTTCCGCTACGCATCCCGCCCCCGGCCCCGGCCCCGGCGGGATTTTTTTTCCTAGTCCGTCCAAGGGAGACAAGCACCATGAGCAGGTTCACGCACCTGTACCAGAGCCTCGCGGCGGCCGCGGGGCTCGCCCTGCTGCTCGCCGCCGCGCCGGCTAGCGCCGCCGATCCGCCGGCGGGTGCCGGCGCGCAGAAGGACCTCGTGCTGCGCGGCGACGCGAAGTGCACGCGCTGCCACGACGAGAACGACGACTACCCGGTGCTCGCGATCGGCAAGACGCCCCACGGGACCGTCGCCGACGCCCGCACGCCCACGTGCACGAGCTGCCACGGCTCGAGCGACGCCCACGTGGAGAGCAAGGGCGCCACGCTCCCCGACGTGCGCTTCCGCGGCAAGCACAAGAGCCCGTCGCAGGCGGAGAACGGCCAGTGCCTCAACTGCCACTCCTCGGACGCGAGCCGCACCCACTGGGCGGGCAGCATGCACGAGGAGCGCGGCCTCGCGTGCGCGAGCTGCCACCAGATCCACAACGCCCACGACGCGGTGCGCGACAAGCGGACCCAGCCGGAGGTGTGCTTCACCTGCCACAAGGAGCAGCGCACCAAGATCGACAAGCCTTCGCACCACCCGATCCCCGAAGGGAAGATGGCGTGCTCCGACTGCCACAACCCGCACGGATCCACGGGGCCGAAGCTCCTGAAGCGCGACTCGGTGAACGACACCTGCTACACCTGCCACATGGAGAAGCGCGGGCCGTTCGTGCACAACCACGAGCCCGTGAGCGACGACTGCACCATCTGCCACGAGCCGCACGGCACCACCGCGGAGAACATGCTGAAGGCGCGTCCGCCGTTCCTCTGCCACCAGTGCCATACGCCGCACGGGGCGCAGGTGGGCCAGATCGTCGGCCAGGGACAGACCCAGTCGTTCGGCGGCGGCTCTCCGCTGCTCAGCCCCACGACGAGCGGCAAGTCCGGCCTCAACTATTTCATGGCGCGCGGCTGCACGAACTGCCACACGGAGGTGCACGGGACGAACAACCCGAGCACGGCCAACCCGAGCCCGCAGTTCAACTTCCGCTGAACTCCGGAGACAGATCATGAAAGCGAAACGGCAGATTCCGTGCAGCAGGACCCTGATGGCGCTCGCCATGCTCGGGGTCTTCGGCCCCGCGTGGGCCGACGAGAACGCGGTGGCGCAGCTCGCGAACCCGGACGAGGGCTGGGTGAGCATCGGCGGCGCGGGGGTGAGCGGCGACAGCAAGGACCGCTCGCTCTTCGGGCAGTACAACGGGCTTCGCAAGGACGACGCGTACCTCATGCTCGACTTCGGGTACGTGAAGCGCGACCCGGCGACCGGCACCTGGACCATCGTGGAAGGCCGCGACCTGGGCCTCACCACCCGCGAGGTGCGCGGCCAGTACGGGCCGCAGGGCAACTGGAAGATCTTCGGCGAGTACAGCGAGCTCACCCGCTACTACCCGCGCACGGTGAACACCAGCATGCAGGGCGCGGGGACCCCCGATCCCGTCATGACCCTGCTGCCCGTGCCGGGCACCGGGTCGGACCTCGACCTCAAGACCGAGCGCAAGAAGATCACCCTCGGCGGCGAGAAGCGCTTCTCCGACGGCATCCTCTTCCAGGCGACCTTCACCAGCGAGGACAAGGACGGCGCGCGCCTCTGGGGCCGCGGCTTCACCTGCCCGTCGAGCGCCGCGCCCACGCCCGTGTGCACCGCGCTCGCCTCCGGCGCCAACCAGTGGGCGCTGCTCATGGTGCCCGAGCCCATCAGCTCCACCACGCGGCAGATCGAGGCGAAGCTCAACTTCACGGGCGAGAAGTACGCCGTGATCGCCGGCTACTACGGCTCCTTCTACGACAACGACTACGGCACCGTGACGCCCACGGTGAACGGCAACCTCAACAACGGGCTCGGCGTTCCCATGGGCACGGGCGGCGGCGTGCCGCTCACGGACGGGCTGCGCAACATCCTGCAGCTGCCGATGGCGCTGCCGCCCGACAACCAGGCGCACCAGTTCTCGCTCGACGGCAACTACGCCTTCACGAGCACGACGCGCGCCAATTTCCGCTACGCGTACACCCACGCCACGCAGAACGAGAGCTTCGGCAGCATGGGGCTTTCGGGCGCGCCCCCCGGCCGCAGCGACCTCGGCGGCGTGCTCGACACGAACCTCGCGCAGGCGGCCATCACCTCGCATCCCATGCCCAAGCTCTCCCTCATGGCCGACGTGCGCTACCAGGACCGCAAGGACAAGACCCCGATCGACCTGTACAACATCGAGGGCACGACGACCTGGACCAACGGCCACATCGACAATACCCGGACCACGGGCAAGGCCGAGGCGAGCTACGAGCTCGCGGAGGGCTGGCGCGGCATCCTCGGGCTCGATTTCGAGAAGATCGACCGCGGCGAATTCGTGCCCACCGACCAGGTCGCCGGCCTCTCGGCGCTGCGCCAGAACACCTACGAGCGGGGCTACCGCGTCGAGCTGCAGCGCACCATGAGCGACACGTTCACCGGCCGGGTGAGCTACGTGAGGAGCGACCGCGACGGCTCGTCGTGGCTCAAGCCGCTGAGCGGGAGCTCCACGGGCGTGATCCCCGCCGACCCGGACTGCACCTCCAGCGGATCGAACGCCTGCATCTACAGTGCGACGGGGATCTTCCCCTACATCTTCATGGACCGGAAGCGCGACAAGGTGCGGGCGATGGGCGACTGGGAGCCGATGGAGAATCTGTCGGTGCAGCTCTCCGTCGACTACGGGAAGGACGAGTACAGCGCCCCGACCACGAAGGGCCTGGACCACACGAAGCTCCAGCTCTACGGCATCGACGTCGCCTACCGGGTCTCGGAGACCATCCAGCTCAAGGCGTACTACTCCTACAGCGAGCAGTCCCTCAAGGTGGCTCACTCCACGGGCTACATCGCCGACCTGAAGGACAAGAACGACACCGCCGGGTTCGGGATCGTCGGGCAGGCGAATCCGCGCCTGAAGTGGGGCGGGGACGTGATGTTCATCAACGACCGCAACATCTACCAGACCGGGCTCGATGCGGGGGCGAGCGCGTCGAACGTGGCGTACTTCAACTCGGGGCTGCCGTTCATCCCCGACGCCCTGTACCGCGACCTGCGATTCAAGCTCTACGGCACGTACTCGGTGCAGAAGAACGGCGACATCCGGTTCGAGATCGTCCACGACCGCGCCAAGCTCGACGAATGGACGTGGGGCTACAACGGCGTGCCGTTCCTGTACTCCGACAACACGACGGTGAACCTTCAGCCCGAGCAGAACGTGACCTTCGTGAGCCTGGTGTACCAGTATCGGTGGAAGTAAGGCAGCGTGCGGGCAACGACGGGGCCGCTCGCGGCCCCGTCGTCTTTCGGAGCGCGGGACCGGCGGCCCATTGACCCGGGTCAAGCGGCCGGCGCCGCGGGTGCGTCAAGGTAGCGAATGGGCGGCGCCGCGCGGCTCCGCCCGGTCCTGAGGGAGGCGGCCAGTGGAGGTCTTCCAGGCGGACATCGCCATCGTCGGCGGGGGAGGGGCGGCCCTGCGGGCGGCCATCGCCGCGGCCGAGGCGAATCCGCGGCTCGCGATCGCGCTCGTCTCCAAGGTCTACCCCATGCGCAGCCACACCGTCGCGGCGGAAGGCGGCTCGGCCGCGGTCACGCTCGAGGAGGACTCCCTCGAGAACCATTTCCACGACACCGTGGCGGGCGGCGACTGGCTCTGCGACCAGGACGCGGTCGAGTACTTCGTGGAGCACTGCCTCGAGGAGATGGTGCAGCTCGAGCACTGGGGCTGCCCGTGGAGCCGGCGGCCCGACGGGCGCGTGAACGTGCGCGCCTTCGGCGGCATGAAGATCGAGCGCACCTGGTTCGCCGCGGACATGACCGGCTTCCACATGCTGCATACGCTCTTCCAGACGTCCATGAAGTACCCGTCGATCCGGCGCTTCGACGAGCATTTCGTGTGCGACCTGTTCGTGGACGAGGGGCGCGTGCAGGGCGTCCTCGCGATCGAGGTGGCGACGGGCGAGTTCCGCCTCATCCGCTCGCACGCCGTGGTGATCGCCACGGGCGGCGCGGGGCGCGTCTTCCGCCAGAACACCAACGGCGGCATCGTGACGGGCGACGGCATGGCGCTCGCCTACCGCCACGGCGTGCCGCTGCGCGACATGGAGTTCGTGCAGTACCACCCGACCTGCATGCCGGGGCCGGGGCTGCTCTTCACCGAGGCCTGCCGCGGCGAGGGCGGGATCCTCGTCAACAAGGACGGCTACCGCTATCTCCAGGACTACGGCCTGGGGCCGCCCGACCCGTGGCCGCGCAAGAAGGCGATGGAGCTCGGGCCGCGCGACCGGCTCTCGCAGGCCTTCTGGCACGAGCAGCGCAAGGGACGCACGATACCGACGATCCACGGCGACGCGGTCCACCTCGACCTCCGGCACCTCGGGCGCGCGAAGCTCACCGAGCGCCTGCCGCAGATCTGCGAGCTCGCCGAGCGCTTCCTCGGCATCGACCCGGCCGAAGCGCCGATCCCCGTGCGCCCGGCGGTGCACTACACCATGGGCGGCATTCCGACGGACGTGGGCGCCGCCACCCCGATCCCGGGGCTCTTCGCCGCGGGCGAATGCGCGAGCAGCGGGATCCACGGCGCCAACCGGCTCGGATCCAACTCCCTCGCGGAGCTGTGCGTCTTCGGCAAGGTCGCGGGCGAGCAGGCCGCGCGCTTCGCCGCGGGCGCGGGCGAGGCGGGCAACGGCGTGGCGCTGCGCTGGCAGGCCCAGGACGCCCGCGAGGAGGCCCTGCGGCTCCTCGAGCGGCCCTCGGGCGGGGAGCGCCTCGCGCAGATCCGCGACGGGATGGCGAAGGCGATGGAGCAGGGCTGCGGCATCTACCGCCTCGCCGGCGAGCTGGAGGGGACCTGCCGGACCCTCGCGGAGCTCAAGGGTCGCTGGGTCGCCCTCGGGCTCCAGGACCGCTCGCGCGCGTGGAACACCGAGTGGCTCACGGCGATCGAGCTGGGCTTTCAGCTCGACGTGGCCGAGGCCATGGCGCACTCGGCGCTCGCGCGGCGCGAGTCGCGCGGCGCGCACCAGCGCCTCGATCCGGGATGCCTCGAGCGCGACGACGCGCGATTCCTCAAGCACACGCTCGCGTGGCGCGTGCACGCCGGGGCGCCGCGCATCGGGTGGAGCGACGTGGTGATCACCCGCTCGCCGCCCGGCACGCGCGCCTACGGCGCGGCGGGCGAGGCCGCCGAGGCGGCCGAGGCGACCGGAAAGTAGCGAAAGGCGATGCCCGCGATGCCCGATACCTCCACGCACGGCGCCGCCTCCGGCGCGAGCCCCGCCCCCGGCGCGGCCCCGGAGCGCATCGAGATCCAGGTGCTGCGCTACGCTCCCGGCGGCGGCGCGCCCGCGACGCAGAGCTGGACGATCCCCTGGACGCGCGACATGTCCGTGCTGCAGGCGCTGCAGTACATCAAGGACCACCTCGACGGCTCCCTCACGTTCCGCTGGTCGTGCCGCATGGCGATCTGCGGAAGCTGCGGGATGATGGTGAACGGCGTCCCGCGGCTCGGTTGCGAGACGTTCCTGCGCGACCTGGCGCCCGGCCCCGTGCGCCTCGAGGCGCTCGCGCATTTCCCGATCGAGCGCGACCTGGTGGTGGACGCCGAGGACTTCATCGGCAAGCTCGCCAAGATCAAGCCGTATATCGTCCCGAAGGAGCCGCGCGGCCTCGACGAGGGCACGTACTTCCAGACCCCCGAGGAGCTCGCGCGCTACGAGTCGTTCAGCCACTGCATCAACTGCATGCTCTGCTACGCGGCGTGCCCCCAGTACGGGCTCGACCCGAAATTCCTAGGCCCGGGGGCCACGGCCCTCCTGCACCGCTACAACTGCGACTCCCGCGACGGGGCGCGCGAGGAGCGCATGGACCTCGTGCACTCCGAGGAGGGCGTGTGGAGCTGCACGGCGGTCGGCTACTGCTCGGAGGTCTGCCCCAAGGCGGTCGATCCCGCGAGCGCGGTGAACCAGAACAAGACCGCGAGCGCGCTCGACTGGTTCGCGCGCTTCCTGCCCGGGAGGAAGTGAGATGGCGATCCGCCGCACGTACTTGCGCCCGATGGACGGCTGGTGGCGGCGCGACCCGTTCTTCCTGCGCTACATGGCGCGCGAGGCGACCTCGGTCTTCGTGGTGGCCTACGCGCTGATCCTCCTCTGGGGCCTGGTGCGCCTCGCCGAGGGCGAGGCGCGGTTCGACGCCTGGCTCGCGTGGCTCGCGAGCCCGCTTTCCGTGGCGTTCCACGTCCTGCTCCTCGCGGTCTTCGCCTACCACACGTGGAGCTGGTTCGCGATCATGCCGAAGACCATGCCGCCGGTCGTAGTCGGCGGCCGGCGCCTCCCGGCGCGCGCGATCACCGCGGCGGGCGTGGCCGTGGCGGTCGCGGCCTCGGCCGCGCTCTTCGCGCTCGCGACGGTGCTCGCATGAGGAAGCGCTCGAGCCAGCCGTTCTTCTGGCTGCTCTTCGGCGCGGGCGGCATGCTCTCGGCGCTCCTCGGCATGGGGCTCGTGCTCGTCACGGGCGTGGCCGCGCCGCTCGGGCTCGAGCCGCCCTCGGTCATGAGCTACGGGGACGTCCTCGCCTTCGGCCGCAACGGGGCCGGGAAAGCCTTCCTTTTCGCCGTGGTCTCCCTTTTCCTTTGGCATGGCGCCCACCGCATCTTCCACACGCTGCACGACCTGGGTGTGCACGCCGGGCTCGTCGCGAAGCTCGCCTGCTACGGCGGGGCGCTCGTCGGCACCGTCGTCGCCGCCGCCGCCCTGCTCTGGATCGGCTTCTGATGGGTTAGAATGCCCGCCCTTTCTCCAACCCCGAACACCACCAAGGAGACTTTTCCATGAAGACCCGCAACGTTGTGCTGTCGCTGGCGCTCGCCGTGGCCGGCGTTTCCGCCGCGAGCCAGGCGCTCGCCGATCCCGAGGCGATCCTGAAGAAGGACGGATGCCTGCGCTGTCATTCCTGGGACAAGGCGAAGGTCGGGCCGGCCTACAACGACGTGGCCAAGAAGTACAAGGGCCAGGCCGGCGCGGTCGACAAGCTCGTCGCCGAGATCACGGCCGGCAAGCCTCCGCATCCGACGATCAAGGCGACCCCGGAGGAAGCAAAGGAAGCCATCACCTACATCCTGAGCAAGTGAGGCACCCGGCCCGCTCCTTCCCGCAACGGGGCGGGCCGATCCCGCGCCGTCCTCAGCGCACGACGAGGATCGGCGTCTTGATGGTGGCGAGGAGCTTCGTCGTGACCGAGCCCAGCACGAGGTTGGACAACGCTCCCTCGCCGTGGGAGCCCATCACGACCAGGTCCACGCGGTTCTTCTTCGCGAAGGCCGCGATCTCGGGCGCGATGTTGCCCGTGGTCCAGCTCGCCTCGTAGGCGACCTTGCCCTTGTCGAGCTCGCGCGTGGCCACGCGCAGGGCCGCCTCGCTGTCCTCGCGCAGGTAGCGATCCACGGCCGCGCGCCCTGCCGCGGCGGCGGCGCCGGGATACGGAATCGGCGGATGCACGTGCAGGACGAACACCTGCGGCGGCTCGGCGAACCACGACAGGTGCTGCACCAGATGGTGCGCGGCGCGCCGGGTGAAATCGGAGGCGTCGGCGGCGAGCAGGATCTTCATGGCTTCTTGCCCTGGCCCTTCTCGTAATCGATCGTCGCCACGCTGTGCTGGAACATGTACGTCACCGCGAGCTGGATCTCCGTGTCCGTGAGGTCGGCCTTGCCCCCGCGCGACGGCATGCCGCCGTGTCCGTTGATCGCCGAGCGCACGAGCGAGTCGAACCCCTGCTTCGCGCGGCGGATCCACTCGGCGCTGTCGCCGATGCGCGGGGCGCCGCCGACGCCCGTCGCGTGGCACTTGGCGCAGATCGTGTCGACGATGTACTTCCCGCTGCGCGGCGGCGGGGGCTTCGCCCGGTTGATGGGCTCGCTCCAGTGGCCGCCCGACTCGTTCACCATGTAGGTGATCGCGCGCTCGAGCTCCAGGTCGGTGAGCGCCATGTTGCCGCCGTGGGGCGGCATCTTGCGCACGCCCTCGATCGCGCTCTGGGAAAGGCTGGTGAGGCCGCGCGCGTAGCGCGCCTCCCACGCCTTGCGATCGCCGATGCGCGGCGCGCCCTCCTTGCCGGTGCCATGGCACTTGATGCAAACCTGGTCGACCACCTCCTTGCCGGTGCGGTCGGCGCGGGCCGCGAGCGGTGCCGCGGCGAGGAGCGCGACCGCGACGGCGGCGCCCGTCGCCATCGGGAGTGCGCGGATCGCGCTCGCGCGCGGGCGGGAATCCCTCATTGCTCGTCCTCCAGCTTGTCGTTCCCCGTATTATGCCGGTCGGCGGCCGCGCCCGTGGCGCGCACCGCGCGCTCGGCGGGACCCGCATTCACGCCGTGATGACGAGCTTCTGGTAGAGCCCGCCCCAGAACGTCTCCTTGCGCACCGCGCCTTCGCGCAGGGGAGGCAGCCACGCCGAAACCTCGTTCTCCCACAGGTCCATGGCGAACGGCTCGAAGTTGCGCAGGATGAAGCGCATCACCGGCCGGAAGGGGTGCCAGCGCGTCGGGCGATGGTAGTCCACGATCACGACGCGCCCGCCCGGCTTCACCACGCGCAGCGCCTCGGAGAGCGTGCGGCGCCGCACCTCGAGCGGCATCTCGTGCAGCAGGAAGAAGAGCGCCACCCGGTCGTAGGACGCGTCGGGAATGCGCAGGTCCGAGGCGTCGCGGTGCAGCAGGTTCACGCGCGAGCCGGTCGGGAGCTTGCGCTGGAGGTTGGCGAGCTGGATGGGCAGGACGTCCACCACGTCGAGGCGGCCGTCGGCGTCGATGCGCTCGGCGAGCCGCGGCGTGAAATCGCCGTACACGCACGCGACCTGGAGGGTGCGTCCCGAAAGCCGCGTCCCGAGCGCCTCCAAGGCCGCGTCGCGCAGCTTCGCGAAGTTGCCCCACAGGATGAGGTTCACGAGCCATTGCCGCTCGAAGAAGCGCACGGCGTTGGGATGGACGTAGGCCCACCAGTAGGTGTCTTCGAGGTACTGCGGGATGGCGGTCGCCTGCTGCATCGGTCTTCTTCTCCTTCGTTCGATCCGACTATGCGGGAGGAAGGCGCAAGCCTTTTGACAGGAATCAACGGGTCCCCCGCGCCCGTGTGAAACGATACGCTCATGTACGAATGCGATCACGCCGTCGAAGGGGATCGCTAGCACGATCCGGTCGGCGGTGCGGGGCGCGGGGCGCGCGAAGCTCCCCCAGCCCGGGCGGCTCCAAGGTGGCCGCAGCGATGTGCCCGTTCGAAATCCCCGTTGCGATCGGCGCTCGCGCCACGAGGCGCGCGGCGGCAGTTCCCATGCTGCTCGATCGCGGCACGTGCGGCTTCGCCCGCCACGCCAAGACTTAACGTGTATTCAGAAGAATAGCTTGTAACTTATTGTTAAAATTAACCAATCGCCGACGAAACTTCCCTATACTCGCCGGCACTCGACGAACAAGGAAGGGATGATCATGCTGGAAAGAAAAACGCGCACGCTCGGGGTCGCGGCTGCGGCCCTCGTGGCGGGAATCGCCGGCAGCTTGCCGGTCTATGCGGAATCCACGACCTCGACGGGAGGTGGCGCGCTGAGCGCGGCCGCGCACCTCGACTTCTCGGTCGTGGTCCCGCGCTTCCTCACGTTCCGCGTCGGCACGCTCAACGCCACGATCGACGTGATCACTTTCACCGTTGCTGCGGGCAGCGTGGGTAACGCCACGCCGGTCGCGGGCACCGGCGGCGACGCCGGCGGCGGCTCGGGGTCCAACGTCTCGGTCCTCGCCAACGGCGGCCAGGTCACGATCACGGAAAGCAACAACGGCACGGGCACCGGCCTGCAGCACGCGACGCTCGCCGACACCATCAGCTACTCGCAGATCACGACGACCTCGAGCGACACCACGAACCTGCAGCGCCCGGTCCTTTCGGACACGGGCGGCAACACGAGCCTGCCGGTGCTGAACGCCGGCAACGTCACGAACCGCTCGGCGGTGTGGACCTACGCGTACGCGAACAGCAACGTCGTCTCGGCCGGCACGTACGGCACGAGCGCGAAAGGCGGCCGGGTCACCTACACGGCGACCATGCCGTAGCGCGTCGCGACGAGTCCCGCGGCGCCCGCGCCGCGTGGCCCGCCTGATTGACCGCCATCAAGCCGCCCCCCGGGGACGCGGCCCACAATCGGGCTGATCTCCGGGGAGCCTCGCGTTGAATCCCGATCCCTTGCGGCCGCGCCCGCCGGCCGCGTCATTGGCGCCGCGGCTTGCGCGCGCGCTTCCGGGCGGTGGCGTGCCCGTGCCCCGGTGGGACGCCGGGCAGGTACCCCTCCGCGCGAATGAGGGCGAGCGCCTCGCGCACGAGGAACTCCCCGAACTCCTGGGCGGCCGGCACGAGGCGGCGCGAGGCGCGCCGCACGGCGTACCACTGGCGCTGCACCGGCAGCCCCTCGACGTCGAGCGCGACCAGACGCCCCGCGGCGATCTCCGAGCGCACGGTGTGCAGCGACAGGAACCCCAGTCCCAGGCCGGCGATCACGGCCTGCTTGATGCTCTCGTTCGAGGCCATCTCCATGCCGGTGCGCCATTTCACGTGGTGGGCCGCGAAGTAGCGCTCCATCGCCGCGCGCGTGCCGCTGCCCGGCTCGCGCACGATGAACGCCTCGCCCGCGAGCTCCGCGGGCCTCATGCCGCGCCGGCGCGACAGCGGGTGCTCGGGGGCGGCCACGATGCCGAGCGGGTTCGGCGCGAAGGCGGTCGCCACGCAGTCCATGCCCTCGGGCGGATTGCCCATGATCGCGAAGTCGATGGTGTTGCCGCGCAGCTCCTCGAGGATCTGCTCGCGGTTGTGGATGGTCATGCGGAAGTCGACGCCGGGATGGCTCTTCAGGAACTGCGCGAGCAGCCGCGGGATGAAGTACTTCGCCGTGGAGACGACGCCGAGGCGCACGCGGCCGCCGCGCACGCCGCGCCAGCGCGCCGCCAGCTCCTCGAGGTGCGCCACGCGCTCGAGCACCTCCTCCACGTGCTCGGCGAACTCGCGCCCCGCCTCGGTGAGCTGGATGCCGCGCCCCGCGGGCTCCGTGAGCGGCAGGCCCACGGCCTCCTCGAGCTGCTTGAGCTGCATCGACACCGCCGGCTGCGTGAGGTGCACCTCCTCGGCGGCGCGCGTGAGGCTGCGCGTGCGCGCGACGGTGGCGAAGATCTCGAGCTGGCGAAGGGTGTAGCGCCGCATGCCATCAGGATAGCTTATAAATTCGAGCAGCAAAACTGAGTTGAACTGATACGTCCCGGGGCCGATGATGGCCCCATCGCCAACCGGAGGGAGACGCCATGGGCGCACCCGAGCTTCGCCAGATCGAGAATGCCGCCGAGCGCTACAAGGCCGGCGTGCTGAAGTATGCGCAGATGGGCTATTGGCAGCCCGACTACCAGCCGAAGGACACCGACGTCCTCGCGCTCTTCCGCATCACGCCGCAGGAGGGCGTCGATCCCGAGGAGGCGGCGGCCGCCGTCGCGGGCGAATCGTCCACCGCAACCTGGACCGTGGTCTGGACCGACCGCCTCACCGCCGCCGAGATGTACCGCGCCAAGGCCTACAAGGTCGAGCCGGTGCCGAACAATCCCGGGCAGTGGTTCGCCTGGATCGCCTACGAGCTCGACCTCTTCGAGGAAGGCTCCATCGCGAACCTCACGGCCTCGATCATCGGCAACGTCTTCGGCTTCAAGCCGCTCAAGGCGCTGCGCCTGGAGGACATGCGCATCCCGGTGGCCTACGTGAAGACCTTCCAGGGGCCGCCCACGGGCATCGTGGTCGAGCGCGAGCGGCTCGACAAGTTCGGCCGACCGCTGCTGGGCGCGACGACCAAGCCCAAGCTGGGGCTGTCGGGCAAGAATTACGGGCGCGTCGTGTACGAGGCGTTGAAGGGCGGCCTCGACTTCATGAAGGACGACGAGAACATCAACTCGCAGCCCTTCATGCACTGGCGCGACCGCTTCCTCTACGTGATGGAGGCGGTGAACCGCGCCTCGGCCGCCACCGGCGAGGTGAAGGGGCACTACCTCAACGTTACCGCCGGCACCATGGAGGAGATGTACAAGCGCGCCGCCTTCGCGAAGGAGCTGGGCAGCGTGATCGTGATGATCGACCTCGTGATCGGCTACACCGCGATCCAGTCGATGGCGAAATGGTGCCGCGACAACGACATGATCCTGCACCTGCACCGCGCGGGCCACGGCACCTACACGCGACAGAAGAACCACGGCATCTCGTTCCGCGTGATCACGAAGTGGATGCGGCTGGCGGGCGTGGACCACATCCACGCCGGCACCGCGGTGGGCAAGCTCGAGGGCGACCCGCTCACCGTGCAGGGCTTCTACAACGTCTGCCGCGAGCCGAGGAACGCCGTGGACCTGCCGCGCGGCATCTTCTTCGAGCAGGACTGGGCGGGACTGCGCAAGGTCATGCCGGTCGCCTCGGGCGGCATCCACGCGGGCCAGATGCACCAGCTCGTCGGCCTCTTCGGCGACGACGTGGTGCTGCAGTTCGGCGGCGGCACGATCGGGCACCCGATGGGCATCGAGGCGGGCGCCACCGCGAACCGCGTGGCGCTCGAGGCGATGATCCTCGCGCGCAACGAGGGGCGCGACATCGCCAACGAGGGCTTCGCCATCCTCGAGGCCGCGGCGCGCCAGTGCAAGCCGCTCGCCGCCGCGCTCGACACCTGGAAGGACGTATCCTTCAACTACGCGAGCACCGACACGTCGGACTTCGTGCCGACCCCGTCGGTCGCCTGATCGCCGACCCCCCGAGGAGCCACACCATGAGAGTCACCCAGGGCGCCTTCAGCTTCCTCCCCGACCTCACCGATGCGCAGATCCGCGCGCAGGTCGAGTACTGCCTCGCGCAGGGCTGGGCGGTGAGCGTGGAGCACACCGACGACATCCACCCGCGCAACACCTACTGGGAGATGTTCGGAATGCCGATGTTCGACCTGCGCGACGCCGCGGGCGTCATGCAGGAGATCGACGCCTGCCGCAAGACCTTTCCCGACCGGTACGTGCGCGTGAACGCGTTCGACTCGACGCGCGGCTGGGAGACCGTGAGGCTGTCGTTCATCGTGAACCGGCCCGCCGAGGAGCCCGGCTTCCGGCTGCGCCGCACCGAGGCCGAGGGCCGCGTGCAGCGCTACTCGATCGAGCCGTACGCGACGCGCGCGCCCGAAGGGCAGCGCTACCGCTAGCCCGCGCGCCGATGGCCGCGCTCGTGGCGCCCCAGACGCCCGCCGACGCCCAGGGCACGGCCGCGGACATCGCGCGCCTGCTCGCCGAGCTCGACCGCGAGCTCGTGGGCCTCGCGCCCGTGAAGCGCCGCATCGCCGAGATCGCGGCGCTTCTCGCCGTGGACCGCGCGCGCGCCGAGCACGGCCTCGCGGGCGCCCTTCCGGGGCTGCACATGTGCTTTACCGGCAACCCCGGCACCGGCAAGACGACCGTCGCCATGAAGATGGCGGGCATCCTCCACCGCCTCGGCTACTCGCGCAAGGGACACCTCGTGGCCGTCACGCGCGACGACCTCGTGGGCCAGTACATCGGCCACACGGCGCCCAAGACCAAGGAGGTGCTCAAGCGCGCCATGGGCGGCGTGCTCTTCATCGACGAGGCCTACTACCTCTACCGCCCGGAGAACGAGCGCGACTACGGCCAGGAGGCGATCGAGATCCTGCTCCAGGTGATGGAGAACCAGCGCGAGGACCTCGTGGTGATCCTCGCCGGCTACAAGGACCGGATGGACCGCTTCTTCGAGTGCAACCCGGGCTTCTCCTCGCGCATCGCGCACCACGTGGACTTCCCCGACTACACGCGGGAAGAGCTGATGCGCATCGCGGCGATCATGCTCGAGCGCATGGGCTACCGGTTCAACGAGGGCGCGCGCGCGGCCTTCGAGCGCTACCTCGAGCGGCGCATGGCGCGGCCCCACTTCGCCAACGCGAGGAGCGTGAGGAACGCCCTCGACCGCGCGCGCCTGCGCCACGCGAGCCGCGTCTTCGAGCGCCTCGGCGAGGCCGACCGCGACGCGCTCACCACCATCGTCGCCGACGACATCCTCGCGAGCCGCGTGTTCGGGGAGCCGGCGGGGACCGCCGATGCTTGAGGCGCTGATCTTCGACGTGGACGGCACGGTGGCCGAGACCGAGGGCCTGCACCGGCGCGCCTTCAACCTCGCCTTCGAGCGCCACGGCGTGGGGCTGCGCTGGGACGAGCGCGAGTACCGGCGCCTGCTGCGCGTGCACGGGGGCAAGGAGCGCATCGCCCGCTCGCTCGCCGAGCACGAGGAGCCGCGCCCGCCCCCCGAGGTGGCGGCGATCCACGCGACCAAGACGCGCATCTACGAGGAGCTGCTCGAGGCCGAGGGCGCGCCCTGGCGCCCCGGGGTGCACCGGCTGATGGCCGAGGCGCCGCGCGCGGGGCTCCGGCTCGCGATCGCCACCACCACGAGCGAGGCGAACCTCGAGCCGCTCTTCGCGCCCGTGCTGGGGGCCGGGTGGCGGCGGCGCTTCGAGGCGATCGTCACGGGAGACCAGGTCGCGCGCAAGAAGCCCGCCCCCGACGTCTATCTCGAGGCGCTGCGGCGCCTGCACCTCGCCCCTCTCGAGGCCGTCGCCTTCGAGGATTCGCGCGCGGGCGTGGAGGCGGCGCGCGCGGCGGGAATTCCCGTGGTCGCCATGCCGAGCCGTTGGCTCGCCGGGGACGACCTCTCCGGCGCGGACATCGTGCTCGAGCACCTCGGCGACGCGGGCGCCCTCTGGGCCGAATCCCATCCGGCGGTGAACAACCGCTGGCTCTCGGCGCGCCAGCTCGCCGCCTGGCACGCGCGCCGCTTCGACGCAGCACCGGATCGCAGCACGCACGCCCGGAGGACCCGATGCCCGCCACCCGCATGACCCTCACGCAGTTCCTCATCGAGGAGCGCCGACGCTATCCCGGGGCCACCGGGGAGCTCAACGGGCTGATCCTGTCGGTCGCGCTCGCCTGCAAGTCGGTCGCGACGCGCGTCGCGCAGGGGGCGCTCGCGGGCGTACTCGGCGCCTCCGGCGAGGCGAGCTCCCAGGACGAGCCGCAGCAGAAGCTGGAGACGATCGCGAACGAGGCGTTCCTGAGCTGCGCCGACTGGGGCGGCCATGCGGCGGCGATGGCCTCCGAGGAGATGGAGGCGCCGTGCGCGGCGGCCCAGGGGGAGTCGGGCAAGTACCTGCTCGTGTTCGATCCGCTCGACGGCGCGCCGAACATCGACGTGAACCTCTCGGTGGGGAGCATCTTCTCGATCCTGCGCGTGCCCTCGGGCGCCGAGGACCCCGCCCGCGAGGGCGCCTTCCTGCAGCCAGGCACCGCGCAGGTCGCCGCCGGCTACGCGATCTACGGCCCCAGCACGATGCTGGTGATCTCGGTCGGCCGCGGCGTGCACGCGTTCACCCTCGAGCGATCCATCGGCGAGTTCCTCCTCACGCACCCCGACCTGCGCGTCCCCGAGCGCACCTCCGAGTTCGCGATCAACACGTCCAACAGCCGCTTCTGGGAGCCGCCCGTGCGCCGCTACGTCTCGGAGTGCCTCGCCGGATCGGCGGGCCCGCGCGGGCGCGACTTCAACATGCGCTGGATCGCCTCGCTCGTGGCCGAGGCGCACCGCATCCTCGTGCGCGGGGGCGTATTCCTGTACCCGCGCGACCGCAAGGACCCGCCCCAGGCCGGCCGGCTGCGGCTGCTCTACGAGGCGAACCCCGTCGGGTTCCTCATCGAGCAGGCGGGCGGGCGCGCGAGCACGGGCCGGGGCGCGGTCCTCGAGGTCGCCCCCCAGGCGCTGCACCAGCGCATCCCGTTCGTGTTCGGCTCGCGCGAGGAAGTGGAGCGCATCGAGCGCTACCACGCCGAGGACACGGGGGACGCCGACCTGGACCTGCCGCTCTTCCAGGTGCGCGGGCTCTTCCGCGACCCCGTGGGCGCCTGAAGCCCCATGTCGGCGAAGCACCCCATCATCGCCATCACCGGCTCCTCGGGTGCGGGGACGACCTCGGTCACGCGCACGTTCGAGAAGATCTTCCGCCGCGAGGCCGTGAACGCGGCCCTGATCGAGGGCGACAGCTTCCACCGCTACGACCGCAAGCAGATGCGCGAGGTGATGGCCGCGCAGGAGAAGGGAAGCCACTTCAGCCACTTCGGTCCCGAGGCGAACCTGCTCGACGAGCTCGCCGCGCTCTTCCGCGACTACTCGCAGTCGGGGCGCGGCAAGCGGCGCTATTACGTCCACGACGCGGAGGAGGGCAAGCGCCACGGCGTCGAGGCGGGAACGTTCACGCCGTGGCAGGACCTGCCGGCCGACACCGACCTGCTCTTCTACGAGGGGCTGCACGGGGCCGCGGAGACCGAGACCGCGAAGGTCGCGCAATCCCCGGACCTGATGATCGGCGTGGTGCCCGTCATCAACCTCGAGTGGATCCAGAAGATCCAGCGCGACCAGTCGCTGCGGGGCTACTCGACCGAGGCGGTGACCGACACGATCTTGAGGCGCATGCACGACTACGTCCACTACATCTGCCCGCAGTTCACGCGCACCCACGTGAACTTCCAGCGCGTGCCGACCGTGGATACGTCGAACCCCTTCATCGCGCGCGAGATCCCGACCGCCGACGAGAGCTTCGTCGTGATCCGTTTCCGCGACCCGCGCGGGATCGACTTCCCGTACCTGCTCAACATGCTGCACGACTCGTTCATGTCGCGCCCGAACACCATCGTCGTTCCCGGCGGAAAGATGGAGCTCGCGATGCAGCTCATCTTCACGCCGTTCATCTGGCGGCTGATGGAGCGGCGCAAGAAGGCGCTCGCCGCCTGAGGCTTTCGACCACCAGAAGGAGGAGAAGGGGATGAAACGCATCGTGAAGGTCCTCGCCGGCGCCGTGCTGTGCGCGGGCGGAGCCGCTTCGGCGGCACCGGTGCTGATGTCGTCGGACTGGGCGCGCGAGGCGTGCACCGCGTGGAACGCCGACGCGACGCTCACGACGAAGCTGCAGGAATCGGGCTGGGTCGCGAACGACAAGAAGCGCGGCTACAAGCTGCTGCGCATCGCGCGCAAGGACTGCGAGGCGAGCCCGCAGGTGGAGCTGCGGATCGCCTCGAAGGACGGCAAGGCCCAGTGCATCGCCGGCGGCCCGGTGGGGGACATGCCGCTCGACTACGACGTGGACTACCTCATGACCGCGAAGACGAAGCGCTGGATCGAGATGGGCCGCGGCGAGTACGGCCCCATGAAGGCGATGCTCTTCGGGCGCCTGTCCTTCGACGGCCCGATGGGCGAGGCGATGGGCAACATGGGACCGTTCGAGAGCTTCCTGCTGCTCGTGGGGAAGGTTCCTTCGGACGCGGGAAGCTGCCCGAAGTAGGCGGCGGAAGGGCCCGGTCCGCGCGCACTCCGGCGGCCCCCGCCCCGGGCCGCTAGAACACGCCGGCCGCCGCGGCCACCAGCACGACGACTTCCGCCACGCAGATCGCGACGAAGACCCGCTCGCGAGCGCGCACGAAGATCGGGAGCACGCGCAGGTAGCAGGCGAGCGTGATGGCCGCGAGCACCGCCACGCCCACGAGGTTCAGCATGTCGCCCTGGCCGAGGTTGAGGAGCCAGCTCCAGCCCGTGGGCGCGCGGGTCTCGGCGAGGTACTCGGTGAGGGACAGGCCCCAGAGCTCCGGCAGCCGCTGCGGCGCCACGGCGGGCGCGAGCAGGCCGCTCAGGTACACGAGGTAGGTCACCACGAGCGCGCCGAAGCCGAGCCGCGTGCCCCACGCGAGCCAGTCCGCGTACACCCGCTGCTCGGCCTGCAGCGATTCGTCGAAATGCGCCATCGTCCGTCCTCCCGTCAGAATCCCAGGCCCTGCGCGAGCGAGCGGATGCCCGCGAGGAAGAGCACCGCGATCACGATGTTGCGCGCGGTCGAGGCCTTGATCGCCTTGAGCACCCGCACGCCCACGCGCGCGCCCAGCATCACGCCGAGGATGGACGGCACGATGATGGCGGGCAGCAGCGCGCCCTTGTTCATGTAGACCCACGCGGCCGAGGTGTTGATGATCGAGATGGCGAGCCCGCTCGTGCCGAGCGCGAGCTTGAGCGGCACGCCCATCAGGAGGTTCAACGCCGGCACGTTCGCCCAGCCCGCGCCGAGGCCGAAGAGCCCGCCCACCATCCCGATGCCGAAGAACGAGGCGAGGCCCCACCCCGTGCGATGCACCTTCCACTCGACCATCTGGTCCGACGCCGGGTCGTGGAACCGGCCGTGCAGCCCGAGGGCGAGCGCCCAGCGGTCCGCGCCGTGGCGCGCGCCGTGCCCGGAGCCCCGGGTGACCCACATGAGCCCCGCGATGGCGAGGACGGTGATGCCGAGCGCCGCCTGCACGACGCGCGTGGGCAGGGCGAGTCCCACGAGCGCGCCCACGATGCCGCCCACGGACCCCGCGAGCGCGAGCGGCATGGCGAGGCGCAGGCTCGCAAGCCCGCTGCGCAGCAGCCCGGGGCCCGACGCGAGCGCGCCGCACAGCGCGAGCATGAGCCCGGCCCCGCGCACGAAGTCGAGGTGGAACGGAAAGAAGCCGCCCACGATCGGCACGAAGAGCACGCCGCCGCCGATGCCGCCCACCACCGCGACGATCCCCATGAGGAACGTGGTCGTGAAGAGGATGAGGGGCCACGCCCACCAGGGCAGCCCCGCGCCGTGGGGGACGCGCGCGGCGGCGAGCGCCATGCCGGGCGCGGCGAGCAGCATCGCGCCGGCGGCGATGCGGGAGAACGTGCGGGGCGGGAGCTTCATGCCGTCCTTTGGTAGTAGAGGTTCTGGGGATGGTTCGACTGCGCGAGGAAGAACCAGCGTTCCGCGACGAGGCCCGCGTACTGCACCACGGGTGCGGCCACGAGCAGCGCCACCGAGCCGGCCGCGAGGCCCGCCGCCAGGAGCGCCATGGGAACCAGGAATCCGAGCACGATGAACGCCCATTTGACCACGGAGAGCCCCCCGCGCGAAACACCGTGGAAGAACTCCCGCGTGTTGAAGGACCCGCCGAGAAAGCCCATCGACTTCTGCTCGACGCGCGCGCCCTCGACGCCGATGGCGCTTTGCGGCGTGGAGCGGGGGCGCAGGCGCGCGTTGCGCGCAAGCGAGATCGCGCGCGAGGCGAGCGCGACCACCGTGAGGACGATCGCCCAGCGCCCGAAGAAGCCCGCGACGTGGGGCTCGAAGGCGGCGGCGAGCGCCGTGGCGACGGTGAAGCCCGAAGCGGTGCCGATCAGGAAGAAGTTCGCCAGGGTGAGCGGGCTCGCCCACTCCTGGAGGAACCGGATGCACGCGTAGATCATGCCGGTGCAGACGAAGAGCGCGAGGCAGGCGGCGAGCGCGAAGGCGCCGACGGCGAGCGGCGGGCCCAGGGGCAGGCGGTGCGCGAGGCCGTAGGCGGCCACCCCCGCGATGAACAGCGGCAGCGCGATCACCTCGCGCGCGAGCCACGAGGTGCGCCAGCGCGCCGCCGAGCGCCACGCGCGCTCCGGCCGCCCCAGATGGAAGAACGAGGCGAGGAGCCCGAGCCCCGCCAGCAGCGCGGCGAACCAGGATCCCGCGTGGAGGAAGCGCGGGCCGGGCGGCGCGATCCGGCCGAGCGCGCCCATCACCTCGGCCGAGTACAGCGCGAGGAACAGGCCCTGCCCGGCGCCGATCAGCGTGGTGAGGAAGACGACGGAGAAGGCGGGACGCATTCGGTCTTGCGGCGCGGCAGGTAGCGGTTGGCGGGCTTCGTGCCCCATTCGGGCATGAGCGCGTAGCCTGCGCGCTCGGCGATGGCTTTCGAGACCTCCGAGTCGGGATCGTGCACGTCGCCGAAAAGGCGCGCGCTGGTGGGGCAGGCCATCACGCACGCGGGCCTGCGCTCCGCCTCCGGCAGGCTCCGATCGTACACGCGGTCGACGCACAGCGTGCACTTCTTCATCACCTTCTGGTGCTCGTCGAGCTCGCGCGCGCCGTAGGGGCACGCCCACGAGCAGTACTTGCAGCCGATGCACTTGTCGTAATCCACGAGCACGATGCCGTCCTCGGCGCGCTTGTAGCTCGCCCCGGTCGGGCACACCGGAACGCACGGCGGGTCCTCGCAGTGCAGGCACGACTTCGGGAAGTGGACCGTCTGCGTCGCCGGGAACTCGCCCACCTCGAAGGTCTGCACGCGGTTGAAGAACGTGCCGCTCGGGTCCGTGCCGTAGGGACGGTCGTCGGCGAGGGTGCCGGCCGCGCCCGACGTGTTCCATTCCTTGCAGCTCGTCACGCACGCGTGGCAGCCCACGCAGACGTTCAAGTCGATCACGAGCGCGAGCTGGGTCACGGTCGGGTCCCCTTTCCGGCGAAGTAGGCGATCCACGACGCGCGCGCGGGCGCGGTCCCCGGCAGCGCGGGCATCGGGGCGAAGCGGGGCGCCGTCTCGGCGGCCTCGCCGGCGGAGGCGGGATAGATGCGCACGCGCACGTCGTACCAGCCGGCCTGCCCCGTGACCGGATCGGAGTTGGACACGCGCGGCCCGTGCGCCTGGGGCAGCTCCTCGGCGATGAGGTGGTTCAGGATGAAGCCGCGGCGCGCCTCGTTCGCTTCCGGGTCGAGCCGCCAGGCCCCTGGCGCTTTGCCGATCGCGTTCCACGTCCACACCGTTCCCGGCTCGACGGCCTCCGAATGGCGCGCCATGCAGCGCACCTTGCCCCACGGCGACTCGATCCACATCCAGCCGCCGTCCTCCACGCCCGCGGCCCGCGCCGTGCGCGGGTTCACGAACAGGTAATTGTGGGTGTGGATCTGCCGCAGCCACGCGTTCTGCGAGTCCCACGAGTGGTACATCGCCATCGGGCGCTGGGTGACGGCGGCGAGGGGATAGCGCTCGAGGTCCGTCGCCTCGGTTTCGAGCGGCGGATACCAGAACGGCACCGGGTCGAAATAGCGCTCGATGCGCGCACGCAGGTGCGGGGGCGGCCGGCGCCCCGGGCGCCGCCCCTGCGCGGCGAGCCGGAACTCCTGCATCACCTCGGAATAGACCTGGATCAGCGCCGGCTCCGCGTAGCTGCGCAGCCGCATCGCGCGCGCCCAGTGGATGTAGCCGCGGTTGGCGTTGCGCATGTAGCGGTGCTCCTCCGGCAGGACGTGGTGGTGCACGCAGTCGTTGGCCGCGTACATCTCCCACTGCCGGGGATTGGGCTCGCCCTTCATCGAGGCGGTGCCGTGCGCCCCGCGCCAGCCGGAAAGGAAGCCCACGCCCGAGCCGGGCTTGGTCTCGTAGTGCACGATGAAGTCGGGATAGTCCCGGTAGCGGCGCGAGCCGTCGGCGTTCATGAAGCCGGGGAGCTCGAGGCGCCCCGCGAGCTCGAGCAGCACCTCCTGGAAGGGGCGGCACTCGCCGGTGGGCGGGACGACGGGCACGCGCACCGAGTCGACGGGCCCGTCGAATTCCGAGATCGGCCGGTCGAGCATCGACATCACGTCGTGGCGCTCGAGGTAGGTCGTGTCGGGCAGCACGAGATCCGCGAACGCGGTCATCTCCGACTGGAACGCGTCGCACACGACGATGAAGGGGATGCGGAAGGCGCCCTTGCCGTCGCGGTCGTTCAGCATGCGCCGCACCTCGGCCGTGTTCATGGTCGAGTTCCACGCCATGTTCGACATGAAGATCATCAGCGTGTCGATGGGGTAGGGATCCCCCTTCCACGCGTTGGTGATCACGTTGTGCATGAGCCCGTGCACCGCGAGCGGGTACTCCCACGAGAACGCCTTGTCGATGCGCGCCGGGCCGCCGTGGGAGTCGATGAAGAGGTCGTCGGGCGAGGCGGGCCAGCCGAGCACGGGGTTCGCGAGCGGCTCGTCGGGCTGCACCGCGTCGGCGTGGTTGGGCGGCTTGGGGCTGGGCGGCACGGCGCGCGGGAAGGGGGGCTTGTGCAGGAAGCCCCCGGGGCGGTCGATCGTGCCGAGCAGCGTCATCAGGATCGCGAGCGCGCGCACCGCGTGGAAGCCGTTGGAGTGTGCCGCGATGCCGCGCATCGCGTGGAAGGCGACGGGGCGGCCGATCACGCGGTCGTGCTCGACTCCCCAGGAGTCCGTCCAGCGGATGGGCAGCTCGAAGGCGTGGTCGCGCGCCGTCTCGCCCATCTCCCGGGCGAGGCGCCGGATGGCGGCGGCGGGGATGCCGGTGATCGACTCGGCCCACTCCGGCGTGCAGTCGCGCACCCCGTCGGCGATGAGCTGGAAGGCGGGCTTCGCCGGGTGGCCGTCCGCGCGCCGGAACTCGCCGAGGATCTCGGGGTCGGCGCCCCGCGCATGGCTCGGCACCTCGCGCTGCGTCGCCCGGTCCCACCAGACCTTGTTGCTCGGGTACATCGCGTTCACCTCGGGGTTCACCTCCGGGTGCGTGGGATCGAGCACCGGGAGCCCCAGCCGCTCGCTCTCGGGATCGAGGTCGATGAGGTGGCCCGCGTTCGTGTAGCGCGCGAGGAAGTCGCGGTCGTAGAGCCCCGCCTCGATGAGCTCGCGGATGATCGCGAGCAGCAGCGCACCGTCGGTGCCCGGGCGGATCGGGATCCATTCGTCGGCGATCGCGGAATAGCCCGTGCGCACCGGGTTCACCGAGACGAAGCGCCCGCCCGCGCGCTTGAACTTCGAGATCGCGATCTTGAGCGGGTTGGAATGGTGGTCCTCGGCGGTGCCGATCATCACGAAGAGCTTGGCGCGCTCGAGGTCCGGGCCGCCGAACTCCCAGAAGGAGCCCCCGACGGTGTAGATCATCCCGGCGGCCATGTTCACCGAGCAGAAGCCGCCGTGGGCGGCGTAGTTGGGGGTGCCGAACTGGCGGGCGAAGAGGCCCGTCAGCGCCTGCATCTGGTCGCGCCCGGTGAAGAGGGCGAACTTCTTCGGGTCGGTGGCGCGGATCTTCCGCAGCCGCCCGGCGAGCAGCGCGTACGCCTCTTCCCAGGAAATGGGCTCGAACTCGGCCGCACCCCGCTCGGCGCCTTCCTTGCGCCTGAGCGGCCGCGTGAGGCGCGCCGGGGAGTATTGCTTCATGATCCCCGAGGAGCCCTTGGCGCAGATCACGCCCCGGTTGAGGGGATGGTTCGGGTTGCCGTCGATGTAGCGGACCTGGCCGTCGCGCAAGTGGACGCGGATGCCGCAGCGGCACGCGCACATGTAGCACGTGGTCGTCCGGACTTCGGAGGGAGGGGGCGAGCCGTCCATGGGAGGCTGGAACTCTACGGCCGCGGCCCTCCGGGGACCAACGGATTTTTCGGGTAATGCCTACCCGCGTTGGCGTTGGATCGCGAGGCAGTGGGCGATGAAGCGCTCGAGCGTGGGCGACATGTAGCGCCGCTCGTGGTGGACGAGGTAGAAGGTGCGCTGGAGCTTCGGGAGCGCCGTGCGCAGCACGACCACGCGCCCGAGCTTCAGCATGTCCTCGACGGTGCAGCGCGAGACGCAGGCGAGGCCCAGGCCCTCGGCCGCGGCCTGCGTGATCGCCTCCGTGCTGCCGAGCTCCATCTCCGCCTTCATCGCGTGCAGGTGCGGCTGCAGCGCGCGCTCGACCACCTCGCGGGTTCCCGAGCCGGCCTCGCGGGCGAGCCAGCTCGCCTCGCGCAGCCGAGCGAGCGAGAC
>DASPRQ010000080.1:0-2883 GCA_035624355.1 Usitatibacter sp. | reverse complement strand
CGCGAGGGCCGATTGGCGGGGCCGATGCGGGGGTCAGTGGCCCGCGCCGGAGGTCATCGGAATCGAGGGGTTGACGGCGTCGCGCGAGCGCTCGTAGCCCTCCTGGTTCATCACCGAGACCTCCCCCGATTGCTGGCGCCGCGGGATGTTGCTTCCCGTGACGTAGACGCGTTCCTCGTGCTTGGCCTGCGGATCGGTTTTCGCGTCGAGGGCGCAGCCCCCCGTCGAGGACGCGGCTGCGACGAGAAAAAAGACGGCCAATCCCTTCATGCATCTCTCCTTGTTATCGTTCGGGAAGCGAGCGCCATGATAGCCGATTCGCGCCTCACGAATAGCGGCGCGCGTCCTCGATCACCTTGCCGTCGTTCGGGAGCGTCCCGGGCGCTCGCCACGCCACGGCGCCGCGCAGCTTCATGACCTCGCGCACCGTCGCCTCGACCGCCTGCGCGAGGGCGGCGTCCGCGCCTTCGCCTTCGACCTGCAGCGTCATGCGATCCTCGCCCGCCTCGTTCTCCACCACGAGGCGCCCGCGGGCGAGCCCATGCCGCCGCAGAACCTCGGCGACCTGCTGCGGGTGGACGAACATCCCGCGCACCTTGGTCGCCTGGTCCGCACGGCCCATCCAGCCCTTGATGCGCACGTTGGTCCGGCCGCAGGGGCTCGCGCCCGGCAACGTGGCCGACAGGTCCCCCGTGGCGAAGCGCACCAGGGGATAGTCCGCGTTGAAGGGCGTGACCACGACCTCGCCCACCTCGCCCTCGCCCACGGGATCGCCGGTTCCCGGGCGCACGATCTCGAGGATCATGTCCTCGTTCAGCACGAGCCCTTCGCGCGCCTCGGTCTCGTAGGCCACCATCCCCAGGTCCGCGGTGCCGTACGCCTGGAAGGCCGCGATGGCGCGCCCCGCGAGGAACCCCCGAACCGGCGGCAGGAACGCTTCGCCCGACAGCAGGGCGCGTTGCACCGAGCCCGAGGCGAGTCCCAGCTCGTCGCTCTTCTCGAGGATCAGCTTGAGGAACGAGGGCGTGCCCACGTAGCCCGAGGGCCCGAGGCACGCGATCGCCTGGGCCTGCATCTCGGTCTGTCCTACCCCGCCGGGAATGACGGCGCAGCCCAGGTGGTGGAGCCCCGTCTCGAGCATGCTGCCCGCCGGCGTGAGGTGATAGGAGAAGCAGTTGAGAACCACGTCGCCCGGCCGGAATCCCGCGGCGAAGAGCGTGCGCGCCGTGCGCCAGTAGTCCGGGCGCCGGCCCTCGGGGTCGAAGATGGGCCCCGGCGACATGAAGATGCGCGCGAGGCCCGCGGCGGGCGTCGCGTTCAGGCCGCCGAAGGGCGGCTTCGCCTTCTGCAGCCCGGCGAGCTCCGACTTGCGCGTGACGGGAAGCCTCGCGAGGGCCTCGCGCGAGCGCACCTGCCCCAGGTCGAGGCCGCCGAGGACGCGCCGGTAGTGCTCGCTGCGGCTGCGCGCGTGCTCGAGGTGCGCGGGAAGCGCCTCCAGCAGCGCGCGCTCGCGCTCCGCGGGCTCGCGCCTTTCCAGCGCGTCGTAGAAACCGGCCATCGCGGCCCTCAGGCGAGCCAGCGCTTGCGCCGGCGGTAGTGCTTCACCTCGCGGAAGCTGCGCCGGCCGCCGCTCGAGATCCCGAGGTAGAACTCCTTCACGTCCTCGTTGCCCGCGAGCGCCGCCGCGTCGCCTTCCATCACCACGCGGCCGTTCTCGAGGATGTAGCCGAAGTCGGCGAAGCGCAGGGCCACCATCGTGTTCTGCTCGGCGAGCAGGAAGCTCACCCGCTCGGCGGCGTTGAGGTTGCGCACGATCTCGAAGATCTCCTCGACGATCTGGGGCGCGAGGCCCATGGACGGCTCGTCGAGCAGGATCATGCGGGGGCGGGCCATGAGGGCGCGCCCGATGGCAGTCATCTGCTGCTCCCCGCCCGAGGTGAAGCCCGCGAGCGCGCCGCGCCGCTGCTTGAGCCGGGGGAAGAACCCGTACACCTTCTCGAGGTCGGAGCGGATCTGCGCGCGCGGGGCCCTGCGGCTGTAGGCGCCCGTGAGCAGGTTCTCCTCGACGGTGAGGTGGGCGAAGCAGTGGCGCCCCTCCATCACCTGGATCACGCCGCGCTTCACGAGCTCCGAGGGGCTGAGCCGGTCCACGCGCTCGCCCTCGAGCTCGATGTAGCCCTTGGTCACCTCGCCGCGCTCGGCCGCGAGCAGGTTCGACACCGCCTTCAGCGTGGTCGTCTTGCCCGCGCCGTTGGCCCCGAGGAGGGCGACGATGCCCCCCTCGGGGACCTGCAGCGAGACGCCCTTCAGCACCAGGATCACGTGGTTGTAGATGACCTCGATGCCGTTCACGTCGAGCAGGGGCTTCCCCGCCGCCCGGCTCGCGGCACCGCGGACCACGCTTTCCGGGGCCGCGTTCACGCTCCTACTTCTCCTTCGAGCAGTCGACCGGCGTGATGCCCTTCTCCTTCGCGTACTTCATGGCGGAGGCCTCGACCATCGGCCGCAGCAGCTTGTAGTCGGCGGTGTACAGGTCGGAGGTGTAGCTCCAGCTCGAGCCGTCCCACGTGTGGATGCGGGCCGAGTGGGCGCCGCCGTGGTCCATGCACGAGGTGTGGAACGGCACCATCATGCCCTCGACGCCGAGCTGCTTGATGCGGTTCGCGTCGATCGCCAGGTGCTCCGCGCCCCAGCGAACCTGGTCGCCGGTCATCACGCCGTTGCCGTATTTCTTCATCGCGGTGCGGATCGACTCCACGGTGAGAATCGCCGAGAGCATGCCGCGGTTGTAGAGCACCTGGCCGACCTCCTTCTTGTCCGCGGCGGTGCCCTGGCCCTTGTCGTACAGGTACTTCATCATGTCCCGGTGGATCGGCTTGTCGT
>DASPRQ010000049.1:0-32724 GCA_035624355.1 Usitatibacter sp. | reverse complement strand
CCCGATGATCGGGTTCCGCGGCGCGTCCCGGTACTACGACCCGCGCTACGCCGACGGCTTCGCGCTCGAGTGCGCCGGCCTCCTGCGCGCGCGGCGCGAGCTGGGCCTCACGAACATCAAGGCGATGATCCCGTTCTGTCGCACCGTGGACGAGGGACAGCGCGTCATCGCGGCCATGGCGGCGCACGGCCTCCGCCAGGGCGAGGCCGGGCTTGAAATCTACGCCATGTGCGAAGTGCCGTCGAACGCGATTTCGGCCGAGGCCTTCTTGCGGGTGTTCGATGGCTTCTCCATCGGCTCGAACGATCTGACGCAGCTCACGCTCGGCCTTGACCGCGATTCCGGCACGGTGGCGCACTTGTTCGATGAGCGGAATGAGGCGGTGCGCTGGCTCATCTCACGGGCCATTGCGGCGGCCCGGCGGCTCGGCAAGCCCATCGGCATCTGCGGCCAGGCGCCGTCGGACTACCCCGAGTACGCGGAATTCCTCGTGCACGCCGGCATCGATTCCATCAGCCTCAACCCGGACTCGGTCCTCGGGGCCGTGCAGCGCGTCCTCGCCATCGAGGCGGCCGGAGCGCCCGCGCCCCACGAGGGCCGCGGGTTCGACCGCACGCCGGTCGGATCGGAGCGCGAGGGCGAGCCGGTCGTGCGCTAGCCGGCGCCCCGGCGCTTGCGCGCGGGCGCACGCGACGGCCGCTGCCAGATGACCTCCCCGTCGCGCCGCACCTCGCGCACGCGGTGATAGGGCACGGTGTGCACGGTCCCGTCGTCCTCGAATGCCTCGAAGGAAAAACGCTCTTCCGGATGCACCTCGATGCGATCGAGCGGCAGGCGCACGAGCGCGCCCCGGCGGTGGTCGAGGTAGCCGATCTCGAAGCGGCCGCGGCCGAACTCGGGGTCCCAGCGGATGCGCGCGAGCAGCTCGTGGATCGGTATCATGGGCGGAGACGGCTCGCGCCATGAAGATCCACGTCGAGTGCTATGCCGGCCATCGCGGCGAAGAGGAGCCCCGCGCCTTCACGCTCGGGAGCACGCGTTTCCCCGTGGTCGAGATCCTGGACCGCTGGCTCGCGCCCGACCATCGGTATTTCAAGGTGAGGGTGCAGGACGGGCGCACCTTCGTGCTGCGCTACGACGCGGCCTCCGGCGACTGGGAGCTCGCCGCGCTCGTGGGCTCGGCCGGCCCGACCTGACCCTCCGGGGCCGGCTTCGCGGCGGCGAGCAGCGCGCGGGCGACCTTCGCCACGCCCAGTGCGATGGCGGCGATGCGCAGGATGCGCGCGACGCGCCCACCGCGAGCCACGGCCCACAGAAGCCCGAAGAGCGCCGAACGGGCCCGCGACGAGGCCACGGCGGCCGCTACGGCCCGCGGCCAGCTCAGGCTCTCGCGGAGCCGCGCCGCCTCGCCCGTGAGGCGCAGGCGCTGCAGCGAGCAGCGCGCGACGAGCACCTCCTTGCGCAGGGCGAGCAGGTCGCGGCGGTCACTCATCGCGTCCCCGCAGCAGCTCCCGGTCGGCCGCCAGCTCGCGCAGCGTCGCCTCGAAGGGCGGCGGCGCGGCGCGCTCCCGCGCCCGCATGCGCAGGAACGCCGCCGCGGAGATGGCGAGATAGAGCGCCGTGACGCCCGCGAGGGCGGCCAGGCGATGGGTGTCCCAGAAGACGAGCACGACGAAGAGCGCCGCGAGGAGCATCGCCAGCGCGAGGAAGATGCCCGCCACCATCGCGAGCGCGAGCCCTTCCTTGCGGCGGTCCGCCTCCTCGCGCAGCTCGATCACGGCGAGCTCGGCGCGCGTGCCGAGCATCTCGAGCAGCGTCGCGCCCAGCGCGCGCAGCGAAGCGCCGAGGCCCGCGCCCGACGGCGTAGGCTGCGAGTCCACGGCGCCGGACGATCAGCGGCGGTTAAGCAGCAGCCCCAGCACGATGCCAACGGTCGCGCCGGCTCCGGCGGCGATCGCGATCGACTGCCAGGGATGCATGTGGACGTACTCGTCGGTCGCCTTGGCCGCCATGCGGCTCCTGTCGACCGCCGCCCGTTCGATCTGCTGCAGCCGCTCCTTCGCGAGCTTCAGGTTCTGCTCGACGCTCGCGCGCAGCGCCTGCGTCTTCTCTCCGCCCGCCGAGGACACCGACTTGAGCAGCTGCTCCGTGTCCGCGACCACATCGTTGAAATCCTGCAGGAGCTTCTCTCTTGCGACCTGGACTTCCGTCATGGCTTGCCTCCGTCAATCCACTCAATCCACTCGCGGGCCCGCCGTGCGGCGTGGCCCGGTGCGGTCAGTGCCTCTTGCCAACCGGTGTTTCGGCCTCGAAATGCGTGCGCGCCTGGGCGATCGCCTCGCGCATCCGCTCCCACGCCTCGTCGGCGCCCTTCGCGAGCTCGCCCCAGGCGGTGGCCGAGGCGCCCTGCAGGAGCTTCAGGTTGTACAGCGCCTTCTCGCGCTGGGCCCGCAGGATCTCGAGCTGCTTCGCATAATGCTTCCCCATATCGGCCTGCGCGGACTTGGCCTCCGTCTCCCAGCGCGTGACGTCCGCGTTCCAGCGATCGAGCTGCGACTTGAGCTTCGCGACGTATTCGTCCCTGGTCATCATGGTTCAGGTTCCCCCTTAGCTCTCGAAATGGTGCTTGCCCGCGCTCACGCGCTTCGCCTGGACGCCGTCGCCCGCCGCCTCCTCGATGAACTGCACCTCCGTCCCGGGCCTGAGATGGTCGAAGGACGGCTGCACGACGTTGTCCCGGCTGAAATAGATCTCGTCGCCCTCCTCCGTCTCGATGAACCCGAAGCCCTCGTTCAGGTCGAGCCGGGCGACGCGCCCCTGCCGCGGCCGCGCGTGCGACTTCACGTCGCCGCGCGCCTCGCGCACGACCTCCTCGAGCTGCCGCCGCACCGAATCGAAGGCGTCGCGCACCGCCACGAAGACGTCCTCGTGGTGATGGAGCGTGGAGACCACCTCTTCGCGCCCCGGCGCGCGCACGTCGACGCGCACGCCGAACTGGCGGCCCTGCCGGTGATGCTTGCGGGACTCTTCCACCGTGACGCGGCAGCTCATGATGCGCGGATGGAACTGCCCGAGCTTGTCCGCGGCTTCCCGGATCCGCGTCTCCAGGGCCTCGGAGCGCGGCATGTTGTGCATCGTGATCTGGAGAGGAACTTGCATGGCTCCATGCTGAACCGGGCCGCGTCCGCAGGCTTGACCTCGGTCAAAGCCGCATCGCGGGAGCGGCATAGCTTTGTAGCAAAGGGCGATTCCGCCTCGCCGGAGGTGCCGTGGGGGACGACCCAGGCTTCGATCGAAGCAGGGTGGCAGCGCCCTCGGAGCGCCGCGAGCGCTCCGGGGAGGTCCTCCTCGGGATCATCGCGAGCCTGATGCGCGAGTCCCAGCCCGGCCAGGCCCGGCTCGCGACCCCGCGCCTCGACAGCAGGCTCGACCGCGACCTCGGATTCGACAGCCTGGCGCGCGTCGAGTTGCTTCTCCGCATCGAGCGTGCCTTCGACGTGCGCCTGTCCGAGCACCTTCTCGGTGCGGCCGAGACGCCGGGCGACCTCCTGCGCGCGATCCTCGCGGGCACGCCCCGGACGATCGAGCCGGCCCGCGCCGCGCCCGTCGTCCTCGCGCCCGCCGAGGCCGAGGCTCCCGAAGGAGCGTCGACGCTCGTCGAAGTCCTCGAATGGCACGTCGAGCGGCATCCCGACCGCACCCACCTCGTGATCCTCGGCGAGGAGGATGGGCCCGGCGAGACGGTCACGTACGCGCAGCTGCGCACCGAAGCCCTCGCGGTGGCCGCCGGCCTCGGGCGGCGCGGCGTGGGCGCGGGGCAGGCCGTCGCCATCATGCTTCCCACGGGCCGCGATTTCTTCCGCGCCTTCCTCGGCATCGTTCTCGCAGGCGCCATCCCGGTGCCCATCTATCCGCCTGCGCGCTGGACGCAGATCGAGGAGCACGTGCGCCGCCAGGCCCGCATCCTCGACAACTGCCGCGCCGTGCTCCTCGTGACGATCGCCGAGGGCAAGCGGATCGCGCGCATGCTGCAGGGACTCGTGCCCTCGCTCGCGGACGTCGCGACGGCCGGAGACCTCTCGGGCGCCGAGGCCGCCGCGCCGCTGCCGCGCCCGCGCGCCTCGGACATCGCCTTCCTGCAGTACACCTCGGGCAGCACCGGGGACCCGAAAGGCGTCGTGCTCACGCACGCGAACCTGCTCGCCAACATCCGCCCGATGGCGCGCACCGTGGGCGCGGGCCCGTCGGACGTGTTCGTGAGCTGGCTTCCGCTCTACCACGACATGGGCCTCATCGGCGCGTGGATGGGCGGGCTCTATTGCGCCTTCCCCCTCGTGGTCATGCCGCCCACGGCATTCCTCAACCGGCCCTCGCGATGGCTGCGGGCGATCCAGCGCTACCGCGCGACGCTCTCCGCGGGGCCGAATTTCGCCTACGAGATCTGCGCCACGCGCGTCGACGAGCGCGACCTCGAGGGGCTCGACCTTTCGTCATGGCGCATCGCGTTCAACGGCGCGGAGCCGGTGAGCCCCGGCACGCTGGAGCGGTTCGCGAAGCGCTTCGGGCGCTACGGCCTCCGGCCCGAGGCGCTCACGCCCGTCTACGGCCTCGCCGAGTGCGCCGTGGGCCTCGCCTTTCCCCCGCTCGGCCGCGGCCCGCGCGTCGATCGCGTCCGGCGCGCCCCGCTCATGTCCACAGGAGACGCGGTCGCGGCGCAGGAAGGCGAGACGGACGTGCTGCGCTTCGTGGGATGCGGGGCGCCGCTCGCGGGGCACGACATCCGCATCGTGGGTGCGGACGGGCGCGAGTTGCCCGAGCGCTCCGAGGGGCGCGTCGAGTTCCGCGGCCCTTCGGCCACCAGCGGCTACTACCGCAATCCGGGCAAGACCCGCGAGCTCTTCGACGGCGACTGGCTCGACACCGGCGACCTCGGGTACGTCGCGGGAGAGGACCTGTTCGTGACCAGCCGCGCCAAGGACGTCATCATCCGCGGCGGCCAGCACGTGCATCCTTACGAGCTCGAGGAGGCCATCGGCAACCTCGCGGGCGTGCGCAAGGGATGCGTCGCGGTCTTCGGCGCGCCCGATCCCGCGACCGGCACCGAGAAGGTCGTGGTCGTCGCGGAAACGCGCCTCCTCCCCGGCCCCGCGCGCGAGGCGCTGCGCGCCTCCGTCGCGGCGACCGCGCACGCGCTCCTCGGCGCTCCCGTGGACGAGGTCGTGGTCGCCGGGCCCCACACCGTGCTCAAGACCTCGAGCGGCAAGATCCGCCGGGCCGCGAGCCGCGAGGCCTACCTCCGCGGACTCGGGGGCAAGCGCGAGCCCGCGGCCTGGCGGGGCCTCGCGCGCTTCGCGGTTTCCTTCGCCGTCGCGCGCCTGCGGCGCTGGCTGCGCCGCGCGGGCGACTTCGCCTACGCCGCCTACTTGTGGGGCGCCGCCGCCTTGCTGGGGGCCGCCGCAACCTGCGCCACGCTCCTGCCGGCGAGGCCGCGCTGGCGCGCCCTCCACGGGCTCGCGCGCGCGATGGCGGGCGCCTCGGGACTGCCGCTCGCCGTCCACGGCCTCGAGAACATGCCGACGACGGGCCCGGCCGTGATCGTCGTGAACCACGCGAGCTACATCGACTCTCCCGTGCTGCTCGCCGTGCTCCCACGCCCCGCGCGCTTCGTCGCCAAGCGCGAGCTCGGGCGCATCCCGCTCGCGCGCTTCGTGCTTCGCGCGGCCGGCGCGGTCTACGTCGAGCGCTTCGATCCCGAGCGCGGCGCCGCGGACGAGCGCGTGCTGGTGGACCTCGTGCGCGCGGGCGAGGCCGTGGTGTTCTTCGCCGAGGGCACGTTCACGCGCGCGCCGGGCCTCATGCCGTTCCACATGGGCGCCTTCGTCGCGGCGGCGGAGGCGGGCGCGCCCGTGGTCCCCGTGGCGCTTCGCGGAACCCGCTCGGTCCTGCGCGGGGACCAATGGCTGCCGCGGCGCGGCGCGATCCACGTCGCGATCGGCGCGCCGCGGCGCGCCGACGGTACCGACTGGGCCGCGGCCGCGCGCCTGCGCGACGCGGTGCGCTCGGACATCCTCGCGGCATGCGGCGAGCCCGACCTCGCGGCGCGCCCCTCACTCACCGCACCTCCCACCTGAAAGGAGTGCCCATGCCCCTCTTCGTCATGCTCACGCGCGTCTCCGAGGAGGCGCTCCACCAGCCCCGGTCGTTCGAGACGCTCGAGCGCCACGTGTCCGAGCGGGTGCGCGAGGACTGCCCGGGCGTCGACTGGATCGCCGACTACGCGGTCCTCGGGCCCTGGGATTACGTCGACGTCTTCACCGCGCCGGACATCGAGACCGCCATGCGCGTTTCCGTGCTGGTGCGCAGCTACGGCCGCGCCCATTCGGAGATCTGGCCCGCGATGCAGTGGGCCGACTTCAAGGCGCTCGCCCGCGCCCTGCCGTCGGAAGGCGCGAGGAAGCCGATGGCCGACGCGGTCTAGCGGGCGATGTTCGGGTAGATCCGCGCCGCGGCCGCGACCATCACCGCGAGCGCCAGGGCGAGCACCGCGAAATCCAGGCCGAGCCCGAGCTGCGGCAGCCCCCCGTCGCCGCGCAGCAGCAGGACGCGCAGCGCGTCGATCTGGTAGGTGAGCGGGTTCCCGTGCGCGATCGCCTGCAGCCATCGCGGCATGAGCGAAGTGGGATAGATCGCGTTGCTCGCGAAGAAGAGCGGCATGGTGAGCACCTGCCCCACGCCCATGAAGCGCTCGCGCGTTTTCACGATGCAGGCGATGAAGAGCGAGAAGCTGCTGAAGACCGCCGCGCCGAGCACGATGAAGACCACCACGCCGGCGAGCGCGGCCGGCGCGAGTCTCAGGTGCACGCCGAGAAGCACGCCGAGCACGATCACCACCACCGCCTGCACCAGCGCGCGCGCGCCGCCGCCCAGCGCCTTGCCGAGCACGAGCGCGGAGCGCGGGGCCGGGCTCACGAGGAACTTGTGCACGATCCCCAGGTCGCGCTCCCAGATGACCGAGATGCCGTTGAAGATGGCGATGAAGAGCACGCTCTGCCCCAGGATGCCGGGCACGAGGTAGTCGAGGTACGGAAGGCCCCCGGTGTCGATCGCGCGCGCGTGGCTCATCACCTGCCCGAAGATGAGCAGCCACAGCGCGGGCTGCACCGCGCGGCTCACGAGCTCCGTCGGGTCGTGGCGGAGCTTGCGCACCTCCATCTCGGCGATGGCGAGCATCTTCGACAGGAAGGAGAGCGCCGAGGCGGGCGCGGCGCGCGCGATCTCTTCAGCCATGGCGCTCGGCCGAGGCGCGGGCGCGCGAGGTGTCGAGGTAGGCGGCGAGCGACTCGCCCCCCGCGGCGGTGTAGCGCTCGAAGACTTCCTCGAAGGTGGCGCCCGGGCCGAGCCCGGCCGTGAGCTCGCGGGGCGTCCCCAGCGCCGTGATCCGCCCCTGGTTCATGATGGCCACCCGGCCGCAAAGGCGCTCGGCTTCCTCGAGGTAGTGGGTGGTGAGCAGGATCGCGCAACGCGAGCGCGCCTGCATCCTCTCGAGCAGCTCCCACACCGCCACCCGCGCCACGGGGTCCAGGCCGATGGTCGGCTCGTCGAGGAAGAGCACGCGCAGATCGTGCATCGTGGACTGGGCGATCTCGAGCCGCCGGATCATGCCGCCGGAATAGGTCTTCACCAGCTTGTCGGCAAACGGCAGGAGCTCCATGAACTCGAGCGCCTCGTGGATGCGCCGCCGCGCCTCCGCGCGCGGGATGTCGTGCAGCCGCGCGAAGACCTTGAGGTTCTCGTAGCCGGTGAGCTCGCCGTCGGCGGAGACCGCCTGCGGGACGTAGCCGATGATGCGCCGCACTCGCGCGGCCTCCCGCTCGATGTCGAAGCCGCCGACCCGCGCGCCGCCCGCGGTGGGCGGGATGAGGGTCGTGAGCATCTTGATCATCGTGGTCTTGCCGGCCCCGTTGCGGCCGAGGAGCGCGAAGACCTCCCCGCCCTCGACGCGGAAGCTCGCGTGGTCGACGGCGACGAGCGAGCCGAAGCGGCGCGTGAGCTCCTGCGCCTCGATGGCCGGCGCCGCGGCGGGCGTCACCGGAACGAGAGGATCCACCGCACCAGTTCCCGCGCCTCCTCGGGCGTCGTCTCGACCCCGTTCGCCGGCATGCTCGCGAAGGCGGCCTGGTTCTTCCAGTGGCGGCGGTCCGGGTCGGAACCGCCGACCACGACCTTCGCCAGCCGCTCCTCCGCGCCCGGCTGTGCCCGGTAGCGGGCGGCGATTTCGCGCCAGCTCGGCGCCGAGGCGATGACGGCGTTGGGGCCGGCAGGCTCCTCGTGGTGGCACAGCGTGCAGCCGCGGTCGCGCGCTAGGCGCGCCATGGCGCCGTCGTCGGCGCTCGCGCCGAGCGCGGCCCCGGCCGTCCCGGCGACGGCGAGCAGGCGAACGAAAGCCTTCACTGGAACCTCCAGACCCACTCTTCGACAGCCATCGTGCTCGCGCGTGCCCCGAGGTGCGTCGCGGCGGGAATGCGCGAAAACGGGGCGGGAAGACCGCCCGAAGAACCCGGGCGCCGCACGACGCCCGCGACGATCGCCGACAACGACTGCGCCGCCTCGCTCGCGCAGGCCTGCCCGAGCCGCCCGAATCCGACGATCGCGAGCCGCTGCCGGCGCCCCGCGCCCGTCGTCAATGCTCCTCGAGGTAGCGGCCGTCCTGCTCGGCGGGCTCGCCGGTCTCCGGATCGATCCAGTCGGAAATGCCGATCTCGGCCTCCGCCTCCTCGAGCGTCTCGCCCGGTTCGAGGACCTCCTCTTCCGGTTGCGCCTGCATGTCCTGCACCGCCTCGAGGAGGGTGGCGAAGGGACCGTACTCGCGCGCGCCGTCCTTCGTCTGCCAGTAGAAGCCGTCGGGCCGCTCGACCACGCGCGTTTCGTCGTACTCGGGAGGCGTCTCGGGAATCACCTGTTTCATGGGACCATCGTCGCAGGACCGTGGAGGCGCGGCTTGACGCCCGTCAAGCGGGCCGCCCCCACGGGGGAGGATCATGCAATTCTCAGGCCCGGATTCGAGGCTGTCATGGCGAGCCGCAAGACCCTTCCCGCCAACCGAACGCGCGGTGCAGCGCCTCTCTCTCCCGATGGAAGCGGAAAGGCCGCGCGTCTGCGCGCCGGGCTTCCCGATTCCGAGACCCATTTCACGGAAGACGAGCTCGAGCGGCTCGTCGAGGACGTGTGGCAGCACGGTCGGGTGATGTCCGAAGCCGACGGATCGATGTGGCGGCAGGACGCCTGCGGCGCCTGGATGATGCGCGAGCACTTCGGCCGCGCCGACAGCGAGTTCGGCTGGAAGATCGAGAAGACCGCCCCGGAAGGCGATGGCGTGAGCGGCCGGCTGCGGCCCTTCCACTGGCGGAACGCCTTCGACATCGCGAACGGCCGGCCGCATTGCGCAATCACGGCCGATCGCTCCAACCTTCCCGCCGAACGCCAGGCCGGCCCGCCGCGCAACAAGCGGCCCTGAGGCACCCCACGGCGCGCTTCATTCCTCCTCGACGCGGTAGTCGAGCGGCCAGCGCTCGCCGAGGTACTTGAGCACGGCATGCTCGCAATCGTGCGAGTAGTAGGTCCAGTTCGCCTGCAGCTTCGAGAGGCGGTTGAGGCGCTCGAACCAGATGTTCGCGCCGCCCCCGCTCGCGAGCTCCGCCTGCGCGTAGCTCTCGAGCTCGGATTTCGCGCGCGGATCCGACCGGTAGAAGAGCCATTCCCGGGTGAACGCCTCCTGCAGGCGCGCGAGCTCGTGGCACATCGCCTCGTCGCGGGTCCAGCGCGAATGCAGGTCGGCTTCGGGCACGGCCACGTAGCGCGTCTCGCGCGGGGTGTAGAAGTCCTCGAGCACGAAGTAGGCGCTCTCGTGGCCGCGATCGCTCTGGCCGGTGAACCACCCATAGGCGTCGCGCTCCGTGGCGAGATAGGCGACGGCGCAGCGCAGGCCCGCCCGCGGCGCGTAGCAGAGGAAGATCCGGGGAGTTCGCATCCTCCCTCAGAGGCCGCGGACGGCCGCGCGCTCGTGCGCCTCGCGGTTCGTCCCGCGGCTGAGCATTCCCGCGAGCCCCGACATCTCCTCGGCGAAGAGGTCGATCAGGTCGTCGGCCGCGATGACGCCCACCAGCGCGCCGGAGGCGTCGACCACCGGCAGCCGGCGCACGCCCTCGGCGCGCATGAGCGAGATCGCCCGCCCGACGCCCTCGTCCTCGCGCACGGAAACGATCCGGCCGCGCATGGCCGCCTCGACCGTCGTCGACTCCGGATCGAGCCCGAGGGCCACGACGCCGACCGCGATGTCGCGATCTGTGATCATGCCCGCCGGCCGGCGCACGTTGCCCGAGCCCTCGGCCACCACGAGGCTGCCGATGTGGTTCTCGCGCATGAGGCGCGCCGCCTCCGCAACGGTGTCGTTCCGGCCCACGAAGACGACATCCCGAGTGCACAATTCCCCGATCGCCATGCTTTCCCCTCCGCCGACGCGAGCTGCGTCATGATCGAATTGTCGGCGGCCCCGGGGCAGGCCGTGTTGATGAGGGTCAATCGCGCCTCGGACCCGGCGGGGCGCGCCCCGCTCAGAGCGTGCCGCGCGCGTCGTGGATCATCTGCCCGAGCATCTCCGGCACGACGAGGGCGATCCCCCGCTCGCTCACGTGGAAGCGCTTGCGGTCGGCGGCCGGATCGACCCCCACCATGAAACCCTCGGGAAGCCGGCACCCCGAGTCGACGATCGCGCGCTTGATGACCGATCGGCGGCCGATCTCCACGTCGGGCAGGACCACGGAATCCTCCACGGTGCAGTAGCTGTGCACGCGCACGCCGGTGAAGAGCAGCGAGCGACGCACCGTGGATCCGCTCACGATGCACCCGCCCGAGACGAGCGAATCCACGGCCATCCCGCGGCGTCCCTCGTTGTCGAAGACGAACTTGGCCGGGGGCATCTGCTCCTGCCAGGTCCAGATCGGCCAGTCGCGGTCGTAGAGGTTGAGCTCCGGGACGACGTGCGTGAGATCGATGTTCGCCTCCCAGTAGGCCTCCACGGTCCCCACGTCGCGCCAGTACGGCTCCCCCGAAGGACCCACGTTCACGCAGCTGCGCGAGAAGCGGTGCGCGAAGATCGGCAGGCTCTGCGCCACGAGCCGCGGAATGATGTCCCTGCCGAAGTCGTGCCCCGAAGCGGGGTCGGCGGAGTCGCGCTGCAGCGTCTCCTGCAGAAACGGGGCGTCGAAGACGTACACGCCCATGCTCGCGAGCACGCGGTCGGGGCGGTCCGGCATCGCGGTGGGCTTCGCCGGCTTCTCCTCGAATCCCACGACCCGGTCCTCGTCGTCCACCCGCATCACGCCGAGGGACTGCGCGTCGCGCAGCGGCGCCTCGATGCAGGCGATCGTCACCCGGGCTCCCCGCGCGACGTGGTCCTCGAGGAGCTTGCCGTAATCCATCTTGTAGACGTGGTCGCCGGCGAGGACCATCACGTACCGGACGTCGAAGCGCCCCAGCAGGTCGAGGTTCTGGAAGACGGCGTCCGCCGTGCCCTGGTACCACTCGGCCCGCTCGTGCTGCTCGGCGGGGAGGAGCTCCACGAACTCGCCGAACCGCCCTTCCAGGAAGCCCCAGCCGCGCTGCAGGTGCCGGATCAGGGTCTGCGACCGGTACTGGGTGCACACCCCGATGCGCCGGAACCCGGAATTGACGCAATTCGAGAGCGTGAAGTCGATGATGCGGAACTTGCCGGCGAACGGGACCGCGGGCTTGGCGCGCCACTGCGTGAGCTGCTGCAGCCGCGTGCCGCGGCCGCCCGCGAGCACGATCGCGAGGGTATTGCGCGCGAGGAGCCCCCGCGCGTGCGTGCCGAGCCCTCCCTCGCCCGAGGGGCTGTCGGAGCGGCGGCGCGACGCCGGGCGGGCGTTCATGGCGCCCGTCCCCGCTTGCGCGCCCGTCCCGCGGCCGAAGGCGCCGCGCCCACGGCCCGGAGGCGCGCGAATTCGCGCAAGCGCTGCGCCACGCGGCCGTTCACGGTGCGCTGCGGGCCTTCGCCGACCAGCTCGGGCGTTCCGGCGGGCACGCCGGTGAGCCGCTCGATGGCCTCGTCCACGGTCGCCACCGCGTGCACGTGGAACGATCCGGCCGCCACCGCGTCCACGACCGCGTCGCGCAGCATCAGGTGCTCGACGTTGGCCGCCGGGATGATCACGCCCTGCTCGCCCGTGAGCCCGCGCGCGCGGCACACCTCGAAGAATCCCTCGATCTTCTCGTTCACGCCGCCCACCGCCTGCACCTCGCCGAGCTGGTTCACCGAGCCGGTGACCGCGATCGACTGGCGCGCGGGGATGCCGGCGAGCGAGGAGAGCAGCGCGCAAAGCTCCGCGAGAGAGGCGCTGTCGCCCTCCACCTCCCCGTAAGTCTGCTCGAAGGCGAGGCTCGCGGCGAGCGACAGGGGGCGGTGCCCCGAGAAGCGCGACGCGAGGAATTGCGACAGGATCATGACGCCCTTCGAATGGATCGCGCCGCCCAGGTGCGCCTCGCGCTGGATGTCGATCACCTGGCCTTCGCCCACGCGCGCCGTTGCGGTGATGCGGGTGGGCTCCGCGAAGGGGAACTCGCCCACCGGAACGTACGCGATGCCGTTCACCTGGCCCGCCTTGGCGCCCGCCGTGTCGATGAGGATAGTGCCCCGCGCGATGGCTTCGCGCACGCGGCGCTCGAGGCGGTCGGAGCGTGCGCGCTGCGAGTCGGTCGCCGCGGCGACGTCCTGCGCGCCGATGACCGGCCGCTTCGCCCCGCGCGCGAGGAAATCGGCCTCCCGCAGCAGGCGGTTCAGCGCCGCGACGTCGGTGGAGAGCTTGCGCGAATCGGCGGCCCGGCGCGCGGCCTCGTCGATGACCCGTGCGACGCCGCCCCGATCGAGCGGCAGCAGCGCCTCTTCCTTGGCGAGGCGCGCGACCATGCGCGCGAAGGACGCCGTGGAAGCGGTGTCCCGGTCGAGCGCCTCCTCGAAGTCGGCGACGACCTTGAAGAGCTCGGGGAAGTCCGGATCGTACGCCTGCAACAGGTAGTACAAGTGCCGCTCGCCGATGAGGACCACCTTCACCGAGAGCGGGATCGGCTCGGGATCCAGGCCGACGGTGGCCGCCACGCCCCAGAGCTCGCTCACGGGTTCCACGCGCACCTCGCGGCGCAGGAGCGCACGCTTGAGCGCGTCCCACGCGAACGGCTGGGAAAGGACCCTCAGCGCGTCGACCAGCAGGTAGCCGCCGTTCGCCCGGTGCAGCGCGCCCGCCTTGAGCAGCGTGAAATCCGTGACGAGCGTGCCGAGGTGCTGGATGTGCTCGATGCGGCCCACCAGATTGGCGTAGGTGGGATGGTCGCAGTACACGATCTCCGGGGCGCTCGAGGCGCCGCGGTCGACGAGCAGATTCACGGCGTAGCGGCGCAGTCCGGTGTTGAACGGCTGCGCGCCGAGCGCGGCGAGGGCCGAGGTCGCCTCGGGCGCGGATTGGAAGCTCTCGGCGTTGTCGAGGATGTCGTCGCGCACGGCGTCGAGGTACGCCACGACCTTGGGAAGGGCGACGTAGCGGTGCAGCAGCTCCTCCACGGGCGGCCCGGCGGCGAGCAGCACCATCTCGCGATCGAGCGCGCGCACGCGCTCGGCACGCTCCTTGCGGCCGCGCATCGCGTCGCGGATCGCCTTCTCGAGCCGCTCCTGGAGCGCGCTCACCGCCTCGGCGTAGCGCTCGCGCTCCGCCTCGGGAAGGCTCTCGAAGTCGTCGGATCCGACGATCGCCCCGTCCTTCATGGGAGCGAACGCATAGCCCGCCGGCGTGCGCAGCAGCGCCACCTGGTCCTTGGCGGCGTCGCTGCCGATCTCGGCGAGGGCCTGGTCGCGGCGCTCGCCGATCTCCTTGTCGATCTGCTCGACGCGGTGTGAGTAGTCCTCGCTCTCGAAGACCGCCGGGATCGTCGAGCGCAGCTCCGCCACCAGCCGCTCCATGTCCGCCTTGAGCCGCGATCCCTGCCCCGGCGGAAGCTCGATCGCCACGGGCTCGTGGGACGAGGCGAAATTGTTGACGTAGACCCACTCCGAAGGCGCCCCGAGGCCCGGAGCGCGCCGCTCGAGGATCTGGCGCACGAGCGTGTGCCGGCCGGTCCCCGGCGGGCCCATCACGAAGACGTTGTAGCCCTCGCCCGAGACGCCGAAGCCGAACTCCAGCGCGCGCCCCGCCCGGTCCTGGCCGATCACGCCGACGCCGATGTCGGCCTGCTCCGTCGTCTCGAACGGGACGTCGGCGGGGTCGCAGCGGTGGCAGAGCGCGCGCGGCGGCACGCCCGAGAAGTCGTTCATGTCCCTCTCTTACCGGATCGCGGCGTCGCGGGATTGACCCTGGTCAACGGCCCTCGCGGGACCGGCGCCCGGCGGGCGGTTACCATGGAGCCCCTTCGTTTCGCCACGCCTAGATGAATCGCCCATCGCGCGGCTCCGCCGGGGAGGTCTTCGCGACCTTTCTCAGGCTCGGCCTCACGTCCTTCGGGGGGCCGATCGCGCACCTCGGCTACTACCGGCGCGAGCTCGTCGAGCGGCGCGGATGGATCACGGAAGCACAATACGCCGAGCTCGTCGGGCTCTGCCAGTTCCTTCCCGGGCCGGCGAGCACCCAGACGGGGTTCAGCCTCGGGCTGCTGCGCGCGGGGTGGGCGGGCGCGCTGGCGGCCTTCGTCGCCTTCACGCTGCCTTCGGCGCTCCTCATGTTCGCCTTCGCGGTCGCGCTCCCCGACATCCCCGTCGTCGCCGCGGTCGTGCTCGTGCACGGATTGAAGCTCGTCGCGGTCGCCGTGGTGGCGCACGGGCTCATGGGCATGGGGCGCCGTCTCTGCCCCGACGCGACGCGGGCCGGCATCGCGGTGGCGAGCGCAGCCGCGCTCCTCGCGATCGGCCAGGCCTGGATGCAGCTCGCGGTCGTCGCGTTCGGCGCCCTCGCGGGATTGACGCTGTGCCGCGGCGTCGCGCCATCGGCCGTCGAGCCGCCGCCGCTGCCCCACGGCCGCCGGACGGGCCTCGCGCTCCTCGCACTGTACGCCGTGCTCCTCGTCGCCCTCCCCGTCCTCGCCGCGGCCGCCGGGGGCCTCGTCTCGATGTTCTCCGCGTTCTACCGGGCGGGGGCCCTCGTGTTCGGCGGCGGCCACGTGGTGCTGCCCCTGCTCCAGGAGACGGTCGTGAGGCCAGGATGGGTCTCGCGCGACGATTTCCTCGCGGGATACGGCGCGGCGCAGGCCGTGCCCGGCCCGATGTTCGCCCTTGCCGCGTACCTCGGCGCGCGCATCGCCGGCGCGATCGGCGCGGCCGGCGCGGTGATCGCGATCTTCCTCCCGGGCCTGCTCCTGGTGTCCGCCGCGTTGCCGTTGTGGCGCACGATCGCCGCCCGTCCCGGCGCGGCGCGGGCGGTCGCCGGCATCAACGCGTCGGTGGTGGGGCTGCTCGCCGCGGCGTTCTACGACCCGGTGTGGAAGAGCGCCGTGGCCTCTGTGGGCGATCTCGCGATCGCGGCTGTTGGCTTCGCGATCCTCGCGGCGTGGCGCGCCTCGGCCCTCTGGGTCGTGGTGTGGTGCGTCGCCGGGAGCGCCGCGAAGGCCGCCTGGGCGTAAGAGACGCGCGGCGCGGGCCTGATCGGCGTCAAGCGCGCCGCACCGGGCCGGGCTAGGATGGGTCGTAGCCACGGAGACCCCACCATGACGCGCAGGATCCCCCAGGTCGGCGCCCCCGACCCCGAGCTCGACACTTCCCCCATCTTCGACGAGGACGAGGAAATCTCCTTCGACCGCGAGCTGGAGAGCGGCGCGTGCCGCTTCAACGGCGTGACCTTCCGGGTCGGCGACTACGTGCTCTCCGGCAGCGAGCTGCTCCACTGCGAGGAGCGCGGCGTCTGGATCCGCCGCGGCGAGCTGCATGAGCCCGAAGACGTCGGTACATAACGCCGACATCGCCGCGGCCTTCGACGAGATCGCCGACCTCCTCGAGCTGGAAGGCGCGAACCCGTTCCGCGTCCGCGCCTACCGCAACGCCGCGCGCGTCGTGGGCGAGTTGCAGCTCGACCTCGCCGCGCGGCTCGCCGAAGGCGGCGAGCTGCCGAAGCTCGCGGGCATCGGCGAGGACCTCGCCGCGAAGATCGCGGAGATGGGCGCCACCGGCAGGATGCACGCGCTGGAAGAGCTGCGCACGCATTTCCCGGCCGGCATCACGGAGCTGCTGCGCCTGCCCGGGCTCGGGCCGAAGCGCGCGGCGGCGCTGCACGACAGGCTGCACGTGGATTCCCTCGAGGACCTGAAGCGCGCCGCCCGCTCGGGGAAGCTGCGCGAGATCCCGGGGTTCGGCGAAAGGAGCGAGCAGAAGCTGCTCGAGGCGGTCGAGGCGCGCCTCACGAAGTCGCGCCGCTTCAAGCTCGCTGTGGCCGCGCAGTACGCGGAGCCGCTAGCCCGGTACCTCGGGGCCACCGTCGCGGGCAGCTACCGGCGCAGGAAGGAAACGGTGGGCGACCTCGACTTCCTCGTCGCCTCGCTCGATCCCGCGGGCGCGATCGAGCGCTTCGCGGGCTATTCCGAGGTGAAGGAGGTGCTCGCGCGCGGGACCACCAAGGCGAGCGTCGTGCTCGCGAGCGGCATCCAGGCGGACCTGCGCGTGGTGCCGCCCGAGTCCTTCGGCGCGGCGCTGCACTATTTCACCGGGTCCAAGGCGCACAACATCGCGGTGCGCCGGCTCGGCATGGCGCTCGGCCTCAAGGTGAACGAGTACGGCGTCTTCCGCGGCACGAAGCGCATCGCCGGCGCGACCGAGGAGTCGGTCTATCGCGCCGTCGGCCTGCCCTACATCGAGCCGGAGCTGCGCGAGATGCAGGGCGAATTGCAGGCCGCGCGGGAAGGGACGCTGCCGACCCTCGTGGCGCTCGCGGACCTCAAGGGAGACCTGCACGCCCACACGAGCGCCACCGACGGGCGGAATACGCTGCGCGAGATGGCGCTGGCGGCGAAGGCGGCGGGGATGCAGTACCTCGCCATCACCGACCACTCGCGGCACCTCGCCATGGCGCGGGGCCTCGACGCGACGCGCCTCGCCCGGCAGGGCCGGGAGATCGACGCGCTCAACGCCTCGCTCGGCGGCATCGTCCTGCTCAAGGGCATCGAGGTGGACATCCTCGAGGACGGGTCCCTCGACCTGCCCGCCGAGGCGCTCGCGAAGCTCGACGTGGTCGTGGGCGCCGTGCACGGCAAGCTCGACCTCGCCCGCGACCGCCAGACGCGGCGCGTGCTCGCGGCCATGGACAGCCCGCACCTCGACATCCTCGCCCACCCCACGGGCCGCCTCATCGACGAGCGCGAGCCCTGCGAGCTCGACATGGCGGCGGTGATGCGCAAGGCGCGCGAGCGGGGCGTGTGCCTCGAGATCAACTCCCAGCCCGACCGCCTCGACCTGAACGACGTCCACTGCCGGATGGCCCGCGACATGGGCGTGACCGTCTCGATCGACACCGACGCCCACTCGGTGGACGGGCTGGCCGACCTGCGCTACGGTGTAGGGCAGGCGCGGCGGGGCTGGATCGGCAAGGAGCAGGTCCTCAACGCCCGCCCGCTCGCCGCGCTGCGGCGCGCCCTCGGACGAAAGCCCACCCGCGTGAAGGAGGCGTCGTGAAGCCCTTCTCCCTCGAGCATCCCGACTTCAAGCTCGTGTTCCACAACCGCCGGCGGGTGGCGTTGCGGGCGGCGCTCTTCGGGCACATCGGGCTGCTCGAGTCGTGGTTCGACGGCGACGTGGACGTCGCGGGCGACGTCGGCAAGGCGTTCGCCGTCGGCATGGCCTCGGGCTTCGACCGGCCGAGCGCGCTGGTGCGGCTGCGCAATCGCTGGCACGAGTGGCGCTTCTCGAACGCGAGCGAGGCCCAGGCGAAGGCCAACGCGCGCTTCCACTACGCCCTGGGCACGCCGTTCTACCGCCTGTGGCTCGACGAGGCGCTCATGATGTACACCTGCGCCTACTGGAAGGAAGGAACGACGAGCCTCGAGGAGGCCCAACGCAACAAGGTCGAGCACGTGTGCCGGAAGCTGCGCATCGGGCCCGGCGACGACGTGGTGGACATCGGCTGCGGCTTCGGCGGCTTCATGTTCCACGCCGAGCAGTTCCACGGCGCCAAGGTGACGGGAACGAACACGACGACCGAGCAGGTCGAGATGGTGCGCGAGGAGATCGCGCGCCGGCGCCTCGAGGGCAAGCTCGAGGTGGTCGAGGCCGATTTCCGCGAGGCGCGCCGCCAGTACGACAAGGTCGTCTCCATCGGCGTGCTCGAGCACGCGGGGCGCGACCAGCTCGACGAGGTCGTCCAGGCCCATGCCGACCAGCTCAAGCCCGGCGGCCTGGGCATGCTGCACTTCATCGGCCACGTGGGCGTCTACGAGACCGAGTTCTTCATCCGCAAGCACGTCTTCCCCGGGGGGTGGATCCCGAGCCTCGCCGAGACGATCGTCGCCATGGAGAAGGCCGGGCTCGAGGTGCTCGACATCGAGAACCTGCGCCGCCACTACGCGCTCACGCTGGATGCGTGGGGCGAGCGCTTCGAGCGCAACTGGGAGCGCATCCACGCCCTCGACCCGCAGCGCTTCGACGAGCGCTTCCGGCGCGTCTGGCGCGCCTACCTCTACGGATGCGCCGAGATGTTCCGCTCGCCCCACGGGCACACGCACCTCTTCCAGATCACGTTCTCCAAGGGCAACGTCGCGCGCGAGGGCTACCCGATGAGCCGCGCGTTCCTCTACGCCCCCGGCGGGGAGACGGGCGCGGAGCTCGCTGCGGCGCGCGCGCGGGAGGCGGGCCGGCGCTCGGGCGAATGAGCGCCGAGGCGCTCGCCTCGCACGCCGCACGGCGCGACGCGCTCGCGCGCGCCATGCGCGCGGGCTCCGGCCCCGTCGGCCTCGCCAAGGAGACCTCGAACCTCTTCCGCGACCGGCACGGCGGCGCCGCGCGGCGGCGGCTGGACGTGCGCTCGATGCGCGCGGTGCTCGGCGTCGACCGCGACGCCGGGCGCGTCGATGCCGAGGGCATGGCGACGTACGAGTCGCTCGTGGCGGCATGCCTGCCCCACGGCGTCATGCCGGCCGTGGTTCCCCAGCTCAAGACCATCACGCTGGGCGGCGCCGTGGCCGGCGTGGGCATCGAGGCCTCGTCGCACCGCCACGGGCTCGTGCACGAAACCGTCGAGCGGATCGAGGTGCTCACCGGCGAAGGCGAGGTGGTCACCTGCACCGCCGCGAACGAGCACGCCGACCTCTTCTTCGGCTTCCCCAATTCCTACGGAACGCTCGGATACGCGCTGCGCGTGGTGGCCCGCGCGGTCCCGGTGAAGCCCTTCGTGCGCCTCGAGCACCTCGCCTTCCGCGACCCCGGCGAATACTTCCACGCCGTCGAGCGCCACTGCGCCGCGGACGACGCCGACTTCATCGACGGGACCCTGTTCGCGCCCGATCGGCTGTACCTCACGCTCGGCCGCTTCGCCGAAAGCGCGCCCTACGCGAGCGACTACACCGGCCGGGAGATCTACTACCGCTCGATCGCCGGGAAGCGCGAGGACTGGCTCACGGTCCACGACTTCCTCTGGCGCTGGGACACCGATTGGTTCTGGTGCTCGAAGAACCTGCTCGCGCAGAACCCGCTCGTACGCGCCCTCTACGGGCGCAAGCGCCTGGGCTCGCGCACGTACACGAAGATCATGCGCTGGAACAGCCGCGTCGGCCTCACCCGCGCGATCGACCGCCTGCGCGGCCTGCACGGCGAGTCGGTCATCCAGGACGTGGACGTCCCCATCGAGAACGCGCCGCGGTTCCTGGCGTTCCTCGCGCGCGAGGTCGGCATCTGGCCGGTCTGGATGTGCCCGATCGGCCCCGGGGCCGACGCCGGGCGTTACGCGCTCTACCCGATGCAGCGCCGCTGGTACGTGAACTTCGGCTTCTGGGACGTGGTGAAGACCCGCGAGACGCGCGAGGCCGGCCACTGCAACCGCGCCATCGAGCGGGCGGTGGCCGAGGCCGGCGGCATCAAGTCGCTCTACTCCGACAGCTACTTCTCCCGCGAGGAGCTCGACGCACGCTACGGCGGCGAGGCATACGCCGCCCTCAAGGCGCGCTACGACCCACGCGGCGCCTTCCCCACGCTCTACGAGAAGTGCGTGCTGCGGCGCTGAATCCGCCGGCTCAGTATTGCGTGCCGCCCTCGACGGCCTCGCGCTCGCTCTGCGTTTCGGTCTTCACGATCTGCGCGAGGCTCGCCATGTCGGCGGCGAGCCCGTCGATCACATCGTCCATCGAGAGCACCCCCGCCACCTGCCCGCCGTCGCGCGTGACCACGAGGCGCCGCACGCCCCGCGTGCGCATGATCTCGAGAGCCTCGTGCAGGTCGGCCTTCTCCGGGATGTAGTTGATGCCCGGCGTCATGACGTCGCCCACCTTGAGGGCCCGCGTGTCGAGGCCGTCGGCCACCGCCTGGACCACCATGTCGCGGTCGGTGAGGATGCCGACGGCGTTCGCCTCCTCGGGCGGATCGTCGGTGACCAGCAGGGCCCCGACGTGGAACTTGCGCATGATCTCGGCCGCGCTCGCGAGCGAGCTCGAGCGTGAGGTGCCGACGACGTTTCGGGTGTAGATCCGTTCGATTCTCATGGCGGCCTCCGGAAGGATGATGGCCCACGAACCATGCTGCTCCAGCCACGGCCGCGCCCGTTGATGCCGGTCAAGCGCCGCGCGGGCCCTCGCCGAGGACGATCTCCGCCTCGACGTACGGCAGGCCCACGGCCTGCGCCACCTCGCGGCACGCGATGCGCCCCTCGTGCACGTTCAGGCCCGCCCGCAGGTGCGGATCGGCCCTCAGGGCGTCGCGATAGCCCCGGCCCGCCAGCTCCAGCACCCGGGGGAGCGTAGCGTTGTTCAGCGCGTACGTCGAGGTGCGCGGAACCACGCCCGGCATGTTCGCCACGCAATAGTGCACCACGCGCTCGACCACGAAGGTGGGCTCGGCGTGGGTCGTGGGATGCGAGGTCTCGAAGCACCCGCCCTGGTCGATCGCCACGTCGACGAGCACCGCGCCCGGCTTCATCCGGGCGACCATCGCCCGGGTGACGAGCTTCGGCGCGGCGGCGCCGGGAACGAGCACGGCGCCGATCGCGAGGTCGGCCGAGAGCACGTGCTTCTCGACGGTGTCGCGGTTGGAATGCACGGTGATCGCGCGCGCGCCGAGCAGCCGGTCGATGCGCCGCAGGGCGTCCCCGTCCCGGTCAAGCACGACGACGTGCGCGCCGGCGCCCACGGCCATGCGCGCTGCGTTCGTGCCCACCACGCCCGCGCCGAGGATGGCGACCTTCGCCGGGGGGACTCCGGGGACGCCGCCGAGCAGCGTCCCCATCCCGCCCTGCGGCTTTTCCAGGCAATGGGCCCCGGCCTGCACGGCGAGCCTTCCTGCGACTTCCGACATGGGAGCGAGCAGCGGAAGCCCTCCGCCCGGCGCCGTGATGGTCTCGTAGGCGATGGCCACGACCCCGCTCGCGGCGAGCTCGCGCGCGAGCTGCGGGTCCGCGGCGAGGTGCAGGTAGGTGAAGAGCACCTGTCCCCGTCGCAGCAGGGCGCGTTCCGACGGCTGCGGCTCCTTCACCTTCACGATCATCTCCGCGCGCGCGAAGATCGGCCCCGGCCCCTCCAGCACCTCGGCGCCCGCGGCCGCGTAGTCGGCGTCGGTCGCGCCGATGCCGCCCCCCGCCCCGCTCTCCACCAGGACGCGATGGCCGTGGGCGACGACTTCCCGCACGCTCGCCGGCGTGAGGCCGACGCGGTACTCGTGGGTCTTGATCTCCCTCGGCACGCCGATCAGCACGTCCGCACCTCCGCCTCCTTGCCGGCGATGACGAGCCTCCCGTCGCCGCGGGCGCGGGCGCGCGTGCCCAGGCGCGCGCTCTCGCGCTCGATCGTCGCCGCGAGCCAGCGGGCCTGAGCGGCCGGCGCGCGCTCGACCCGCAGGCGGCGGATGCGCATGGGAACGACCTCGAGCCGCTCGAGGCGCCCGCTCTCCGGCGCGAGCGCGACGAAGTACATCGCGCAGAGATCCGGCTGGTACTCCTGGTACCCGGAGATGCCCTCGTAGTCGTTGAGGAAATCGCCGCATCCGTAGAGGATCGGCCGCCCGGCGTGCAGCTCGATGCCCATCGGGTGATGGGACGAGTGGCCGTGCACCAGGTCCACGCCCGCTACGTCGATCAGCCCGTGGGCGAAGTCGCGGTGCGCGCGCGGCACGGCGTAGCCCCAGTTGCCTCCCCAGTGCAGCGAGGCGACCACGATGTCGCCCGGCCTGCGCTCGAGCGCTACGCGCCCGGCGAGGCCCTCGATCGCCGCGCGCGAGAGCTCCCCGAGGAAATCGACGCCGGAGCGCCGCTCGGCCGCCGCCCACTCGGCCGGCACGCCGCTATCCGCCGCCCCGAACGCGTAGACGAGCGCGCGCGAGCCCCCGGGCAGCGGAATCGCCGCAGGTCCCGCCGCCGCGTCGGCGTCCCGCCCCGCGCCGGCCGTGCGTAGGCCCGCGTGCTCGAGCGTCTCGAGGGTCTGCTCGAGCCCCGAGCGCCCCCAGTCCATCACGTGGTTGTTGGCGAGCACGCAGCAGTCGAGGCGGGCGGCCGCGAGGCACGGAACGTTGTCCGGATGCATGCGGTAATGGATGCCCTTGCCGGGCCAGGGCTCGTCGCTCGTCGTGACGGCGGTCTCCAGGTTCGCGATGCGCGCGTCGGGCCGCTCGCGGTCGAGGATCTCCAGCGCGTCTCCCCAGACGTAGTCGAAGCCGACCGGGCGGGGAACGGGGCCGTTCTCGGCCTCGGCGAGCGCCACGTACTCGCGGGCCGAGCGCACGTAGGGCTCGTAGAGACGCGGATCCGACGGATGCGGCAGGACTTGGTCGATTCCGCGGCCGGTCATCACGTCGCCGCACACGAACAGCGTGGCCATGGGCGCCCCCCGGCGGGAAGACGATCCATTCTGGCCGCGAAGGCCGGGCGATCGTGTTGACGGGGCGCAACCTCCCTCGCCTGCCGAAGGTGGGACAATGGCCTCGTCGGCCTCCAGGGAGGAACCCGCCCATGCGCAATTCCTGGCTCGGACTCGCCATGCTCGCCTTCGCGACCTCGGCCGCCGCCGTGGTCTACAAGTGGGTCGACGCGAACGGCGTCACCCACTATTCCGAGATGCCCCCGGAGAACATCGAGGCGCAGCAGGTCCCGGTCCGACCGGGCCCGAGCGCCGAGGCGCCCGCGCCGGGCGCCGCACCCAACGTCCAGCAGGTCCTGCAGCAGGCCGACGAGGAGCGCGAAAGCATCGCGGCGAAGCGCAAGCTCTATTGCGACCTCGCGCAGCGCGCCATCGTCGCGCTCGAGGCCGACCAGCCCGTGGCGATGGTGGCCGCGGACGGCGCGCAGGTGCTCCTCAACGCCGAGCAACGCGCCACGGCGCTCGCCGATGCCCGGCGGCGCGCCGACAAGTACTGCGACGCGACCCCTCCGGCGGAGCCCGTCAACCCTTGATGCAGGTGAGCGGGCGCACGGCGGCCACGCGGCGCGCGAGGCCCGCCTTCTCCGTGGCCTCCGCCACCACTTCCAGGTCCTTGTAGGCGCCCGGCGCCTCCTCGGCCGCCCCGCGCATCGAGCGGGTGCGCACCAGGATGCCCTGCGCGGCGAGCTCGTCGACGAGCTGGCGGCCGCGCCAGTGCTGGAGCGCCTTGTGACGGCTCATCGCGCGACCCGCCCCGTGGCTCGCCGAGCTGAAGGCCCGCGCCTCGCTCGTCGCGCTCCCCGCGAGCACGTACGACCCGGTTCCCATGCTCCCGCCGATGATCACGGGCTGGCCCACCGCGCGGTAGCGATCGGGCACCGCGGGGTGCCCCGGCCCGAAGGCCCGCGTCGCGCCCTTCCGGTGGACGTAGAGCAGCCGCTCGCGCCCCCCGACGGAATGCATCTCGGGCTTGCACGTGTTGTGCGAGACGTCGAAGAGCGTCTCCACCGGCACGCCGGGGAAGAAGTGCCCGAACACCTTGCGCGTGATGTGCGCGAGGATCTGGCGGTTGGCGAGCGCGCAGTTCATCGACGCGTTCATGGCGCCGATGTACTCCTCGCCCTCGGGCGAGCGGATCGGCGCGCACGCGAGCTCGCGGTCGGGCAGGACGATGCCCAGGCGCGTGGCCGCCTTGGCGAGGCTCACGAGGTAGTCGGTGCCGACCTGGTGGCCGAGCCCCCTCGAGCCACAGTGGATCGAGACCACGACCTGCCCCTCGCGCAGGCCGTAGGCGCGCGCCGCCTCGGGATCGAGGATGCGCTCCACCCACTGCACCTCGAGGTAGTGGTTGCCGGAGCCGAGAGTGCCCATCTCGCCGCGCTGGCGCGACTTCGCGAGCAGCGACACGTTCGCCGGCACCGCGTCGGCCATGCGGCCGCGCTCCTCGATGTACTCGAGCTCCTCGGCGTGGCCGTAGCCCTCGCCCACCGCCCAGCGCGCGCCGCCCTCGAGCACGCGGTCGAGCTCCTGGGGCGTGAGCCGCAGCTCGCCGCCCTCGCCCACGCCCGCGGGGATGTCGCGGAACAGGCTGTCGGAGACCTTGCGCAGCACGGGCAGGAGCTCGCCGCGATCGAGCCCCGTGCGCAGGAAGCGGATCCCGCACGAGATGTCGAAGCCCACGCCCCCGGCCGAGATGATGCCTCCCCGCTCCGGGTCGAAGGCGGCCACGCCGCCGATGGGAAAGCCATACCCCCAGTGGGCGTCGGGCATCGTCATCGCGCAGCCCACGAGGCCCGGGAGCTTCGCGACGTTGGTGATCTGCTCCATCACCTTGTCGTCCATCGCCTCGAGGAGCTCGCGCGTGGCGAAGAGGCGCACGCAGCCGCGGCCGTCCGAGGCGGCGAGCGACCAGGAGCACTCGTCGACGCAAGCCAGGCCTTCGAGGTTCATCGTCCGTCCTGCGCGATTCGCGGCTCAGCCGCCCATGCGGCGCAAGCGCTCGAGCGCCCCGCCCCCGTCGATCGCGTGGCGCGCGGCATCGGCGGCGGCCGCGAGGGAGGCATGGCGCCCGAGGTGCCACAGGCAGAGCGCCGCGCCGTAGATGATAGCGTCGCGCGTCGCCCCCCGCTCGCCGGCGAGCGCGGCCATGCCGGCATCGGCCGCGGCCTGCGCGACGCGGGCGTTGTCGAGGGGCGCGGCGCGCGTCTCCTCCTCGCTCCCTTCCTCGGCGGCGACCCCCGGAATGCGCGGGGCGCGCACGGCCTGCACGATGCCCAGCTCCGCGGGCTTGAACTCCGTCGAATGCTCCTCGCCCCGGTCGTGGTACTGGTAGACCTTGCCGGTGTGGATGAGCGAGGGAACGACCCCGCCTTCCACGCCGCGCACGATGAGCGCCGAGTCGAAGCCCGCGTGCCGCGCGAGCAGCGCGTAGATGCGCGGATAGGGCTTGTGCACGTAGCCCGTCACCAGGTGGGTCCTCCTGCGGCCGCGCACGGGGGCCGTCATCACCTCGGTGGTCGTGATCGCCGGGCGCTTCACGATGAGCGTGCGCAGGGTCGCCAGCTCGTGCAGCTTGGGGCACGAGGCCCGCTGGTCGACGTACGCCCAGCCGATGCGCGGATCGCCCACGCGCGCCGCGGCTTCCTCCGGCGCGAGGTCCACGGGGAGCCCCGCGGCGCGCAGCACCTGGCGATGCGTGACGCCGTGCTTCGGCCCCATGGTCTCGACGCCGTGGGAGACGGCGGGCACGCCGCAGGCCGCGAGCACCGGCGGCAGGAAGGGCGCGGCGGGCAGCGTGCGGTTGTATCCGTCGTAGGGGTCCGCAAGATCGAGCACGTCGTCCACCGACGCCGTCGCGTGGCGCGTGGCTTCGCGGATCGCCTCGAGCACGCCGCGATTCTCCTCGTCGGTCTCGCGCTTCATGCGCAGCGCGATCAGGAAGACCCCGGCCTGGACCGGATCGACGCGCCGGTCGAGCACGAGCTGCATGCCGATGCGGGCTTCCTCGCGCGAGATGTCCTTGCTGAGCTCCGGCCCCGTGGCGATGCGCTTGAGCACCGAGCTCATGAACGCGGTGGGATCGGCGCCGGGCGCTCCGGCCCCGGCGCTCACGGCCCGCTCCCTTCGGGGAGCTCGACGAGGATCCGGTCGCCCTCGAGGCGCACGGGATAGGTCCGGAGGTCCTCCTCGGCCGGCTCCTCCATCGCCTTGCCCGTGCACACGTTGAAACGGCTGCCGTGCAGCGGGCAGCGGACGAGCTCGCCCTTCAGCACGCCCGTCGAAAGCGAGGCTTCCTCGTGGGTGCACGTGTCGTCGGCCGCGCAGTAGCGCCCACCCACGTTGGCGACGAGGATGCGCCGACCCCCGGCCTGCACGCGCTTCATCTTCCCGGGCGCGAGCTCCCCGGTCCTTCCCACCTCGACGAACGCCTCTCCCATGGCTGCCTGCCCTGTTTGACGCGCGGCTTCAGGCCGCGGGTTCGAACCACTTGAGGCGGTCGCGCAGCCGGACCACCTCGCCGATGATGATCAGGGTCGGCGGCCTGACCGCCGCGCGGTGCACGATGTCCGGCAGCGTCTCCAGCGTGCCCGCGAGCACGCGCTGCTGGGGCGTCGTGCCCTGCTGCACGAGCGCCGCGGGCGTCGCCCGCGCCAGGCCGTGGGCGACGAGCTCCCGGCACAGCACGTCGACGCCCGTGAGGCCCATGTAGAACACGAGGGTCTGGTGCGGCTGCGCGAGCGCCGGCCAGTTGAGGTTCATGGTGCCGTCCTGGAGGTGGCCCGTCACGAACACGACGGACTGCGACCAGTCCCGGTGCGTGAGGGGAATGCCGGCGTACGAGGCGCATCCCGACGCCGCGGTGATCCCCGGCACCACCTGGAAGGGGATGCCCTCGACGGCGAGCGTGTCGATCTCCTCGCCCCCGCGCCCGAAGATGAAAGGGTCGCCGCCCTTGAGTCGCACCACGCGCTTGCCTTCCTTCGCGAGCCTCACCAGCAGCTGGTTGATGTCCTCCTGGGGAAGCGTGTGCTTCGCGCGCTCCTTGCCGGCATAGATCCGCTCGGCCTCGAGGCGCACGAGGTCGAGGATCGGCTTGGACACGAGCCGGTCGTAGACCACCACGTCGGCCTGCTGCATGAGGCGCAGCGCCCGGAAGGTGAGCAGGTCCGGATCTCCGGGGCCCGCGCCCACGAGCGCGACCTCGCCGCCATCGAGGGCCACGCGGGCCTCCAGCGCGGCCTCCATCGCCGCCTTCGCCTCCGCGTCCCGTCCGCTCAGCACCAGCTCCGCGATCGGGCCCTGCAGGACCCGCTCCCAGAAGCGGCGCCGCTCGCGCGGCCCGAAGCGCTGCTTCACGCGGCTGCGGAAGGCGCCCGCGAGCGCGGCGAGCCGCCCGTAGCCCGCGGGGATGAAGCTCTCGAGACGGGCGCGCAGCAGGCGCGCGAGCACGGGCGCGGCGCCGCCGCTCGAGATCGCCACGGTGAGCGGGGGCCGCTCGAGGATCGACGGCATGATGAACGAGCACAGGTCGGGCCGGTCGACGACGTTGACCGGCACGCCGCGCGCCGCGGCGGCCGCCGCCACCGCGCGGTTCGCCTCGCCGTCGTCGGTCGCCGCGATCACGAGCGCCTGGCCGGCGAGATCGTCGTCGCGGAAGCTCGCCGCGCGATGGTCGATCCTCCCGGCGGCGAGCTCGGCCTCGAGCGCCACGCCCAGCTCCGGCGCGACCACCGTGACGCGGCCGCCGGCGCGCTGCAGCAGGGCGCACTTGCGCGCGGCGACCTCGCCCCCGCCGACCACGAGGCAGGGGCGGTTGCGGACATCGAGGAAGATCGGCAGATATTCCATGGGCGGAGGCGGACGGTCGCGCGCGGGCGCTGCGCTATGTTAGATTCGGCTCGGAGGACGCATGCCCCGGCTCCTGACTCTCTCCCGCGCTGCGCGCCTGATCGGCGTCAGCCGGGGCGCATTGCAAGGCAAGATCCGGAGCGGCGAGCTTGCCACGTTCGAGGGCATGGTCTCGGACGAGGACCTGCTGCGCGCCTACCCGGAAGCCCGCCTCGAGGACAACTCGACCCTCGAGAAGCTGGAGTCCATCAAGGATGCGGCCTTCACGCGGCGCATGCGCGAGCGGCTGCTGCCGAGCGCGGAGGTGCTGGTGGCGCGGCTCGCGGAGATGAGCCGGGAGCGGGCGCGGGTGGAGTCGCGGCTCGAGCACTACCGCGCCCTCGTCGACGAGCTGCAGGCGAAGCTCGCCGGCGAGGGCCCCGCGGGCGGCTCGTCCCGGGAATTCGCCGCGGCGCTGCGCGGCTGGCTGCGCGAGCGGCTCGAGCCCGGGGCGGGCGGCGAGGAGCCGCTGCGGGTGCAGGAGAACTTTCTGAGGGTCATGAGCGCCCACGTCCAGATCGAGTCGAGCGGCAAGGAATTCTTCGTCGACGGCAACGACACGCTGCTCGAGGCCGCGCTTCGCTCCGGGCTCGCGCTCGACTACGGCTGCAGCATCGGCACGTGCGGGAAGTGCAAGGCGCGTGTGATCTCGGGGGAGGTGCACCGCACGCGCCATTCCGACTACGCGCTCACCGAGGCCGAGAAGACGGCGGGCGTGGTGCTCATGTGCTGCAACACGGCCGTCGGCGACCTCGTGATCGAGGCGCGCGAGGCCCATTCCCCGCAGGAGATCCCCGCCCAGGTCATCGAGGCCTCGGTGAAGTCGGTGGGGGCGATCGGCAAGGGCATCCGGCTGCTGCACCTGCAGACGCCGCGCTCCGACCGGCTGCGCTTCTTCGCGGGCCAGTCGGTCTCGCTCTCCGTCGCCGGCACGCCCCCCTCCTCCTATCCGGTGGCGAGCTGCCCCTGCGACGACCGCAACCTCCACTTCCACATCCGCGCGCGCGATTCCGACGCCTTCGCGCGGCGCGTGTTCGAGGGGCTCCGGGCCGGCGAGATCGTGCGCGTCGAGGGCCCGCGGGGCGGATTCGTGCTCGACGAGTCGTCGCGGCGCCCGCTCCTCTTCGTCGCCTGCGACACGGGCTTCGCGCCGGTGAAGAGCCTGATCGAGCACGCGATGGCGCTCGACGCGGCCGAGTCCCTGGACCTGTACTGGATCGCCTCCGCCCGCGACGGACGCTACCTCGACAACTTGTGCCGCGCCTGGACCGATGCCCTCGACAACTTCCGCTACGTCCCGATCGACGCGGGCGCCGCCGGCGAGGAGGCGATGGGCGCGGCGCTGCTCACGATCCTGCGGGACCATCCCCGGCTCGATGCCTTCGACGTCTACGTGGCCGGCCCCGCTGCGCTCGGGCGCGCCTCCGAGCGCCTGGTGGCCGACTACGGCCTGCCGCGCGCCCAGCTCCGCGTGAACACGCTGGATTCCTGATCGAACGCCCGGGAGGGGCGCTGCGGCGCTCATGACCGCGGCGGAAGCCCGGACCTCGCGCGGGCCCGCCCGAGCCCCTGCTCGACCGCGGCCACCGCGGCCTCCACGCGCGAGCGCACGCCGAGCTTGCGCAGGATCGCCTTCACGTGCAGCTTCACGGTCCCGTCGGTGATCTGCAGGGCGCGGGCGATCATCTTGTTGCTCAGCCCGTCGGCGAGCGCCTCGAGGATCTCGCGCTCGCGCGGAGTGAGCTCGGCGAACGGCGCCGCGTCGCCCGAACCCTCGCGACCCCGGGCGCCCTTGCCGCCCACCTGGCGCGCGAGCGAGCCGACCATCTCGCGGGCCACGACGTGCTCGCCGCCCATCGCGGCCTCCAGCGTGGGCAGCAGCTCCTCGGGCTCGATGTCCTTCAGCACGTAGCCCTGGGCGCCGGCCTTGAGCGCGGCGGCGAGGTCCGCGTCCTCGCGGCTCATCGTGAGCATCACCACCTTCGTCTTGATCCCTTCCGCGCGCAGGCGCTTCAGCGTCTCGATGCCCGACATCCCGGGCATCTTCACGTCGAGGAGGATCAGGTCGGCGGGCAGCTCGCGCGCGCGCCGAATCCCCTCCTCGCCCGAGCTCACCGAGGCCACCACCTGCACGCCGCGGCTCTGCAGCAGCTGCTCGATGCCGCGGCGCACCAGGGCGTGGTCGTCGATGAGGAGCACGCGCACCTTTAGCCCCGCTTCCCCGCGGCGGGCGCCTCCGGCGGCGGCGCGTTGAAGATGAGCACGATGCGCGTTCCCTCGCCGGGCTCGCTCTCGATCACGATCTGGCCCGGCAGCCGCTCGGTGCGCTCGCGCATGATGGCGAGCCCCGCGTGCTCGCCCTCGCCGCCGTCGCCGCCGGGGACCATCCCCACCCCGTCGTCCTCGATCAGGACCGTGTAGAGGTCGTCCTCGTTGTTGAGCATGACGCGCACGTTGCGCGCGCCGCTGTGCTTGCGGATGTTGGCGAGGGCCTCCTGGATGATGTAGTAGACCTGGATCTCCTGCACGCGGCTCAACGCGAGCGACGTGCAGTCGTTCTGGAAGTAGACCCGGATGCCCGTCTCCCGCGCGAAGCGGTCGACGAGGTTGCCGATCCGGTGCGCGAGCCCCGAATCGTCGACCTTGAGGCGGTAGTTGGTGAGCAGGTCGCGCAGGTCCGCGTTCGCGCGCGTCATCGCCCGCCCCAGCCCCTTCACCTCGTACTGCGCGGCGCCGACGTCCTTGCGGGCGAGCGCCTCCCCCAGCATCTTGAGCTTGAGCCGCATCCCGATGAGCGACTGGGCGAGGGAATCGTGCAGCTCCGCGCCGATGATGTTGCGCTCCTCCATGACGGCGAGCCGCCGCGCCTCGCTCTCGAGACGCGACTTCTCGACGGCGAGCCCGAGGTGCTGCCCGACGCTCACCAGGAGGTTGGGCATGTCCTCCCCCATCGCCGCCAGCGGCCGGTCGAGGAAGAGGTTGTAGACCCCGAGGATGCGGTTCTGGTACTGCATCGGCGCCACGACGAACTCCGCGCAGTCGGGGTCGAGCATCAGGCGGCCGACGAGCGCGCGGCACAGCGTCGTTCCGCTCTGCACGCGCAGCCCCCCCTCGCTCGACACCCAGCCGCAGGGGCACTGCCCGACGAGCATCACGCGGTCGCGCTCCACGACCTCGGGGTCGAGGCCGCGGCTCGCGATGAGCCGGGTGTGGCCGTCCTCGGTGCGCAGCCGCACGCTCGCCGCGCGGGCGTCGAGGAGCTCGACCAGCGTGTCGAGGAACCCGCCGAGCACCTCCTCGAGCCCGCCCGGCTGGCTCAGGCTGGTGGCGACCGCGTACAGGATGTCGAGGGACTGGGTCTTGCGCGCCAGGCGCACCGACGGCGCCTGGGGATCGGAGCGCTCCCGGCGCGCCGACTCCTCGGCCCTTGCGGCGGCGTCCGGCTCGGACATGCGAGGCGAGGCTAGCTCCCCGGCGCCGTCCCGTCCCCGGACGGCTTCGCCCGCCCCGGGCCGGGGGACTTGTGGGAGGGGTCGTTGGGGTTGATGAAGATGAAGCGCGGCTCGCCGGCGTTGATCTCGACGTAGTCGAGGGTGGCCCCGGTGAGGAGCTCGACGCATCCGGCGGAGACCACCACCTTCACGCGGTTGCTTTCGAAGAGGACGTCGCCCTCGCCGCGGGCGTCGAAGCCCATGCCGTACTCGATGCCCCCGTGCTCGTCGAGGCGTGCGGCGAGCCGCAGGCAGGCCTCCGCGAGGTCGGGGTGCTCGCCGGCGGACTTGAGGATCTGCTCGGCGGCCTGGGGCGTGACGGTGATCATGGCGGCTCCTTCGCGCCCCGCGTCTTCAGCCGGTGCTCCACGCGCGGGGCTTGCGCATGCCTGCGATTTTACAGGCCTGCCTCACGTAGCCGTAGGGAAAGAGCTTGAACAGGTCGTTGCGCTCGGCGCCCCGGGTATCCGCGAGGAACTTGATCACGAAGCGCGCGTCGGGGATCACGTGGCGGTCCTCGTAGAACTCGCGCACGAAGCGGATCACGGCCCAGTGGTCGTCGGTGAGCTCGATGCCCTCGCGGCGGGCGAGAAGCCGCGCCACCTCCTCGCTCCAGTCCGCGGGGTCGACCAGGTAGCCCTCGTCGCCGGTGGGCGGGAGCTTCTGCACTTCAGGCTGCATGCTTGCATCTCCTTATGAAATCCACGAAGCGCGGCGCCCACGGATTGTCGTCCACGGTGCGCAGGTGCGCGTAGGAAGCGAGCAGGTTGCGTTGCACGATCCCGTCGTGGCGGCCGTCGATGCCGTGGCCGCGCTCGACCTCGTAGGCGAACTCGGTGTCCCCCGGCAGGTTCTCGACGCTCGAATAGTGGAACTCGTGGGCGCGGATCGGCTCGGCCCGGGTGCCGTCCCCGCGCGGCCAGGGGCAGCGCGCCGTCTCTCGCAGGTGCACGTAGCCGCGCCCCACGGGACGGCGGTGCATCACGATGTCGGCGGGGATCGCCCCGGCCATGGGCGCACGCCGCCCGTTCCATTCGATCCCGCGCGCGAGGTACATGAGGCCGCCGCACTCCGCGTAGGTGGGCAGGCCCCCTTCGACGGCGGCGCGCACGGCGGCGCGCAGCTCCTCGTTGGCGGCGAGCGCCTCCATGTGCGTTTCGGGGAACCCTCCGCCGATGAAGAGGCCATCGGCTTGCGGCAGGCGCCGGTCGCGCAGGGCGTCGAAGGCCACGAGCTCGGCGCCCGCCTCGCGCAGCGC
>DASPRQ010000025.1:0-72161 GCA_035624355.1 Usitatibacter sp. | reverse complement strand
TGAAGGCGCGCGGCGTCAAGGTCGTGGTCGACTACTGCGACGATCATTTCGACCATCCGGACCACGGCCCGCACTTCCACGCGCTCGCGCGGATCGCCGACGTGGTCACGGCGAGCACGGGCGCCATGGCGGATACGATCCGGCGCAAGACCGGGCGCGAAGCGATCGTCATCGCCGATCCCGTGGAAGGCCCGAGAGGGGTCGCGGCGTTCGCGCCCCGCTTGCCGACGCTGCGGATCGTCTGGTTCGGCCATCCCGGCAACCTCGACGGGATCCACGCGCGGATCGGGGACCTGCGCTCGCTCGCACGCAGGATGGCGGTGCGGCTCACGATCGTCACCACGCTCCTGCCGGAAGTTCGAGCGCTCGCCGCGGACGTCGCGAGCGCGACCGGCGCGGAGGTGGCGCTGGTTCCCTGGTCCGTCGAGGCCACATGGAGGGCGGTCCGCGAAGCAGACCTGGTGTGGATTCCGGTCGCGGAATCCGACCAGGGGGCGGTGAAGAGCGCGAATCGGCTGCTCGAGTCGGTCTGGGCCGGCCGGCTCGTGCTCGCGGATGCGATCCCCGCCTACGAACCGTTCGCGGATCTCGTCCCGGTCGGAGAAGGGCTGGAGGCCGGCGTGCTGCGGTGCCTGGCCGACCCGGAGGGCACGGAGAAGGCGCTGCGCGAAGCCCAACGCCGCGTGGCGCGCAGGCACTCGCCTTTCGAATGCGGCCGGCAATGGGCGAGGGCCCTGGGAGACACCGACGAGCGGCCGCTTCGGCTCAACCTCGGTTGCGGCGACAGGATCCTTCCGGGCTACGTGAACGTGGACGCGGTCGAGGCGCGCGCCAGCGCGAAGCCGGACGTGGTTTGCGATCTCGACGACCTCACGCCGTTCGACGATGCCACGGTCGACGAGATCCTCTCCGTGCACGTGATCGAGCACTTCTGGCGCTGGGAGGTGCGCGAGGTGCTGAAGGAATGGATGCGCGTGCTCAAGCCGGGCGGTCGCATGATCCTCGAGTGCCCGAACCTGCTCAGCGCATGCCGCGCGTTCCTGGAGGATCCGGCGCGCTTCTCGCGGGCGGATTCCGAGGGACAGCGGACGATGTGGGTTTTCTATGGCGACCCGGAAGGGAAGGATCCGCGCAGGGTCAACCGTTGGGGCTACACGCCCGACTCGCTCTCGGCACTCCTCGCCGAGGTCGGCCTCAGGAACGTGCGCCAGGAATCCGCGCAGCTTCGCGAGCCGCGCGACATGCGGGTGGTGGGAGTCAAGTGATGGCGGTGAAGTCCCCCTTCGACGGGTTGAACATCACTCCTAGAGCCATCGGATTCCTGCCGGGCCGCGCGGCGGCCCGATCGCCGCTCACGAAGCGATCGAGGAGCGCCTGGACGAAGCAACCTTGCCGAGCTGTGCGGCGACGTGATCCCAGCTCACGAGGTGATCGAGGAACGCCTTGACGAAGTCGCCGCGCCGGTTCTGGTAGTCGAGATAGTAGGCGTGCTCCCAGACGTCGCAGGTGAGCAGCGCCGTCGTCCCGTCGGCCAGCGGCGTGCCGGCGTTCGATGTCGTCGTGATTTCCAGCCGGTCGCCCCCCGCGACCAGCCATGTCCAGCCGCTGCCGAAGCGGCCGAGGGCCGCCTCCTCGAAGGCCGCGTGGAACTTGTCGAAGCTTCCGAATGCCTTGTCGAGGCGCGCGGCGATGCTGGCCGGCGGCTTGCCGCCCCCTTTCCGCTTCATGCTCTGCCAGAAGAAGGCGTGGTTCCAGACCTGGGCGGCGTTGTTGAAGACCCCCGCGCTTTCGGGCCTGCCGGCGGTGGCGTGGATGATGTCCTCGAGCGAATCGCCGGCATACCGGGTCCCCTCGGTCAGGCCGTTCAGCTTGGCGACGTAGCCCTGGTGATGCTTGTGGTAGTGGAATTCCATCGTGCGCCGGGAGACGTACGGCTCGAGGGCGTCGAGCTCGTAGGGAAGGGGCGGAAGCTTGAATGCCATGTCGTGCTCCTTTGCTTGCGGGTATTCCTATTGATCCCCGTGCGGGGGCGGGGTTCCCCGGAGGGCGTCCCTTGACCGGCGTCAAGGGCGCGCGGCTTTCGGCGCTCCCGTTTCCGGATCGTCGAGGAATCCCGCCCGGGATGGGCCAGAATGTAGGCGTTGGATCCGCGGCCGCCGGGGCCGCGGGACCGGGCCGATGAACGACAAGCCAACTTCGCCAGAGCCGCCAGGCACGCTCGAGAGCCGCCCCTTCGACGAGATCCGCGTCGGCGACCAGGCGAGCCTCACGCGCACGCTCACCCTCACCGACGTGAAGACCTTCGCGGTCCTCTCGGGGGACCTCAATCCGACGCACGTCGACGAGCGCTTCGCGCGCAAGTACGGCGACGGGCGCCTGGTCGCCCACAGCATGCTGAGCGGCGCGCTCGTCTCGAGCGTGCTCGGCAACGAGCTTCCGGGCCCCGGGACCCGCTACGTCCGCCAGGACCTGCGGTTCCTGAAGCCGCTGCACGCGGGCGACACGATCACCGCGACCGTGGTCGTGCGCGAGAAGCGGAGCGAGAGCCGCGGCGTCGTGCTCGACTGCGCCTGCGTGAACCAGCTGGGCGAGGTCGTCGCCGAGGGCTCGGCCGAGGTCGTGGCCCCGTCGGCGAAGGTCGTGCTGCCGCGCCCCGAGGTCGCGACGATCTCCGTGCAGACCCACGACAAGTTCGCCGCGTTCGTCGAGAAGGTGAAGCCGTTGCGCCCGCTCGCCACGGCGGTCGCGCATCCCTGCAGCGACGCGGCGATCAAGGCGGCGGTCGAGGCGGCCGCCGAAGGCATCATCGAGCCGATCCTGGTGGGGCCGGTCGCGAAGGTGCGCGCGGCGGCGGCGCAGGCGGGCGTCGACCTCGCGGGGCTGCGCCTCGTCGACGCGGCCCACAGCCACGACGCGGCCGAGAAGGCGGTGGCGCTGGTGCGCGCCGGCGAGGCGGGGATCCTGATGAAGGGGAGCCTGCACACCGACGAGCTGCTGGAGGCGGTGGTCAAGCGCGACACGGGCCTGAGGACCGAACGGCGCCTGTCCCACGCCTTCCTCATGGACGTGCCGACCTACCACAAGCCGCTCATCGTGACCGACGCCGCGATCAACATCACCCCCACGCTCTCCGACAAGGCCGACATCTGCCGCAACGCGATCGACCTCGCGCACGTGCTCGGCATCGCCCGGCCCAAGGTCGCGATCCTCTCGGCGGTGGAGAGCGTCAACGAGAAGATCGTCTCCACGACCGACGCGGCTTCGCTGTGCAAGATGGCCGAGCGCGGGCAGATCCCGGGCGCGCTCCTCGACGGGCCCCTCGCGATGGACAACGCGATCAGCCGCGAGGCGGCCGAGATCAAGGGGATCGTCTCGGAGGTGGCGGGCGACGCCGACATCCTGGTGGTCCCGGACCTCGTCTCCGGCAACATGATCGCCAAGCAGCTCACGTTCATGGCGAACGCCGACGCGGCGGGCATCGTCCTGGGAGCGAGGGTGCCGATCGTGCTCACCAGCCGCGCGGACAGCGTGCGCGCGCGCCTGACCTCCTGCGCGCTCGCCGTGCTGCTCGCGACCTCGCGCGGCGCGGCGCCCGAGGCGGCCGGTGGGAGCTGAGGGCCCGGTGACGGGCGACGAGGCCTTCATGCGCGCGGCGCTCGCGCTCGCCGAGGAGGCGGCACGCGCCGGGGAGGTCCCCGTCGGGGCCGTGGTGGTGAAGGAGGGTCGCATCATCGGGCGCGGCTACAACCGGCCCATCTCCGCGGCGGACCCCACGGCGCACGCCGAGATCGTGGCGCTGCGCGAGGCCGCCGCCGCCGAGGGCAACTACCGCCTGCCGGGCTGCGAGCTCTACGTGACGCTGGAGCCGTGCGCCATGTGCGTGGGCGCGATGGTGCACGCGCGCATCGCCCGCGTCGTGTACGGCGCGCGCGATCCGAAGACCGGCGCGTGCGGGAGCATCACGGACCTGCCGGCGCTGGGCAACTTCAACTTCCACGCGCGCTTCGAGGGAGGGCTGCTCGCCGAGGAATGCGGAGCGGTGCTCAGGCGATTCTTCGCCGAGCGCCGCTGAGGCCTCGGGGCGGTAGAATGGCGCTCGCCGCCCGCGAGCCGAAAGCCGCATGACCGATCCCCGCTTCGTCCACCTTCGCCTGCATACCGAGTACTCGATCGTGGACGGCATGGCGCGCGTGGACGACGCGGTCGCCGCCGCGGCCGCCGACGGCATGCCGGCGCTCGCGATCACGGACCTCTCGAACCTCTTCGGCGCGATCAAGTTCCATGAGGCGGCGCGCGCGAGGGGCGTGCAGCCGATCATCGGCTGCGATGTCTGGCTCACCCACGAGCGCAACCGCGACGCGCCCCACCGCGTGCTGCTGCTCTGCCGCGACCGCGCCGGCTTCCTGAAGCTCTGCGACCTCCTCACCCGCGCCCACGCGCAGAACCACTGGCGGGGGCGCGCGGAGGTGAAGCGCGAATGGCTGCGCGGCGGCGAGGGACTCGTCGCGCTCTCGGGCGGGGATGCGGGCGACGTCGCCTCGGCCCTCGCCGCGGGCAACGCCGCCCACGCCGAGGCGCTCGCGCGGGAATGGGCGGCGGACTTTCCCGGGGCGTTCTACATCGAGCTGCAACGGGCGGATCCCGCGCGCAGCGCCACGAGCGTCCAGGCGCTGGCCGCGCTCGCTTCCCGCCTCGCGCTCCCGGTGGTCGCCACGCACCCGATCCAGTTCGTGCGCCGCGAGGACTTCCGGGCCCACGAGGCGCGGGTCTGCATCGCCCAGGGCTACGTGCTGGGCGACAACCGCCGCCCGCGGGACTTCGTCCCGGCGCAGTATTTCAGGACGCAGGCGGAGATGGCCGAGCTCTTCGCCGACATCCCCGAGGCGCTCGAGAACTCGGTGGAGATCGCGCGGCGCTGCGCCTTCGAGTTCGAGCTCGGCAAGACCCGGCTCCCGGACTTTCCGACGCCCCGCGGGGAGTCGATCGAGGAGTTCCTGAGGAGCGAGGCGCGCGCGGGCCTCGAGCGCCGGCTCGCCGCGCTCTACCCCGACCCCGCGCGCCGCGACGGCGAGCGGCCCCGCTACCTCGAGCGCCTCGAGTACGAGACGGGAACCATCGTGCAGATGGGCTTTCCCGGCTACTTCCTGATCGTCGCGGACTTCATCAACTGGGCCAAGACCCACGGCGTGCCGGTGGGCCCGGGGCGCGGCTCCGGCGCGGGGTCGCTCGTCGCCTACGCGCTCGGCATCACGGACCTCGACCCGCTCAAGTACGACCTGCTCTTCGAGCGCTTCCTCAACCCGGAGCGCGTGTCGATGCCCGACTTCGACATCGACTTCTGCCAGGACGGCCGCGACCGCGTGATCGACTACGTGCGCCGGAAGTACGGCGCCGAGAGCGTCTCGCAGATCGCGACGTTCGGCACCATGGCGGCGAAGGCCGTGGTGCGGGACGTCGGGCGCGTGCTCGGCATGCCCTACGGCGAGGTCGACCGGATCGCCAAGCTCGTGCCCTTCGAGCTCGGCATGACGCTCGAGAAGGCGCTCGAGGTCGAGCCGCAGCTGAAGGCCCTCGTGGACGCGGAGGAGGAGGTGCGCGAGCTCATGGACCTTGCCCGCGCGCTGGAGGGCCTCACGCGCAACGTCGGCATGCACGCGGGCGGCGTGCTGATCGCCCCGGGCAAGCTCACCGACTACACGCCGCTCTATTGCGCCGAGGGCTCCGCCGCCACGGTGAGCCAGTTCGACAAGGACGATGTGGAGAAGGTGGGCCTGGTGAAGTTCGACTTCCTGGGCCTCACCACGCTCACCATCATCGCCGAGGCCGAGCGCAGCATCCGCGCCCTGGGCGAGCCGGGCTTCGACATCCAGAAGATCCCCCTCGACGACCCGGCGGCCTACAAGGTCTTCTCCTCGGGCAACACGGTCGCGATCTTCCAGTTCGAATCGCGCGGGATGCGCGACCTCATCATGAAGGCCCGTCCCGACCGGCTCGAGGACCTGATCGCGTTGAACGCGCTCTATCGCCCGGGGCCGATGGACCTCATCCCGGACTTCATCGACCGCAAGCACGGCCGGACGCGCTGGGAGTACCTCGACCCGCGGCTCAAGGACATCCTCGAGCCCACCTACGGCGTCATGACGTACCAGGAGCAGGTGATGACCATTGCCCAGGTGGTCGGCGGCTACACCCTGGGCGGGGCGGACCTGCTGCGCCGGGCCATGGGCAAGAAGAAGCCCGAGGAGATGGCCAAGCAGCGTGCGATCTTCCTCGCGGGCTCGGTCGAGCGCGGGCTCGAGGCGGGCAAGGCGGCGACCCTCTTCGACCAGATGGAGAAGTTCGCGGGCTACGGCTTCAACAAGTCGCACTCCGCGGCCTACGCCCTGGTCGCCTACCAGACCGCGTACCTCAAGGCCCACCATGCGGCCGAGTTCATGGCGGCGAACCTCTCGGCCGTCGTGGACGACACGGACAAGGTGCAGGTGCTTTACGACGACGCGGTGAGGAACGGCCTCGCGATCGCGCCGCCCGACATCAACACGTCGACCTACCGGTTCGTGCCGGTGGACGCGAAGCGCGTGCGCTACGGGCTGGGCGCCGTGAAGGGCACGGGCGAGGGGGCGATCGCGAGCGTCGTGGCCGCGCGCGAGGCGGCCGGGCCCTTCACGGGGCTCGCGGACTTCTGCCGGCGCGTCGACCGCCGGCTGGTCAACCGCCGCGCGATGGAGGCGCTGGTGAAGGCGGGCGCGTTCGACTCGATCGACCCGAACCGCGCGGCCCTCCTCGCCTGCCTCGCGGGCGCCATCGAGTGGGCGGAGAGGAGCGAGCAGTTCGCGGCGCAGACGAGCCTGTTCGGCGGCGACGCCCTCGGCACGGCGGAGGCCTTCGCGATCGCGCCGTGCGCCCCCTGGAGCGAGCGCGACCGGCTGCAGAACGAGAAGCAGGCGCTCGGCTTCTACCTCTCGGGCCACCCGTTCAACGCCTACCGCGACGAGCTGCGCCGCTTCGCGCGCACCCCGCTCTCCCAGATCGCGCCGCAGGGCGAGCCGGTGATGCTCGCGGGCGTGATCTACGGCGTGCAGGTGCGCAACTCCCGCCGCGGCCGCATGGCGATCCTCACGCTCGACGACGGAACCGCGCGCGCCGAGGTGGTCGTTTACGGCGAGCTCTTCCAGGAGCGGCGGGCGGTGATCCAGGAGGACCAGGTCGTGGTGGTGCGCGGGCGGGTCGTTCCCGACGAGTTCTCGGGGGGCTTCCGCATCACGGCCGACGAGATCATGGACCTCGCCGAGGTGCGCTCGGCCCACGCCCGGCTGTTGCGGCTGTCGATCAACGGGCAGGCCGACTCGGCCCGCCTCAAGGCGCTGCTCGCGCAATACGCGGGCGGGCGCTGCAACGTGGCGATCCGCTACCGCAACGCGCGCGGGGAGTGCGACATCCGCCTGCCGGAGAGCTGCCGCGTCAAGGTCTCGGCGCCGCTGCTCGACACGCTGGCCCGATGGCTGGACGAGAAGAACGTCGAGGTCGTCTACTAGACCCCACCTGCCGGGAGGATCGATGGATCTGCAGCTCGAGGGGCGCGCGGCCCTCGTGACCGGTGCGAGCTCCGGGATCGGGCGCGCGATCGCGCGCGGCCTCGCCCTCGAGGGCGCCCGGGTCGCGATCACCGGGCGCCGGCGCGGGAACCTGGAGGCGCTCGCCGCGCAGATCGTGGCCGCGGGCGGCGCCGCGCCCGTGGTCATCGTGCACGACGCGCTCGATCCCGCCTACGTCGAGACCGTCGCCGCGCGCTGCGCCGAGGCCCTCGGCGCGGTCCGCATCCTGGTGAACAACGCGGGCGGCAGCCGCCCCTTCGGGCGCGAGGCGACGGAGCAGCAGTGGGAAGAGGCCCTCACGCTCAACTTCACGCGCCACCGGCAGCTCACGAGCCGGCTCCTCCCCGGGATGATCGAGGGGCGCTGGGGCCGGGTGATCAACATCACGGGAAAGTCCGAGCCCGAGAACGTGAACGGTGCCTTCTGCGCGAAGGCCGCGCTCACGGCGTGGTCGAAGGGCCTGTCGCGCGAGGTGGGGGCGCACGGCATCACGGTGAACTGCATCCCGCCCGGGCGGATCCTGAGCGACCAGATCCTGCGCAACTACACGCCGGAATACCGCGCGCGCCAGTCGGAGCGTGAGATTCCCGTCGGCCGCTACGGCGAGCCCGAAGAGCTCGCCGACCTCGCCGTCTTCCTCGCCTCGCCGCGGGCGGGCTACATCACGGGCGTCGTCTATCCGGTGGACGGCGGCCTGCGCCGTTACCAGTACTGAGCGCCGCGATGTCCCTCCTCGACGCCTCGCGCACCTGGGACGTGCTGGTGCTGGGCGGCGGCAACGCCGCGCTGTGCGCCGCGATCGCCGCGCGCGAGGCCGGGGCTACGGTGCTCCTCGTCGAATCGGCGCCTGCGGCCTGGCGCGGCGGCAACAGCCGGCACACCCGCAACATGCGCACCCTGCACGAGGCGCCGCTCGGGCCGCTCGCCGAGGCCTATCCCGAGGAGGAATACTGGCAGGACCTGGCGAAGGTCACGGGCGGGGCCACCGACGAGAGGCTCGCGCGGCTGGCAATCCGGGGCACGCGGGGCCACTTCGCCTGGATGCGCGGGCACGGCGTGCGCTTCCAGGCCCCGCTCGGGGGCACGCTGCAGCTCGCGCGCACCAACGCGTTTTTCCTCGGCGGCGGCAAGGCGCTGGTGAACGCGTACTACGCGGCGGCCGGGGCCCTGGGGGTGGCGGTGTCCTACGGGACCGAGGTCGTGGACCTCGCGATCGACGACCGTCGCTTCGCTTCCGCGACGGTGGTGCGGGAGGGCGCGACCCACGAGATCCGCGCGCGCGCCGTCGTGGCCGCCGCCGGGGGCTTCGAATCGAACCTCGCGTGGCTGCGGGAAGCCTGGGGTCCCGCGGCGGACAACTTCATCGTGCGCGGCACGCCCTACAACATGGGCGTGGTGCTCAAGCGCCTGCTCGAGAAGGGGGCGCAGGCGGTGGGCGATCCGGCGCAGGGACACTGCGTGGCGATCGACGCGCGCTCGCCGCGCTTCGACGGCGGCATCGTGACGCGCGTGGACGCGGTCTCCCTCGGCATCGTCGTGAACCGCGCGGCGCGCCGTTTCCACGACGAGGGCGAGGACTTCTGGCCGAAGCGCTACGCGGTCTGGGGGCGGCTCGTCGCCGAGCAGCCGGGGCAGACCGGCTACGCGATCATCGACGCGAAGTCCATGGGCCGCTTCATGCCCTCCGTCTTCCCGCCGGTGAAGGCGCGCTCCATCGGCGAGCTCGCGCGCGCCCTCGGGCTCGACGGGGCGGCGCTGGAGGAAACGGTCGCCGCATTCAACGCAGCGGTCCGGCCCGGCGCTTTCGACCACGGGATCCTCGACGACTGCCGCACCGAGGGGCTCGATCCGCCGAAGAGCCACTGGGCGCGGCGCATCGACACGCCCCCCTACTACGCGTGGCCGCTGCGCCCCGGGATCACGTTCACCTACCTCGGCGTGGCGGTCGACGAGACGGCGCGCGTGCGCATGGCCGACGGGAGGACGTCGGCCAACGTCTTCGCGGCCGGCGAGATCATGGCGGGCAACGTGCTGGGCCGCGGCTACCTCGCGGGCATCGGCATGGCGATCGGCACGACGTTCGGGCGCATCGCGGGCGAGGAGGCCGCCCGCCATGTCCGCGGCTAGCGCACTTCCGCTCGAGGAGCTCGTCGCCGAGGCGCAGCGCGTGCTCGCGATCTGCAACGCCTGCCGCTATTGCGAGGGATACTGCGCCGTGTTCCCCGCCCTCGAGCGGCGCCTGGAATTCGACGCGGCCGACGTCCACTACCTCGCCAACCTGTGCCACGACTGCGGCGCCTGCCTCGACGCCTGCCAATACGCGCCGCCCCACGAGTTCGCGCTCGACTTCCCGGCCGTGATGGCCCGGGTGCGCGCCGAAACCTACCGGAAGCACGCCTGGCCCGCGGCGCTGCGCGGCGCCTTCGCGCGCAACGGCGTGGTCGTGGGCACCTGCGTCGCCGCGAGCCTCGCCGGCGCCTTCGGGCTCATCGTGGCCCGGGCCGGGCCGGAGCGCTTCCTCTCGGCGTGGAGCGACGCGCAAGGCTCCTTCTACGCGCTCGTGCCCCACGGGATGCTCGCCTCGGTGTTCGGCGCGCTCTTCGTCTTCGTGCTGCTCGCGCTGGCGGTCGGATTCGCGCGGTTCTGGCGCGGCACGGGCGAACGTGCCGGCGGGCTCCTCGCGCCGCGGGCATCGGGCAGCGCCGCTCACGATGCCCTCACGCTCAGGTACCTCGACGGCGGCGGCGACGGGTGCCCCTATCCGGACGCGAAGCCGTCCTTCGCCCGCCGGCGCTTCCACCACCTCACGTTCTACGGCTTCCTCCTGTGCTTCGCGGCGACCTGCGTCGCGGCGGTCGACCACTATGCTCTCGGGTGGAAGGCGCCGTACCCGTTCCTCAGCCTGCCGGTGCTGCTCGGGACGGCGGGCGGCGCGGGCCTCGTGGCGGGCCCGCTCGGGCTGCTCCGGCTGAAGGCGCTGCGCGATCCGGCGCGCGCGGACCGCCCCGCGACCGCCATGGACGTGGCGTTCCTCCTGCTGCTCCTCGCCACGGCCCTCACGGGCCTCGCGCTGCTCGCCCTTCGCGAGACGCGCGCCATGGGCGCGGCGCTCGCCATCCACCTCGCGATGGTCTTCGCCCTCTTCGCGACCCTGCCCTACGGGAAGCTCGTGCACGCGGTCTACCGCTTCGCCGCGCTCGCGCGCTACCACCTCGAGCGGGACCGCCCGCCGCCGGCGGTCGCCCCGGAATAGAGCGGCCCGATCCGGACCCGGTTCGCGGGATCCTAGACGGTCGGCAGCGCCTCGAAGGTGGAGAACTCGCCCTCGGCCTCGGTCACCTCGAGGCTTTCGACGACGGCGGCCTCGGGCCCGCGCCGCGCCCAGGCGACGACCGCTTCCACGGCCTCGGGCGCCCCGTGCACCACGGCCTCGACGGTGCCGTCGCGCCGGTTGCGCACCCAGCCCGTGACGCCGAAGCGCTGCGCCGCGATCACCGTGGCGTAGCGGAAGCCGACGCCCTGCACGAGCCCGCGCACCAGGATCCGTCGCGTGTGCCGCGGCCTACTCATCGCCCTTCACCCTGCGCCGCGCGCCCTTGGTCACGGATCGCTGCTTCTTCTCCTCGATGCGCCGCTGCCTGGAGGCGAGGGTGGGGCGCGTCGCGACGCGCTTCTTCGGGACGCGGTTCAGGCGCTCGAGGCGCTCGAGGAGCCGCCGGAACGCGGTCTCCCGATTGCGGAACTGCGAGGGCGATTCCTGCGCCATCACGACCACGCCCGAGGGCAGGTGCGTGAGGCGCAAGGCCGAGCGCGTCTTGTTCACGTGCTGGCCGCCGGGGCCGCTCGCGCGGAAGGTCTCCACCACGACTTCGCGCTCGAGCGTGCGGCGGTCGAGGGAATACGGCGGGGGCCGTTGGGGCGTGCGCGTGCTCATGGACCGATAGTGTGCCCCGGCGGCCGGTTACAGGTGTATTGCGCCGCTCGCCCGCGTTGTGAAGACCTTCACAGGCATGTTTCCGCGGATGGAGAAAGATGGCCGCATCGTGGCGGCCGGGCCCGCCCGATACTTCGCCCCGCGAGGCGCACTTGCGAGGCCACGCCCGCCGGAACTCCGGCGGGCGTCGTTTTTTATGGCACGCCGCCTCGTGGCGTTGAGCGGCCGCTGCGGTCCGCTCCAACGCCGTTCCCTGCTCGCTGGCGTTGAGCGGCCGCTGGCGGTCCGCTCCAACGCCGTTCCCGCTGCTCGAAAATCCCCGATATACCTCTACTTGATGCGCATCCCCGGCATCGCCCCGGAATCCGGCGCGAGCAGGTAGATGGCGTTGCCGTCTCCCGCCGCGAGCACCATGCCCTGGGATTCCCCGAAGCGCATCTTGCGCGGCGCGAGGTTGGCGACCATCACCGTGAGGCGCCCCACCAGCTCCTTGGGCGTGTAGACCGAGCGGATGCCCGCGAAGACGGTGCGCTGGCCCACGCCGATGTCGAGCGTGAGCTTGAGGAGCTTGTCCGCGTCGGCCACCAGCTCCGCCTCGACGATGCGGGCGACCCGCAGGTCGACGCGCCCGAAGTCATCGATGGAGATGGTCTCTCCGACGGGCAGCAGCACGGGCGGCTTGGGCGGCTCGACGGGCTCGAGCTTGAATTCCGGGGCCTCGGTCCCGCCCGCGGCCTTCGGCGCCTCGGGCTTCGCCTCGGGCTCGAGGAGCTGGTCGATCTGCTTCGGCTCGATGCGCGAGATCAGATGGCGATACGGCTGCACCTTGTGGCCGGGCTTGAGGGGCGATCCCACGTCCTCCCAGATGAGGGGCCTCGCGAGCGCGAGGAAGGCCTCGACGTCCTCGGCCATCTTCGGCAGCACGGGCTTCAGGTAGATCGTGAGGATGCGGAACAGCTCCAGGTAGAGCGTGCAGAACCACTGGAGCGCCGCGTCCTGGCCGCTTTCCTTGGCGATCTCCCAGGGCTTCTGCTCGTCGACGTACTGGTTCACGCGGTCGGCGAGGAACATCACCTGGCGGATCGCCTTGCCGAACTCGCGCGCCTCGTAGTCCGCGGCGATGGCGTCGGCGAAGCTGCGCACCTCGAAGAGGATCGCGGGCGGATGCTCGTCGTCCGGCTCGGGCGCGGCGAGGCTGCCCCGCATCTTGTGCTTGAGCTCGCGCCCCGCCGAGAGGGGCTCGTCGGTGAGCGCCCCCCCGAAGCGCTTCGCGATGAAGCCCGCGGCGCGGCTCGCGATGTTCACGTACTTGCCGACCAGGTCCGAGTTCACCCGCGCGAGGAAGTCGTCGGGATTGAAGTCGAGGTCCTCCACCCGGGCGTTGAGCTTCGCGGCGAGGTAGTAGCGCACCCACTCGGGGTTCAGGCCCAGGTCGATGTAGCGCTGCGGGCTCACCGAGACGCCGCGCGACTTCGACATCTTCTCGCCCGACAGCTGCAGGAAGCCGTGCACGTACACGTACTCCGGCACCTTGCGGCCGGCGAACTTGAGCATCGCGGGCCAGAAGAGGGTGTGGAAGTAGATGATGTCCTTGCCGATGAAGTGGATCTGCTCGAGCTTGGGGTCGGCGAGGAACTTCGCGAAGTCCTGGCCCTTGCGGTCGAGGAGGTTCTTGAGCGAGGCGAGGTAGCCGATGGGGGCGTCGAGCCAGACATAGAAGTACTTCCCCGGGGCGCCGGGGATCTCGATGCCGAAGTAGGGCGCGTCGCGCGTGATGTCCCAGTCGTTGAGCCCCCCGTCGAGCCACTCGCGCACCTTGTTGGCGACCTCGGGCTGGAGCCGCCCGTCCTGGGTCCAGCCGCGCAGGAACTCCACGCAGCGCGGGTCGGAGAGCCTGAAGAAGAAGTGCTCGGACTTCTTCAGCACCGGCTTCGCCCCCGTGAGCGCGGAGTAGGGATTCCCGAGGTCCGTGGGCGCGTAGACGGCGCCGCAGTTCTCGCAGGAGTCCCCGTACTGGTCCTTCGTCCCGCACTTGGGGCATTCGCCCTTGATGTAGCGGTCCGGGAGGAACATGCCCTTCACCGGGTCGAAGAACTGCTCGATCGTCTTCGTCTCGATGAAGCCGTTCGCCTGGAGCGCGAGGAAGATCTCCCCGGAGAGCTCCCGGTCCTCGGGCGAATGGGTGCTGTGGAAGTTGTCCCAGCTGATGCCGAAGCGCTGGTAGTCGCGCCGGTGCGACTCGGCGACCTTGGCGATGAGCTCCTCGGGGGTGGTGCCCTCGGCTTCGGCCTTGAGCATGATCGGCGCGCCGTGGGCGTCGTCGGCGCACACGAAGGTCACCCGGTGTCCCTGGAGCCGCTGGAAGCGCACCCAGATGTCCGCCTGGACGTACTCCATGATGTGGCCGATGTGGAACGGCCCGTTGGCGTACGGAAGCGCGGTGGTGACGAATAGCTTGCGAGGCATTGAGGAGGACGAGTCGGGGCTCCGCGATGATAGCAAATTGCATTAAGATTACCGGTTCACCTCCACCCTATTCCCCCCTCGCGCGCATGGCCACCACCGAGAAGGACGTCCTCGCGGCGCTCTCCGAGCTGATCGACCCCGTCACGGGCCGCAACTACGTCGAGTCGAAGAGCGTGAAGAACGTGAAGATCGACGGCGACCGCGTGAGCCTCGACGTGCTCCTCGGCTACCCGGCCCGCGGCGTGCTCGAGGCCGTGCGCCGCCAGGTCGCCGAGCGCCTGGGCAAGCTCCCCGGCGTCGCCCACGCGGCCGTGAACGTCTCCTCGAAGATCGTCTCGCACGCCGTGCAGCGCGGCGTGAAGCTCGTCCCGGGCATCAAGAACATCGTCGCGGTGGCCTCCGGCAAGGGCGGCGTGGGCAAGAGCACGACCGCCGTGAACCTCGCCCTGGCGCTCGCCGCCGAGGGCGCGACGGTCGGCATGCTCGACGCCGACATCTACGGACCCTCGCAGCCCATCATGCTCGGCATCACGGGGCGCCCCTCGTCGAAGGACGGCAAGACGATGGAGCCCCTCGAGGGCCACGGCATCCAGGCGATGAGCGTGGGCTTCCTCATCGAGCAGGACACGCCCATGGTCTGGCGCGGCCCCATGGTCACCCAGGCCCTCGAGCAGCTGCTCACCGAGACCCGGTGGCGCGACCTCGACTACCTCGTGGTGGACCTGCCCCCGGGCACGGGCGACATCCAGCTCACCCTGGCGCAGAAGGTGCCCGTCACCGGCGCGGTCATCGTCACCACCCCCCAGGACATCGCCCTCATCGACGCGCGCAAGGGCCTCAAGATGTTCGAGAAGGTGGGCATCCCGATCATCGGGATCGTGGAGAACATGGCGATCCACATCTGCTCCAAGTGCGGCCACGCCGAGCACATCTTCGGCTCGGGCGGCGGCGAGAGGATGTGCCACGACTACGACGTCGAGTTCCTGGGGAGCCTCCCGCTCGACATCCGCATCCGCGAACAGGCCGATTCCGGCAAGCCCACCGTCGTCGCCGACCCCGAGGGGCCGATCGCGGCCATCTATCGCGACATCGCCCGCAAGGTCGCCGCGCGCATTGCCCGCCAGTCCGAGGACCGCTCCGCCGTCTTCCCGAAGATCGTCATCCAGAACACTTAAACGCCCAACATTGAAAGCGATCGGGGCGATCGTTGGAGCGGACGACAAGTCGCCGCTCAACTCCGCGAGCAGGGAACCATGAGCATCAAGAGCGACAAGTGGATCCGCCGCATGGCGGAGGAGCACCGCATGATCGAGCCGTTCGAGGCCGGGCAGGTGCGCTCCGTCGACGGCCGGCGCATCGTCTCGTACGGCACGTCGAGCTACGGCTACGACATCCGCTGCTCGGACGAATTCAAGATCTTCACCAACATCAACTCCACGATCGTCGACCCGAAGGAGTTCGACGAGAAGTCGTTCGTGGACTTCAAGGGGCCGGTGTGCATCATCCCGCCCAACTCCTTCGCGCTCGCCCGCACGGTCGAGTACTTCCGCATCCCCCGGAACGTCCTCACAGTATGTTTAGGAAAATCGACCTACGCGCGCTGCGGCATCATCGTGAACGTGACGCCCTTCGAGCCGGAATGGGAGGGCTACGTGACGCTCGAGTTCTCGAACACCACGCCGCTGCCCGCGAAGATCTACGCCAACGAAGGCGTCGCGCAGGTGATCTTCTTCGAGTCCGACGAGGTCTGCGAGACCTCCTACGCCGACCGGGGCGGCAAGTACCAGGGCCAGAAGGGCGTCACGCTGCCGAAAATGTGACGCAGCGCACAGCCCGGGAACCTCGCGCCACGAATTGCGACAAAAAAGTTGCAACGGGCGCGATCTTTTGCCCTATACTTCGCGCGTTTTTTCCCGGCATGGCGCGAGCCGCTTCCTTTCGCCGGGCTTTCCGAGCCCCCCAAGGAGGGGATGTGAAGGAGGTCATCATGACAGGAGCGAGGAACCCGGGCGGGCTGCCGGGACGCATTCCCGCCGGCGCGCGTTCCGCGCCCGGTCCTTTCGCCTTCTCCCGTCGCCAGAGACGCCGATGCCCCGAACCGCCACGATAAAGAGGCTGCGGCCGCAGCCCGAGTTCCCCCTCGATTCCCATCCGGAAGTCAGCCTCGACTTCACGCGCCTCAAGCAGTACCTCGCGAGGCACCCCTACAAGAAGCCGATCCTCCTCATCGACCTGGACATCGTGCGCGCCAAGACGCGGCGGTTCCGGGCGGCGCTCGCGCGCGTGCGGCCCCATTTCGCGGTCAAGGCGAACCCCGATCCCCGCGTCCTCAAGGTGCTGATCCAGGAGGGCGCCGGCTTCGAGATCGCCTCCATCGCCGAGCTCGACGTGCTGATCGGCCTGGGCGTGCCTCCCGCCGAGATCTTCTACTCCAACCCCATGAAGTCGCGCGCCTACCTCGAGTACGCGGCGGGCAAGGGGGTGGAGTGGTTCGTGGTGGACAGCGTGGAAGAGATCCGCAAGGTCCAGTCGGTGAAGGCCGACGCGAAGCTCTACCTGCGCATCGACGCGCCCAACATCGGCAGCGACTGGCCGCTCGCGGGCAAGTTCGGCGCCCACATGAACGACGTTCCGGAGCTGATCGAGGCGGCGGTCGCCTGCAAGGCGGACCTCGCGGGCGTCACCTTCCACGTGGGCTCCCAGTGCCTCAACCCCGAGAACTGGCGGGTGGGCATGGAGCGGGCGCGCAAGGTCTTCGCCTCGATGCGCGCCGTGGGTCTCAAGCCCCGGCTGCTCAACCTGGGCGGCGGCTACCCGGTGCGCCACGTGAAGCCGATCCCCTCCATCGAGACCATCGCCGAGGTGATCAACAAGGAGCTGCGCCACTTCGGGCCGGAGATCCAGGTGATCGCCGAGCCCGGGCGCTACCTCGTCTCCGACGCGGGCTACTTCATCTGCCGCGTGGTCGGCACGGCCACGCGCAACAACCAGCGCTGGATGTACTGGGACGCGGGCGTCTTCGGGGGCGTCATCGAGACCACCGAGGGCCTGCGCTACAACATCTACACCGAGCGCGACGGCGAGCCGGTGGCCTGGAACGTCGCGGGCCCGACCTGCGACTCGGTCGACGTGGTGATGCGCGACGAGCTCTTTCCCGCCGACCTGCAGGAAGGCGACATGATCTTCATCAAGAACGCCGGCGCCTACACCACCGCCTACGCGAGCAACTTCAACGGCTTCCCGCTGCCCGAGGTGGCGACATTGGGCAGTTAGCCGGCCCCGATTGCGGGAGCCGCGTCCGCGCGAGCTCCGACCGCCAGGGCGCCATGGCGCACCTCGCCGGCGTGCGCGGCTAGTGGCGCAGGACTTCTGGGCGTCCAGCGGCTACCGGCTCCTCGAGCGAGGGACCGAGGGGCTCCGCGCAACCGATGCGTGGCTCGCAAGCTTCCTCGCGCGCGAGGAGCTCGCGCCGCCGGCGCAGGCCGGGCCCCGCGAGCGGGCGCTGCATGCCCGCCTCGCCGCGGATCCGCGCGTCCCCGCCGCGCCCGCCGAGCTCGAAGCCGTGGAGGATCGAGATGCGCGCGAGAACTGGCGCGCGTTCCTTCGCTTCCGCGACCGCGTGGCCGCGCATCCGACGCTCGAGGCGTGCTACCGCGACCTCTTCCGGGCCGGCGATGTGGACATCGCGCCGGTGTTCGTGGACGCCCTGACGCAGGCCATCGTGCGCTCCATGCTCGAAGGGACCGAGGACGCCTGGCTCTGCCGCGCCGGCGAGATGCTCTTCCGGCGCCAGCGCCTCGCGGCAGAGGGCGGGCGCCTGCTCGCGGCCGATGCCGAAACCGTCGAGCGCTATGCCGAGACCGGCGGCTTCGGCGAGGTGGGGCGCCTCATGCGCAAGGCGAACGTCGCGACCGCTCCCGTGAAGATGGACGTGCTCGACGCCGGAAACGCGCCGCTCTATTTCCTGCGCGACGAGCTGCACGGCTTCGTCCTCGACCTCGGCGCCGAAGGCGAGGGCGCCCGCGCGCTCGGCCGCGTGCTCGAGCGCTGGGTGGCCCACATGGCGGGAGTCGCGGTCGTCATCGAGCCCGCGGCCCGGGTCGACGACGAGCGCTGGCGCTGGCACGTCGGGCTCGACTTGGACTCCAGCGCGATCCTCGACGCCTTGTACCGCGGCGAGGCGGTCGCGGGCGCGGACCTCGAGCGGCTGGCCCTTCTCTTCCGGCTGCGCTTCCGCGATCCGGGGCAGGCCGCGCCCGAGGCTGCCGACCGCCCGGTCTATCTGGGCCTCGCCTGCCGCCCCGACCGCACGCTGAAGGTGAAGCCCCAGAACCTGCTCGCGAACCTGCCATTCTCGGCCCCGGCGGCCACGGGCGGCGGGTAGAATCGAGCCTTGTCCGGGAAACCGCAAGCCGCCATGACCGCCACGCTGCAGGACACGACCACGTTCATGCTGAGCCGGGAAATCGAGCTCCTGATGGCGGAGCGCGCCCGGCTGCTGCGCGTGGCGGGGGCCGCGGCCCAGTTCGTGGCAGTGATGGACGGCGGCAGCCTTCCCGAGAAGGTGGCCACCGAGGCGGAGATCCTGGCCGAGAGCGTGAACGCGCTGCCCGAGGACACGCTGAAGGACGCCCTCGTGTCCATCACCACCGCCGGCCCGTCGCCGTGAGGAGGCACCCATGAATCCCGACGCGTTCAACATGAGCATTCGCCAGTTCCTGAAGAGGGTCGGCGTGCATTCCCAGCGCGAGATCGAGGCGGCGGTGGAGAAGGCGATCGGCGCCGGGCGCCTCAAGGGCGCCGAGAAGCTGCCCGTGAAGATGACGCTCACCCTCGGCGGCACCGACCTCTCGGTCACCTTCGACGACGAGATCGAGCTGGAATGAACCCCGGGGCGCCGGCCGGCGGCGTCGCTTGGGGGGACATCGAGGCCGCGGCCGCGCGGCTCGAGGGCGTGGCCCACCGCACTCCCGTGGCCACCTCGCGGCAGTTCGACGCGCTCGCGGGCTGCGAGGCGTACTTCAAGTGCGAGAACCTCCAGCGCATGGGCGCGTTCAAGTTCCGCGGCGCCTACAACGCGCTCGCCTGCCTCGACGAGGGGGCGCGGGGCCGCGGCGTCGTGGCGTTCTCCTCCGGCAACCACGCCCAGGCGGTGGCGCTCGCGGGGCGCCTCCTCGGCATCCCCGCCACCATCGTGATGCCCGTGGACGCGCCGAAGGTGAAGGTGGACGCGACGCGCGGCTACGGCGCCGACGTCGTCCTCTACGATCGCGCGGGCGGCGAGAGCCGCGAGGCGGTCGCCGAGCGCATCGCGAACGACCGGGGCGCCACGCTCGTCCCGCCCTTCGACCACCGGGACGTGATCGCGGGCCAGGGCACGGCGGCGAAGGAGCTCCTCGAGGACGTGGGCCCGCTCGACTTCCTCTTCGTGTGCTGCGGCGGAGCGGGGCTGCTCTCGGGATGCGCGGTGGCCGCGAGCCACCTTTCGCCCGGCACGCGCTCGATCGGCGTGGAGCCGGCCGCGGGCGACGACGCGGCGCGGTCGCTGCACACCCGCACGCTGCAGCGCGTGGACAACCCCGTCACGATCGCGGACGGGGCGCGCACCGCCTCGCTGGGCGCGCTCACGTTCCCGCTGGTGCTGCGCCACGTGCACGACATCATCACCGTGACCGACGCGCAGCTCGTCGAGGCGATGCGTTTCCTCTGGGAGCGGATGAAGCTGGTGGCCGAGCCCACGGGGGCGCTCGCCACCGCGGGCGTGCTCTCGGGCAAGATCGACGTGCGCGGCCGGCGCGTCGGCATCATCCTGTCCGGGGGCAACGTGGATCTGAAGGCCATGGCCTCGCTCTTCGCTTGAGCGCGCTGCCGCGGCTGGGAGCCGCGGTCCCGCGCCGGGCGAGCCCCGTGGCCCGCGCGCTGGGACGCGCCGCCCTCGCGCTCCTCGGGTGGCGCGTCGAGGGGGCCATCCCCGACCTGCCCAAGTTCGTGATCGCCGTGGCGCCCCACACCTCCAACTGGGACTTCGTGGTGGGCGCGGCGGCGATGCTCGCGCTCGACATCGATCTCGCGTTCCTCGGCAAGCACACCCTCTTCCGCGGCCCGCTCGCGCCCCTCATGCGCTGGCTGGGCGGCATTCCCGTGGACCGCACGGGCCCGCACGGCGTGGTCGCGGAATCGGCGCGCGCCTTCCGCGGCGTGGAGCGGCGCGTGCTCGCCCTCGCGCCCCAGGGCACGCGCAAGGGCCAGGGGCGCTTCCGCAGCGGCTTCCTGCACATCGCGCGGGAGGCGGGCGTCCCGGTCGTGCCCGCCGCCCTCGACTACGCGACGCGGGTCGTGCGCATCGGACCGCCCTTCGAGCCGACCTCGGATCCGCAGGCGGACCTCGCGCGCTTCGAGGCCCATTTCGCCGGGGTCCGGGGCAAGCGCACGCGCCGGATCGCCGGGCGCGCGGACCTATAATCGGGCCGTCGCCGGAGCGCCGCCGTGAACCTCCTCGCCCTCCTCGTGAGCCTCCTCGGGCAGCACGCGTGGCCGCCGCCGCCGCGCCAGCCGCTGATGGCCTTCTACGGGCGCATGTGCCTGTCGGCGGCGAAGCGGCTCGACGCGGGCGACCGCAACTCGGGGATCGTCGCGTGGCTCGCGCTCATGTTCGGCGTGATGATCCCCGCGGGGCTCGTGACCGTGGCCGCCGCGGCGATCCACCCGTTCGCGCTTTGGCTCCTCGACATCGTCGTGCTGTACGGGAGCCTGCGGTTCCTGGGGACCGTGGGCGAGCTCGCCGCGATCGAGAAGAGGCTGCGCGACGGCGACGTCGCGGGCGCGGCCCGGCGCCTTTCCCAGTGGCAGGGCGTGGCGGTCGACGCCGACGACGCGGGGTCCGTCGCGCGTCTCGCGGCCGAGCACGCGCTGCGGGAGGCGCACCACGGGGTGTTCGCGCCCCTCTTCTGGTACCTCGTGCTTCCCGGGCCGCTGGGCCTCGTCCTTTACCCGCTCGCCTGGCGGGCGGCGACGAGCTGGGAGGGCCTCGCCGACCCGCAGGAGCGCGACTTCGGCTGGTTCGCCGCGCGCGCCTTCCGCGCGATCGACTGGATCCCGCAGCGCCTGACCGCCTTCGCCTTCGCGGTGGTCGGCGATTTCGAGGACGCGATCTATTGCTGGCGCTCCCAGGCCGCGGCCTGGATCCGTCCGGAGGAGGGCATCGTGCTCGCGAGCGGCGCCGGGGCCCTCGGCGCCCGCCTCGGCGACCCCGTCTCCGAGAACGGGGCGATCGTCGCGCGCCCGGCCCTGGGCGTGGGCGAGGGCGCGCGCGAGGATTCGCTCGCGAGCCTCGAGGGGCTGCTGTGGCGGGCGCTCGCTCTGTGGCTCGTCGTGTACCTGCTCGACGCCGCGCTGCGCTACGCCTGATCGCCGCGCGACCCCGCGGCGGCGCCCGGCGGCCGCTCTTGCGAAAGTGCTAGGCTGCACCCATCTCCGGAGGCAACGGAGGTGATCCCATGCCCGCAGTGCGCCCGGCCGCCGTGGCCGGCAGTTTCTACCCCGGCGAGCCCGCCGCGCTGGCCGCCGAGGTCGCCGCCCATCTGGCCGCCGCGGCGCCCGATGCCGGCGAGCGCGCCCCCAAGGCGATCATCGCGCCGCACGCCGGCTACATCTATTCGGGACCGATCGCGGCGAGCGCCTACGCGCGCCTCGCGCCGCTCGCGGGGCGCGTGCGCCGGGTCGTGCTCGCCGGGCCCGCCCACCGGGTCTACGTCCGCGGCGCGGCCGTGCCTTCGGCGGCGGCCTTCGCCTCTCCCCTGGGCGCGGTCGCCCTCGACGTGGAGGCGATCGAGTCGATCCGGCGCTTCGCGTGCGTCGAGGTGAGCGATCGCGCGCACGCGCTCGAGCACTCGCTCGAGGTGCACCTGCCGTTCCTGCAGGCCGTGCTGGGCGCCTTCCGCCTCGTGCCGATCGTCGTCGGCGACGCCTCGCCCGACGAGATGGCCGCGCTCCTCGAAGCGCTCTGGGGCGGCGAGGAGACGCTCGTCGTCGTGAGCTCGGACCTGTCCCATTACCTGCCGTACGAGGCGGCGCGCCGGCGCGACGGCGGCACTGCGCGCTCGATCCTCGGGCTCGAGCCGGGCCTCGAGCCGGAGGACGCGTGCGGTGCGGCGCCCATCAACGGCCTGCTCGAAGTGGCGCGCCGGCGCGGCCTCGAGGCGCGCCTCGTGGACCTGCGCAACTCGGGCGACACCGCGGGCGACCGCGACCGGGTCGTGGGCTACGGCGCCTTCGCCTTCCACGAGGCGAGCCGTGGCTGAGCGCGAGCGCCGCGGGCGCGTCCTGCTCGGCATCGCGCGCGAGGCCCTCGCCGACGGCCCGAACGCGCGTGCGGCGCGCCAGTGGGACGAGGAGTGGCTTCGAGCCACGGCGGCGAGCTTCGTGACGCTGCGCGAAGGCGGCGAGCTGCGCGGATGCATCGGCACGGTGGACGCGCACCGGCCCCTGGGCGACGACGTCGCCCACAACGCCCGCGCGGCGGCCTATCGCGACCCGCGCTTCCCGCCCGTCACTGCCGACATCCGCGACCGCCTCGAGGTGGAAGTGTCGGTCCTGTCGGCGCGCGTGCCGATCGAGGCGGCGAGCGAGGCCGAGCTCGTCGCGCTGCTGCGTCCCGGCGTGGACGGCCTCGTGCTGGAGTACGAGGAGCTGCGCGCGACGTTCCTGCCCCAGGTCTGGGAAAGCCTCCCCGACCCGGTCGATTTCCTCGCGGAGCTGCGCCGCAAGGCGGGGCTGCCCGTGCGCTTCTGGCACCCGCGGCTCGCCGTGTCGCGCTACACCGTGGAGAAGTACCGGTGACCGCGCGCGTGCCCGAGCCCATCGAGGAGCCGCTCCACCCGGGAAGGTGGTGGCACCGCCTCGACGACGGGCGCGTGCAGTGCGACCTGTGCCCGCGCGAGTGCCGGCTGCACGAGGGCCAGCGCGGCGCCTGCTTCGTGCGCGCGCGGGTGGGCGACGCGATGGTGCTCACGACCTACGGGCGCTCGTCGGGCTTCTGCATCGATCCCATCGAGAAGAAGCCGCTCAACCATTTCCTGCCGGGCAGCGCCGTGCTCTCGTTCGGCACCGCGGGATGCAACCTCGCGTGCAAGTTCTGCCAGAACTGGGACATCTCGAAGTCGCGCGACATGGACCGGCTCATGGACCGCGCCTCGCCCGAGGCGATCGCGCGCGCGGCCGCCGAGAGCGGCTGCGCGAGCGTGGCCTTCACCTACAACGACCCGGTGATCTTCGCCGAGTACGCCATGGATTGCGCCGACGCGTGCCGGGACGCCGGCGTGCGCACGGTGGCGGTCACGGCGGGGTACATCTCCCCGGAGCCGCGGCGCGAGTTCTACGCGAAGATGGACGCGGCGAACGTGGACCTGAAGGGCTTCACCGACGAGTTCTACGTGAAGCTCACCGGCGCGCACCTCGCCCCGGTGCTCGACACGCTCGCCTACCTGCACCACGAGACGAAGGTCTGGCTCGAGATCACGACGCTGCTCATCCCCGGGCGCAACGACTCCGACGCCGAGATCCGCGAGGAAAGCCGCTGGATCCGCCGCGAGCTCGGCCCCGACGTGCCCGTGCACTTCACCGCGTTCCACCCGGACTTCAAGATGCTCGACACGCCTGCGACCTCGGCGGCGAGCGTCGCCCGCGCGCGGCGCATTGCCCTCGACGAGGGGCTGCACTACGTCTACACGGGCAACGTGCACGACCGGGAAGGGGGCACGACCTGCTGCCCCGGCTGCGGCGCGGCGCTCATCGAGCGCGACTGGCACCACATCGGCGCCTATCGCCTCGCCGGCGACGGCACCTGCCCCGACTGCGGCACCGCGATCGCCGGGGTCTTCGTTCCTTTCGACCGCAAGGCGCAGTTCGGCCGCCGGCGCATCCCGCTCGCGATCGGCCGCTAGGACCTCAGCGCGTCCATTCCGGGTGCTCCTCGTGCAGCTCCCGGTGCTGCTCGATGAGCACCTGGTAGAACGAGAGGCGCTCGGCGCTGATCTCGCCGCGCTGCGCCGCCTCGATCACCGCGCAGCCCGGCTCCCCGAGGTGGGCGCAGTCGTTGAACTTGCAGCGCCCGAGCCACGGGCGGAACTCGCGCATCGCCTCCCCGATCTGGTCCTCGGTGAGGTGGAACAGGCCGAAGGACTGGAAGCCCGGCGTGTCGATGATCGCGCTGTCGCGGTCGAGGCGGTAGATCCTCGAGAACGTGGTGGTGTGGGTGCCGGCGTTGAGCGTGCCGGTGAGCTCGCCCACGCGCGCCACGTCCGAGAGCACGAGCGCGTTGACGGTCCGCGACTTTCCCATGCCGCTCTGGCCCACGAGGAGCGTGAGCCTGCGGTCGAGGTAGGGGCGCAGCGGCTGCGCGCCGTCGAACTTGGCCGACATGCTGATGACCGTATAGCCGATCGCCTCGTAGTTGCGCAGCGAAGCGAGCGCCGCGGCGTGCTCCGGCAGGTCGCTCTTGTTGAGGGCGACGATCACGGGGATGCGCGCCGCCTCGCAGGCGACGAGGGAAAGGTTGAGGAACGCCTCGCTGAACGGCGGCTGCGGCGCGAGGAGGATCACGACCTGGTCGACGTTGGCCGCGAGCGTCTTCTCGCGCCACTGGTCCGAGCGGTACAGCAGGTTGCGGCGCGTGCCCACCCGCTCGATCGATCCCTGGGCCGAGCCCGTGAGGCGCACCTCGACGAAATCGCCGCACGTGGCGTCCTGCTTCTTGCCCTTGCGGGTGCACACGATCTGGCGCTTGTCGGCGAGCTCGACGAGGAACTCGCGGCCGAAGTCGGCGATCACCCGCCCCTCGACGACGACCTGCTGCTCCCTCTCCCTGCGGGTCGTCATCCGCCGTCAGATCTCGAACAGGGCGTCGAGCTTGGCAGCGCAGATGAAGTCGTTCTCCGACAGCCCGCCGATCGCGTGCGTCACGTACGACACGCGGCATTGGTTGTAGCCCACCAGCAGGTCGGGGTGGTGGTCCTCGCGGTGCGACACCCACGCCGCGGCGTTCACGAAGGCCATCGTCTCGAAGTAGTTGCGGAAGCGGTAGGTCTTGGCGATGGCGCCGGCCTCGAGCGCCCACCCCTCGAGGCCCTTGAGCAGGGGCCGCACCTGCTCGGGCGAGAGGGGCGCGACACCTCCCTCGCAGGGCTTGCACTTCTTGCGCGCGAGCTCGTTCATGGGGCGTTCCGCTACAGGGTCGACAGGGCTCCGCGGCCGCGCCGCAGGTGGTCGATGCGCAGCGCCGCGGGGGGATGGGAATCATACACCAGCGAGTGCAGCGGGTCGGGCGTGAGCGTGGAGGCGTTGTCGCGGTAGAGCTTGGCGAGCGCGCTCACGAGGTCCTCGGCGTTCGCGTGGCTCGCGGCGAACGCGTCCGCCTCGAACTCCTGGCGGCGCGCGAGCAGGCTCGAGAGCGGCTGGAAGGGGAACGTGAACACGGGGACGATGAGCGCGAAGCCCGCGAGCGCCGCGCCGATGCCGGGGGCCGGCAGGCGCAGGGCCCCGTAGAAGGCCGGCTCGCCGTAGAGCCAGCCGAGGATCGCGAGCAGCAGCAGGGCGAGCGCGAAACGGATCGCGAGCAGGCGCGGGATGTGGCCGCGCGCGAAGTGGCCCAGCTCGTGGGCGAGCACGGCCTCGATCTCCGCGGGCGTGAGCCGCTCCATGAGGGTGTCGAAGAAGACGATGCGCTTCTGGGCGCCGAAGCCGGTGAAGTAGGCGTTGCCGTGGCTCGAGCGCCTCGAGCCGTCCATCACGTACAACCCCCCCGAGCGGAAGCCGCAGCGCTCGAGCAGCGCCTCGATGCGGCGGCGCAGCTCGCCCTGCTCGAGCGGCGTGAAGCGGTTGAAGAGCGGCGCGATCCAGCGCGGGAAGATCGTCACCAGGAGCAGCGTGAAGAGCATCCACGCGACCCACGTGTAGAGCCACCAGTAGCGCCCCGCGGCCTGCACGAACCAGAAGACGGCGAGCAGCAGCGGCGTGCCGAGCGCCGCGGCCAGCGCCGCGGACTTCGCGATGTCGGCGACGAAGAGCGCGGGCGTCGTGCGGTTGAAGCCGTAGCGCGTCTCGATCACGAAAGTGCGCCACGCCTCGAAGGGGAGTGTGGCGAGCGTGCTCGCGAGGATCACGCCGAAGACCGTGGCGAGCTCGCGCACGCGCCCCGGGCCGAGGAGCCTCGCGCTCAGCGCGTCGATGGCCGCCACGCCCCCGCCGAGCGTGAGGGCGAGCAGCACCGCGCCGTCGACGGCCCACGTCTCGGCGATGCCGAGGCGCTGCTTGTCGAGCGTGTAGTCGGCCGCCTTGCGGTGCGCCTCGAGCGGGATCAGCGCCTCGAAGTCGGCGGGCACGCGGTCGCGATGCAGGGCCACGTGGCGCCGCTGGCGCAGCGCGAGCCAGGTGCGCCAGGCGAGCGCGGCGACCACGAAGGCGGCGAATACGGCGGAAAAGGAGGTGGCGGTCAATTGGCTTGGAGGTTACGCGCCCGCCGTGACACAATCGGCGCGAGGCGCGAGACCCGGATCTCATGGCACAGGCGACGCAGGACAGGACCCCGCTGGTCTGGATAGACATGGAGATGTCCGGGCTCGTTCCCGACCGGGACCGCATCCTCGAGGTCGCGATGGTGGTCACCGACGCGGACCTCGACACCATCGCCGAGGCGCCCGTCTACGTGATCCACCAGCCCGACGAGGTGCTCGAGGCGATGGACTCGTGGAACAAGGCGACGCACGGCAAGTCGGGGCTGGTGGACCGCGTGCGGGCCTCGACGTTCACCGAGGCCGAGGTCGAGGCGCGGCTCATCGAGTTCCTGAAGCCGATCGTTGCCGAGCGCACGGCCCCGCTCGCGGGCAACACCGTGCACCAGGACCGGCGCTTCATGGCCCGCTACATGCCGGCCTTCGACCGGTACCTGCACTACCGCATCGTCGACGTCTCGACGCTCAAGGAGCTCGCCCGGCGCTGGCGCCCGGACGTGCTGCAGGGCGTGGCGAAGGAGGGACGCCACGAGGCCCTCGCGGACGTGTACGAGTCGATCGAGGAGCTGCGCCACTACCGGCGCCACTTCCTGCGCCTGGAGGCGGGCGGCTAGGGTCGGGGCGCTCAAGAGGCGCGCGCCCAGCCGCGCGAGCGCTCCACGGCGCGCCGCCATTCGCCGAGCCGCGCGGCCGCCTCGTCGCGCGCCATGCGCGGCTCGAACTCGCGCTCGCGCTCCCAGAGCGAGGCGATCTCCGCCGCGTCCTTCCAGAAGCCCGTGCCGAGGCCGGCGAGGTAGGCCGCCCCGAGGGCCGTGGTCTCGGTGACGCGCGGGCGCACGACCGGCACGCCGAGCAGGTCCGCCTGCAGCTGCATGAGCAGCCCCGAGGCCGTGGCGCCCCCGTCGACGCGCAGCTCCGTGAGGGCGATGCCCGAGTCGGCGGACATCGCCTCGATGAGCTCGGCGGCCTGCATCGCGATCGCCTCGAGGGTCGCGCGGGCGAGGTGGGCGCGCGTCGTCCCCCGCGTGATCCCGACGATCGCCCCGCGCGCGTGCGGGTCCCAGTGGGGGGCGCCCAGGCCCGCGAGGGCCGGCACGAAGTGCACGCCCCCCGTGTCCGGCACGCTCGAGGCGAGCGCCTCGATGTCGGCGGCGCGCGCGATGAGCCCGAGCCCGTCGCGCAGCCACTGGATCGCCGCCCCCGCGATGAAGACGCTGCCCTCGAGCGCGTAGGTCGCGGCGCCGTCCCCGCGCCATCCCACGGTCGCGACGAGGCCGTTCGCGGAGGCGGCCGCGCGTGCGCCGGTGTTCATCAGCAGGAAGCAGCCCGTGCCGTAGGTGTTCTTCGCCATGCCCGGGCGGTGGCACGCCTGCCCGAAGAGCGCCGCCTGCTGGTCGCCCGCGAGGCCCGCGATCGGGATCCCGCGGGGCAGCCCCTCGCACGCGGTCTCGCCGAAGGCCCCGCTCGAGGCCACCACGCGCGGCAGCACCGCGCGCGGAACGCGCAGGATCGCGAGCAGCTCCTCGTCCCAGTCGAGAGCGTGGATGTCGAAGAGCAGGGTGCGCGAGGCGTTGCTCGCGTCGGTCACGTGGGCCGCGCCTCCCGTGAGCTGCCAGGCGATCCAGGAATCGACCGTCCCGAAGGCGAGCTCGCCCGCGTCGGCCCGCGCCCGGGCCCCGGGAACATGCTCGAGGAGCCAGGCGAGCTTCGTCCCGGAGAAGTACGGATCGAGCACGAGGCCGGTCTTGCGGGTGAAGACCGGCTCCAGCCCCGACTGTCGCAGAGCGTCACATCGGGACGCGGTGCGTCGGTCCTGCCACACGATCGCGTTGGCCACCGGACGGCCCGTGGAGCGTTCCCACAACACCGTCGTCTCCCGCTGGTTGGCGATCCCGATGGCGGCGACGTCGCGCGGCCCCAGAGAGGCCCCCGCGAGGGCCCGGGCGGCCACGTCCCGCTGGGTCTGCCAGATCTCGAGGGCGTCGTGCTCGACCCAACCGGGCTGGGGGAAGATCTGGCGGAATTCTTGCTGGGCCATTCCCAGGATTCGGCCGTCATGCCCGAAGGCGATGGCGCGCGAGCTGGTGGTGCCCTGGTCGAAGGCGAGCACGGCCTTCATCGAAAGAAGCGGGCTCCGGCTTTTTGGTTCTCGCGGCGATCATACGTTAAAATCCGCCTCGGGCATCCGGAATCGCAGGAGGGTTCGTGGGACTTCTGGACGATCTGAAGAAGCAGGCTGACGCCCTCAAGGCGCAGGACGTCGACAAGACCGAGAGCATGCGCTCGACCGCGGTGGCGGTCGACCACGCCCTGCGGAGGACCTTCATCTACCTGAACGACCTGGGCAAGCAGCTCAACGTCGTGCAGATGCCGAGCCCGTTCGCGTTCGAGCTCGCGACCGTCGGCAAGATCGACGGGCTCGTGATCAAGGACTTCTTCTGCGACTTCCGCTCGAAGCACTTCATCGACAAGGACTACTACGGCGAGGTGCAGGTGGGCTACCGCTGCTTGTCCGACAAGGTGCTCACGGTGAAGAAGGGACCGGACGACATGGAGAAGTTCCGGGACATCCTCTGGCAGTCGAACATCGAGCACAAGAGCGAGCAGTTCCGCAACGAGCGCAAGGTCATCACCCACGAGGTCTTCCGGGTGAAGTGCGACTTCCGCGTCCAGGCGAAGATCGAGGGCGACCACGAGACGGGCAAGATGAAGATCGCCACGAAGAACGTGGGCGGCTTCACCGTGGACGTCTTCAACCTCCTCGCCCAGGAGATGAACGACCAGGGGGTCGAGGAGTTCGCGAAGTACCTGATCGGGCGGCCGAACCAGTGGGCCGAGGTGGTCAAGCGCTCGGTGCTCAGTCCGAAGCCGACCGGCGCCCCGGCGCCGCGCCCCAAGACGGAGCCCCAGTACGTGGTGCACAAGGCGCCGCCGGAGCCCACCGCCGAGGAGAAGCGCGGGCTGCTGGGCTCGCTCAAGTCCCTCATCCGCAAGGAGCAGTAGGCCGGCGCCGGTGCGAAGCTCCGTGGCTGCGCTGCGCGTCCTCGTCTCGACCCGCAAGGGGCTCTTCGTCCTCGGCTCCGACGCGCGCCGGCGGCGCTGGTCCATCGAAGGCCCCCACTTCCTCGGCCAGATCGTGAATCACGCGGTCCTCGACCCGCGGGACGGGAGCACGTTGCTCGCCGCCGTGCGCGCGGGCCACCTCGGGCCCACGGTGTACCGCTCCACGGACGGCGGCCGCTCGTGGAAGGAGAGCGCTCATCCGCCCCGGTTCCCGAAAGCCGCGAGCGGCGGGGACTCCGTGAGCCACGTCTTCTGGCTCACGCCGGGCCACGCGCGCCAGCCGGGGCGCTGGTACGCGGGCAGCTCGCCCCAGGGACTCTTCGCCTCCGACGACGGCGGGCGCACGTGGGAAGGCGTGGCCGGCTTCAACGCGCACCCGGACCGGCGCAAATGGATCGGGCCGCCCGGGGACGCGCCGCCCGACGGGGGGACGCTCCATTCGATCAACGTGGACCCGAGCGACGAGCGCCACCTCTACGTGGGATGCTCCTCGGGCGGCGTGTTCGAGTCGCGCGACGCGGGGGCCTCGTGGACGCCCCTGAACCGCGGGTGCGCCGCCGACTTCCTGCCCGATCCGGACGCGGAGTACGGCCACGACCCGCATTGCCTGCGCGTGCATCCGGTCACCGGCGACGTCTACCAGCAGAACCATTGCGGGATCTATCGGCTCGACCGCGGTCGCGCGCGCTGGGAGCGCATCGGCCGCGCGATGCCGAAGGCGATCGGCGACATCGGCTTCCCGCTCGTGCTGCATCCGCGCGACCCCGCGACCCTCTGGGTGTTTCCCATGGACGGCGGCACCGTGTGGCCGCGCGTGCCGATCGGCGGGAAGCCTGCGGTGTACGTGAGCCGCGACCGCGGCCGACGGTGGCGGCGCCTCGACGCGGGCCTGCCGCGCGCGCAGGGCTGGTTCACGGTGAAGCGCCAGGCGATGTGCGCCGACCCGCTCGATCCCGTGGGGCTTTACTTCGGCACCACCGGCGGCGAGGTCTGGGCGAGCTTCGACGAGGGCGCGAGCTGGAGCTGCCTCTGCCTGCACCTGCCGCACGTGTACGCCGTCGAGGCGTCGGCCGCGCCGTGAAGGTCGTCCTGCCCACCCCGCTCGCGGAGTACACGAGCCGCCGCCGCGAAGTCGAGGCCCATGGCGCGACGCTCGGCGAGCTTCTCGCGGACCTCGACCGCCGCCATCCCGGGATCCGGTTCCGCATTGTCGACGAGCAGGACGCGATCCGGCCGCACATCAAGGTCTTCGTGAACCGCGCGCAGGAGGCGAGCCTCGACCGGCGCCTCGACTCGCGCGACGAGGTCCTCGTGGTGGCGGCGCTTTCGGGGGGATAGCCCGGCCACGTTTGATCTGCGGCAATCGGTCATCGAATGGTCACGACGCCCCCCGGGCGATCGTTGTACCATTGGCGGCGTCCGCAGGCTGCCCTAGTGACGAGAACAAGGCCCGCGGCCACCCATCCGAAGGAGGCTCCCCAGATGATCCGCAAATCGCTGCTCGCGCTCGCGGCGCTGGTCGCGCTCGCCGCCACCGCGGCCTACGGCCAGAACCAGACGGAGATCGCCTTCTGGCACTCCATGAGCGGTTTCAACGGCACCAAGCTCAACGAGATCGCCAACGAGTTCAACGCGAGCCAGGACCGCTACAAGGTGGTTCCCGTCTACAAGGGCGGGTACCCCGAATCGATGACCGCGGCGATCGCCGCCTACCGCGCGGGCAACGCGCCGGCGATCCTGCAGGTGTTCGAGGTGGGCACCGCGACGATGATGGCCGGCAAGGGCGCCATCGTCCCCGTCTACAAGCTCATGAAGGACGCCGACGAGCCGTTCGATCCGAAGGCGTACCTGCCGGCCGTCTCGGGCTACTACAGCGACCCGCACGGGAACATGCTGTCGTTCCCGTTCAACAGCTCGACGGTCGTGTTCTTCGTCAACGAGGACGCGTTCCAGAAGGCGGGCCTCGATCCGTCGAAGGCGCCGAGGACCTGGGAGGAGTTCGTCGCCGATGCGGACAAGCTGAAGGCCGCCGGGCAGGACTGCGTCTACACGACCTCGTGGCTCGCCTGGACGCACATCGAGAACTTCTCCGCCTGGCACAACGTGCCGATCGGCACGCTTGAGAACGGCATGGCGGGCCTCGGCACGCGGCTCGAGATCAACTCGCCGCTGCACGTGCGCCAGATCGCCATGCTCGCGGACCTCGTGAAGAAGGGCGAGTTCACCTACGTCGGCAAGGGCAGCCAGGGCGACGGCACCTTCGCGAGCGGCAAGTGCGCGATGGCCACCCTCTCGATCGGCGCCTCGGGGATCGTCGCGAAGCAGGCCAAGTTCAAGTGGTCGGTGCATTTCCTGCCGTACTGGGCCGACGTGAAGGGCGCGCCGCAGAACTCCATCATCGGCGGCGCCTCGCTCTGGGTGATGGGCGGGAAGACCCCCAACGTGTACAAGGGCGTGGCCGAGTTCTTCCATTTCCTGTCCAAGCCCGAGGTGCAGATGGACTGGCACACGGCCACGGGCTATCTGCCCATTACGACGGCGGCCTACGAGCTCACGAAGAAGTCCGGCTTCTACATGAAGAACCCCGGGCCGGAGGTCGCGATCAAGCAGCTCACCTACAAGGTGCCGACCGTGAACTCGAAGGGGCTGCGCTTCGGCAGCTACGTGCAGGGGCGCGATATCATCGAGGACGAGATCGAGGCGGCGCTCTCGGGCAAGAAGACGCCGAAGGCGGCGCTCGACGAGGCGGTGGCGCGCGTCGACGAGCTGCTGCGCAAGTTCGAGGCGGCGAACAAGTAGCGCCGGTTCGCGTCGGAGGAGACAGGAAAGGGCGGCCGCGGCCGCCCTTTCCACGGCGAGGATGGAAAAGCGCGTCGTCTTCAAGTCCGCCTGGCTGCCCTATGCGCTGGTGGCGCCGCAGCTCACGATCACGGTCGTGTTCTTCTTCTGGCCGGCGATCCAGGCGGTCTACTTCTCCTTCCTCGCGCAGGATCCGTTCGGGCTCACGACGCACTTCGTCGGGCTCGAGAACTTCCGGGAGCTCTTCCGCGACCCTCACTACCTCGCCTCGTTCCGCGTGACGGCCGTCTTCAGCCTGCTGGTGGCCTCCCTCGGGATCTCGATCTCGCTGCTGCTCGCGACGATGGCCGACCACGTGGTGCGCGGCGCGCTCTTGTACAAGACGCTGCTCATCTGGCCGTACGCCGTGGCCCCGGCGATTGCGGGCGTGCTCTGGGCCTTCCTCTTCGCGCCGACCATCGGCCTGGTGAGCTATTACTTGCGACGGCTGGGCATCGAGTGGAACTGGCGCGTGGACGAGGGCCAGGCGATGCTGATGGTCGTGGTCGCGGCCACGTGGAAGCAGATCAGCTACAACTTCATCTTCTTCCTCGCCGGGCTGCAGTCGATCCCGGGGTCGCTCATCGAGGCGGCGGCGATCGACGGCGCGGGTCCCGTGCGGCGGTTCTGGACCATCGTCTTCCCGCTGATCTCGCCGACGGGCTTCTTCCTGCTCGTGATGAACATCGTCTACGCCTTCTTCGACACGTTCGGCGTGATCGACGCCACGACCGAGGGAGGCCCGGTGGAGTCCACCCAGATCCTCGTCTACAAGGTGTACTTCGACGGCGTGAAGGCAGCGGACATCGGCGGCTCCTCCGCGCAGTCGGTGGTCCTCATGTTCATCGTGATCGCGCTCACGGTGATCCAGTTCCGGTACGTCGAGCGCAGGGTGCAATACTGATGGCCGCCCCGCGCACGGGAATGGTCGAGAATCGCCCGGTGGGCGACCTCCTCGCGCACCTGATCCTCGTCGCCGGCGTGATCGTGCTGGCGTTTCCGCTGTGGGTCACGTTCGTCGCCTCGACGCTCACCTACGACCAGATCGTGAACGTCCCCATGCCGCTGCTCCCCGGCGGGCAGGCGTGGTCGAACTACCATCACGCCCTGGTGGCGGGATCGGAGAAGGGCTCGGGAGCGCCCGTGGACCGGATGCTGCTCAACAGCCTGATCGTCGCGCTCTCGGTGGCGATCGGCAAGATCGCGATCTCGATCCTGTCGGCGTTCGCGATCGTCTACTTCCGATTCCCGCTGCGCAACTTCTTCTTCTGGATGATCTTCGTCACCCTGATGCTGCCCGTGGAGGTGCGCATCATCCCGACCTTCAAGGTGATGGCGGAGCTGCACATCCTCGACTCCTACCCCGGCCTGGTCCTGCCGCTCGTCGCCTCGGCCACCGCGACCTTCCTCTTCCGGCAGTTCTTCATGACGATCCCCGACGAGCTCGTGGACGCCGCGCGCATCGATGGCGCGGGACCGATGCGCTTCTTCTGGGACGTCGTGGCGCCGCTCTCCAGGACGCACATCGCCGCGCTTTTCGTGATCCTCTTCATCTACGGCTGGAACCAGTACCTCTGGCCGCTGCTCGTCACGGCCAGCGAGTCGATGTACACCGTCGTGATCGGGATCAAGCGCATGATCGCCGGCGGCGACGCCGCGACCGAGTGGAACATTGTCATGGCTACCGCCATTCTGGCGCTGATGCCGCCGGCGCTGGTGGTGGTCCTCATGCAAAAGTGGTTCGTGAAGGGCCTAGTCGAAACCGAGAAATAGATGAAACCTGCGAAGCTTCGATCTTCGGGAGCGGCGTTGGAGCGGACCCAAGGGCCGCTCGACGCCGGCGCACAGGGATAGGGACCATGGCGGAGATCAATCTCATCGGCGTCACGAAGAGCTTCGGCAAGACCGAGGTCATCCACCGCACGGACGTCACGATCGCCGACGGCGAGTTCGTGGTGATCGTGGGCCCCTCGGGGTGCGGCAAGTCCACGGTGCTGCGCATGATCGCGGGGCTGGAGAACGCGACCGAGGGCGAGATCCGCATCGGCGGCAAGCGCGTGAACGAGGTGGAGCCCAAGGACCGCAACATCGCCATGGTGTTCCAGAACTACGCGCTCTACCCGCACATGAGCGTGTACGACAACATGGCCTACGGGCTGAAGATCCGCGGAATCGCGAAGGCCGACATCGAAACGCGGGTGCAGCACGCGGCGGGCATCCTCGAGCTGGGGCCGTTCCTGCAGAGGAAGCCCCGCGAGCTCTCGGGCGGCCAGCGCCAGCGCGTCGCGATGGGGCGCGCGATCGTGCGCCACCCCGCCGCCTTCCTCTTCGACGAGCCGCTCTCGAACCTCGACGCGAAGCTGCGCGTGCAGATGCGCCTGGAGATCCAGAAGCTGCACCGGGAGCTGCGCACCACGAGCGTGTACGTGACCCACGACCAGGTCGAGGCCATGACGCTCGCCGACCGGATGATCGTCATCAACGCCGGCGCCGTGGAGCAGGTGGGCGCCCCCCTCGAGGTGTACGACGATCCCGCCACGCAATTCGTGGCGGGCTTCATCGGGTCCCCCTCGATGAACTTCCTCCCGGGCAAGCGCGCGGACGGCGAGGTCGACGTGGGGGCGGGCTTGCGCGTGAAGCTTCCGCCGGATCTCGCGGGCGCGGCGCCGGCGAGCGTCGCCGTGGGCATCCGGCCCGAGCACCTGGTGATGGGCGAGGGCGAAGGCCCCATGATCCCGTTCAAGGTGGAGACCATCGAGGCCCTGGGCGCGGATTCCCTGCTGCACGGCCTGTTCGACGGCACGCCGCTCGTCGCCCGCATCGACGGGCACGTGACGCCCCCGGCGGGACAGGTGCTGCGCTTCCACGTCCTGCCCGGGAAGCTCTATTTCTTCGACGGCGCGAGCGGACGCCGGCTGCGGCCCGCGAAGGCCTGAGCCTCCATGGGGCCCGACGAGCGGCGCCTCGAGGAGCTGGCGCTCAACTCTTCCGCCCCTCCGGGCCAGCTGGTCTACGACGGGTGGCTGCTGCGCCTGCTCAACGGCCAGGCGAAGCGCGCGCGGTCGGTGAACGCGATCTACCCGTCGCGCGAGCCGCTCGAGGCCAAGATCGCCTACTGCGAGCGCCTGTACGCGCGGGCGGGGCTGCCGGCGATCTTCCGCATGACGCCGTTCTCGGAGCCCGCCTCGCTCGACGCCGAGCTCGAGCGCCGCGGCTACGGGAGCTTCGATCCGACCGCCGTCGAAGCGGCGGCGATCGATCCGACCCGGCTCGCCCCCGACGGCGCCGAGCCCATGGACCTCGCAGCCATGGTGGAAGCGGTGGGCGCCATGCGCGGCTCGCCCCCCGAGCATCGGCGCGCGCACCTCGCCCGGCTCGAGGGCATGCCGCTCGCGCTGCGCGCGGTGGGCGTGCGCCGCGGCGGGCGCGTGCTCGCCACGGGGCTCACCATCGTCGAGGACGACTGCGCGGGCCTCTTCGACATCATCACCGACGAGGCGGCGCGGCGTGCGGGACACGCGCGCTCGGTCGTCTCGGCGCTCCTCGCCGCCGCGTGGGAGCTGGGCGCGCGCCACGCCTACCTCCAGGTGAAGGCGGACAACGAGCCCGCCCGCAGGCTCTATCGCGAGTTCGGGTTCGGCGAGCGCTACCGGTACTGGTACCGCGGCCGGCCGGGGGAGCAGCGGTGAACGAGCGGAGAATCACCGGCCTCGCGCGGCGTCTCGGGCTCGCCGCGAAGCGCCGCGGCGTGCGCGTCGCCACCGCGGAGTCGTGCACCGGCGGCGGCGTGGCCGAGGCCATCACCCGCGTGTCCGGCAGCTCCGACTGGTTCGAGCGCGGCTTCGTCACCTACGCCAACCTCGCGAAGGAAGAGATGCTGGGGGTGGCGAACGCCACTCTCGTCGCCCACGGGGCGGTGAGCGAGGAGGTCGCCGCCGAGATGGCCGCCGGCGCGCTCGAGCGCAGCGCCGCCGACGCGAGCGTGGCGATCACCGGGATCGCCGGTCCCACCGGGGGCACACCCGCGAAGCCCGTCGGCCTCGTCTGGTTCGCGTGGGCCGCGCGCGGCGCTCCGGTTCAGTGCCGCCGCTTCCTCTTCAAGGGCGACCGGGCGGCCGTGCGGCGCCAGTCGGTGGCGGTCGCGCTGCAGGGGCTGATCGACCTGCTGGCTTGACAACAGAACGTCCGTTCTGTAGCGTGCAGAACAATCGTTCTGTCATCGCCCGAGCCCCCCATGGCGTTGAATGGCCAGAAGCCCGCGCTGGATCCCGCGTACCTGGAGAAGCTCCAGGACTACTACGCGGAGCACAAGGTGATCCCCTCGTACTCGGTGCTCGCGCACCTGTGGGGGATCTCGGCCAAGTCGTGGGTCGCCGAATGCGTGAGGCGCTTCGAGGAGGCCGGCTTCCTCGACTGGACCCCGGACCGGCAGCTCAAGCCCGGGCTGCGCTTCTTCGAGCGGCGACTCGCCGATTCGGCGGTGCAGGCGGGGCTTCCGAACCCGGCGCTCGCCGATGGCTACGACCTCATCACGCTGGACGACTACCTGGTGAAGGTGCCCTCGAAGACCTCGCTCGTGCGCGTGAAGGGCGATTCGATGATCGACGCGGGGATCCACGAAGGGGACCTGCTGGTGGTCGAGCAGCAGCCGAACGCCAACGTCGGCGACATCGTCGTGGCGATCGTGAACAACGAGTTCACCGTGAAGTACCTGGAGCGGGAGAAGGGCGGCTTCGTCCTGAAGCCCGCGAACAAGGCGTATCCCGTACTGCGCCCCAAGGGGGGATTCGAGATCTTCGGCGTCATGGCGGGGCTGGTGCGCCGGGTCCGGTAGCTCATTCCATGAGCCTGGGACCGAGTAGCCTCGCAACCGTCTCCAACAATCAATCGATGGGATAATGAAAATGCTCAAGGTCATCTCCAGCACCGCCCCGGAAGCCCCGAAGATGGACGAGAACAAGGCGAAAGCCCTGCAGGCGGCCCTCTCCCAGATCGAGAAGCAGTTCGGCAAGGGCTCGATCATGAAGATGGGCGCCCAGGACGTGGATCGCGCCATCGAGGTGGTCTCCACCGGGTCGCTCGGCCTCGACATGGCGCTCGGCGTGGGCGGGCTCCCGCGCGGGCGCATCGTCGAGATCTACGGCCCGGAATCGTCGGGCAAGACCACGCTCACCCTCCAGGTCATCGCCAACGTGCAGAAGCTGGGCGGCACGGCGGCCTTCATCGATGCCGAGCACGCGCTCGATCCGCAGTACGCCCAGCGCCTGGGCGTGGACATCTCGGAGCTGCTCCTCTCGCAGCCGGACAACGGCGAGCAGGCCCTCGAGATCGCGGACATGCTGGTCCGCTCCGGCTCCGTCGATTGCGTCGTGATCGACTCGGTCGCGGCCCTCACGCCCAAGGCCGAGATCGAGGGCGAGATGGGCGAGCCGCAGATGGGCCTGCAGGCGCGCCTCATGAGCCAGGCGCTCCGGAAGCTCACCGCCAACATCAAGCGCTCCAACACGCTCGTCATCTTCATCAACCAGATCCGCATGAAGATCGGCGTGATGTTCGGCAACCCCGAGACCACCACCGGCGGCAACGCGCTCAAGTTCTACGCGTCGGTCCGCATCGACATCCGCCGCATCGGCTCCATCAAGAAGGGCGAGGAGGTGATCGGCAACGAGACGCGCGTGAAGGTCGTGAAGAACAAGGTCGCGCCCCCGTTCAAGACCGCCGACTTCGACATCCTCTACAACGAGGGGATCTCCCGCGAGGGCGAGATCATCGAGCTCGGGGTCCTGCACCGCATCGTCGAGAAATCCGGCGCCTGGTACGCCTACAACGGCGAGAAGATCGGCCAGGGCAAGGACAACACCCGCGAGTTCCTCAAGGAGAACCCCGCCATCGCCCAGGAGATCGAGCAGAAGATCCGGGAAGCGGTCGGCGTCGCGGGCGGCATGCCCCAGTCCCAGGAAGCGGCCGAGGCGGACTGAGCACGCGGGCGAGGCGCGGGCCATGCGCCAGGAACCCACCCTCAAGGCGCGCGCGCTGCGGCTCCTCGCGCGCCGCGAGCACTCGCGCGAGGAGCTCCGGCGCAAGCTCGCCGCGTACGCGGAGGAGGGCGATGATGTCGAAGCCCTCCTCGACGAGCTCGTGAAGCGCGGCTGGCTTTCGGACGCCCGGTTCGCCGAGCAGACGATCCGCGCCAAGTCCCGGCGTTTCGGGCCGCTCAAGGTCGCGCACCAGCTGCGCGCCCAGGGCGTGGACGAGGAAACCATCGCGCGCGGCTTCCGCGCCGCCGCGGCCGACGGGGTGGCGAGCATGGAATCGATCTGGCGCAGCCGCTTCGGGGCGCCCCCGGCCGACGCGCGCGAGAAGGCGCGCCAGGCGCGCTTCCTCCAGGGCCGGGGCTTTCGGCTGGACGAGGTGCTCGGCTTCCTCCGAACCGTGGAGAAATCGCGATGAGCTATCGAATTCAGAACACGCTGACGCTTGTTGCGCTGGTCGCACTGTTCGTCGTCAATGCGCTGCTGAAGGCCTAGAAGCTTTCAGGGTTGTGGCCGATAGCAGGTGCCATGAGAATCCGCCATTTCGAAGACACGGATACGCTCCTGATCGAGTTGAAGGAGATGCCTGCTGCGGAAACTCGCGATCTCGACGAGAACACGGTCGTCGATCTCGATGGGCAGGGCAATGTCTGCGCCATCACGCTTGAGCACGCATCCCAAAGAACGGCCCTCTCGCAGTTCTCGTACGAACGGGTTGCTGCCCAATACCGCGTTCTAGTGTCGATCACCCCCTCGGTCGACTGCTAGTTCTTTGATATCCTTGCGGTTTACCCGGGCGTTTGGGTCCGGACGGGGCGCACATCCCCAACACCATGAATACCAAAGAGATTCGAAAAAAATTCATCGACTACTTCGTCTCGAAGGGGCACACGCACGTCCCCTCGAGCTCGCTCGTCCCGACGAACGACCCGACGCTGCTTTTCACCAACGCCGGGATGAACCAGTTCAAGGACGTCTTCCTCGGCAACGAGAAGCGGCCGTACAACCGCGCCGTCACCGCGCAGAAGTGCGTGCGCGCGGGCGGCAAGCACAACGACCTCGAGAACGTGGGCTACACCGCGCGCCACCACACGTTCTTCGAGATGCTCGGCAACTTCAGCTTCGGCGACTACTTCAAGCGCGAGGCCATCCGCTACGCGTGGGAGCTGATCACGAAGGAATACGGCCTGCCCGCGGAAAAGCTCTGGACCACCGTCTACGAGACCGACGACGAGGCCTACGAGCTCTGGACGCAGGACATCGGCGTGCCTCGCAACCGCTGCGTTCGGATCGGCGACAAGCCGGGCGGGCGCAAGTACGAGAGCGACAACTTCTGGCAGATGGGCGACACGGGCCCCTGCGGCCCGTGCTCGGAGATCTTCTACGACCACGGCCCCGGCATCGAAGGCGGCCCGCCCGGCTCGCCCGAGGCCGAGGGCGACCGCTACATCGAGATCTGGAACCTCGTCTTCATGCAGTTCAATCGCGACGAGGCGGGGACGATGCATCCGCTCCCCAAGCCCTCGGTGGACACGGGCATGGGGCTCGAGCGCCTCACGGCCGTGCTGCAGCACGTGCACTCGAATTACGAGATCGACCTTTTCCAGACGCTCATCCGCGCCGCGGCGAAGGAGACGGGCGCGAAGGACTTCGACCTGCCTTCGCTGCGCGTGATCGCGGACCACATCCGCTCCTGCGCATTCCTCATCGCCGACGGCGTGATCCCGGCGAACGAGGGGCGCGGCTACGTCCTGCGCCGCATCGCCCGCCGCGCCATGCGCCACGGCTACAAGCTCGGGCAGAAGGAGCCGTTCTTCTACCGGCTCGTGGACGTGCTCGCCGAGGAGATGGGCGGGGCCTATCCGGAGCTCGCCGCCTCGCGCGACCGCGTGAAGGCCACGATCGGGCAGGAAGAGGAGCGCTTCGCCGAGACGCTCGAGACCGGCATGGCGATCCTCGAGACCGCGCTCGCGAAGGACCCCGGGCGCCTCGACGGGGAGACGGCGTTCCGCCTCTACGACACCTTCGGCTTCCCGGTCGACCTCACCGCCGACATCGGCCGCGAGCGCGGCTTCGCGATCGACATGCCGGCCTTCGACGCGGCCATGGCCGCGCAGCAGGAGCGCTCGCGCGCCTCGAGCAGGTTCAAGGCGGGCGCGCAGCTCGGCTACGAGGGCGTGAAGACCACGTTCCGCGGCTACGACACGCTCTCGGAGGAGGGGCGCGTGGTGGCGCTCTACAAGGGCGGGGCGCCGGTGGATTCGCTCTCGACGGGCGAGGAAGGCATCGTCGTCCTCGACAAGACGCCGTTCTACGCCGAATCGGGCGGCCAGGTGGGCGACCGCGGCGAGCTCACCCGGGGGGGCGTGTGCCTCACGCTCTTCGAAGTTGAGGACACGCAGAAGATCCAGCCCGAGGTGTTCGGCCACCACGGCGTCGTGAAGACGGGCGAGCTCGCCGTGGGCGACACGGTCGCCGCCAACGTCGACCTCGACAAGCGCATGCGCACGATGCGCCACCACTCGGTTACGCACCTCATGCACAAGGCGCTGCGCGAGGTGCTGGGCCCGCACGTGCAGCAGAAGGGCTCGCTCGTCGACGAGGACAAGACGCGCTTCGACTTCAGCCACAACGCGCCCATGACGCCGGAGCAGGTCCGCCGCGTCGAGGCGATCGTGAACGAGGAGGTCCTGAGGAACGAGCCCACGCAGGCGCGCGTGATGCCCATCGAGGAGGCGCAGAAGCTCGGCGCGATGATGCTCTTCGGCGAGAAGTACGGCGACGTCGTGCGCGTGCTCGACATCGGCAGCTCCCGGGAGCTGTGCGGCGGCACGCACGTCGCGCGCACGGGCGACATCGGGCTCTTCCGCATCGTGTCCGAGGGCGGGGTGGCGGCCGGCATCCGCCGCGTGGAGGCCGTCGCGGGCACCGTCGCCATCGCGTTCGCACGGCAGGAGTCCGAGCGCCTCGCGCACGTCGCCGAGGCGCTCAAGGCCCAGCCCCAGGAGGTGGAGGCGCGGCTCGCCCAGGCGCTCGAGAACGCCCACGCGCTCGAGAAGGAGCTCGCGCGCCTCAAGGCGAAGATGGCCACCTCCCAGGGCCAGGACCTCGCCGGGAGCGCCGTCGACGTGAAGGGCGTCAAGGTGCTCGCCGCCAGGCTCGACGGCGCCGACGTGAAGACGCTGCGCGACACGCTCGACCAGCTCAAGGGCAAGCTCAAGACCGGCGCCATCGTGCTCGCCGCGGCCGAGGGCGAGAAGGTGAGCCTCATCGCGGGCGTGACCCAGGACCTCGTCGCCAAGGTGAAGGCGGGCGAGCTCGTGAACTTCGTCGCCTCCCAGGTGGGCGGCAAGGGGGGCGGCCGGCCCGACATGGCGCAGGCGGGCGGCACCAACCCCGCGGCCCTGCCCAAGGCGCTCGCATCGGTGAGCGGCTGGGTCGCCGAGCGCCTCTGAGCACCGAACCGTTCTCCTATTGCCCGCGCTGCGGCCGGGCGCTCGCCGAACGGCGCCTCGTGGACGCGGACGGCGCGGCACGCACGCGGCGCGCGTGCGCCGAGGACTGCGGCTTCGTCCAGTGGGCCAATCCCGTGCCCTGCGTGGGCGCGCTGGTCGAGCACGAGGGCGAGATGATCCTCGCGCGCAACCGCGCCTGGCCCGAGGGCTTCTTCGCGCTCGTCACCGGCTACCTCGAGACGCTCGAGGATCCGCGCGCCGCCGTCGCGCGCGAGGTGAAGGAAGAGCTCGGCCTCGACGTCTTCGAATCGCACCTCATCGGCAACTACATCTTCGAGCGCAAGAACGAGGTGATGCTCTGCTACCACGCGCTCGCCACGGGCACGGTGAAGCTGGGCGCCGAGCTCGCCGAGTACCGCCGCGTGAAGCCCGCCGAGCTGCGGCCGTGGCGCCGCGCGACGGGCCTCGCGGTCGCCGACTGGATGCGCAGCCGCGGCCTCGCCTTCGAGTGGCTGGAGCGTCCCCCGCTCGTCCCGGAGCCGGGGCGCCCGTGAGCGCCGCCCGGGAGCGCGTCGGGGCCTACCTGCGCATGGCCGGCCTCCAGTCGCTCGCGGGACGCGAGGACGCCGTGGAGCGCGCCGTGCGCGACTTCATGGAGGCGATGGGCGAGAAGGTCGCGATCGGCGATGCGTCCTCGCTCTACACCTACGCCGTGCCCATGCTCACCGAGGACGGCACCTGCTCGATCGGCGACGAGATGGCGCCGGTGCCCTACGACCTCGCGGCCATCCTCGGCGGGCGCACGGAGCAGGCGACGCGGCGGCTCGCCCTCCTCGAGCGGCTCGTCGAGCGCGCGCAGGAGACCACGGGCGCCGACTGGGTGGGAATCTACCAGCGGCGCGTGAATCCCGCGGGCGTGCCGGTCCTCGTGAAGCTCGCGTACGTGGGGCGCCCGAGCCGCGCCGAGTTCCCGCTCACGCGCGAGTTCGCCGAGCGCAGCACGAACAGCACGGTGGGGCTCACCGGCCGCGCCACGGTGATCGAAGACGTCTCGCGGCACGTCGAGGCGGGCGGAGGCTTCTACGTCTGCGACGCCGGCGTGCAGTCGGAGGCTTGCCTGCCGATCCTCGCGGAGGGGCGCGAGGTGGCGGGCATCGTGGACGCCGAGGCGAAGCCGCGCGGCTTCTTCGGCGCCGAGCGCCTCGCGGTGGTCGCGGCGCTCGCCCTCGTCGCCGCGCCCGTCCTTCCCTAGGCGGTTCCGGCGCTTCGCGGCTTCGGCGGCATCAGGTCGGTGATCGTCCCGTCGGCGATCTCGGCGCCGAAGAAGATGGTCTCCGAAAGCGTGGGATGGGGATGGATGGTGAGCCCGATGTCCTCGGCGTCGGCGCCCATCTCGAGCGCGAGCACGGTCTCCGCGATGAGGTCGCCCGCGTTCACGCCGACGATGCCCGCCCCGAGGATGCGCTTCGAGCCTTTCTCGAACAGGACCTTCGTGAGGCCCTCCCCGCGGCCCATGCCCAGAGCCCGGCCGCTCGCGGACCAGGGAAAGACGGCCTTCTCGTAGTCGATCCCCTTCGCCTTCGCCTCGGGCTCCGAGAGCCCCATCCACGCGACCTCGGGATCGGTGTAGGCCACGCTCGGGATCGTGCGCGCCTCCCAGGCGTGGTGGTCCATGCCGGCGATCACCTCGGCGGCGAGCTTGCCCTCGTGCGTGGCCTTGTGGGCGAGCATCGGCTCGCCGACGATGTCGCCGATCGCGAAGATGTGGGGCACGTTGGTGCGCATTTGCCGGTCCACGGGGATCCAGCCGCGCTCGTTCACCTGGACGCCCGCCTTCTCGCAGCCGATCTCCGGGCCGTTCGGCCGGCGGCCCACGGCGACGAGCACCCGGTCGAAGGTCTCGGGGCCCGGGGCCGGCGCGCCCTCGGCGCCCTCGAAGGCGACGCGCAATCCTTCCTTGCGCGCCTCGATCCCGGCCACCTTCGTGCGCAGCAGGATGCGCTCGTAGCGCTTGTCGATGCGCCTGGCGAGCGGCTTCACGATCTCCGGGTCCGCGCCCGGGATCAGGCGGTCCATGAACTCCACCACCGTCACCTTCGCTCCGAGGGCGTCGTACACGGTGGCCATCTCGAGCCCGATGATCCCGCCCCCGATCACGAGGAGCCGCTTCGGCACCTCGGCGAGATCGAGGGCCGCAGTGGAGTCCATGAGGCGCGGGTCGTCGTAGGGCAGGCCGGGGATGCGCGCCGCGCGCGAGCCCGCGGCGATGATGCAGTGGTCGAAGGAGACCACCTTGCGTCCGCCCGCCCCTTCGACCTCGAGCGTGTGCGGCGAGGCGAAGCGGCCGGTGCCCTGCACCACGGTCACCTTGCGCGTCTTGGCGAGCGCGGCGAGGCCCCGGGTGAGCTTGCCCACCACGCCGTCCTTCCACGAGCGGAGCTTCGCGAGGTCCACCTTCGGCTCCCCGAAGGAAACGCCGAAGCCCGACATCTCCTCGGCGTCGGCGATGACGCGCGCGGCGTGCAGCAGCGCCTTCGAGGGGATGCAGCCCACGTTGAGGCACACGCCGCCGAGCGTCGCATGCCGCTCGACGAGCACGACCTTCCTGCCGAGGTCGGCCGCGCGGAACGCCGCCGTGTAGCCGCCGGGCCCGGCGCCGAGCACGAGCACCTCGGCGTGCAGGTCCGCGTCGAGGCTCGCGAGCGTCGAGGCGAGCGCCTGGCGGACCGACTTCGCGCCTTGCTGCGCGATGGCGCCGGCGAGGGCGGACGCGTCGGACGACGGCGTCGGGGCGCTCTCCGCCGCGGAGGCCGCTTCGGCCTTCGGTGGCGCGCCCGCCGCCGCGGGTGCCCCGGCGACTTCCAGCACCGCGATCGCGCTGCCCTGCGAGACCTTGTCGCCGACCTTCAGGCGCACTTCCACGACGGTGCCCGAGTGCGTCGAGGGCACGTCCATCGTCGCCTTGTCGCTCTCCAGGGTGACGAGGGCGTCCTCCTTCCTCACCGCGTCGCCGGGCTTCACCAGGACGTCGATGACCGGGACGTCCCTGAAGTCGCCGATGTCCGGGACCCTGATCTCGAGGCGCTCCACGGCGCCGCCTACAGCAGGCCGCGCCGCAGGTCCATGAGGACCTGGGCGAGGTAGCCGGTGAAGCGCGCGGCGAGCGCCCCGTCCACCACGCGATGGTCGTAGGACAGGCACAGGGGAAGGATCTGGCGCGGGACGAACTCACGGCCGTTCCACGTGGGTTTCGTCGCCGCTCTCGCCACGCCCAGGATGGCGACCTCGGGGGCGTTGATGATCGGCGTGAACGCGGTGCCGCCGATGCCGCCGAGCGAGGAGATCGAGAACGTCCCGCCCTGCATGTCGGTCGGCGCGAGCTTGCCCTCGCGCGCCTTGGCGGCGAGCTCCGCCGTCTCGCGCGCGATGTCGACGAGCCCCTTGCGGTCGGCGTCGCGGATCACCGGGACCACGAGGCCGTTGGGCGTATCGGCGGCGAAGCCGATGTGCCAGTAGCGCTTGAGAACGAGGTTGTCGCCGTCGAGGGAGCTGTTGAGCACGGGGAACTTCTGCAGCGCGGCCACAGCCGCCTTCACGAGGAAGGCGAGCGGCGTGAGCTTCACGCCCGATCTTGCGTTCTCCTCGTTCACGCGCGCGCGGAAGGCCTCGAGCTCGGTCACGTCGGCCTCGTCGAACTGCGTGACGTGGGGGATCATGACCCAGTTGCGCGCGAGCGCGGGCCCGGAGATCTTCTGGATGCGCGACCGGGGCTGCACCTCGACCGGGCCGAACTTGGCGAAGTCCACCTGCGGCCACGGGGGAAGGCCCAGGGAAACTCCCGCGCCGGGCGCCGGGGCCTGGGCGGCGCCCTCCGCGAGCGCGCCCTTCACGAAGCTCTGGATGTCCTCCTTGAGGATGCGGCCCTTGGGACCGGACCCGGGCACGCGCGCGACGTCGACGCCGAGCTCCCGGGCGAAGCGGCGCACGCCGGGGCTCGCGTGGGGCGGGTGGGCTTCCGCGCCGCGGTCCGGCGCGGGCGTGGGCGGAGCGCTCGCCGTGGCGACCGGTACGGGCGACTCCCGTGGGGCGGCGGGCGCGGGCGTCGCGACCGCCGCAGGGGCGGGAGCCCGGGCAGCGCTCGGGGCGGGAGCGGAACTCGGAGCGGATGCAGCGCGCGGAGTGGGAGCGGCCGCGGGCGCGGCCTTCGCTTCGCCTGCGCCGTCGAGCAACACGATGGGGCTGCCCTCGCTCACCTTGTCGCCCACCTTGACGCGCAGCTCCTTCACGGTGCCCGCGGCGGGGGCGGGAACCTCCATGGTCGCCTTGTCGCTCTCGAGGGTGATGAGCGAGTCGTCCTTCCTCACCGCGTCGCCGGGCTTGACCATCACCTCGATGACCGGCACGTCCTTGAAGTCCCCGATGTCGGGGACCTTCACCTCGATCGCGGCCAACGTGGCCTCCTTCTCGTTGTTCTTCGCCGTCCGCCGGGGCTACACGGTCCAGGGGGCGGGCTTCGCGGGGTCGATGCCGTACTTCTTGAGCGCCTCGGCCACCTTCGAGGGCGCCACCTCGCCTTCCTCGGCGAGCGCGCGCAGGGCGGCGAGCGCGACGTAGTGGCGATCCACCTCGAAGAAGCGCCGCAGGTTCGCGCGCGAATCGCTGCGGCCGAAGCCGTCGGTGCCGAGCACCCTGTAGCGCCGCGGGACGAACTCGCGGATCTGGTCGGCGAAGGCCCGGATGTAGTCCGTGGCCGCGACGACCGGGCCCTTCGTGGGAGCGAGGCACTGCTCCACGTAGGAGGTGCGCGGCTTGTCGGTGGGATGCAGCAGATTCCAGCGCGCGGTGGCGAGCCCCTCGCGGCGCAGCTCCGTGAAGCTCGGGCAGCTCCACACGTCGGCGGCCACGCCCCAGTCCTGCTTCAGCAGCTCGGCGGCGGCGATCACCTCGCGCAGGATCGTGCCGCTGCCGAGGAGCTGCACGCGCGGGCCTTTCGCGACGCCCGCGTCGACCAGCCGGTACATGCCCCGGAGGATCCCCTCGCGCGCGCCCTCCGGCAGGGCGGGGTGGGGGTAGTTCTCGTTCATCAGGGTGATGTAGTAGTAGACGTCCTCCTGCTCCTGCACCATGCGGCGCAGGCCGTCCTGGACGATCACCGCGACCTCGTGGGCGAAGGTCGGGTCGTAGGAGACGCAGTTGGGGATCACCGAGGAAAGGACCTGGCTGTGGCCGTCCTCGTGCTGGAGTCCCTCGCCGTTGAGCGTCGTGCGCCCGGCCGTGCCGCCGAGCAGGAAGCCGCGCGCGCGGATGTCGCCCGCGGCCCAGGCGAAGTCGCCCGTGCGCTGCAGGCCGAACATCGAGTAGAAGATGTAGAAGGGGATCATCGGCACGTCGTTGTTGGAGTACGACGTGGCCGCGGCGATCCACGAGCACATCGAGCCCGCCTCGTTGATGCCTTCCTGGAGGATCTGGCCGTTCTTGTCCTCCTTGTAGAACATGAGCTGGTCGCTGTCCTCGGGCTCGTAGAGCTGGCCCACCGACGAGTAGATGCCCAGCTGGCGGAAGAGCCCCTCCATCCCGAAGGTGCGCGACTCGTCGGGGACGATGGGCACGACGTTGCGCCCGACGTGCTTGTCCCTCACCAGGATGCCGAGCAGCCGCACGAAGGCCATGGTCGTGGACACCTCGCGGCCTTCGGCCGTGGCCTCGAGCAGCGGCTTGAACGCCTCGAGCTTCGGAACCTCGAGCGAGCGGCTCCGGCGACGGCGCTGCGGCAGGGGCCCGCCCAGCGCGGCGCGCAGCTCGCGCAGGTACTTCATCTCCGGCGAGCCCTCGGGCGGGCGGTAGTACGGGAGGTCCTGGAGCTTCTCGTCGGGGATGGGGATGTTGAAGCGGTCGCGGAACTGGCGCAGCGCCTCCTGGGGCATCTTCTTCTGCTGGTGGGCGATGTTCTTGCCTTCGCCGACCGCGCCCATGCCGTAGCCCTTCACGGTCTTCGCGAGGATCACGGTGGGCTGGCCGCGGTGCTTCATGGCCGCGGCGTAGGCCGCGTAGAGCTTGTGCGGGTCGTGGCCGCCGCGGTTCAGCCGCCAGATGTCCTCGTCGGACATGCTCGCCACGCGCGCCTTGAGCTCGGGGTACTTGCCGAAGAAGTGCTCGCGCACGTAGGCGCCGTCGCGGCTCTTGAACTTCTGGTACTCGCCGTCGACCGCCTCCTCCATGCGTCGCTGCAGCAGGCCGTCGGTGTCCCGGGCGAGCAGCGGGTCCCAGTACGACCCCCAGATCACCTTGATCACGTTCCAGCCGGCGCCGCGGAAATCGCTCTCGAGCTCCTGGATGATCTTGCCGTTGCCGCGCACGGGCCCGTCGAGGCGCTGGAGGTTGCAGTTCACCACGAAGACCAGGTTGTCGAGGCCCTCGCGCGCCGCCATGCCGATCGCGCCCAGCGACTCGGGCTCGTCCATCTCGCCGTCGCCCATGAAGGCCCACACGCGGCGGTCGTCCGTCTTCGCGTGGCCGCGGTGCTCGAGGTAGCGCAGGAACCGCGCCTGGTAGATCGCCTGGATCGGCCCCAGCCCCATCGAGACCGTCGGAAACTGCCAGAACTCCGGCATCAGCCACGGGTGCGGGTAGGACGAGATGCCCTTGCCGCCCACCTCCTGGCGGAAGTTGTCGAGCTGCTCCTCCGTGAGGCGCCCCTCGAGGAAGGCGCGCGCGTACACGCCGGGCGAGGAATGCCCCTGCATGTAGACGAGGTCGCCCGCGTGCGAATCGGTCGGCCCGCGCCAGAAATGGTTGAAGCCCACGTCGTAAAGCGTGGCCGCGGAAGCGAAGCTCGCGATGTGGCCTCCCAGCTCGAGGTCCTTGCGCCCGCCGCGCAGCACCATCGCCACCGCGTTCCACCGCACGATGGAGCGCAGCGTGTGCTCGAGCGCCTGGTCGCCGGGAATGCGCTCCTCGAGGTGCGGCGGGATCGTGTTGATGTAGGCCGTGTTCGCGCTGTAGGGCAGATAGGCGCCCGAGCGGCGCGCCTTGTCCACGAGCTGCTCGAGGATGAAGTGCGCGCGCTCCGGGCCTTCGACCTGCAGCACGGCGTCGAGCGAATCGACCCATTCGCGCGTCTCGAGAGGATCGACGTCTTGAAGGCGTTCCATGGGAGCCTCGGTGGATGCGGTGGGATGTGGAGAGCGGCGGGAAAGCCGCAGGACAAGCTCCGATCCCCATTAAACCCAATCGTATAATGACTGGCAACCGGCCCGGAAACGCCCGGCGGGAAAGGAATTTTGCCTTTGCGGGCGGAATCGGGCGGCGCCCCGGAGGCCAGGGCGGCCGGCCGTATATGCCCGGAAATTCATGCAGATGGGGCCGGAAGCGGGATTGTTTCTGAAAAAAGCATTTTAAGTTATTATAAATCCGTGTTTTTGCGCGGTTTTCGCCGGACCCCGCGGCGCGAAGAAGAAGTCGGGGCGAACGGCGGGATGCGTCCTGGGGCGGCGTCCGACAACAAACCGGAAACGGCATGAAACAAGTGGCGCACGGTAACGGAGGGCAGCGGGAGGAGCGCGCGGGTCGCGCCAGGCGGCGCGGCCCATGAACCTCTCGCAGGCCTTGCAGGCGGCGAGCCTCACGGACCCCGGGCGCGTGCGCGACCACAATGAGGACTGCATCGAGTCGCGTCCCGAGATCGGGCTGTACGTGCTCGCCGACGGCATGGGCGGATACAACGCGGGGGAGGTGGCCAGCGGCATGGCGACGTCGCTCATCACGGACGGGCTGCAGGAGGCGTGGAACCCGCGCGCCGTGGAGCGCCTCGGCCGCGAGGAGGCGAAGGCGCTCGCCGAGCGCCTGATCCGCGAGCAGATCGCGCGCGCCAACAGCGCCATCTACACGACGTCGCAGAACAACCCCGAGTGCGCGGGGATGGGCACGACGCTCGTGATGAGCCTCTTCTACGACAACTTCGTCGCCGTGGCGCACATCGGCGACTCGCGGGCCTACCGGCTGCGCGGCGACGCGATGGAGCAGATCACCCGCGACCACTCGCTGCTGCAGGAGCAGCTCGACTCGGGCCTCATCACGCCGGAGGAGGCGAAGCTGTCGCAGAACAAGAACCTCGTCACGCGCGCGCTCGGCATCGATCCCGCGGTCGAGCCCGAGGTCCACGTGCACGAGGCCGCGCACGACGACCTGTACCTCCTCTGCTCCGACGGCCTCTCCGACATGGTGGAGGACGAGGAGATCCGCCTCACGCTCATCACCCTCAAGTCCAATCCGAGCCTTACCGTGCAGCAGCTCGTCCAGGCGGCCAACGACAACGGCGGCCGCGACAACATTTCCGCGATGCTGATCCGCGTCGCAGAGCCCTACGGGGTGCCGCGCGGCTGGCTGGCGCGACTCAAGGCACTCTTCCGGTAACACCCGAGGAAAAACGACCATGGCCAAGCTCATTCTCAGCGTCGACGGGCAGGTGCTCAAGGAGTACACGCTCTCCAAGGAGCGCACGCTCATCGGGCGCAAGCCTCATAACGACATCCAGATCGACAACCTCGCGGTGAGCGGCGAGCACGCGGCGATCATCACGATCCTCAACGACTCGTTCATCGAGGACCTGGGCTCGACCAACGGCACGATGGTCAACGGCAAGCCCATCAAGAAGCACTTCCTCCAGAACAACGACGTGGTGGAGATCGGCAAGCACAAGCTCAAGTACTTCAACGACGCGCCGACCGCGGCGACGGCGGCCGACTTCGAGAAGACGATGATCATCCGCAACCCCGCCAAGGCGGGGCCCACGCCGGCGCCCGACAAGGCGATGGGCGACACCCAGACGAACCTGAAGGCGCTCGCCCCCGAGCCGGCGAAGCCCGCCCCGGCTCCCGCCGCGCCGCCTCCCGCCGCGGCCGCCGCCCCGGCCCCCGCGAAGGCCCCCGAGCCCGCGCCCGCCGCACCGGCCCCCGCCGGCGGACCGGTGCGCGAGGCCGCGATCCAGGTCCTGTCCGGGGCCGCGGCCGGCAAGACCCTGGACCTCACCAAGAACCTCACGACGGTCGGCAAGCCCGGCGTGCAGGTCGCCGTCATCACCCGGCGGCCCAACGGCTACTTCATCACCCACGTCGAGGGCGCCACCTTCCCCACCCTCAACGGCACCTCGCTGGGCGCCCACGCGCAGATGCTCAACGACCACGACCTGATCGAGATCGCGGGGGTGAAGATGGAGTTCTTCTACAAGCCGTGATCGCCGCGGCGCGCGGACCGGGGAGCGGCGCCCGCGCGCGCGCCGTTTCCGCAGCGCCCGATCTGTGCAATGCTGCACAGTGGCCATGGTAACGTTCCCCGATAATGGACCGACGCTCCGGTCCCCGTCGCGACCGGCGACCGCGCCCGGGGGCCGCAGGAAGGCCGCCGCCGCCCGAGGACAGGAGATGAAGATCAGGGTATTGGGGTGCAGCGGAGGCATCGGCGGGGGCCTCCGCACCACCTCGCTCCTCGTGGACGACGACGTGCTGGTGGACGCCGGAACGGGGGTGGGCGACCTCTCGCTCGAGGCGCTCGCGCGCATCGACCACATCTTCGTCTCGCACTCGCACCTCGACCACGTGACGAGCATCCCGTTCCTCGTGGACTCGGTGTGCTGGATGCGCGGCGGGCCGATCCACGTGTACGGCATCAAGGAGACCCTCGACATCCTGCGCGCGCACCTCTTCAACTGGAAGATCTGGCCGGACTTCACGCAGATCCCGGATGCGGACAAGCCCTTCATGGTCTACCGCGAGGTCCGCGCGGGCGAGACCGTGAAGCTCGGCGCGCGCCGCTTCACGCCGATCCCGGCCAACCACACGGTGCCGGCGGTGGGCTACGTGCTCGAGACCTCGAGGGGCGCGCTCGTCTACAGCGGCGACACCGCGCCCAACGACGCGCTCTGGGAGGCGGTGAACCGCACCCCGAACGTGAAGTACCTCATCATCGAGACCGCGTTCTCGAACAAGGAGCGCGACGTCGCCGTGGCCTCCAAGCACCTGTGCCCCGACCTGCTCGCCGGCGAGCTCGCGAAGATGCGCGCGAGCCCCGAGGTGTTCATCACGCACCTCAAGCCGGGCGAAGGGGCCCTCACGATGAAGGAGATCGGCATGGCGGCCGGGCGCTGGCGCCCGCGCATGCTCGAGAACAACCAGGAATTCTCGCTGTAGCGACACGAACGAACCTTAGCGGGCGGAATCATGAGCGCACTCCTCGAACCCAAGATGCAGTCGCCGGCCAACGTGGCCGACATGAGCGTGAAGCTCGCTTTCTCGAAGAAGCTTCAGGCCGTCACCAACCGCATCCACTCCACCAGCAACATCGACGAGATCATCCTCGACGTCTCGCGCGACATCTGCCAGCTGTTCGAGGCGGACCGCATGACGGTGTACATCACGAGCGAGGACGGCTCCTCGATCGTCTCGAAGGTGAAGACGGGCCTGAACTCCTTCAAGGACATCAAGCTGCCGATCTCCGAGAGCTCGCTCGCGGGCTTCTGCGCGCTCAACAAGCGCCACATGAACATCAAGGACGTCTACGACGACGCCGAGCTCAAGGGCTTCTCGCCCAACCTCTCGTTCCTCAAGGCCGTCGACCAGCGCACCGGCTACCGCTCCAAGCAGATGCTGATCGCGCCCATCCTGGGCGGCGAGACGGGCAACGAGCTGATGGGCGTGGTGCAGCTCATCAACAACCTCTCCGGGCAGCCGTTCAGCGCCCTGCACGACGAGGGCATGGTGGAGCTCGCCAAGACGCTCGCCATCGCCTTCCGCGTGCGGCAGCAGATGCCGGGGTCGATCCAGTCGAAGTTCGAGTACCTGGTGATCGACAACGTGATCGCGGCCGGCGAGCTCGAGCTCGCCACCAAGGCGGCACGGCGCAAGAACAAGAACGTCGAGGACGTGCTGATCGAGGAGTTCCAGGTGAAGCAGCCGGCCATCGGCGCGGCGCTCGCCAAGTTCTTCGGCGTCGAGTACGAGCCCTTCAAGGCCGACCGCATCAAGCCGCCGGACCTGCTGAAGAACATCAAGCGCGACTACGCGGAGGCGAACCACTGGATCCCGCTCGAGGACTCCAAGAACGGCGTGATCGTGATGTCGACCGATCCCGAGCGCGTGCGCAACTCGCGCATGGTGGAGAACGTCTTCCCGCGCTCGCGCATCGCCTACAAGGTCACGACCGAGCGCGACTTCAAGGCGACGCTCGACCAGTTCTTCGGGGCCGAGGGCGCGGGCGGCGAGTCGATCGGGGAGCTGCTCTCGGGGCTCGACGAGGAAGAGGAGGGTGGCGCGAGCTCCGCCGACGACGTCTCCGCCGCGGCGGACAACGAGCTCGTGAAGCTCGTGAACAAGATCATCGTGGACGCCTTCCACCAGGGCGCTTCCGACATCCACATCGAGCCGCTGCCCGGCAAAGGCAAGACCGGCATCCGCTTCCGCAAGGACGGCTCGCTCATGAACTACATCGAGGTGCCGGCGGCCTACAGGAACCCGCTGGTGACGCGCCTGAAGATCATGTGCGACCTCGACATCTCGGAGAAGAGGAAGCCGCAGGACGGCAAGATCAAGTTCAAGAAGTTCGGGCCGCTCGACATCGAGCTGCGGGTGGCGACCATCCCCACCGCGGGCGGCGTCGAGGACGTGGTGATGCGCATCCTCGCGGCCGGCGAGCCGATCCCGCTCGACAAGCTGGGCATCCTTCCGACGAACATGGAGCGGCTGAAGTCCTGCGTCACCAAGCCCTACGGCCTGTTCTTCGTCTGCGGGCCGACGGGCTCCGGCAAGACCACCACGCTGCACTCGGTGCTCGGCTCGCTCAACACCGTGGACACCAAGATCTGGACCGCGGAAGACCCGGTCGAGATCACGCAGAGGGGGCTGCGCCAGTGCCAGGTGAACCCGAAGGCGGGATTCACCTTCGCCACGGCGATGAAGTCGTTCCTGCGCGCGGACCCCGACATCATCATGGTGGGTGAGATGCGGGACAAGGAGACCACCCACATCGGCATCGAGGCCTCGCTCACGGGCCACCTGGTGTTCGCCACCCTGCACACGAACTCCGCGCCGGAATCGATCATCCGCCTGCTCGACATGGGCATGGACCCCTTCAACTTCGCCGACGCGCTCCTCGGCATCCTCGCCCAGCGCCTCGCCAAGCGCCTGTGCAAGTGCAAGGAGGCCTACGTTCCCGACCAGACGGAGGTGAAGCACTTCCTCACCGAATACTGCCAGGAGCTGGTCAACACGCCCGAGTTCAAGGCGGACCCGAACGCCGGCTACAAGAGGGTGTTCGAGCGCTTCCAGCGCGACTACGGCTTCGGCAAGCCCGAGTTCCGCCTCTACAAGCCGAAGGGCTGCGACGCGTGCGGTGGCACCGGCTACAAGGGGCGCGTGGGCCTGCACGAGATGCTCGTCGGCACCGACGCCATCAAGAAGCTCATCCAGGAGCACGCGCGCGTGGCCGACATGCTCGCCACGGCGCTCGCCGAGGGGATGCTCACCCTCAAGATGGACGGCATGGAGAAGGTGCTCCAGGGGATCACCGACATGGCACAGGTCCGGGCGGTCTGCATCAAGTGAACGTGCGCGACGCCCGGGCGAGCGCGGTCGTCCCCGCCCAGCCGGGGATCGAGCCGAGCGCGCCCGGGGGGGCCGAGCTCGCGCGCTCCCTCGAGACGCGCTTCCTCTCCAAGCTCGAGTACCTCAACGCGATCGGCATCGCGCTCTCGCAGGAGCGCGACATCAACCGGCTGCTCGAGACCATCCTCGTCGCGGCGAAGAACCTCACGCGCGCGGACGGCGGGACGCTCTACCGCCTCGCGGGGGACAAGCTCCAGTTCGAGATCGTGCGCACCGACAGCCTCTCGATCGCGATGGGCGGCAGCTCCGGCAACGCGGTGCCGTTCTACCCGATCCCGCTGCACGACAAGGACGGGAAGCCCAACTACACGATGATCGCCGCCTACGCGGCGCTCACCCACAAGACGGTGAACATCGCCGACGCGTACACCGCCGAGGGCTTCGACTTCTCGGGGACGCGCAACTTCGACAAGCGCACGGGCTACCGGTCGACGTCGTTCCTCACCGTCCCGATGAAGAACCACGAGGGCGAGATCATCGGCGTGCTGCAGCTGCTCAACGCCATCGACCCCGCCACGGGCCTGGTCAGCATCTTCGGCGAGGAGGATCAGCGCCTCGCCGAATCCCTCGCATCCCAGGCGGCCATCGCGCTCACCAACCGGCTGCTCATCCAGCAGCTCGAGGTGCTCTTCGAGTCCCTGATCGAGCTCATCAACACGGCGATCGACGACAAGAGCCCGTACACGGGCGGGCACTGCAAGCGCGTGCCGGTGCTCACCATGATGCTCGCCGAGGCCGCGCACGAGGCGGTCGCGGGGCCGCTCACGGATTTCCGCATGTCGGAGAAGGACCGCTACGAGCTCAAGATCGCCGGGCTCCTGCACGACTGCGGCAAGATCACGACGCCCGTGCACGTCGTGGACAAGGCGACGAAGCTCCAGACCATCTTCGACCGCATCGAGCTCGTCGGCACGCGCCTCGAGGTGCTCAAGCGCGACGCCGAGATCGAGATGCTGCACGCGAAGGTGCGCGCCATCGAGGCCGGGGACGAGGCGAGCGCGCGCCGGGCCGAGGAGGCGTACGCCGCGCGCGTGCGCGAGCTGGACGCCGACCGCGAGTTCCTGCGCCGCACCAACGTGGGCAGCGAGCGCATGCGCCCCGAGGACCAGGCGCGCGTGTCGCGGATCGCGCGCTACTCGTGGCGCAACCCCGAGGGCCGGCTCGACCGGTTCCTCTCCCGCGACGAGGAAGACAACCTCAACATCGCCTACGGGACGCTCAACACCGGCGAGCGCGAGGTGATCAACCACCACATCGTGGCCACCATCAAGATGCTGGAGGCGCTGCCCTGGCCGCGCCACCTCTCCAACGTGCCGGAGTACGCGGGCGGCCACCACGAGCGCATGGACGGCAAGGGCTACCCCAGGGGCCTCACGCGCGAGCAGATGAGCGTGCAGGCGCGCGTGATGGGCATCGCCGACATCTTCGAGGCGCTCACCGCGAAGGACCGCCCCTACAAGGTCGGGAAGACCCTCTCCGAGTCGCTCGCCATCCTCGGCCGGTTCAAGGAAAGCGGCCACATCGACCCGGACCTCTTCGACATCTTCGTGCGCGAGAAGGTGTACCTGCGCTACGCGCGCGAGTTCCTCGACCCCGAGCAGATCGACGAGGTCGACGAGTCGCGCATTCCCGGATACCGCCCGTGAGGTCCGGCGCCGCGCCGGGCCGCGCCGGAGCGGGCCCGGGGGGCCTGACAATGTTCGTCACTTTTGTGCCGCATCGGGGTCAGCCGGGGGGCCTTCGGCCGTGGCGGGCGGGCGGGGCCGGGCCGAGGGCCGGCGGGCCTGCGGCAGGGGTACGCCAGCCCCTTGATCGCGCAGGAGAAATTGCGCAGGCGGCGCGGGGGACTAGGATGGTGCCCGGCCGTCCACCTTCCCGGACCGGGCACGGCAGTTGCATAGCAAGGGCCGGCCGTTGCTGGGCCGCACATTCCAACTGCAGAAGGGAGCATTCATGAATCGTTTCCAGAAGGGCTTCACGCTCATCGAGTTGATGATCGTGGTGGCGATCATCGGCATCCTGGCGGCCATCGCGATTCCGGCCTACCAGGACTACATGGTCCGTTCGAAGGTCACCGAGCTGATCAACGCCGCGGGCGTCTGCAAGACCAGCGTGGCGGAGTACTACCAGTCGAAGGGCTACATGCCGGCCGACCAGACGGCCGCCGGTTGCTCTGACTCCGGTACGGCGAACTCGAACGCCCCGGTGGTCACCAACGGCGACATCACGGTCGACGCGGGCGGCGGTCTCGCGGGCCAGCTGGGCGCGAACAAGACGCTCGGCTACAAAGCCGGTTGCGCGACGCCTCCTGCGGTCGCGACGGCTTCGGGCGGCTGCGCCACGGCCGGCGGCGGCAACGCGCCCCCGATCAGCGCGTGGTTCTGCGACGCGACGAACGGCGGCACGAACATCCTGCCGAAGTACCTCCCGGCGACCTGCCGCGGGTAATAGCAGCAACTGCATCGGGAATGGGCCGCGCAAGCGGCCCGTTCTTTTTTTCACCCCCGGAGGAGCCGCGATGGGGAAGAGGCCCATCACCCGCTGGCAGGTCGCGCCGCTGCACCTGGCGATCACCGCGGTGATCGCCGCGGTCGTGTTCGCGGTGATCTACTTCGCCTGGTATCCTGGGGCGCTGTTCGCCGCCGCGGGCGGGCGCGCGCTCTTCCTGCTCATCGTGTTCGTCGACGTGACCCTCGGGCCGCTCATCACGCTGATCATCTTCGTGCCCGGCAAGAAGGGGCTCAAGTTCGACCTCGCGACCATCGCCGTCCTTCAGATCGCCGCGCTCTGCTATGGCGCGTACGTGCTCTACGTGTCGCGCCCCGTGTGGATCGTGTTCGTGGAGGACCGCTTCGAGCTCGTGCGGGCGAACCAGGTCCTCGAGGCCGAGCGCGCCAGGGCGAAGCCGCCCTTCGACGCGCTTTCGGTCACCGGCCCGCATCTGGCGGGCGCGCGGCTGCCCAAGAACCCGGAAGAGCAGCTGCGCATCGCGATCACCGCGGCGGCGGGCTTCGACCTGCAGACGTACCCGGAATACTTCGTTCCCTACGACGACGTGAGACGCCAGGTCACCGCCCACGCCGCTCCGCTCTCCCGCCTCGAGGCCCTCAACCCGGGCGAGGAGGCGAGCATCGGACGGCTGGGGGCGAAGGTGGACCGACCCGAGGACCGGATCGGGTTCCTGCCCATGCGCGCGGGCAAGCGCGACCTCGCCGCGCTGGTGGACCGGTCGAACGGCGATTTCCTGGGCACCTTCGCGTTCAGGCCGTGGACGTACTGAGGGGAGCGCAATGAATCGCAGGATCGAGCTGATCTTCGGGCTGTTCATGGTGTCGGGCTTCGGCGGGCTCATCTACGAGTCGGTCTGGACCCACTACCTCCAGCTCTTCCTCGGGCACTCGGCGTATGCGCAGACCGTCGTGCTCGTGGTGTTCATCGGCGGTCTCGCCCTGGGCGCGTGGATCTGCGCGCGACTCGCGCGCCGGATCGCCAACCCGCTTCGCTGGTACGCGGCCGTTGAGCTCGCGGTGGGGCTCATGGCGCTCGTGTTCCATCCCCTGTTCGTCGCCGTGACGCAGTGGGGCTACGCGAGCCTGCTTCCCGCCACGTGCTCGGCCGAGCACTCGTTCTGCGCGACCCAGTGGCTGCTCTCGGCCCTCATGCTGCTGCCGCAGTCGGTGCTGATCGGGGCGACCTTCCCGCTGGTGAGCTCGGCGGTGCTGCGCCTCGATCCGTCGGCGCCGGGGCACCACGTGGCGATGCTCTATTTCGTGAACAGCTTCGGCGCGGTGATCGGGGTGCTCGCCTCGGTCTTCGTGCTGATCCCGGCGTTCGGGCTGCCCGGCACGCTCGCCTTCGCGGGGACGGCCAACATCGCGCTCGCCGCCGGCGCGATGGCGCTCGCGCGCGTGACGCCGCCGCCCTTCGCGGTCGCTCGCATGGAGGAAGGCGCGGCCGAGGACGGGCGCGGCGCGGAGGCGGGCTCGCGGCTCCTCAGGCTGCTCCTCGCCACGGCGCTGCTCACCGGGCTTTCCTCGTTCGTCTACGAGATCGTCTGGATCCGGATGCTGAGCCTCGTGCTCGGCGCCTCGACCTATTCCTTCGAGCTCATGCTCGCGAGCTTCATCCTGGGCCTCGCGCTCGGCGGGCGCTGGATCCGGCAGCGCGTGGACGCGATCGGCGACCCCGTGAGGTTCCTCGGCGTGGTCCAGGTGGTGATGGGCGTGGCCGCCGCCGCGACGCTGCCCATCTACAACGGCTCCTTCGACTTCATGGCGTGGCTGCTCTCGTCGGTCGCGCGCAACGGCGGCGGCTTCGTGCTCTTCAACCTGGGCTCGACGGGAATCGCGCTCCTCGTGATGCTGCCGGCCACGTTCTGCGCCGGCATGACGCTGCCGCTCATCACCTATCGGCTGCTGCGCTCGAGCGCCGGCGAGCGGGCGATCGGCCTCGTCTACTCGGTCAACACGCTCGGCTCGATCGCGGGCGTCGTGCTCGCGGTGCACGTCCTCATGACCACGCTGGGCTTGCGCGGAGCGCTGCTCACGGGCGCGGCGATCGACGTCGGGCTGGGCGTGGTGCTGATCGCCTCGCGCCGCGCGGCAGCCGGCGGCCGCGGCGCGTCGGCGTGGGCGATCCCGGCGGGCGTCGCGGCGCTGCTCGCGATCGCGATCGCCTTTCCCATCGACGCGCGGCGGGCCGCCTCGGGCGTGTTCCGCTCGGGAGAGGCGCGGCTCGCCGAGAGGACGCAGGTCGCGTTCCACCGGGACGGGAAGACGGCCACCGTCGACGTCCTGAGCGACGCGGGCTTCATGGCGATCCGCACCAACGGCAAGACCGACGCGGCGATCCAGGTGGACGGGCGCACGCCCACCCCGGACGAGCTCACCATGGCGATGCTCTCGCTCATGCCGCTCGCGCACGACCCGCAGGCGAAGACCGCGGCGCTCATCGGGTTCGGCTCGGGCATGTCCACCGACGTGATGCTGCGCTCCCCGAACATCGAGCGCGTGGACACCGTGGAGATCGAGCCGGCGATGGTGGAGGGCGCGCGGAAGTTCCTGCCGATCGTGCAGCGCGCATTCTCCGATCCGCGCAGCCACGTGGTGATCGACGACGCGAAGTCGTACTTCGCGCGCAGCAAGCGCCGCTACGACATCATCGTCTCGGAGCCGTCGAACCCGTGGGTGAGCGGCGTCGCCTCGCTCTTCACCGAGGAGTTCTACCGCAGGCTCTCGGCGTCCCTCAACGAGGGCGGCGTGCTCTCCCAGTGGCTGCACACCTACGAGATGGACCCCGTCGCCCTCGCCTCGATCTTCAACGCGGTGGCGAAGACGTTCCCGCACTTCGTGGTGTATTCCTCCATCGACTCGGACATCATCCTCATCGCCCGCAAGGGCGGGCCCGTCGGCGCGATCGACGACCGGGTGCTCGCCTGGCCCGCCATGGCGCCGTTGCTCGAGAGGCTCAAGATCACCGACCGGGCCGTGCTCGCGCGCCGCTCGGTGGGCTCGGCGGCGTCGGTGCTCGCGCTGTATCGCGCGATGGGGGTGCCGGCCAACTCCGACTACCGGCCGCTGCTCGAGCAGCGCACCTCGAGGACGCGCTTCACCCAGGAGCGCGTGGAGGACCTCACGAGCCTGCAGGTGGCGGCCGTGCCGCTGCTCGAGATGTTCGACGGCACGGTCCACCCTTCGGACCGGCGCGTCCCCTCGCTCTTCTGGGCCGCCTCCGACCGGGCCACGTCCGACGCGTGGTTCTTCCACGACCTCCTCGAGAATCCCGCCTTCGCTCCGGGCGCGGCCCCGGCGTCCGATGCCCGCGAGCACGCCGCGCGCCTGATCGCGCTGTGGGCCGCGAGCTGCCCGGCGCAGGTGACCTTCGAACGGCTGCTGCCCTCGCTCGTCACGATGGCCGAGGTGATCAATCCGCACCTGGGCAAGGCGGCGGCCCTCGAGGTGTGGAGCCACCTCGCGACGTCCGCTTGCGGGCGCAAGCTCCCGGAGGCGGACCGCCGCTGGCTCGACCTGTTCTCGGCGGTGGCCGCGCGCGATCCGGACGCGATGAGCGCCGCCGGGGCTGCGGTCCTGGAGGCCCGGCGCGGCACTCACGGACCCGCGACGGAATACGCGTTCATCGCCACCGTGGCGGGGCTGGTCTGCCGCGACCGGATCGCGGAGGCGAACCGCTACTTCGACCTGGGGACGCACGACTGGCTCTCGCCGGGCACCGCGCCCATCGCCCTGCGCTACCTCTACGCGGTGGCGAACACCCCGCCCGGCGCGTCCCGTCCCCACGGCGGGATCTGCGCGGCGCCGGGCTCCTCCTAGCGGAGGCTCCTCACGGCCCGCGCCAGGCGTTCGCGCGCAACTTCAGGCCGTTGGACAGGTACGTGAGGAAATACTCGAGGTCGTTCAGCTCCTCGGAACCTGCGGGAAAGGGAGCGGCGCCCATGCGCTCGAGGCACTCGCGGATCTGCGCCTGCAGCGTCACCGCCTCGCCGGCGCGGATGTAGGGCCAGCGGGCGGCCTGGCCGATCGCGGGCGCGAGCGGCGCGCCCGCGTAGCGCTTGCCCGCGCCCTGCAGGTGGCACGAGGCGCAAGCGAAGTTGCGCTGTCCCATGCGCGCGAAGTACATCCGCCGCCCCTGCTCGAAGAAGCGCTCCGCGGCCATGGGCACGCGCACGTGGATCCGATAGCCGTCGGAGAGGCTGCGCACGTAGGCGGTGATCGCGCCCATGGTCGCGGGATCGGCGTTGTCGAGCAGCGGCTCCTTGTGGGCCTTGAGGCACTGGTTCACCGCCATCTCGAGCGTGAAGACCCGCTTGAGGTGCGGGTGGTACTGGGGATAGGCCACCGCCACGCGCCGGCCCCCGTTCGGGAAGCACGAGGCGAGCGAGCGGCCGTCGCGGAACCGGCGCCTCCAGAGGGCGGCTCCGCGCGCGACGACCGCCTTCGCGCCATCGCCGTTCGCATCGGCGAGCGCGCGCAGCTCGGGGTCGAAGGCAGCCGGGCCCAGCGCGTAGTCCCCGGGCTCGAGCTCCGGGAGCTGCGAGCGCAGCCGCGCCTCGATCTCGGCCTTCACCTCCGCGGGCGAGGCGGCAGGGGCCGGCAGCGCGGCGATCGCCCAGGCGGCGATCGCCAGGCGGCACGCGTCACGGAAGCGCATAGAGGTACTCCACGATGCGGTCGATCTCCGCGCTGTCGAGGATGCGATGCCGGCCGTAGGGGGGCATCACGGTGTCGGGATTGGCCGCCGTGGGGTCGAAGAGGATGCGGCGCAGCGCCTCGCGGCCCAGGGCGCGCATGCGCGCTCCTTCGAGGCGCGGGCCGAGGTCGGAGCGGTTCGACGGCCCCGCGCCCGCCGGCACCTGGTGGCAGGCGAGGCAGTGCCCCTTGTCGGGCCGGGCGAAGAGTTCGGCGCCGCTCGGCGGCTGCGCGGCCGCGGGAAGGACCGCGGCGCACGCGATGGCGGCGAGCAGGGCGCCGCGCATCAGCTGATCTTGAGCGCCTTTTCCGCGGCGCGTTGGTTGTCGAGCAGCGCGCGCATCTCGCGCAGGCGCGCCTCCGCGCTCGACAGCCCGTAGAAATCGCTTCCCTTCGCCTTGAGGGCGATCTCGAGCTGGTCGACGGCCGCGGCGAGGTGGTCGCGCCGGTACAGCGCCTCGGCCTGGGCGCGGTGCTGCCCGAGGAAGTTGCCGACGGCCTCGCAGGCGCGCGCCTGGATCTCGTAGAGGCGCGGGTCGTCGGGCAGGGAGCGCAGGCGCTTCTCCACGTCGGCGAGGACCTCCCGGGGGTGTCCGGCCTGCTCGAGCAGGTCGAGGTAGGCGTAGATGAGCGCGCGGTAGTCGGGGTGGTCCTGGAGCGCCGCGCGGTAGATGGCGAGCGCCGCGTCGGTCTGGCCCATGTCGGCCTTGATCTCGCCCGCGAGGAGCTCGTACGCCGGGTGGGGATTGCCCCCCGCGCGAAGGGGCGCGAGCGTCTTCCACGCCGCGTCGAAGCTGCGCTCCCGGCGCAGGGCGAGCGCCAGGCCGTACACGTCGTCGCGCGGGCGCACGACCGTCTTGCCGACGAGCGCGCCGCGGAAGAAGGCGACCGCCTCGCTCGGAGAGCCCGCCTCGGCGCGCAGCTTCGCGCGCGCGATGCCGTACTCCGTCGAGTCGGACACGATGCGCGGGGGCATGCTCTCGACGCGGTCCTGCATGTCCGCGATGCGCTCGACCGTGAGCGGGTGGTTCTGCAGGTACGCGGGGGCGCCCTTGAACTCGTTCACGCGGTTCGCCTGCAGCATGCGCTGGAAGAAGGTGACCATCGCCCGCGGGGAGAAGCCCGCGCGATCGAGGAGGCCGAGTCCCACGCGGTCGGCCTCGCGCTCGTGCTCGCGGCTGTAGGAGAGCTGGGTCGACATCGTGAGCGCCCCCGCCGAGGCGACCGCGGCCTCGGTCACCTGCCCCGCCTGGCTGCTGCCGCTGCGCGCGGCGAGGAGGGCGAGCGCGAGCGCGGCGAGCGACGTGAACTGCGAGCCGCGCTGCTCCTGTATCGAGCGCGCCTGGTGGCGCTGGAGGATGTGGCCGATCTCGTGGCCCACCACGCCGGCGAGCTCGGACTCGTTCTGGGTGAGCAGGACGAGGCCGCTGTTCACGCCGATGTGGCCGCCCGGCAGGGCGAAGGCGTTGATCGTGTCGTCGCGGACCACGAAGAAGTCGATGGTGCGCCTCGGGCCGTCGGCGGCGAGCAGCAGCCGGTTGCCGAGCCAGTTGATGTAGTCGGAGATCTCCGGGTCGTCGACGTAGGCGGGATCGGACCGTATGTCGCGCATGATGCGGTCGCCGATCGTCTTCTCCTGCGCGTCCGAGAGCGCGGCGGAGGAAACGTCGCCCAGGTCGGGCAGCCCCTGCGGAAGCGCCGGCGTGGCGATGCAGGCCGCGAGGGCGAGGGCGATGACGGCGCGGAGTCTCACTCGGTCGGGCGTTCGGTGCGAACTGCTACCATGGGGTCCGGGCCCGGGGCGGCCTGCGGGGCATGGCGGAAGGATGATTATGACGGAAAAACTGACCCATTTCGACGAGCGAGGTTCCGCCCGGATGGTCGACGTGGCCGCCAAGCCCGAGACCCACCGGGTGGCCGTGGCCGCGGGGCGCATCCGCATGCTTCCGGCCACGCTCGCCCTGGTCCGGGAAGGCGGCGCGCGCAAGGGCGACGTGCTCGGCGTGGCCCGGGTGGCGGCGATCCAGGCCGCGAAGCGCACCTCGGAGCTCGTGCCGTTGTGCCACCCGGTCGCGCTCACCTCCGTCGCGGTGGATTTCGCGCTCGACGAGGCGGCGAGCGCCGTGGAATGCCGGGCCACCGTGGAGTGCACGGCGCGCACCGGCGTGGAGATGGAGGCGCTCGCCGCGGTCCAGGTGGGCCTGCTCACGATCTACGACATGTGCAAGGCCGTCGACCGGGGCATGACCATGGAGGGCATCCGGCTCGTCGAGAAGCGCGGCGGGAAGTCGGGCACCTGGACCGCGTCCTGAGGCGCGGCGGCCTGCGTCACGTCGCGGGGCCCTGCGCGGCGCGCTCGGCGTCGCGGCGGCACTCGGCGTACAGCGCGTCGTACAGCGGCATCGCGTTCTCCAGCATGGCGTGATCGTCGGCGAAGCGCTGCGCGAGCCAGAGCGAGGCGGCGAGCAGGCCCGCGCACTGCGGCGCGAGGTCGAGCCGGTCGGTGTCCGCGCCGCGAACGATCGCCGCGAGGCGTTCCAGCGCGGGATCGCTCAGCGCGAAGTCCTCGAGCACGGCGTCGAAGCTGCAGCGGTCCGCGCGATGCGCGAGCGGCGCGCCGGGCAGATCGAAGGCGATCGCTCGCCGGCGCTCGGCCTCCTCCAGCACGCGCGCGGCCGGCACGTAGTCGAAGCGGGCGAGGGGATCGATGAAGCGGCGCACGAGCCACGGGCAGGCGATGCGGTCGATCTTCGGCCGCTCCCGGGTGATCCAGCGCGACCCGCCGGGCACGCGCCACTCGGGCCGGCGGCGCAGCGTGGGCCGCCCCTCGGCGATCCACGCCTCGAGGCCGCCCGCGAGGAAGACGGCGTCGTGACCCGCGCGCGCGAGGGCGCGCGCCGCCTCCCGACTCGCCTCTTGGCCGTGGCTGCCGTAGAGCACGATGGGGCGCCCCGCGGCATGGCGTGCGGCGAAGGCGACGACGTCGGCCTCGGGCTGGAGGGCGCCGGGGATCATGCGCGGCTCGGCCGCGAACCGGGCCGGCGGGCGTACGTCGAGCACCAGCGGTGCGCCGGCCGAGCCGATGCGGGAATGCAGGGAACGGGGAGCGATCGATGCGACGGTGTCCATGGAGCCTCCGTGAAGGTTCGGAAGCAGGGCTTGGACGGACACCGTCTTCGGCAGCGGAGGCTGCCCCCGGGAGCCTGCGTCCCGGGATGGCCCATCCTAGTCCCGGGGCGGCCGCACCTCAAGGGGCCCGTGCTAGACTTTTCGGGTCACGAGAGGAACCTCCCATGAATGCCAACGCTTTCGATCGCGAGCTCGACGTGCGCGGGCTCAACTGCCCCCTTCCGATCCTGCGCGCCAAGAAGGCCCTCGGCGACCTCACGGCCGGCCAGGTGCTGAAGGTCGTCGCCACCGACCCCGGCTCCGTGAAGGACTTCGAGGCCTTCTGCAAGCAGACCGGCAACGAGCTGCTCTCCAGCTCCGGCGGCCCCGAGTTCACCTTCCTGATGAAGAAGCGGTAAATCAGTCGACGAAGAGGTCCTGGAAGAGGGGCTGGCCGGGCGTGACCGCGTAGCGCTCGAAGTCCTTCACGCCCGCGCGGCGCAGCACGTCCTCGTCGATGTAGAAGTGGCCGGTGTGGCCGCGCGCCTCCGACGTGAGGACGACGCGCGCCGCGTCGGCCATGATGGCGGGCGTGCGGCTCGCCTTGAGGATCGCCTCGGGGAAGTGCACCTCGACCGCCGCCGTCGCGATCGTCGTGCGCGGCCAGAGCGAGTTCACCGCGATGCCGTCGCCGCGCAGCTCCTCGGCCATGCCGAGCGTGCACATGCTCATCCCGTATTTCGACATCGTGTAGGCGACGTGCCCCGCGAACCAGCGCGGCTGCATGTTGAGCGGCGGCGAGAGGTTGAGGATGTGCGGGTTCGCCGCCTTCTTCAGCCACGGGATGCACGCCTGCGAGCAGAGGAACGTCGCGCGCGCGTTCACCGCCATCATCAGGTCGAAGCGCTTCGCGGGAGTCTCCAGCGTCGGCGTGAGGCTGATGGCGCTCGCGTTGTTCACGAGGATGTCGATGCCGCCGAAGGCCTCGGCGGCCGCTGCGACCGCCCGGGCGATGGCCGCCTCGTCGCGCACGTCGAGCTGCAGGGCGAGCGCCTTGCCGCCGGCGGCCTCGACCTCGGCGGCGACCGTGTGGATCGTCCCGGCGAGCTTCGGATGGGGTTCGGCGGTTTTCGCGGCCACGGCGACGCGCGCGCCGTCGCGCGCCGCGACGAGGGCGATCTCGCGCCCGATGCCGCGCGAGGCGCCGGTGATGAAGAGGGTCTTGCCCGCGAGCGTGCTCATCGGCTCCCCAAGGGGCTTTCGGTCGGGGGGATGATACCGCGGCTCACGTAGACGAGCCGCAGGTGCGAGCGGAAGGAAGGCAGCTGGACCGCGAAGGCGAGCCCGGTGGCGAGCGCGATGCTTCCTCCCACGAGGAAGGTCGCCGGCGCGCCGATGTGCGCCGCGAGCCATCCGGCGCCGAAGTGGCCGAGCGGGGCCACGCCGATGAAGAACATGGTGTAGTAGCTCATGACGCGGCTCCTCTTGTCCTCGTCCACCATGGTCTGCAGGATCGTGTTGCAGGTGGCGCCCGTCATGAACATCCCGAAGCCGGTGGCCATGAGGAGCACGATCGAGGTGCCGATGCTCCGCGACAGGCCGAATCCGATCGCGCCCATCCCCGCCACCGAGGCCGCGATCGCGATCCACTTGCCCAGGCCGCGCACGCTGGGCCTGCGCGCGAGCGAGACGGCCGAGACGACCGCGCCGAGGCCCACGGCCCCGATGAAGATGCCGACCAGGCCCGCGCCCGCGTGGAAGGTCTTCACCACCATCGCCGGCATGAGCGTCGCGTAGGGGCTGATGGAGAAGCTCACCGCCGAGAGCGTGAAGAGCATGCGCCGCACGGGCACGAGCCCCATCGCGTACTTCCAGCCCTCGGCGAGGTCGGCGAGCGGGTGGCTCGCTGCGCGGCGCGGGCGCGGATGGACGATCCGCACCCGCAGGAGCGCGGCGAGCACCGCGAGGTAGCTCAGCGCGTTCAGCCCGAAGCACACCGTCTCGCCGAAGGCCGCGATGAGGAAGCCGCCGATGGACGGCCCGACGAGGCGCGTGCCGTTCATGAGGATCGAGTTCATGGCGATCGCGTTGGGCAGGTCCTCGCGCCGCTCGAGCAGCTGCACGAAGATCGACTGGCGCGTGGGCGTCTCGAAGGCGTTGCACACGCCCGCGAAGAGCGCGAGCGCGGCGAGCTGCGGCATGGTGATGATCTTCAGCCCCGAGAGCGCGGCGAGCGCCGCCGCCTGGAGCGCGAGCAGGGCAAGCGCCGCGATGAGGAGCCGCCGGCGGCTGATGCGGTCGCCCAGCACCCCCGCCGAGGTGGCGAGGAAGAGGTGAGGGGCGTTGTTCAGGAACCCGATGATGCCGGTGAAGTAGGTGGAGTTCGACAGCCGGTAGGCGAGCCACATCATCGCCACCGACTGGATCCACGTGCCCAGCATCGACACCGCCTGGCCGACGTAGTAGCGGCGGAAGTTGGGCGACTCGAGCGCCCTCAGGCTGTGGGGGAAAGGCAAGGAAGTCGGCTCAGCCGAGCTTCACGAGCTGGGCGCGCAGGTCCACGAGCCTCGCCTCGATGTCGGCGAGGCGCTTGCGGTCCTGGTCGACCACGGCCGGCGGCGCCCGCTCGACGAACGAGGGGTTGGACAGCTTCGCCACGAGCTTCGCCGCGTCGCCCGCGAGCCGCTCGATGTCGCGCCCGAGGCGCACGCGCTCGGCCTCCCGGTCGACCTGGACGTGCAGCATGAGCTTCGCCGCGCCCGTGATCGCCACGGGGGCGTCCTCGGCGGGAAGCGAGTCCATGAAGCGCACCTCCGACACCCTGGCGAGCGCCGCGATGCCGGCCGCGTGCTCGCGCAGCTCCGGCGCCGCCTCGGCGAGGTAGAGGGGCATGCGCGCCGCGGGCGACAGGTTCATCGTGGAGCGCAGGTTGCGCGCGGCGTTGACCACCTCCTGCACGAGGGCCATCTCGCGCTCGGCGTTGGGCGCGATGCGCGAGCCGTCGGGCTGGGGATAGGGGGCCAGCATGATCGTCTCGCCCGCCTTGCCCGCGAGCGGCGCCACCTTCTGCCACAGCTCCTCGGTGATGAAGGGGATGATCGGGTGGGCGAGGCGCAGCGTCGCCTCGAGCACGCGGATGAGGGTCCTCCGGGTGGCGCGCTGCTGCGGCTCGTTCCCGGAGGCGAGCTGCACCTTCGCGAGCTCGACGTACCAGTCGCAGTACTCGTCCCAGACGAACCCGTAGACGGCGCGGGCGGCCACGTCGAAGCGGTACGCCTCCAGGGCCTCGATCGCCTCGCGCTCGGCGCGCTGCAGGCGGCTCGCGATCCAGCGGTCGACGGTCGAGAGCTCGACGGGCGCGGACTCGTCCAGGCCCGTGTCCTTACCCTCGCAGTTCATGAGCACGAAGCGCGTCGCGTTCCAGAGCTTGTTGCAGAAGCTGCGGTAGCCCTCGCAGCGCTTGAGGTCGAAGTTGAGCGTACGCCCGAGCGTGGAGAGCGCCGCGAAGGTGAAGCGCAGGGCGTCGGCGCCGTAGGAGGGGATCCCCTGGGGATAGTCGCGCCTGATGCGCTTCGCGGCCGCGTCCTTGTGGGCGGCGAGCATGAGTCCCTGGGTGGACTTCTCGAGCAGCGCCGGGAACTCGATGCCGTCGATCACGTCGAGCGGGTCGATGGTGTTGCCTTTCGACTTCGACATCTTCTGCCCCTCGGCGTCGCGCACGATGGCGTTGATGTAGACGTCGCGGAACGGCACCTCGCCCGTGAAGTGCAGGGTCGTCATGATCATGCGCGCGACCCAGAAGAAGATGATGTCGAAGCCGGTGACGAGCACGGACGAAGGCAGGTAGAAGGCGCGCTCGCGCTCGAGCTTCGCGTCGTCGGGCCAGCCGAGCGTGGAGAAGGGCACGAACGCGGACGAGAACCAGGTGTCGAGCACGTCCTCGTCGCGCGATTCGCGGCGGATCTCCTTGCCGGCCGCGCGCGCGCGCGCCTGCGCCTCCTCGAAGCTGCGGCCCACGAAGGGCGTGCCGTCGGCGGCGTACCACGCGGGGATCTGATGGCCCCACCAGAGCTGGCGCGAGATGCACCAGTCCTGGATGCTCTCGAGCCACTGGTTGTAGGTCTTCGCCCACTCCTCGGGCACGAAGCGGGTGCGCCCGTCGGCCACCGCCTTGAGCCCCGCCTGCGCGAGGCCCGCCATGCGCACGAACCACTGGTCCGAGAGCATCGGCTCGACCACGGCCTCGGAGCGCTGCGAGCGCGGCTGCATGAGCTTGTGCGGCTTCCTCGCCTCGACGAGCCCGGCGGCCTCGAGGTCCGCGAGCACGCGCTTCCTCGCCACGAAACGGTCGAGGCCGCGGTAGGCGGCGGGCGCGTTGTCGTTCACCTTCGCGTCGCCGGTGAAGATGCCGATCAGGGGCAGGCCGTGGCGCATGCCCACCTCGTAGTCGTTGAAGTCGTGGGCCGGCGTGATCTTCACGCAGCCGGTGCCGAAGGCGCGGTCCACGTACTCGTCGGCGATCACCGGGATGAGGCGCCCGGCGAGCGGCAGCCGCACCCGCTTGCCCACGAGATGCCGGTAGCGCTCGTCGTCGGGGTGAACCGCGACGGCCGTGTCGCCCAGCATCGTCTCGGGACGCGTGGTCGCGACCACGAGGTGGCCCGAGCCGTCCTCGAGCGGGTAGCGCAGCTGCCAGAGCGTGCCGCTCTCCTCCTGCGACTCCACCTCGAGGTCGGAGACCGCGGTGAGCAGCACCGGATCCCAGTTCACGAGGCGCTTTCCGCGGTAGATGAGGCCCTCGTCGAAGAGGCGCACGAAGACCTCGGTGACGGCGCGCGAGCGCGCCTCGTCCATGGTGAAGTACTCGCGCGACCAGTCGCACGAGGCCCCGAGGCGGCGCATCTGGCGCGTGATCGTCGAGCCCGACTCCTCCTTCCAGGCCCACACGCGCTTCACGAACGCCTCGCGCCCGATGGCGCGGCGCGTCTCGCCGGCCGCCTCGAGCTGGCGCTCGACCACCATCTGGGTCGCGATGCCCGCGTGGTCCGTGCCCGGCTGCCAGAGCACGTTCTCGCCCTTCATGCGGTGCCAGCGCACGAGGACGTCCATGAGCGTCTGCTGGAACGCGTGGCCCATGTGGAGCGTGCCCGTCACGTTCGGCGGCGGGAGCTGGATCGAGAACGAGGGGCGATGGGGGTCGAAGCCCGCCTTGAAGTGGCCGCGCGACTCCCACAGGGGATACCAGCGCGATTCGATGGCGTGCGGGTCGAAGCTCTTTTCGAGTTCCATGGGAAGGAGGCGGGCCTACCGGATCTGCCGGCGGGCGAGGGCGTCGGCGACCGACCGGGCCACGACCTCGGCGAGCTCGCGGCGCAGGTCGCGCAGCGTCTCGGCCACCGCGGCGTGCACTTGCGGGGCGAGGTGCAGGGCGAGGCGCTGCTCGAGGTCCGCGGCGAGCTTTCCCTCCACCTCGGCCATCACGTGCGCGAAGACGTCCTGGGCGAGCTCGCTCGAGAGCTCGACCGGCGGCGGGGGCGCCTCCGGTTTCTCCTGCGCGGCGGCGGGATCCTCGACCAGGTCGGTAAGCACGGGAACGCCGCCCGTGTCGCCGCCGCCGCGGGGCGCGGAAACCGAATGACGCCGCAGGAGCGCGTCGGCCTGGCCGAGCACGTCCTTGTCACTGGCCAACGGGATTCTCCGTGCCTTCGATCGCGTTCACCCGGATATCGTAACCGCGCTTGCGGTAGAACGCGTAACGGCCGCGCGCCCGGGCCTTGTCGTCCTCGTCGGAGGCCACGATCTCCAGCAGGCGCTCGAAGGAGGCGAAGAACGGCGGCCACTCGTCGGCGAGGTTGAGGAGCACGTCGTGGTGCGGCAGGTTCTCGCCCGAGGAGGCGAGGATCACGGGCGTCTCGGGGGCGAGGCCCGTGCCGGCGAAGCAGTGCGGCACGAAGCGCGTGGACTGGAAAGTCCACAGCGCCTTGTCGAAGTCGCCGAGCACCTTCGGGTCCGGCGCGTAGACCACGACCCGGCTCGCCTGGTCGTAGGCCTTGGCGGCGAGCCGGCACGCGAAGCGCAGCTTGTCGTCGGCGTAGTGGTAGAAGTCGATGCGCGTCACGCGGCGGCCGCGCGGCGGGCGAGGAAGTGCGCGAGGAGCGCGACGGGCCGGCCGGTGGCGCCCTTCTCGGCGCCGCTCTTCCACGCGGTCCCCGCGATGTCCAGGTGCGCCCACGGGTACGACTTCGCGAAGCGCGACAGGAAGCAGGCGGCCGTGATCGAGCCGCCGGCGCGGGTACCGATGTTCGGGAAGTCGGCGAAGTTGCTCTTGAGCTGCTCCTGATAGTCGTCCCACATCGGCATGTGCCAGGCGCGGTCCCACGCCGCGTCGCCCGCCTGGACGAGCTCGCGCGCGAGGGGATCGCTGTTGGCGAAGAGGCCCGTGGCGACGTTGCCCAGCGCGATCACCATCGCGCCGGTGAGGGTCGCGATGTCGACCACGGCGGCCGGCTTGTACTTCCCGACGTAGGTGAGGGCGTCGCAGAGGATGAGGCGGCCCTCGGCGTCGGTGTTGAGGATCTCCACCGTCTGCCCGGACATCGTGGCGACGATGTCCCCCGGCTTGATCGCGTTGCCGCCGGGCATGTTCTCGGTCGTGGGGACCACGCCGACCACGTTGAGCGGCAGCTTCATGAGGGCGATCGCCTTCATCGTGCCGAGCACGCTCGTCGCGCCGCACTTGTCGAACTTCATCTCGTCCATCTCGGCCGCGGGCTTGATCGAGATGCCGCCCGTGTCGAAGGTGATGCCCTTGCCGACGAGCGCCACGGGGCGATCGCCGCGCCGGCCCCCGAAGTGCTCCATCACGATGAACCTGGGCGGCTCGTGGCTGCCGCGGGCGACCGCGAGGAACGCCCCCATGCCGAGCTTCTCGATCTGCCTGCGGTCGAGCACGCTCACCTTGAGGCCGCCGTGCTCCTTGCCGAGCGCGACGGCCTGCTCGGCGAGATAGGTCGGCGTGCAGACGTTGCCGGGGAGGTTGCCGAGGTCCTTCGCGAGCGCCATCCCCTCGGCGATCGCCTGGGCGCGCGCGATGGCGGCCTCGCCCTCGGCCGCCTCGCCGCGCTTCGAGACGTGCAGGGCGACCTTCCGCAGCGCGCTCTTCGGCTCGGGGGGCTTGCTCTTCATGCGGTCGAAGCGGTAGAACGCCTCGGCCACCGCGAGCACGGCCTGCTCGACCTTCCAGCCGGTGTCGCGGCGCTTGAGCGGCAGGTCCGTGAGGCAGATCGTGGCGTCGGCCGCGCCCGTC
>DASPRQ010000008.1:0-7650 GCA_035624355.1 Usitatibacter sp. | reverse complement strand
CTTCGGTCGTCAGCGCGCGGAGCTTGCTAGGGCAGCGGGAACGTTGCTGGCCGAGAAGTCGATTCGCCGGACCGTTGCCTCGATTGTTTCTGGCCGATGACTTACTACAACTAAGGCCAGTGAGCGGCTCTTGAGGGAGGTGCTTATCCGTCGTTCCAACGCCACATCGAGCTGATCGAACGCCTCGTCCAGGAAGAGCACCTGGGGCTTCCGGTATAGCGCCCGCGCGAGCAGGATGCGCTGCTTCTGGCCGCCGGAAAGCGCCATGCCCAGGCTGCCGACGATGGTGTTGTACTGCATGGGCATCGCCATGATCTCGTCGTCGATCATGGCGGCACGCGCGCACTCGCGGACGAGCTGCGGGTCGTGCTCCGTGTCGAAGAAGCTGATGTTGTCCTCGATCGTGCCGACGAAGAGCTGGTCGTCCTGCATCACCGCACCGATGCGCGACCGGTACTGCGCGGGATCCCAGTCCATGAGGCTGCGGCCATTCACGCGCACTTCGCCCTCGGTGGGCGGCAGCAGGCCCAGCAACACCTTGATGAGGGTCGTCTTGCCGCACCCGGACGGTCCCACGATGGCGAGCGTCTCTCCCGGCGCGACCGTAAGGTCCACGCCGCGGAACACGAAGCCTTCGGGCCCGTAGGCGAAGCCCAGGCCGCGCGCCTCGATCGCGAGGGGGCCGGTCGCCGCCTCGCCCGGCAGCGACGGCTTCGAGGTCTCCATTTCCGAGAGTGCGATGTCCGCGATGCGCTCGGCGTGCAGGTCGAGCATGCGGAAGTCGTTCCACTTCTCGATGAGGGCGATGACGCGGGTGAGGAACACCGTCTGGAAGCCGATGAAGGCGTAGAGCATCCCGACCGTGAACCGCCCGTCCATCACGGCGAGCGCGCCCAGCCAGATCACGACCACGTTCTCGAGCCCGAAGATGAGCGAGTTGGCCGCCCGCTGGAGGATCCCCACGTTCTGCACCCGCACGCCCGCGTTGGTCTGGTCCACCACGAGGTTCTGGTAGGCCGAGCGTCGCTCCGACTCGCGCAGGTTGAGCTTGATCGCCATCATCCCGCGCAGGGTCTCGATGAAGTGGGTGCCGCTCCTCGCCTCGTGCGCGAGCTGCTCGTCGGTCGCATAGCGCTGCGGATAGTAGAAGATCCACCGCAGCACGCCGTAGATCGCCGCCGCCGCGACCACGACCGCCGTGAGCTGGACGCTGTAGTAGCCCATCACGACGAGCGTGAGGACCACCATCACGCCGTCGACCATCGTCTCGAGGAACGTGGTGGAGAGCGTGCGCTGGATCGCGTCCACGCTGCGGAACTTCGAGACGATGTCGCCGATGTTCCTCTTCTCGAACCACGCGAGCGGAAGCCGCACCATGTGGTTGAAGAGGGTGGTGAGGAGCTTCAGGTTGATGTGCGTGCTGAGGTAGACGCCGACCCACGCGCGCACCGCGAACACCACCGCCTGGATCACCACGAGCGTCCCGAAGGCCACGCCCAGCACCGTGAGCAGGTCCACGTCGCGCCCCACCAGCACGCGGTCCACCGTGAGCTGGAGGAAGAACGGCATCGCGATGGCGAAGACCTCGAGCGCGAGGGACAGCACCAGGATCTGCGCGATCGTCCCCTTCAGCCCCGAGGCCACGCCGAGGAGCTGCCACGAATGGATCTTCTCGCGCTCGTCCTTCCTCTGGAAGTCGGTGGTGGGCGTGAACTCCATCGCCACGCCCGTGAAGTGGCGCGAGGCCTCGTCGAGGGTCATCACGCGCTTGCCGCGCGCGGGGTCGTGCACGGTGATGCGCCGCCCGCGCACCGCGGTGAGCACGACGAAGTGGTTCATGTCCCAGTGCAGCACCGCCGGAAGCCGGAGCTTGCCCATCGCCTCGAGGGGCACCTGCACGCCGCGCGCCGTCATGCCCATGGTCTCGGCGATCTGGGCGACGTGCTTGAGCGTGATCCCCTTGAGCGACGGCGACAGGCGCAGCCGCATCGCCGAGAGGTCGGTGCGGTGGCCGTGGTAGGAGGCGATCATGGCGAGGCAGGCGATCCCGCACTCGGGCGCCTCGCTCTGCAGGATCACGGGGACGCGCCGCGAGAGGAGCTCGGAGAGGAACGCCATCAGATCCGCTCCTTGAGCTTGAGGACCGGCTCGAACATCCACTGGAAGAGGGTGCGCTTCTCGAGCAGGAGGTCGGCGTCCACGAGCATTCCGGGGCGAAGCGCGAAATCCTGGCCGAGCGCCGAAACGTTCTGCCGCTCGAGCCCCACGTCCACGCGGTAGACCGGCTCCCTCGCCGAGAGCGGCCCCACGCGGTCGCCGGAGGACCAGACGTTGCGGCCGATGTCGGTGATGTGGCCGCGGTACTGGCCGAAGCGCTCGTACGGGAACGCGGCGTAGCGGATCACCACGTCCTGCCCCGTCTTCACGAAGCCGATCGCCCGCGTGGGCACGAGCAGCTCGACGTGCAGGCCGCTTCCCCGCGGCAGGACGGTCGCGAGCGGCGTGTCCGGCGCGAAGGACTGGCCGCGGCTCACGGCGATGTTCGTGACCACGCCCGACACCGGGGCGCGGATCACCGTCTCCCGGCGCGCCTCGACCTCGGTGAGGCTCTCCTGGAGCTCGCTGATCTGGCGCGCGACCTGCTCGATCTGGGTGCGCGACCGGATGGCGATCGAGGGCTCCTCGAGCTTCGCCGCCTCGAGGTCGCTCTGGACCTGGGAGCGCTGGCGGCTCAGCGACTGCAGCTTGATCTCCTGGTCGGTGACCTCGTCCATCTTCTGCTTGACGAGCGCCTCGGAGACGAACTGCTTCTCGCCCGCGAGGCCCTTGTAGCGCTGCACCTGGTCGCGCGCGCTCTTGATGCGGACTTCCTGGAGCTTCATCTCCGCGTCGATCTGCACCAGCTGCTCGGCGAGGTCCTTCTGGCGCCGCCGGACCTGCTCGAGCTGCTGCTGGCCCAGGTCGCGAAGCTGCGCCTGCTCGCGCTCGAGGATCGTGCGGCGGCTCAGGATCTCGGCGGCCACCGCCTCGCTCGTGGAGCTCGCGGGACCCATGGCGCGGTCGATGGTGACCTTCGCGAGCGGGTCGCCCGAGCGCACCTCCTCGCCTTCCTTGACGAGCAGGTCCGTTATGCGCCCGGCGTCGGGCAGGAGCACGCGTGCGGCGCCCGCGTCGAGGGCGAGGTAACCCTCCACGCGCTCGCGCCGCGTGTACTGGCCCCAGACCGCCACCCAGACGAGCAGGACGGCGATGCCGGCGGCGAGCAGCGTGAACACCCAGGCGGGGACGGGGCGCGCGATGATGGCCTCGCCGAGAAACTTCTCGCGTTGGGCGTCGATCGCCTCTTGGCGGAACAGTTGGCGGGTCATTGCGCAGCCGGATTGTAATGCATCGAACCGTCCGGCTCGCGGCGCGCGCTACGAAAGGGCTCGTGCCGGCGAGGTGCGCGGATCGACGGCGCGGGTTGCGCCGGGCGCCGGAGGTGATAATATTGTCACCATCGGGTTCCTGCCTCTTCAGCACCCATGGATACGCCCCTCACCGCCCGCCAGGCCGAGATCCTCGAGGCCATCCGCAGCCACATCGCCCGTCATCGGCGCCCGCCTTCCCGCCCGGAGCTCGCCCGCACCCTCGGGATCGCCTCGACCAACGCGGTCTTCAAGCACCTCGCGGCGCTCGCGAGGAAGGGCGCCATCGAGCTGGACGCGGGCCTCGCGCGCGGCATCCGGCTGAAGGAGGAGGGCGGACTTCCCCTCGTCGGGCGTGTGGCCGCGGGCACCCCCATCCTCGCCATCGAGAACCTGCTCGGCCGCTATCCGGTCGACCCGGACCTCTTCCGGCCGCGCGCCGATTACCTCCTCCAAGTGAAGGGCCAGTCGATGAAGGACGAGGGCATCCTCGACGGCGACTGGCTGGTGGTCCACCGCACGCGGGAAGCGAGGAGCGGGCAGATTGTCGTGGCGCGCATCGGCGAGGAGGTGACCGTGAAGCGTCTCAAGCTGCGCGGCCACCGGGCCGAGCTCGTTCCCGCGAACCCGGATTTCCGCGCGCTGCACCTGGACCTCACGCGCCAGCCGCTCGAGATCGAGGGAATCGCGGTGGGCGTGATCCGCAACCTTTCGGCGCGCGGGGCCGCATGAAGGTGGGCGTGGCCGATCTCGCCCGGCTGCCCGGAGTCTGGCGCGGCGGGGAGCTCGAGCACGGGGTTCACGAGGTCGTCGCGACCGGGCACGGCGCGCTCGATCGCGAGCTGCCGGGCGGCGGATGGCCCCTCGGCACGCTCTCGGAAGTCCTGCACGACGAAACCGGCATCGGGGAAGTCGGCTTCCTCTGCAGGGCGCTCGCCCGCTCCTGCCGGGACGATCGGCTGCTCGCGTGGGTGAACGCGCCGCACCTGCCGTACGCTCCGGCCCTCGCCGAGGCCGGCATCGCCCTCGAGCGCTGCGTGGTCGTCCGGCCGGCGAGCCGCGAGGATGCGCTCTGGGCCGCCGAGCAGTCGCTGCGCTCGGGAGCGTGCGGCGCGGTGCTGCTGTGGCTTTCGGGTGCGCCCGCCGGCAATGGCCGCGCGCGTGCGGGCGACGATTACGCATGGCTGCGGCGGCTGCAGATGGCCGCCCAGGCCGGCCGCTCGATGGCAGTCCTCTATCGCCCGGCCGCCGCCGAACGGAGCTCCACGCCCGCGCACCTGCGGGTCGTGCTTACGCGCATTCGCGGGGCGCTCGAGCTGAGAATCCCGAAGCGGCGCGGCCCGCCGCTCGTCTCGCCCGTCGCGCTCGAGGCCGGCTGGCGTTCCCGCGCAGCCGTCGCGCAAGTCGAGGCCCCCTCGCAGGCCGCGGCCGTTCCAGCCCCCGGTCCCGCGCACGCGCTTCCCCGCATCGTCGCCTGAGGAAGTCCGCGCCGTGCTCTGGGTCGCGCTCGAGCTGCCCGCATTGCCTCTCCAGATCGCGGAGCGGGGCGGCCACTCGCGCGAGCCGCTGGTGATCGGCGAGGGGGCATCCCAACGTCCTACGGTCGCATGCGCGAACGCCGCGGCCCGCGCCGTGGGCATCCGGGAAGGGCAGGCGGTGGCCGCGGCGAAGGCGCTCGCGGGAAGCCTGCGCGCCCTGCCGCGCGATCCCGCCGTGGAGCGGGAGACGCTCGAACGCCTCGCCGCTTGGGCGGGCCAGTTCACCCCGATGGTGAGCGTCGAGTCGCAGGGCATCGCGCTCGAGGTCGAATCGAGCCTGCGGCTCTTCGGAGGTCACGCGAAGCTCACCGCCGCCGTCCGGCGCGGCGCGAGGGCGCTCGGCTTCCGGGTGGCGGTCGGCATCGCCCCGACGCCGCTCGCCGCGCGGCTCTTCGCGCGCGCGGAGGCCCAGGGGCTCGCCGTGCGCGGCTGCCTCGCGCCGGGAGAGCTGCGCGAGCGCCTCGCGGAGCTTCCGCTCTTCCTCCTCGATTGGCCGTCGAAGACCCTCGCGCAGCTCGCCGACCTGGGCGTGCTGCGCGTGCGCGACGTGCTCGCCCTTCCCGGCGAGGGCGTGGCGCTTCGCTTCGGTCCCGAGGTCGCCGCGAGCCTCGAGCGCCTCACGGGACGGCTCGCCGATCCGCGCATCCCCTACGCGGCCCCGCCGCGCTTCCGCGCGCGCCTCGAGCTGCCTGCGGAAACGCAGAGCGTGGAAGCGCTCGTGTTTCCGCTGCGCCGCCTGCTCGAGGAGCTCGAAGGCGCCTTGCGAGGGCGCGGGGCGGGGGCGCAGCACATCGTGCTCACGCTGCGGCATGAGCGCGGGGCGTGCACGCACGTCGCGCTCGACTTCGCTTCCCCCGAGCGAGAGGCGGATTTCATCCTCACGCTCGCCCGCGAGAGGCTCGCGCGCCTGGCGCTCGCGGCTCCGACCGTCGCCCTGGAGCTCGCTGCCGACACGTTGTTGCCGTGCGCTCCCCGGTCGGCCACGTGGCTTCCCGGCCCCCGCGAGCAGGCCCTCGATCGCGAACGGCTCCTCGAGCGGCTTGCCGCGCGCCTGGGCCGCGACCGCGTCTTCGGCATCGCCCTCGGCGACGACCATCGCCCCGAGAGCGACTGGCGAAAACCGGGGACGGAGCCCGTTTCCCGCGGGAAGGAAATCGGGGTCAGTCCCCGATTTCGGCCGGTGTGGCTGCTCAACCGCCCGCAGCGCTTGCTCGCGATCGGGGGAGTGCCGAGCGTGCAGGGGGCGCTCGAGATACTCGCGGGTCCGGAACGCATCGAGGCGGGGTGGTGGGATGGCGAGGAGGTGCGCCGCGACTATTACGTGGCGGCGAACGCGCGCGGCGAGACCTTCTGGATCTACCGCGAGCATCGCGACCCGGGCGCGTGGTACCTCCATGGAGTGTTCGCGTGATCCCCGGCTACGCCGAGCTGCACTGCGTCTCGAGCTTCACGTTCCTGCGCGGGGCCTCGAGCCCCGAGGAGCTCGTGCACCGCGCCGCGGAGCTGGGCTACGGCGCGCTCGCGATCACCGACGAATGCTCCGTGGCCGGCGCGGTGCGCGCGCACGTGGCCGCGAAGGAGGTCAACCTCAAGCTCGTGATCGGCTCGGAGCTTGCCCTCGCCGACGGCCTGAAAATCGTGCTGCTCGCCGCGAGCCTCGCCGGCTACGAGCGACTGTGCGAGCTCGTCACGCTCGCCCGCCGCGCCGCCCCCAAGGGCGAATACCGCGCGCGCCGCGAGGACTTCCCGGCCGATACGGAGGGCCTCGTCGCGCTATGGGTGCCGGGCAGCCCGGCCCGGGAAGAGGAGGGGGCGTGGGTCGCGCGGCGGTTCCCGGGGCGGGCGTGGATCGCGGTCGAGCTGCACCGTGGCGAGGACGACGCGGCGCGCGTCTGCGAGCTCGAGGCCCTCGGGCGGCGAACGGGCCTGCCGTGCGTGGCCGCGGGCGACGTCCACATGCACGAGCGCGCCCGCAAGAAGCTTCAGGACGTGATGACGGCGATCCGCCTCCAGCGTCCCCTCGCTCAGGCCGGGCGGAGGCTCCAGCCCAACGGCGAGCGCCATCTGCGATCCATCGGGCGGATGGCGAGGATCCATCCGGCGCGGCTCCTCGCCGCCACGCTCGACGTGGCGAGCCGCTGCGCCTTCTCGCTCGACGAGATCCGCTACGAGTATCCCGAGGAGCTCGTCCCGAAAGGCGAGACGCCCGCCTCGCACCTGCGCGCGCTCACCTTCGAAGGGCTCGCGCGCCGCTATCCGCACGGCGCGCCGGCGAGCGTGGTCGAGACCGTCGAGCACGAGCTGAAGCTCATCGCCGAGCTCGCCTACGAGCCCTTCTTCCTCACCGTGCACGACATCGTCGCCTTCGCGCGCTCGAAGAAGATCCTCTGCCAGGGCCGCGGCTCGGCCGCCAATTCCGCGGTCTGCTATTGCCTCGGAATCACCGAGGTGGATCCCGGGCGCATGTCGGTGCTTTTCGAGCGCTTCATCTCGAAGGAAAGGAACGAGCCGCCCGACATCGACGTGGACTTCGAGCACCAGCGGCGCGAGGAGGTGATCCAGTACATCTACGCGAAGTACGGGCGCGAGCGCGCCGCCATCGCCGCGGTCGTCATCACCTACCAGCCGAAGAGCGCGCTGCGCGACGTGGGCAAGGCGCTCGCGCTCGCCCCGGCGCAGGTGGACCGGCTGGCCGGATCGCTCGC
>DASPRQ010000003.1:0-2368 GCA_035624355.1 Usitatibacter sp. | reverse complement strand
ATCGTGCTCGTGGACAAGCACATCTGCATCGGCTGCCGCTACTGCGTGATGGCCTGCCCGTACGGGGCGCGCTCCTTCGTGAGCGAGGAGGTGACCGGCCAGAAGGCGGACGTGCCGCGCGGCATCGGCGTGGTCGAGGCGTGCACGTTCTGCGTGCAGCGCGTGGACCGCGGCGACATCCCGGCGTGCGTGGAGGCCTGCAACCGCGACGGCGGCAAGGCCATGGTCTTCGGGGACCTCGAGGACGCCTCCTCGGAGATCCGCCGGCGCCTCGCGGCCGGGCCCTCGACCCAGGTGCGGCCCGACCTCGCGCTCAACACCGGCGTGCGCTACCAGGGGCTCTAGCCGTGGCCGTCGTCCACTACCGGGAGATCGAGGGGCGCAGCCGCGGCTACCTCGCGCTCCTCGGCGCGCTGGGCGCCTTCATCCTGGCCGGGCTCGCCGCCGCGTGGTACATGGAGCACAACGGCCACTACGTCACCGGAATGACCAACCGCATCGTGTGGGGCGCGCCGCACGTCTTCGCGGTGTTCCTGATCGTGTCCGCCTCGGGCGTGCTCAACGTCGCCTCGGTCGCCTCGGTGTTCGGACGTTCCCTCTACAAGCCGCTCGCCCGCCTCTCGGGCCTGCTCGCCGTGGCGCTGCTCGCCGGCGGGCTCGCGGTGCTCGTGCTCGACCTGGGCCGCGCGGACCGCCTGATCGTGGCGATGACGCACTACAACTTCAAGTCGATCTTCGCCTGGAACATCTTCCTCTACACCGGCTTCTTCGCCGTCGTGGCGGTCTATCTGTGGACGATGTTCGAGCGCCGCATGAACGAGTACAGCGCGCGCGCGGGACTGGCCGCCTTCCTCTGGCGCCTGATCCTCACCACCGGCACGGGCTCGATCTTCGGGTTCCTGGTGGCCCGCGAGCCCTACGACAGCGCGCTGCTCGCGCCCATGTTCATCGTGATGTCGTTCTCCTTCGGGCTCGCGATCTTCGTGCTCGTCCTGATGGCCGCCTGCCGCGGCACCGGGCGGGCGCTGGGGGAAGTCGTGCTCCTGCGCCTGCGCAACCTCCTCGCGGTCTTCGTCGCCGCGGTGATGTACTTCGTCGCGGTCTACCACCTCACGAACTTCTACATCGCCCGCCAGCACGACGTCGTGCGCTTCTTCCTGGTCGACGGGGGCGTGTACACGGCGCTCTTCTGGCTCGGGCAGGTCCTCGTGGGCGGGGCGATCCCGCTCGTGCTGCTGCTCGCCCCTGCGGCGCGGCGCTCGCGGGGCGCGCTCGCGCTGGCGGCGGCCTGCGTGGTCGCCGGCGGGCTCGCCCAGGTCTACGTCCTCATCATCGGCGGCGAAGCGTATCCTCTGATGATGTTCCCCGACAAGATCGTGAGCAGCACGTTCTTCGACGGCGTGGTCGCCTCCTACGCGCCGAGCCTGCCCGAGATCGCGCTGGGCGCGGGCGGCGTGGCGCTCGCGCTCGCCCTCACCGCCGTCGCGCTCAAGGTGCTGCCGTTTCTGCCGCGGAGCCTCGCCGACGGCGACGTCGACGCCGGCGCCGCGTGAACCGCCTGCTCGTCTCGGCCGCGCACAAGTCGTCGGGCAAGACGATGGTGTGCATCGGCCTCGCCGCGGCGCTGCGCGCGCGGGGCGAGACGGTGCAGCCCTTCAAGAAGGGGCCCGACTACATCGATCCGCTGTGGCTCGGGCTCGCGGCGGGCCGGCCGTGCTACAACCTCGATCCCTACGTCACCGGGGAGCGCGAGATCCGCGCCGAGCTCGCCCGGCGCATGCAGGGCGCCTCGATCGGCATCGTCGAGGGCAACAAGGGCCTGCACGACGGAATGGACCTCGAAGGAAGCAACAGCAACGCCGCCGTCGCCGCGATGCTCGGCGCGCCGGTCGTGCTCGTCGTGGACGCACGCGGCATGACGCGCGGCGTGGCGCCCCTCGTGCTGGGCTTCCAGGCCTTCGATCCGCGCGTGCGCATCGCCGGAGTGATCCTCAACCGCGTGGGGGGCGCGCGCCACGAGGCGAAGCTGCGCGCCGCGATCGAGCGCTACACCCCGATCCCGGTCCTCGGCGCGGTGCACGAGGACGAGAGCCTCGCGATCGCGGAGCGCCACCTGGGGCTCGTCCCGAGCAACGAGGCCGAGGGCGCCCGCGCGCGGGTGGACGAGATCGGCGCGCGCATCGCGGGCCAGGTCGATCTCGACGCGCTGGTCGCCGTCGCGCGGTCGGCGGGTCCGCTCGCCTCGATGCCGCCCGCCGATGCGGCTCCCCGGCCGGCGCCGGGCGCGCGCGTGCGTGTCGCCATCGCCCGCGATTCGGCGTTCGGCTTCTACTATCCGGGCGACCTCGAGGCGCTGCGCGAGGCGGGC
>DASPRQ010000105.1:0-2850 GCA_035624355.1 Usitatibacter sp. | reverse complement strand
ATCGGGCGCGCGCTGGAGAAGCACCCGATCATCACGGAGGTGCGGCTCGTCTATTTCTCCGCCGCCGACGCCGATCTCGTGCGCGGATTGCGAGCCGCGCGGGACTGACCGGCCGCTAGGCGGGGGCGAAGACCAGGGGCTGGATCTGGTTGCGGCCGTGGCTCTTGGCCTCGTAGAGCCAGTGGTCGGCGGCGTCGATGAGGCCCTGGGGATGGTCGAAGGAGGTGCTCGCGGCGAGGCCCATGGAGAGCGTCACGCGAAGCTGCGGGTGGATCGACTTCCAGTCCCAGGCCTCGACGCCGCGGCGCACGCGCTCGCAGGCTTCGGCCGCGGCGCGCATGTCCAGGCCCCGGAAGACCAGCACGAACTCCTCGCCGCCGTAGCGGCCCGCGATGTCGCCCGAGCGGCAATGGGTGCGCAGCACCTCGCCCACGCAGCGCAGCACCTCGTCGCCCACGGCGTGGGAGAAGCGGTCGTTGATGCCCTTGAAGTGGTCGACGTCGGCGAGCGCGAGCGTGATCACGCTGCCGCGCTCCCGCGCTTCGCGCATCATCTCCCCGAGCCGCTCGTCGAGCTGGCGGCGGTTGGCGAGGCCCGTGAGGGAATCCTCCATCGCCAGCCGCCGGAAGCGTTCCGTCTCCTCGGCCGCGCGCTCCACGCGCCGGCGGGAGGCGAACGCGCGGGCGCGCCGCTCGGTGTCCTCGCTCTTGAGCTGCTGGTCGATCGCCGCCGCGCGGCGCAGGCTCGCGAGCGCGGCGGCGAGGTCGCCGGCGGCCTCGTGCGCCTGCGAAAGGATGCGCAGCACCCGCGCCATCTCGTCGCGCGAGCCCAGCGCCTCGAAGGCGGCGAGGGCGCGCTCCATGTGGTCCACGGCCTCCCGGTGCTGCCCGAGCTGCAGGCGGATCTCGCCCACGCAGGCGACGCTGTAGGCGTCGATCCACGGATCGCCCGACTGGCGGGAGAGCGCGAGGAAGCGCTCCGCCATCTCGAGCGCCACCTCGGGGCGCGCCATGGCGAGATAGGCCTCGCCGAGCGTCTGCACGCAGGTGGCCTCGAGGCGCGTGTAGCCGTACTGGCGCGCGACCTCGAGCGCGCGCTCGGCGAGCCGGATCGCGTTCTCGCACTCGGCCTGGCAGCCCGCGATGTCGCCGGCGGCGACGAGCTGCCGCGCCCGCTGCACGCGGGCGAAGGCGGCGTTGTTCATGTCGAAGCCGGCGCCTTCGTTGTCGCCCGCCTCGCGCCGCAGCTCGAGGGCCTGGTCGAAGAGCTCGAGCGCGGCCGAGGGATTGCCGAGCTGGACCTCGATGTTGCCGATGTTCGAGACCACCCGGGCCTGCCACGGCAGGTCGCCCGTCTCGCGGAAGGCCTTCAGCGCCGCCTCGTACATCTCGAGGGCGCGCCCGTAATCGGAGAGCTGGCGCCACGTGATGCCGAGGAGGTTGAGCGAGCGCGCCTCGCCCTCCCGGTCGCCGAAGGAGCGGAAGAGCGCGAGCGCCGCTTCCTGGGTCTCGAGCACCGTGGAATAGTCGCCCAGCGAGTAGAGGTTGCGCCCGAGGCAGTAGCCGGCCTGGGCCTCGCCCGGGAGGTCGGCGCTCGCCCGTGCGAGCGCGAGCGACTCGCGGGCGAGCGCCGCGCCCCGCGCCGCGTCGCGCTCGTAGAGGGCTTCCGAGATCTCGTTCAGCAGGCGCACGCGCTCGTGCACCGGCATCGGCTCGTGGAGGCGCGCTTCCAGGTCCTTCAGCGCGGAGACCCTCACAGGCGCCTCGCGCTTTCCACGCCGGGAACCTCCTTCACCTGGCGCAACACACGCACGATCGCCTCGGCGTTCCCCACCTGCAGCGTGAAGCGCATGAACGCGTGCAGCCCCCGCGAGAGCGTGTTCACGGCGGTCACGTTGATGCGCTCGCGGGCGATCGCCTCCGAGATGTCGCGCAGCAGCCCCTGGCGGTCCATGGCCACCACCTCGAGGTCCGCCGAGAACGGCGCCTCCTCGCCGGTCTTGCCCCACTCGGCGGGCATCAGGCGGTCGCGCTGGCTCGCCGCGAGCCCGGTCACGTTGGGGCAATCCTGCCGGTGCACCATCACGCCGCGCGCGCGCGTGACGAACCCCACGATGGGATCGGGCGGAAGCGGCTTGCAGCACTTGGCGATCATCGTGGCGATGTTGTTCACGCCGAGCACGAGCACGCCGGAAGAGGCCTTGCCGGAAGGGGCCGGCGCGACCGGGACGATCGGCGGCGCAGGCGCGGCCGGCGCCTCGCCCCGCACGGCGATGTCGATCTGCCGCGAGGTCACCTCGCCGCGGCCCAGGGCGGCGAAGAAGTCCTCGAGCTTCGGGAAGCCGCACGCCGTGGCCACCTTCTCGTGGGACTCGCCGGCGGCGCCGAGCCGGTGCAGCTCCTTGTCGAGCGCGGCGCGCCCCGCCGCCACGTCCTTCTCGAAGTCCTCGTGGCGGAACCACTGGCGCACCTTGGCGAGCGCGCGCGGGCTGGCCAGGTAGCCTTCGTCCTTCGCGAGCCAGTCGCGCGACGGGCCGCCCTGCTTGGCCGCCATGATCTCGACGCGCTGCGCGTTGGAGAGCTTGTAGTTGAGCGGCACCATCTGGCCGTCCACCTTGGCGCCGCGGCAGCGGTGGCCGAGGTCGGTGTGGACGTGGTAGGCGAAGTCGATCGGCGTCGACCCCGCGGGCAGGTCGATCACGCGGCCTTGCGGCGTGAGCACGTAGATCGTGTCCTCGAAGAGCCCACGCCGCGCGGTGTCGCGCGCCGCGGCCCCGCCCAGCACCTCGCTCTTCCACGCGAGCACCTGGCGCAGCCACGCGATCTTGGCGTCGAAGGCCTTGTCGGCGCG
>DASPRQ010000094.1:0-28988 GCA_035624355.1 Usitatibacter sp. | reverse complement strand
CACGATGGGCGTGGAGCTCGAGCTCATGGTGCTCAACACGCACGACCACGATCTCGTGCGCGGCGCGCCGGATCTCCTCGCGCGCCTCGAGAAGGTCGAGATGCAGGGCGAGGTGAAGCCCGAGATCACCGAGAGCATGATCGAGGTGAACTCCTCGGTGCACACCCGCCACGAGGAGCTCCTCGCGGAGCTGCGCGAGGTGCGCGACGCGATCGTCGCAGCGGCCGGGCGCCTGAACCTCGCGGTCGCCGGCGGCGGCGCGCATCCGTTCCACCAGTGGAGGGAACGGCGCATCTATCGCACCGAGCGCTTCCTGCACGTCTCGAGCCTGTACGGCTACCTCGCCAAGCAGTTCACGGTCTTCGGCCAGCACATTCACGTGGGGGTCGCGAGCGGCGACGATGCGGTCTACCTCACGCACGAGCTCGCGCGCTACATCCCGCACTTCATCGCGCTGTCGGCCTCGTCGCCCTTCTCGCAGGGCGTGGATACGTCGTTCGAGACCTCGCGCCTGCACGCGGTCTCGGCCTTCCCGCTGTCGGGCCAGATGCCCCCGGTCCGGACGTGGGAGGAGTTCGGCCGCTATTTCGACGAGATGGCCGGCTACGGTATCGTGGCGAGCATGAAGGATTTCTACTGGGACATCCGCCCGAAGCCCGAGTACGGCACGATCGAGATCCGGGTGTGCGACACGCCGCTCACCGTGGAGCTCGCCGCCGCGCTCGCCGCCTACGCGCAGACGCTCGCCGCCCACCTGCTCGGCAACCGGCGCGCCGGGCCGCTCGAGCCGCGCTACCGCGTCTACGGCTACAACCGCTTCCAGGCCTGCCGCTTCGGCTACGAGGCGGGGATCGTCGATCCCGAGGCGCACGCGAACGTGCGGCTCGGCGACCAGCTGCTCGAGACGCTCGAGCGCCTCGCGCCCGAAGCGCGGCGCCTCGGCACGGAGGGGCCGCTGGAGGCGCTGAAGGGGCTCACGCGGGCGCAGGCGAACGACAGCGGGTGGCTGCGCAGCCGCTACGCGCAGCTCGGGTCGCTGCCGGACGTGGTGCGGCTGCAGTCGCTGCGCTGGAAGGAGGGCGTCGAGTCCGCCTCCGCGAGCGCGGCGCAGGCGCGCGCATGAGCGCGCGCGCGGCGCTCGCGCTGGCCGCGGTCCTCGCGGGAGCGCCCGCGCTCGCCGCCGACCACCTCGTGCGCATCGAGACGCGGCCGGGCGTGCACGTGAGCTACTGGATGATGGCCCGCCCCGGCGCGAGCGCGGCGCTGGTGCTGCTTCCCGGCGGGGCGGGAGGCATCGCGATGAAGGGCGGGGTCCCCACCTCGGACAATTTCCTCGTGCGCTCCCGCGATCTCTTCGCCGCCGCGGGATTCGACGTCGCGATCGTGGGCAAGCCCACGGACCACGCGGACCTCGACCTCGCGTTCCGCGCTTCCCCCGAGCACGTGGCCGACCTCGCGCGCGTCGTCGAGAAGGTGCACGCCGCCACGCGCCGTCCCGTGTGGCTCGTGGGCACGAGCCGCGGCACGGTGTCGGCGGCCGCGGCAGCCATCGCGCTGGGGCCCGCGATCGCCGGCGTCGTGCTCACCTCGAGCATCACGGACCCGGGCCTCCCGCAGGCCGTGGAGAACCTCGACCTCGCCCGCATTCGCGTGCCGGTGCTCGTCGTCCACCACCGGCTCGACGCCTGCCCCGGGACGCCGCCCGAGGAGGCGCATCGCATCGTGGAGGGGCTCACGGCCGCCCCGGAGAAGAAGCTGCTGATCGTGAGCGGCGGCGGCACGCCGTACGGGCCGAAGTGCGAGCCGATGCACTGGCACGGCTTCGTCGGCATGGAGCAGGAGGCCGTCGACGACATCGCGCGGTTCGTCCGCGAGCCGCGGCCCGGCGCCGCGCGCTAGAGCACCTTCCCCGGGTTCATGAGGCCCTCGGGATCGAGGGCGTGCTTGATCCGGCGCATGAGGTCGAGCTCGAGCGCGCTCTTGTAGCGGCGGACCTCCTCGCGCTTGAGCGCCCCCAGCCCGTGCTCGGCGCTGATGGATCCGCCCAGGGCCGCGACCACGTCGTAGACGATGCGGTTCACCTGCGGCGCCTCGGCGAAGAACGCCTCGGCCTGCTGGCGCTCGGCCTTCGAGCAGTTGTAGTGGATGTTGCCGTCGCCCACGTGGCCGAAGGCGACGATGCGGATGCCGGGGAAGCGTGCGGCGAGCGCGTCTCCCGCGCGCGCGATGAGCTCGGGCACGCGGCTCACCGGGACCGAGACGTCGTGCTTCACCGACGGGGCGTCGAGCTTCTGGGCCTCCGCGATGTCCTCGCGCAGCTTCCAGAGCGCCGCGCGCTGCGCCTCGCTCGCCGCGACCGCCGCGTCGAGCACGAGGCCCGCGCCTGCGGCGCCTTCGAGCGCGCGCTGGAAGAGCGCGGCGAGGCCGGCCTCGTCGGCGCTGTCGGACAGCTCCACGAGGACGTACCACGCGTGGTGGCGATCGAGCGGGTCGCGCGCGCCGGGCATGTGGCGCAGCACGAGGTCCACGCAGATCCGGGAGACGAGCTCGTAGCCCGTGATGCGCTCGCCGCAGGCCTCGCGCAGCGCCCCGAGGAGGCGCACCGCCGCCGCCGGGTCCTCGACCGCCACGAGGGCGGTCGCGTGCGAGCGCGGCATGGGAAAGAGCTTCACCACGGCGGCGGTGATCACGCCGAGCGTGCCCTCGGCGCCCACGAAGAGGTGCTTCAGGTCGTAGCCGGTGTTGTCCTTGCGCAGGCCCCGCAGGCCGTCCCACACCCGGCCGTCGGGCAGCACGACCTCGAGCCCCACCACGAGCTCGCGCGCGTTGCCGTAGCGCAGCACGCCGGTGCCTCCCGCGTTGGTCGAGAGATTGCCCCCGATCTCGCAGCTGCCCTGCGCGCCCAGCGAGAGCGGGAAGAGGCGGCCGTGGCGCGCGGCCTCCTCCTGCAGGCTCGCGAGCACGCACCCCGCCTCGACCGTCATCGTGTCGTTGTCGGTATCGATCGCGCGCACGCGGTTCATCCGCGACAGGTTGATCACGACCTGGGTGCCCGAGGCGTCCGGAACGGAGGCGCCGCAGAGGCTGGTATTCCCGCCCTGGGGGACCATCGCGACGCGCTCGGCCGCGAGGAGGGCGACCACGCGCGCGACCTCGTCCGTGCTGCCGGGCTTCACGACCGCCGCCGCCTTGCCGAGGAACTGCCCGCGCCAGTCTTCGACGTAGGGCCGCTGCTCGGCGGGCGGAACGACGCCGCGCTCGCCGACGATGGACTTGAGGCGCTCGACGAGGGACGGCAGGGCGGCGTCGTTCATCGGCGGATGCGCTCGAGCAGCCCCGTCGTCGACCGCTCGTGCACGAAGGGAATGGAATGCACCTGCCCACCCCAGCGCGCCACCTCGCGGGCGCCCACGATGCGCTCCACGCTCCAGTCGCCGCCCTTCACGAGGTGATCGGGCCGGCAGGCGAGGATGCGCTCGAGCGGCGTGTCCTCCTCGAACCAGGTCACGAGCGAGACGCTCTCGAGCGCCGCCACCACGGCGATGCGGTCCCCGAGCGGGTTCACGGGCCGGTCGCCTTCCTTGCCGAGGCGGCGCACCGACGCGTCGGAATTGAGCGCGACCACGAGCGAAGCGCCGAGCGCGCGCGCCTGGGCGAGGTAGGTGACGTGGCCGCGATGCAGGATGTCGAAGACGCCGTTGGTGAAGACGAGCGGCCGCGCGAGGCGCGCCGCGCGCGCTTCGAGCTCGGCGGGATCGCAGATCTTCGCCTCAAAATTCAAGAGGGTCATTGGATCAATGGTACAGCGGGAACGGCGCGGGAGAGGCGCGGGGGTCCCGCGACAGGCCCGAGCTATTCCGGCGCGACGGCGAGGACGCGGTTGCGGCCGGCCTGCTTGCCGGTGTAGAGAGCGCGGTCGGCGAGCTGGAGCACGCGCATCCAGTCGTCGTCGCCCGGCTCGAGGGCGCACACGCCCGCCGTGAGCGTGAGGGGGCCGATCCTCGCGCCGTCGAAGACGAAGGGTGTCGCCTCGAAAAGCGCGCGGATCGCCTCGGCGCGGTCGCGCGCCACCTCGAGCGAGGCGCCCGGCAGGATGAGCGCGAATTCCTCGCCGCCGAAGCGGCACGCGATGTCCTCGGTGCGCGCGACGTGGCGCAGGAGCTCCCCCGTGCGGGCGAGGACGTGGTCGCCCGCGTCGTGCCCGTAGGTGTCGTTGAGCTGCTTGAAATGGTCGATGTCGAGCACGATCACGCCCACGCTCGCGCCGGCGCGGCGCGCGCGGGCGATCTCGCGCTCCATCGTCTCGTCGACGTAGCGCCGGTTGAACAATCCCGTGAGGGGATCGCGCATGGACAGCTGGTGGGCGCGCTCGAGGCTCGCCACGAGCGCGCGCGCGAGCGCGAACCCGAGGAAGCACGCCGCGAGCGAGGCGGCGAAGAGGCCCCACGGACGCTCGCTGCGGAAGGCGTCGTCGAACTCCGGCCGGGAGAGGAACTCGATCGTCCACGGGCGGCCCGGCATGGGGAAGGCGACCCGCCGCCCGAAGAGCGGCCGCTGCAGGGCCTCGGAGCTGGTGTCGACGAGCACCGCGGCGGGATCCGCGCCCGCCGCGTCGTAGATGCGCATGTCGAGGACCTGGAGCGTGCGCGGATCGAGGATGCCCCGGAGCAGGTCGTGCACGCGGATGTCGGCCGCCACGAAGGAGTCCGTGTCGATTCCCCCAGTGGGCTCCAGGGTTCCCGGATCGCGCGGCACCGGAAGGTACATGGCGATCCCGGTTTCCGGGACCTGGCCGTCGCCCGGCAGCTCGAGCTTCGCGCTCACCGACGCGGCTCCCGATCGGCGCGCCGCCGCGATCGCGCTCCGGCGCACATCCGGCAGGCTCTCGGCGGCTTTTCCGCCGACCACGCCGAGAGAGTCGATCGCGGGATAGCGCTCGCCGAGCTGGAGCGCGGCGACGAAGGAGGGCCAGCGCCCGGCCTCGGCGGCGGGCGAGGAGGCGACGTGCGCGGCGCAGGCGCGCAGCAGCTCCTCGTGGTCGGAGATCCGCGCGTGCAGCGCGGCGACCACGAGCTCGGAACGGCGCAGGAACCGCGAATGCGCGTTCGCGAGGCGACTGTTTTCGAGGGCGATCGCGCCGGCGGCGGCGAGCGCGAGGGCGGCAGCGAGAACGAGCCAGGGCACCACGGCCCGCAACGCGGCGCCACGCGTAGCCGGCGTCCCGTGTCGGTTTTCCACGCGCGCATTGTCGAGGCGCCCGCGCCTGGCGGGTTGTGATGCCCGTCACTCGGGAGAATACAGGTGTAACTGCGCTAGTCGATGTACTCGAAGACCTTCACGACGCGGGCGACCCCGCTCGTGGTGCGGGCGATCTCCGCGGCCGCGTCGCCCTCGCGGTGGGTGACCAGGCCCATGAGGTAGACCACGCCCGCCTCCGTGACGACCTTCACGTGGTTCACGGCGAACTGCCCGTGGTTGTCGAGCATGCGCGCCTTCACGTTCGAGGTGACGAGCGCGTCGTTGCCCTGGGAGGCGAGCGAGGAGGCCCCCGCGATCTGCGTCTCGTCGATCACCTCGCGCACGCTCTCGATGCCGCGCACGGCGTCGTTCACCTGCTTCTTCACGTTCTCGTCGTAGACCTCGCCCGTGAGGAGCACGCGCCGGTTGAAGCTGGTCGCGGTCACGTGCGCGCCGGTGATGTCGTGGAGCTTCCCCAGGGCCTTGAGCTCGATGTTCTCGTCCTCGATGTAGATGCCGGTGGTGCGCCGGTCCGAGGCCATGAGCGCGCCGGCGGCCACGCCGGTGGCCGCGAGCGGGAAGCACGATTGAACGAGCGGCGCGGCGGCCGCGAGAGCGAGGATGAATCCGAGCCGCTTGATCATGGGTTCCTTTCTCCGAAGATCAGGTTGTCGACCACCTCGCACAGGCAATGGATGGCGAGGAGGTGCATCTCCTGCACGCGCATCGTGCGCGGGTGGGCGACGTTGAGGTGGAAGTCGGCGGGGCGCAGCATCCGGCCGAGCGCCCCGCCGTCGCGGCCGGTGAGGGCGATCACCACGAGCCCCTTCGCGTGGGCCGCGCGCACCGCCTCGAGGACGTTGCGCGAGTTCCCGGAGGTCGAGATGGCGAGCAGCACGTCGCCCTCGGCGCCCAGGGCCGCCACCTGCTTCGCGAAGACGCTGTCCCAGTCGTAGTCGTTGGCGAGCGCGGTGAGGGCGGAGGTGTCGACCGTGAGCGCGACCGCGGGGAGGCCCGGGCGCTCGCGCTCGAAGCGGCCGACCAGCTCCGCGGCGAAGTGCTGGCTGTCGGCGGCGGATCCGCCGTTGCCGCAGGCGAGCGCCTTGCGCCCCGCCTTGAGCGCGGCGGCGAGCGCCTCGCCCGCGCGCGCGAGCTCCGCGGGCATCGTCCGCGCCATGCGGCTGCGCAGCTCGATGCCCTCCTCGAAATGCGCCTTCAGGTGCGCGGCGAGATCCATGCCGCGATATTAAGCGGTTTCGAAGGCGCCGCGCAGCCACTCGGCCTCGCCGTCGCCATCCAGCGTCACCACGTCGAAGCGGCACGGCGGCTCGTGGACGAGGCGCGCGAGGAAGCGGCGCGCGGCGGCCTCGATGCGCAGGCGCTTGCGCCCGTCGACGCTCGCGGCGGCACCGCCGAAGCGCGCACTCGCGCGCATGCGCACCTCGACGAAGACCAGGGTGTCGCCCTCGCGGGCGACCAGGTCGATCTCGCCCAGGCGGGTGCGATAGTTGCGCGCGACGATGGCGAGTCCCCGGCGCGCGAGGAAATCCGCGGCCCGCTCCTCGGCGCGCGCGCCGGCGAGCTGCGCGCTCGTGCGCCGCCCCGCCGTCACGGGGACCTCAGCGGCACGACGCGGCCGTCCTCGACATCGGCGGGCGTGAGGGTTCGCAGGAACGCGTTGCCCGACTCGAGCGTGATGCGGCCGGTGACGCCGTCGAGCGGCGTGCGGCGCGCGTCCCCCCGCAGCATGTGCAGCGCGAGGCGGAAGGCGTCGATCCCGAAGGCGTAGAGGCGCTCCTGGTCCACGGACATCGGGGCCGAGGGCTGCGGATAGACCATGACGGCCGGGTGATCGGGCTGCACGAACCAGGGCATCTCGACATAACGCACGCCCTCCAGGTCCAGGTTGACGATCGACTCGGCGCGCGGGTTCACGCTGAGCGAGGTCGCGTAGATGGGAAGGGCGGCGGGAACGTAGGGGCGCACCGCGCGTGCGTCCACCGGCTCGAGGGCGAGGAACACCATGTCGCCCTTCGAGCTCTCGAGCTGGTCGCGCAGCAGCGGGCCGTCCTCGGGGTTGCCGCTGAAGTCGACGTGACGGATCTCGCCTGCGGCCCGCGACCACTCGCGCTCGAAAGCCTCGCGCACGCGCCGCGCGAGCGGCGAGGACGAGCCGATCACGATCGCCGAGCGGCGCCCGTCGGCCACCGCCATGAGCGCCACCTGGCGCGCCTCCTGCTCGATCGAGAGCGACACGGTGAACAGGTTCCGCGGCAGGTCGGGCGGGAGGATGCCCTGCGGCTCGTTCAACGCGAGCACCGGCTCGCGCGCGCAGTCGCTCTTCGCGAGCGCGGTCGCCCCGTCGCGCGTGATGGCGGCGATCACGAGGAGCGCGCCCGCGGCCTGGGCGTTGCGACAGGCCTCGATCATCGTCGCCCCCTCGTCGGCGACGGGGATCACGTCGACGGGCGGAGCGTCCTTGCCCGCGACCTGCGTGGCCGCGACGAAGCCCTGGCGTACGGCTTCGGCGAGCCGCCCCAGCACCGGCGAGGCGGTGGGCAGGATCAGCGCCAGGTGGCCGCGCGCGGAGGCGCCCGGCACGCGCTCGGGCGTGGTGCCGGGGGTTGCGGGGCCCGTGGGCGGAGCGGGAAACTCCCGCAGCGGCCGCACGACGGTCGTGCGCGCCAATCCGGTGGCCGGATCGATGTCGAGGCCGGAGCCGGCCGCCGTCGCCGGCTGCGCGCCCGCCCGGGCCGCGCCGGCGGCGCGCGCGCCCGCCGTTGTGCTCGCGGCCTCGCCGGCCGAGAATGCGCTCGGCACGACGAAGGCGAGGACGACGAGGAGGATCGCGTTGAGGCGCGACATGGGAAAGGGTGGAGCGGACTCCAATGCGCCGGGCGCGTACGAGGCGCCCCGCGGCGCGGCGCTCCAACCCGGATTATATGTGGTGGCGACGCCCATAGGGAATCTCGGCGATGTGACGCGGCGGGCGCTGGAGACCCTCGCGGCCGCCGACCTGGTGGCCGCGGAGGACACGCGGGTCACGCGCGCGCTGCTCGCGCATTTCGGCATCCCGGCGCGCCTGCTCGCCGTGCACGAGCACAACGAGAGCGCGGCCGCCGAGCGCATCGCGCGCTCGATCGCCGGAGGGGCCGCGGTGGCGCTCGTGAGCGACGCGGGAACGCCGGGCGTGAGCGACCCGGGGCGGGCGGTGGTCGCGCGCGTGCGGGAAGCGGGGCTGCGGGTGGTGGCCGTGCCCGGCCCGAGCGCTCTCACCGCGGCGCTCTCGGTGAGCGGGCTCGCGTTCGAGGGCGTGGTGTTCGCGGGATTCCTTCCCGCGAAGGGCGGCGCGCGGCGCGAGCGGCTGGCCGCGCTCGCCGCCGCCCCCTGGGCGATCGCGCTGTTCGAGGCCCCCCATCGCATCGAACGCACGCTCGCGGACCTGCACGCCGCGCTGGGCAGCCGCGACGTGGTGATCGCCCGCGAGCTCACCAAGCGCTTCGAGACGGTCGTGCGCCTGCCGCTCGCCGAGGCGGCCGCGTGGGTCGCAGCCGATCCCGACCGCCGGCGCGGCGAGTTCGTGCTGGTGATCGAGGGGCGCCCCGCGCATGGCCCGCGCGGGCCCGATCCGCGCGCCGTGCTGCAGGCGCTGCTCGCCGAACTCCCGACCGGCAAGGCGGCGGCGCTCGCCGCGAAGATCACGGGGCTGCCGCGCGGCGAGCTCTACGCGGCCGCGCTGCGCCTCGCGAACAAGTAGGCCGGGGGCGCGCACCCTATAATTCCCGGCCATGGCCGAGACGATCACGCTCGCCCGACCCGACGACTGGCACGTCCACCTGCGCGACGGCCCCGAGCTCGCTTCCGTGGCGGGCGCGACGGCGCGCCAGTTCGCGCGCGCGATCGTGATGCCGAACCTGAAGCCCCCGGTGCTGGACGTGGCGGCGGCGACGGCGTATCGCGAGCGCATCCTCGCGGCCCTGCCGCGCGGCTCGGACTTCCAGCCGCTCATGACCCTCTACCTCACCGACGAGACGCCGGACTCGGCGATCGTCGAGGCGAAGGACTCCGCGGCGGTGAAGGCCGTGAAGTACTACCCGGCGGGGGCCACCACGAATTCCGCCTCGGGCGTGACCGACATCCGCCGGTGCGACGCGGTGCTCGAGGCGATGCAGTACTACGGCATGCCGCTGCTCGTGCACGGCGAGGTCACCGATCCCGGGGTCGACGCGTTCGACCGCGAGGCGGCCTTCCTCGAGCGCGTGCTCGCCCCGCTCGTCGCCCGCTTCCCGAGGCTCAAGGTGGTGCTCGAGCACGTGACGACGCGCGAGGGCGTCGAGTTCGTCGAGCGCGCGAGCGCGAACGTGGGGGCGACGATCACCGCGCACCACCTGCTGCTCAACCGCAACGCGCTCTTCGACGGGGGCCTGCGGCCGCACCACTACTGCCTGCCGGTCCTCAAGGGCGAGGCGCACCGCGCGGCGCTCGTGCGCGCGGCGACGTCCGGCAACCCGAAGTTCTTCCTCGGCACCGACACGGCGCCGCACGCGCGCGCCGCGAAGGAATGCGAATGCGGCGCGGGCGGCATCTACTCCGCGCCCGCCGCGCTCGAGCTCTACGCGGAGGCTTTCGAGGCCGCGGGCGCGCTCGACCGCCTCGAGGCGTTCGCGGCCCACCACGGCGCCGACTTCTACGGCCTGCCGCGCAACGCCGGACGCGTCACGCTCGAGAAGGTCGAATGGGACGTGCCCCGCGAGTACGCATTCGGCGCCGACACGGTGGTTCCGCTGCGCGCGGGCGGAAAGCTCCGCTGGCGCTTCGGGGGCTAGCGCCCCGATGGACTGGCCGGAAGCGCGCGAGCGCCTGCGCGGGCCGATCTTCGCGCCGCTCGCGCCGGGGCTCGCGCGGCTGCCCGCCGACCGCTGGCCCACGCACGAGGAGCTCACCGCCGCCGCCGCGGGCGTCGAGACGCAGCGGGGCAAGGCCGTGCGCTTCGTCCCGCCGCGCGGGCGGGGCGAGGGCCGCGGCTACGAGCTGCACATCGACGAGACGGGCGAGGTGCAGACGCGGGCGCGCAACTGGCACGACCTCTTCAACGCGCTCGCCTGGATCGCCTTTCCGAGGGCGAAGGCGCGCATCAACGCGCAGCACGCGGCGATCCTCGCCGGGGGCGGCGAGGGGGAGGCGAGGCACCGCGGGCCCGAGCGCGACGCGCTCACCCTGTTCGACGAGGGCGGCGTGATCGTCGCCTCGAGCTCGCCCGCGCTGCTGCGGCTCATCGTCGACTTCGAGTGGAAGGAGCTCTTCTGGCATCGGCGCGCGGAGCTCGAGACGCGCATGCGCTTCTTCGCCTTCGGGCACGCGCTGCACGAGAAGGCGCTCGAACCCTACCTCGGCATCGTCGCGAAGACGGTGTTCGTGCCGGTGGACGAGCTCTTCTTCATGTTGCCGCCCGAGGCCCAGGTGGCGCGCGCCGACGAGCTCGCGGCGGCGCACTTCGCCGCCCGCGCGCGCTTCCCTTCGCCGCGGGTCATGGCGCCGCTGCCGGCGCTGGGGATTCCCGGCTGGCATCCCGGCACGGTCCACGAGGGCTTCTACGACGACGAGCGCCACTTCCGCGGCAAGCCGGGCGGCGCGGACGGCGCGGCGTAGAATGCGAGGGTGAAGCAGGCCAGACGGTCGCTGCGTGACTCGTCACGCAGAGGAAAGTCGGGACTCCACAGGGCAGCGTAGCGGGTAACGCCCGTCCGCCGCGAGGCGAGGATCAGAGGAACAGTGACGATGCCTTCGTCGCGAGACGAAGGAGTGAAACGGCCAATCTCTACGCGGAGCAACACCAAGTAGGCAGACGACGACGTGGCCCACCGAGTCTGCGGGTAGGTGGCTCGAGCCGTGCGGCAACGCACGGCCCAGAGGAATGACCGTCATAGCGCGCGGGGGTCCCCAACATTGTTGGGGTCATCTCCACGGGCCGTAACAGAATCCCGCTTATCGGCTTGCTTCACTCTCTTCCCGGTGTCGCCATCCGCCGACGCCATTCTTCGCGCTTTACTTAAACTTGCGCGCGTAAGTCACTGAAAAACAAGAAAAGTGCGTTCTGGAAAGCGCTCGCAAAACACCCGCTAAGCCTTTGTCGCACAAGAGGAAATTGCCCTCCCCAGAGGCTTGACGCGGTCTATTGCCTTCTCTAGAGTGTGCGAAAGTGGGAAAACGTGGGGGAGATGGTGTTCCAAGGGGTCAATCAGATCAACCTGGACGCGAAGGGCCGCATGGCGGTGCCGACTCGCGCCCGCGAGCCCTTGACCCAGGGAGGGACGGTGAAGCTGGTGCTCACCGCGCACCCCGACGCCTGCCTACTCCTCTACCCGGGTCCCGCGTGGGAGCCCATCCGCGCCAAGGTGATGTCGTTCCCGAGCCTCGACCGCCAGGCGAGCCTCTGGAAGCGGCTGCTTGTGGGCTTCGCGCAGGAAGTCGAGCCCGACGGCGCGGGGCGCCTGCTGATCCCGCCGGAGCTGCGCGACTTCGCGCACATCACGCGCGCGGTGATGTTCGTCGGTCAGGGATCCCACTTCGAGATCTGGGATCTCGAGAGCTGGAAGGCGCAACTCGAGTCCTTGAGGTCCGGAGGCAGCCCGACGCCGCCTCCGGGGATGGAGAACTTCTCTCTGTGACGCGGCCGGCGACCCTGGGTCCAAGGCCGCTTCCTCCGGAGAGCGCAGGCCCCAGCGTCGCCCCCCTACCCCCGTGAGCGAGGTCTCCCATGTCCCGGTCCTTCTCGAAGAAGCAGTCGCCGCCCTCGACGTCCGCGAAGGCAAAACCTACGTCGATGGCACCTTTGGCCGTGGCGGGCACAGCGCGGCCATCCTCGCCCGTCTCGGTCTTCGCGGAAGACTTTTCGCTCTTGATCAGGACCCCGCGGCGCTATCGGCTGGCGCGCTCGAAGATCCGCGTCTTGAGCTGATCCACGCGAGGTTCTCGCAGATGCGAAAGGTGCTGGCCGAGCGCGGAGTGCGGCGGGTCGCGGGCGTGCTCCTCGACCTGGGCGTGTCCTCGCCCCAGCTCGACGACGCCGCGCGCGGCTTCAGCTTCCTGCGCGAGGGCCCGCTCGACATGCGCATGGATCCCACACGCGGGGAGAGCGCGGCCGAATGGCTCGCCCGCGCCGACGAGGAAGAGATCAGGGAGGTGATACGCGGCTATGGGGAAGAACGGTTTGCTAAACCGATTGCAGCGGCGATTGTTGCTGCAAGGGGCCGCGAGCCGATCCGGACCACCCGGCAGCTTGCCGAGATCGTGGGTGGCGCGGTTCGCACGCGCGAGCCGGGGCAGCACCCGGCGACGCGCACCTTTCAGGCTCTTCGGATTCACGTCAATCAGGAGCTTGAGGAGCTCGAGGTAACCCTGCCCCAGGCGGCCGACCTCCTCGAGCGCGGCGGGCGCATGGCGGTGATCAGCTTCCATTCGCTCGAGGACCGCATCGTGAAGAGCTTCATCCGCGGCCGCTCGAGCGCCGACCGCCTGCCGCGCGGCGTGCCCGTGCGCGCCGCGGAGCTGCCCGCGCCGCAGCTGCGTCCCGTGGGCCGGGCCGTGAAGGCCTCCGACGAGGAGGTGCGGCGCAATCCCCGCGCGCGCAGCGCCGTGCTGCGGGTGGCCGAGAAGGTGCATTGAGGCCGTGACGCGCCTGAACCTCCTGCTGCTCGCCGCGGTCGTCGCCTGCGCCCTCGGCGTGATCACGTCCCAGGACCGCGCGCGCAGGCTCTTCGCCGACATCGACGCGGAGCGCGAGGCCGCGAAGCGCCTGGACGAGGAATGGACGCAGCTGCAGCTCGAGCAGGCGACCTGGGCGACGCACAAGCGCGTCGAGGACGTGGCATCGCGCCAGCTCGGCATGCGCCTCGCGGGGCCCGACACCACCGTGATCATCGATCCGGCCGGCGTCCCGGTCGCCCGCGCGCCGGAGCGTCCGTGAAGTACGAGGAGCGCACGCCGCAGCTGCGCCTGAAGCTCGAGGGATGGCGCTCGCGCTTCGTGCTCGTGCTCGCGATGGCCGGCTTCGCCGTGCTCGCCGGGCGCGCCTTCTACCTCCAGGGGGTGGACACCGGCTTCCTCCAGGCGAAGGGCGAGGCGCGCTACGGGAGGGTCGTGGAGATGCCCGCCTCCCGCGGGACCGTGAGGGACCGCAACGGCAAGCCCCTGGCGATCTCCACCCCGGTGGAGTCGATCTGGGCCGACCCGGACGACCTGGAGGCCGACGCCCGGGAGGTCGCCTCCCTCGCGCGCGCCCTCGGCGCGAGCCCGGGCGAGATCCGCCAGAAGTTCGCCAGCAAGGATCGCCAGTTCGTCTATCTCCGGCGCCAGATTTCGCCCGACCGGGCGGCGAAGGTGATGGCGCTGCGCATCCCGGGCGTCTTCGAGCAGCGCGAGTACCGGCGCTACTACCCCGACGGCGACCTCACGGCGCACGTGGTGGGCTTCACGGACGTGGACGACAACGGCCAGGAAGGCATCGAGCTCGCCGAGCAGTCGCGCCTCGCCGGCACGCCGGGCAGCCGCAAGGTGATCCGCGACCGCCGGGGCCGCATCGTGGACGACATGGAGAGCCTGCGCCCCCCGCGCGACGGCGAGGAGGTGGACCTCGCGATCGACGAGCGATTGCAGTTCCTCGCGCACCGCGAGCTCAAGGCGGCGGTCGCGCGCCACCACGCCAAGGGCGGCTCGCTCGTGATCCTCGACGCGCGCACCGGCGAGATCCTCGCGCTGGTGAGCATGCCGGACTACAACCCGAACAACCGCACGGGGCTCACGCCCGCCCAGGTCCGCAACCGCTCCGTGACCGACCTCTTCGAGCCCGGCTCGACGATGAAGCCGTTCACCATCGCCGCCGCCCTCGACGACGGCGTCGTCGAGCCCGACACCGAGATCGAGACGGCTCCCGGCCACATGACCATCGGCGGCTGGACGATCAGCGACTCGCATCCCAACGGCCTGCTCACCGTCTCGCAGGTGATCCAGAAGTCCTCGAACATCGGCGCGGCCAAGATCATGCTGCGCATGCCGCGGGAGCGCATGGGCACGCTGCTGCACGACCTGGGCTTCGGCTCGGCCCCGCGCACCGGCTTCCCCGGCGAGGCGAAGGGGCTGGTGAAGCCGTGGACCGAGTGGCGCCCCATCGAGCAGGCGACGATCTCGTACGGCCAGGGCATCTCCGTGTCGCTGCTGCAGATCGCGCGCGCCTACACGATCTTCACCAACGACGGGCGGCTGCTGCCGCTGTCGCTCCTCAAGCGCGACACCCGTCCCATCGGCAAGCCGATCATCACGCCGCGCGCCGCGCGCGAGGTCACGCGGATGATGGAGTCGGTGGTGATGCCCGGCGGCACGGCGCCGCTCGCGCGCGTTCCCGGCTACCGCGTCGCGGGCAAGACCGGGACGGCGCTCAAGCCCGAGAACGGGCGCTACGCCGAGGGCAAGTACGTCTCGTCGTTCGTGGGCTTCGGCCCGGTGAGCGACCCGAGGTTCATCGTCGCGGTGATGCTCGACGAGCCGGAAGGCACGCGCAACTTCGGCGGCGACGTCGGAGCGCCGGTGTTCGCCTCGGTGATGGGCGCGGCCCTGCGGCTCATGTCGATCGCGCCCGACGCGCCGCAGACCCTCGAGGTGAAGGGCGCGGAGCCGGGCGCCGTCGAGGCGCGCGCGGCCGCGCCGGGAGGGGCCGGGTGATCGACTCTCCCGTGGCGAGCGCCGACGCCCGCGCCGTGGTCGAGCGCCTCGAGGCCCTCGGCGCGCCGCTCTCCGACCTCACGGCCGACTCGCGCTCCGTGAAGCGCGACTCCGTGTTCGTCGCCTACCCGGGCACCGTGCGCGACGGGCGCTCGTTCATCCCGGAGGCGATCGCGCGCGGCGCGGCGGCGGTGATCTGGGAGAGCGCCGGCTTCGAATGGGACGCGCGCTGGGACGTGCCCAACGTCGCGGTGCAGAACCTGCGCGGCAAGGTCTCCGCCATCGCCGGCCGCGTCTACGGCGATCCTTCCGACGCGCTCTGGGTCGCGGGGGTGACGGGCACCAACGGGAAGACCTCGGTGTCCCAATGGATCGCGGCCGCCTGCGACGCGCTCGGGCGGCGCTCGGCGGTGGTGGGCACGCTCGGCAACGGGCTCGTGGGAGAGCTCGCCGAGGCGCGCAACACGACGCCCGACGCGATCGTGCTGCAGCGGCTGCTCGCCGAGTACCTGCGCCGCGGCGCGCGCCACGTCGCGATGGAGGTCTCGAGCCACGGGCTCGACCAGGAGCGCGTCTCGGGGATCAAGTTCGACGTGGCGGTCTTCACCAACCTCACGCGCGACCACCTCGACTACCACGGCTCCATGGAAGCCTACGCGGAGGCGAAGTACCGCCTGTTCTCCGCCCGGGGGCTCCGCCACGCGGTGATCAACGTGGACGACGACTGGGGCGCCCGCTTCGCGCGGCGCCTCGCCGGCGCGGGCGTCGAGATCGTCACCTTCGGGACGACGGGCGCGCAAGCGCGGCTGCGCGCCTCGCGCATCGCGCTCTCCGAGGCGGGCGTGCGCTTCCACCTCGCCGGCGACTGGGGCGAGGGCGAGGTCGCGGCCGAGGTCCTGGGCGGCTTCAACGTGTCGAACCTGCTCGCGGTGACGGGGGCGCTGCTCGCGGCGGGCATCCCCTTCGGCGATGCGCTGCGCGCCATCGGCGCCCTGCGTCCCGTGCCCGGGCGCCTCGAGCGCATCGGCGGAGTCGGCACGCCCCTGGTCGTCGTGGACTACGCGCACACGCCCGACGCGCTCGACAAGGCGCTGCAGGCGCTGCGGCCCGCGGTCGCTCCGGGGCACCGGCTCTTCTGCGTCTTCGGCTGCGGCGGCGAGCGCGACACCGGCAAGCGCCCGCTCATGGGCGAGGTGGCCGCGCGGCTCGCCGACCACGTCATCGTGACGAGCGACAACCCGCGCGGCGAGGACCCGCGCGCGATCATCGCCCAGGTGATGGAGGGCGTTCCCCGGGGCGGCGCCGAGGCGGTGGAGGACCGCCAGGTGGCGATCTTCTCCGCGGTGCACCAGGCCGCTCCCGGCGACGTCGTGCTGCTCGCGGGCAAGGGGCACGAGACGTACCAGGAGATCGCGGGCCGGCGCTTCCCGTTCAGCGATCGCGAGGCCGCGGGCGCGGCCCTCGCGCAGTGGCGCGGGGGGGCTCGGTGAGCGCGGCCGGACCCGCCATGCATCCGCCCCCCATGATGGACCTCGCGGAAGCGGCGCGCGTGCTCTCGGGCACGCTCGTGGGGCCTCCCGCGCGCTTCTCCGGCGTCGCCACGGACAGCCGCGTGGTCGCCGCGGGCGACCTCTTCGTCGCCCTGAAGGGCGAGCGCTTCGACGGCCACGCGTTCGTGGAGGAGGCGCTGCGGCGCGGGGCGAGCGGGGCGCTCACCGCGCGGCGCGTCGAGGCCGGGATGCCGTTCTCGCAGGTGGTCGTGGAGGACACGCGCCTCGCCCTCGGCCGGCTCGCCGCGGCGTGGCGCGACCGCTTCGCGATCCCGCTCGTCGCGCTCACCGGCAGCAACGGCAAGACGACGGTGAAGGAGATGCTCGGCGCGATCCTCGCGAGGCACTGCGGCTCGCGCGAGGCGGTGCTCGCGACGGCGGGCAACCTCAACAACGACATCGGCATGCCGCTCACGCTGCTCGGGCTGCGCGAGCGCCATCGCTGCGCCGTGATCGAGATGGGGATGAACCACGCGGGCGAGATCGGCTACCTCACCCGGATCGCGCGCCCCACCGTGGCGCTGGTGAACAACGCGCAGCGCGCGCACGTGGGCATCCTCGGCAGCGTCGAGGCCGTCGCGCGCGCCAAGGGGGAGATCTACGCGGGCCTCGGCCCCGACGGCGTGGCGGTCGTGAACGCCGACGACGCCTTCGCGCCGTACTGGGTCTCGCTCAACGCCGGGCGGCGCGTGCTCACGTTCGGGCTGGCGGCGGGCGCCGACGTGCGCGCGGCGCGCGAGGGCGCGGCCTGGCGCTTCGCCACGCCCGCGGGCTCGTTCGCGGCGACGCTGCGCGTGGCGGGCGTGCACAACGTGCGCAATGCGCTGGCCGCGTGCGCGGCGGGCCATGCGCTCGGCGTCCCGGCCGAGGAGATGGGCGCGGCGCTCGCCTCCTTCGCCGGCGTTCCCGGGCGGCTCGAGCGGCGCCGCGGCGCGGCGGGCGGCGCGGTGATCGACGACACGTACAACGCGAACCCGGAGTCGATGATGGCGGCGGTGGAGGTGCTCGCCGCCGAGCCGGGCCGGCGCGTGCTCGTGATGGGCGACATGGGCGAGCTGGGCGCGGCGAGCGCCGCCCTGCACGCCGAGGTGGGACAGGGCGCGCGCCGCGCGGGCCTCGACGCGCTGCTCGCGCTCGGGGCCGACAGCCGCGAGGCGGTGCGCGCCTTCGGGCCGGGCGCGCGCCATTTCGGGGACCTCGACGCGCTCGTGGAGGCGGCGCGGGCGGAATCGGCCGCGGGCGCGACGCTCCTCGTGAAGGGCTCGCGGTTCATGCGGATGGAGCGGGTGGTCGCGGCCCTCGCCCCGGAAGGGCGCGCCCATGCTCTATGAGGCCGCGCAGTGGCTCGCCCAGGACGTGCGCACGTTCAACGTGCTCACCTACATCACCCTGCGCGTGGTGCTCGCGGCGCTCACGGCCCTCGCGATCTCGTTCATCGTGGGCCCCGCCATGATCCGCAAGCTCGCCGCCTACAAGATCGGCCAGGCGGTGCGCGACGACGGGCCCGCGACGCACCTCGCCAAGAGCGGCACGCCGACCATGGGCGGGGCGCTGATCCTGGTCGCTGTGGCGGTCACGACGCTGCTGTGGGCGGACCTCTCGAACCGCTACGTGTGGCTGTGCCTCGCCACGACGCTCGGCTTCGGCGCCGTGGGCTGGGTCGACGATTGGCGCAAGGTCGTGCACCGCAACCCCAGAGGTCTTTCGGCGCGCGCGAAGTTCGGGTGGCAGTCGGCGATCGCGGGGGTGGCGGTGTGGCTGCTCGCCTACAACGCGAAGCTGCCGCAGCAGACCGAGCTCATCGTCCCCTTCTTCAAGACCGTCGCGATCCCGCTGGGCACCGTGGGCTTCGTGATCCTCGGCTACTTCGTGGTGGTCGGCACGTCGAACGCGGTGAACCTCACCGACGGCCTCGACGGGCTCGCCATCATGCCCACGGTGATGATCGCGTCCGCCCTCGCCGTGTTCGCCTACGTGACGGGCAACGCGGTGTTCGCGAAGTACCTGGGTTTCCCGCTCATCCACGGCGCGGGCGAGCTCGCCGTCTTCTGCGGCGCGATGGCCGGCGCGGGGCTCGCCTTCCTGTGGTTCAACGCCTATCCGGCCGAGGTGTTCATGGGCGACGTGGGGGCGCTCGCGCTGGGCGCGGCGCTCGGCATGGTGGCCCTGGTCGTCCGGCAGGAGATCGTGCTGCTCATCATGGGCGGCGTCTTCGTCGTGGAGACGCTCTCCGTGATCATCCAGGTGGCGAGCTTCAAGCTCACGGGGCGCCGCGTCTTCCGCATGGCGCCGCTGCACCACCACTACGAGCTCAAGGGCTGGAAGGAGAACCAGGTCGTGGTGCGGTTCTGGATCATCACGATGATGCTGGTGCTGTTCGGGTTGTCGACTCTCAAGCTGCGGTAGCGCGAGGCGCGGAAAGGAGATGGACGATGAATGGCAAGGCCGCAACGTCCTCGTTCTTGGGCTGGGTGAAACGGGACTGTCGTGCGTACGCTGGCTCGCGCGGCATGGCGCGCGCCTCGTTGCTGCCGATACGCGAGCGGCGCCTCCGGCCCTGGGAGCGGTCCGTGCGGAGCATCCGCAGCTTCGCGTCGTCCTTGGACCTCTCGACGAAGCGCTCCTGGCAGGCGTGGACACGGTCGTTGCGAGTCCGGGCATTGCGCTTCGAGAACCGGTCCTGCGAGCGGCGGCTGCGCGCGGGATCGAAGTGGCCGGCGATGTCGAGGTATTCGCCCGCGCGCTTGCGCGCGGCGGGAAGGGCGTACGCGTGCTCGGAGTGACCGGCACCAACGGCAAGTCCACCGTGACGGCGCTCGCGGCGGCGATGGCGCGCGCGGCGGGTCTCGACGCGCCGGCGATCGGCAACATCGGGGTGCCGGTGCTCGAGGCGCTCGGGCGCGCGGAGGCGCAGGGCTTCCCGGACCTGTACGTGGTGGAGCTCTCGAGCTACCAGCTGGAGACCACGTCTTCGCTCGCGCTCGACGCGGCCACGGTCCTCAACGTGACGCAGGACCACCTGGATCGCTACGACACGCTCGCGGACTACGCGCGCGCGAAGGAGCGCATCTTCCGGCATTGCGCGCGCCGGGTGGTGAACCGCGACGACCCGTGGAGCTCGCGCATGGCCGATCCGGCGTCCTGGTCGTTCGGCCTCGGCGAGCCGCGGGGCGACGGAGAGTGGGGCCTGGACGCCGGGACGCGCACGCTGCGCCGCGGCACGCGCGCGCTGCTGCGCGTCGACGAGATGGGCATGACGGGGCTGCACAACGTCGCCAACGGTCTCGCGGCGCACGCGCTCGCCACGGCGGCGGGCCTCGCGCCCGAGCCTCTCGCTCGCGCGCTCGCCGAATTCAAGGGGCTGCCGCACCGCGTGCAGCCCGTGGCGGAGGCCCGCGGCGTGCGCTTCTACGACGACTCGAAGGGCACGAACGTGGGCGCGGCCGTGGCGGCGCTCGAGGGATTCGACGTCCCGGTGGTGCTCATCGCCGGCGGCGAGGGCAAGGGACAGGACTTCGCTCCGCTCGCGCCGGCCGTGAAGGCGCACGCGCGCGCCGTGGTGCTGATCGGGCGCGACGCCGGGATCCTCGCCGCCGCGCTCGCGCCCGCGGGCGTGCCGATCGCGCGCGCGGCGACGATGGAGGAGGCGGTCGCGGCCGCGTTCGCGGCCGCCCGCGAGGGCGACGCGGTGCTGCTCTCGCCCGCGTGCGCGAGCTTCGACATGTTCCGCGGCTATGGCCACCGCGGCGAGGTCTTCGCCGCCGCGGCGCGTGCGCTGGGGACAGGTCACGGCTCGACGCCGGATGTGCCCTGTCCGCCGGGGAGGGGCTGATGCTCTACAACCCGGCGCGCCGCGAATCGAGCCTCGACCCGGGCCTCGTGTGGTCCGCGGTGCTGCTCGGCGCGATCGGCCTGGTGATGGTCTACTCGGCCTCCGTCGCCATGGCGGGAGCCGAGAAGTTCACCGGGTACCGCTCGAGCTATTTCCTGGTGCGCCACGCGACGTACCTCGCCGCGGGCCTCGCGCTCGCGGCCGCCTTCTTCCGCGTGCCGCTCTGGCTGTGGCAGAAGGCGGCGCCGTGGCTGTTCCTCGCGGGGACCCTGGTGCTCCTCGCGGTGCTCGTGCCGGGGCTCGGCCGCGAGGTGAACGGCAGCCGGCGCTGGATTCCCCTCGGGTTCGCCACCTTCCAGCCCTCCGAGGTGATGAAGCTGCTGGTGGTGCTCTACGCGGCCGACTACACGGTGCGCAAGGCCGCCTTCATGGACGACTTCCGCAAGGGGTTCCTGCCGATGTTCGGCGTGATGACCCTCATCGCGGCGCTCCTGCTGCGCGAGCCCGATTTCGGGGCGCTGGTCGTGGTGACGGCGATCGCCATGGCGGTGCTCTTCCTCGGCGGGCTCGACTGGCGCCTGTTCGCGGGCCTCGCGCTGCTGCTCTCGGTCGCGTTCGCCGCCCTCATCGTGTCCTCGCCGTACCGGCTGCAGCGCATCCTCGGCTTCATGGACCCGTGGTCCGATGCGTTCGGCCAGGGCTACCAGCTGTCGCACTCGCTCATCGCCTTCGGCCGCGGCGAGTGGTTCGGCGTGGGGCTGGGGGCGAGCGTGGAGAAGCTCTTCTACCTGCCCGAGGCGCACACCGACTTCCTCCTCGCGGTGATCGCCGAGGAGCTCGGGTTCGCGGGCGTGGCCACCGTGATCGCGCTCTTCCTGCTCCTCGTGCACCGGGCCTTCGCCGTGGGGCGCCAGGCGGCGAGCCTCGAGCGCTACTTCGCCGCGCTGGTCGCGCAGGGCATCGGCGTGTGGCTCGCCGTGCAGGCGTTCATCAACATGGGCGTGAACATGGGGCTGCTGCCCACCAAGGGGCTCACGCTGCCGCTGCTCTCGTTCGGGGGCACGGGCATCGTCGTGAACTGCGTCGCGCTCGCCATCCTGCTGCGCATCGACTGGGAGAACCGGTACCTCATGCGCGGAGGATCGCTGTGAGCCGCACGATCCTCATCATGGCGGCCGGCACCGGGGGCCACGTCTTCCCGGGGCTCGCCATCGCGAAGGAGCTCGCCGCGCGCGGATGGAGCGTGCACTGGATGGGCACGCCCTCGGGGATGGAGAACCGCCTCGTCGGCGAGGCGGGCTACCCGATGGTGCGCGTGAGCATGAGCGGCGTGCGCGGCAAGGGGCCGCTCGCCTGGCTGGTGCTGCCCCTGCGGCTGCTCGTCGCCTTCTGGCAGTCCACCGCGGCGATCTTCCGCATCCGCCCGGACGTCGTGCTCTCGCTGGGCGGCTACGTCGCGTTTCCGGGCGGCATGATGGCCGCGCTCTGGGGCAAGCCCCTGGTGGTGCACGAGCCCGGTGCGGTGGCGGGCCTCGCGAACCGGGTGCTCGCGCCGCTCGCCGACCGCGTGATCGTCGGCATGGAGGGCGCCTTCGCGCGCCCGGCGCCGCAGCGCTGGGCCGAGGCCCTCCCGAAGCCGCGGCGCGTCGCCTGGCTCGGCACGCCGGTGCGCGAGGAGATCTGCGCGCTTCCCCCGCCGCGCGAGCGCTACGCCGGGCGCGAGGGGCCGCTGAGGCTGCTCGTCGTGGGCGGAAGCCTGGGCGCGCAGACGATGAACGACCTCGTGCTCGCCGCCCTCGCGACGATGCCGGCGCAGGCGCGGCCGCAGGTCGTGCACCAGGCGGGCGAGAAGCTGCACGCGGGGCTGCGGGAGGCCTACGCAGCCGCGGGCGTCGCGGGCGAGGTGCTCCCCTTCATCGGGGACATGGCGGCGCGCTACGCGTGGTGCGACGTGCTGGTGTGCCGCTCGGGCGCGATCACGGTCGCCGAGATCACCGCCGCGGGGATCGCCGCGATCCTCTTCCCGCTGCCCTGGTTCGTGACCGACGAGCAGGCGGCCAACGCCGCCTTCCTCGCCGAGCGCGGCGCGGGCGTGGCCCTCGCCCAGCTCGAGACGACGCCGGCCTCGCTCGCGGGGCTGCTCGCGGGGCTCACGCGCGAGCGCCTCGCCCCCATGGCGGAGAAGGCCCGCGCCCTGGGAAAGCGCGACGCGACGCACGCGTGCGCGCAACTCTGCGAGGAGCTCGCCCGTGCGGCATAAGGTGAAGTGCATCCACCTCGTGGGCATCGGCGGCTCGGGCATGTCGGGCATCGCCGAGGTGCTCGCGAACCTCGGGTACGCGGTCACCGGCTCCGACATCGCGGAGAGCGCCGCCGTGCGCCGGCTTCGCGACCTCGGCATCCGCGTCGCGATCGGGCACGCGGCCGGCAACGTCGAGTCGGCCGACGCGGTCGTCGTTTCCTCGGCCGTGGCGCCCGACAATCCCGAGGTCGCGCGCGCCCGCGAGGCCCACATCCCGGTCGTGCCGCGCGCGATGATGCTCGCCGAGCTCATGCGGTTCAAGCAGGGCATCGCCATCGCCGGCACCCACGGCAAGACCACGACCACGTCGCTGGTGGCCGCGGTGCTCGCCGAGGCCGGCCTCGATCCCACCTGCGTGATCGGCGGGCGGCTCAACTCGATCGGCACCAACGCGCGCCTGGGCAAGGGCGACTTCCTCGTCGCCGAGGCCGACGAGTCGGACGCCTCGTTCCTCTACCTTCAGCCGGTCATCTCCGTGGTCACCAACATCGACGCCGACCACATGGAGACCTACGGGCAGGACTTCGACAGGCTCAAGGCCACCTTCGTCGAGTTCCTGGGTCACCTCCCGTTCTACGGGCTCGCGGTGCTGTGCAAGGACGACCCGCACGCGCGCTCGATCATGGGCGCGGTCGCCCGCCCGATGCTCACCTACGGCATGGCGAGCGACGCGGACCTGCGCGCCGAGGACGTACGCTGGGACGAGGGGCGCATGCGGTTCCGCGCGGTGAGCTACGTGAACCATTTCGCGCCGCTCGAGATCCTGCTCAACCTCCCGGGCGAGCACAACGTGCTGAACGCGCTCGCCGCCATCGCGGTGGCGCGCGAGGTGGGCGCGCCCGAGGCGGCGATCGCGAAGGGGCTCGCGGAATTCACCGGCGTGGCGCGCCGCTTCCAGCGCTACGGCGAGGTGGCGCTCGCGGGCGGGGGCTCCTTCGCGCTCGTGGACGACTACGGCCACCATCCCGCCGAGATGGCCGCCACCCTCGCGGCGGTGCGCGGCGCCTTCCCGGGGCGGCGCATCGTGCTCGCCTTCCAGCCGCACCGCTTCACGCGCACGCGCGACCTGTTCGAGGACTTCGTGCGCGTGCTCTCGACCGTGGACGAGCTGGTGCTCGCCGACGTCTATCCCGCGGGCGAGGCGCCGATCGTGGCCGCCGACGGCCGCTCGCTCGCGCGCGCCGTGCGCGTCGCGGGCCGCGTCGAGCCGGTCTTCGTGGAGAGCGTGGCGCAGATGCGCGACGCGGTGCTCTCGCGGCTGCGCGACGGCGACGTGGTCGTGACCATGGGCGCGGGCTCGATCGGCGGCCTCGCCCCCGAGCTCGCCGTCCCCGGCGCGCCCGCGAAGGCGGTGCGGGGCTGATGGCGATGGACATGAGCGACGCCTTCCTCATCGAGCACGGCCTGCGCGGCGAGCTCGGCCGCGACGAGCCCATGGCGAGGCACGTGAGCTGGCGTGCGGGCGGCCGCGCGCGCCTCTTCTACCGTCCCGCCGGCGTGGAGGACCTGCGCGCGTTCCTGCGCGCGTTCCCCGCGCCACAGCCGGTGCTCTTCGTGGGCCTCGGCAGCAACCTCCTGGTTCGCGACGGCGGCTTCGACGGCGCGGTCGTGCTCACGCACCACGCGCTCGCGGGAATCCGGATCGAAGGCGAAGGCCTCGCCTCGATCTACGCGGCCGCCGGGGTGCCCGCGCCGCATCTCGCCCGCTTCGTGGCGAAGCACGGGGGCGGCGGCGCCGAATGGATGGCGGGAGTGCCGGGCACCGTGGGCGGCGCGCTCGCGATGAACGCGGGGTGCTACGGCGGCGAGACCTGGAGCCACGTCGTCGCCGTGGACACCGTCGACCGCGGCGGCGGCCTGCACCGGCGCGGGAAGGCCGACTACGAGGTGGGATACCGGCACGTCGCTTCGCGCGCCGGCGCCGAGGAGTGGTTCCTCGGGGGGCTCTTCGCCTTCGAGCGCGGCGACGAGGCGCGCGCGATGCGGCGCATGCGCGACCTGCTCGCCCGCCGCGTGGCCACCCAGCCGCTGAACGTGCCGAACGCCGGGAGCGTCTTCCGCAACCCGCCGGGCGACCACGCCGCCCGGCTCATCGAGTCGTGCGGCCTCAAGGGGTTCGCGGTGGGCGGCGCCGAGGTCTCGACGAAACACGCCAACTTCATCGTGAACGCGGGCGGGGCGAGCGCCTCCGACATCGAGCGCGTGATCGAGCGCGTCGAGAGCGTGGTCTTCGAGCGCACCGGCGTCCGGCTCGTGCGCGAGGTCCGCATCGTGGGAGAGCCGCGATGATCGCCGGCAAGGTCGCCGTGCTGATGGGCGGGCCGTCGGCCGAGCGCGAGATCTCCCTCATCTCGGGCAAGGCGGTGCTCGCGGCGCTGCGCGGCGAGGGCGTGGACGCGCACGCCTTCGATCCCGCGGAGCGCGAGCTCTTCGACCTCAAGCGCGAAGGCTACGCGCGCGCGTTCATCGCGCTGCACGGCCGCTTCGGCGAGGACGGCACCGTGCAGGGCGCCCTCGAGGCGATGCGCATCCCCTACACGGGAAGCGGCGTGATGGCCTCCGCGCTCGCCATGGACAAATGGCGCACCAAGCTCGTGTGGCAGTCCTCGGGCATCCCGACGCCGCGCTACGCCATGGTGGAGCGCGCGACCTCGTGGGACGCGGTGGCGCGCGAGCTCGGGCTTCCCCTCGTCGTGAAGCCCTCGCGCGAGGGCTCGACCCTCGGCCTCACGAAGGTCGCCGAGGCGCGCGACCTTCCGGCCGCCTACGAGCTCGCCGCCCGCTACGACGACCTCGTCCTCGCCGAGGAGTTCGTGGCGGGCCGGGAGCTCACCGCCTCGATCCTCGGGGAGACGGCGCTGCCCCTCGTGCGCATCGAGGCGCCGCAGGGCAACTACGACTACAAGCACAAGTACTTCACCGACGAGACGAAGTACTACTGCCCCGCGGGCATCGACGCGAAGCTCGAGGAGGCGATCCGCGCCGTGGCGCTGCGCTCCTTCCGCATGCTGGGCTGCCGCGGCTGGGGTCGCGCGGACCTGATCCTCAGGCCCGACGGCAGCTTCTCCTTCCTCGAGATGAACACCTCGCCGGGGATGACGGGGCACAGCCTCGTGCCCATCGCCGCAAGGGCGGCGGGCATGAGCTACGCGCAGCTGTGCATGAAGGTGCTCGAGCTCGCGGGCCTCGATTCCAGGAGGGCGCCGTGAGCGCGGGCCCCGGGCTGCGGATCCTGCCCGCGCTTTCCGCGCTCGCCGTGGCCGGGGCGCTCGCGGCCGGCGGGTGGTACGGCTACCGGGAGCTCGCCGCCCGTCCCATCGCCCGCGTCGAGTTCGAGGGCGACATCGCGCGCATCGCTCCCGCGGATCTCGAGGCGTTCGCGCGGACCCTGCGCGGCGTTCCCGCCGGGAGCGTCTCGCTCGCCGCGGTGCGCGCGGCCGCGCGGTCCATCCCCTGGGTGCGCGACGCTTCCGTCCGGCGGCGCTTCCCCGACGGGCTCGACGTGAGCCTCGAGGCCTACGACGCGCTCGCGCGCTGGGGCGCAGACGCGCTGGTGAGCAGCCGCGGAGAGGTGTTCCGCGCGCCTTACACCGGGGCGCTTCCCCGCTTCCAGGGACCCGAGGGCTCCGCGGCCGCGATGGCCGAGGAGTACCCCGTGATCGCCAAGACGCTCGCGCCGCTCGCGAGCCCCGTGGCCGAGGTGCACCTGTCGGAGCGCGGCGCGTGGCAGGTGGTCCTCGCCTCGGGCCTCGTGCTCGAGCTGGGCCGCGGCGACATCGCCCCGCGCCTCGCGCGCTTCGCGGCGGCCTGGCCGGGACTCGCCGCGCGCGGCGTCGAGACCCGCCACGCCGACCTGCGCTACGCGAACGGCTTCGCGATCCGCCGCGTGGCCGACGCGCGCCCGGCCGCGGGCCCCGCCCCGGCGAAGGCCGCGCCCTCCGAAAAACCGCACCCCAAACCGACCGCGAAGAAGAAGAAATGATCCCGACCCGCCCCCGAGACAACCGCAACCTCCTCGTGGCCCTCGACGTGGGCACCTCGAAGATCGTGACGCTGGTGGCCGAGATCACGCCCGAGGACACCCTGAGCCTCATCGGCATGGGCAGCCATCCCTCGAGGGGCCTCAAGAAGGGCGTGGTGGTGAACATCGAGTCCACCGTGAACGCGATCCAGCGCTCCCTCGAGGAGGCCGAGCTCATGGCCGACGCGAAGATCCGCGACGTGATCACGGGCATCGCCGGGAGCCACATCAAGAGCTTCAACTCCCACGGCATGGTGGCGATCAAGGACAAGGAGGTCTCGCAGTACGACATCGACCGCGTGATCGAGACCGCGCGCGCCGTGAACATCCCCATGGAGCAGCAGGTGCTCCACATCCTCGAGCAGGAATTCATCATCGACGGGCAGGGGGGCGTGCGCCAGCCGCTCGGCATGAGCGGCATGCGCCTCGAGGTGAAAGTGCACATCGTGACCGGCGCGGTCTCGGCGGCGCAGAACATCATGAAGTGCGTCCGGCGCTGCGGCCTCGAGGTGCGCGACCTGATGCTCCAGCCGCTCGCCTCCGCGGACGCCGTGCTGCTCGAAGACGAGCGCGACCTGGGCGTGTGCCTGGTCGACATCGGCGGGGGAACCACCGACATGGCGGTCTTCACCGACGGGGCGATCAAGCACACCTCGGTGATCCCCATCGCGGGCGACCAGATCACCAACGACATCGCGATGGCGCTCAGGACGCCGACGCGCGACGCCGAGGACCTCAAGATCGCCCACGGCGTGGCGCTGCGCCAGCTCGCGAGCTCGACCGAGATGATCGAGGTGCCGGGCGTGGGCGACCGCGGGGCGCGGGAGCTCTCGCGCCAGACGCTCGCCGAGGTGATCGAGCCGCGCGTCGAAGAGCTCTACTCGCTCATCCAGCGCGAGCTGCGCTCCTCGGGCCTGGAGGAGCTGCTCTCCTCGGGAATCGTGGTCACCGGGGGATCGGCGCTGATGAAGGGCATGGTCGAGCTCGGCGAGGAGGTCTTCCACATGCCGGTGCGCGTGGGCGTGCCGAACTACGAGGGGCCTCTCGCCGAGGTGGTGCGCAATCCCCGCTATTCGACGGGAATGGGGCTGCTCATGGCCGGGCTCGAGCAGGTGAAGCGCGATCGCCACGCGCGCATCCAGGGCGCCGGCTTCAAGGAGGTCCTCGAAAGGATGAAGGGCTGGTTCAAGGGAAACTTCTAGGCGCCGCGAGGCGCCCGGGGTTGGACGGCAGGCGAAGCGAGACAACAAAAGGAGACGACGATGATCGAGTTGCTGGAAAGCCAATCGCCCGAGGCGGTGATCAAGGTGGTGGGCGTGGGCGGCTGCGGCGGCAACGCCGTGGACCACATGATCAACAACGGCGTGCAGGGCGTGGAGTTCATCTCGATGAACACCGACTCGCAGGCGCTGAAGAGGAACCTCGCGAGGACCACGCTGCAGCTGGGCGCGGGCGTGACCAAGGGCCTGGGCGCGGGCGCCAATCCCGAGGTCGGGCGGCTCGCCGCGGAGGAAGACCGGGAGCGCATCACCGAGCTGGTGACCGGCGCCGACATGCTCTTCATCACGGCCGGCATGGGCGGCGGCACCGGCACGGGCGCCGCGCCCGTGGTGGCCGAGATCGCGCGCGAGATGGGCATCCTCACGGTGGCCGTCGTCACCAAGCCCTTCGCCTTCGAGGGCAAGCGCCAAAAGGTGGCCGCGGTGGGCATCGACCAGCTCAAGCAGCACGTCGACTCCCTCATCATCATCCCGAACGACCGCCTCATGCAGGTGCTGGGCGAGGACGTCACCTACGAGGACGCGTTCCGCGCCTCCAACGACGTGCTGAACGGCGCCGTGGCCGGCATCGCCGAGGTCATCAACTGCCCGGGCCTGGTGAACGTGGACTTCGCCGACGTGCGCACCGTCATGAGCGAGAACGGCGTGGCGATGATGGGCTCGGCGACCGCCTCGGGGCCGGAGCGCGCGCAGATGGCCGCGGAGCAGGCGGTGCACTCGCCGCTGCTCGAGGACATCCACCTCGCGGGCGCGCGCGGCGTGCTGGTGAACATCACCGCCGGCCACTCGATGAAGCTCAAGGAGGTGCACGAGGTGATGAACACCATCCGCTCGTTCACCGCCGAGGACGCGACCGTGATCTACGGCAGCGTGATCGAGGAGGCGATCGGGGACGCGCTGCGCGTGACCATCGTGGCCACGGGCCTCGGCGGCGCGGCGGCGCTGCGCCAGCCCGTGATGCAGGTGGTGGCGCGCACCGGCACCGACGACGCGGGCGGCGTGAACTACGAGGAGCTCGACCAGCCGACCGCGATCCGGCGCCGGCGCG
>DASPRQ010000084.1:0-107968 GCA_035624355.1 Usitatibacter sp. | reverse complement strand
CGCGCCGGTGATCGGGCCCGCGCCGGGGGCGAGGATGCGCACCGTCGCGCGCGCGAGCTCGCCGCTCGACGTGGGAGCGCCGCGCTGGTCGTCGACGACGCGCAGCTCCTCGCGCGTGCGCGCGAGCTGCAGCATCGTGATCAGGAAATTGCGGCCCCGGGGCGCGTAGATCCAGCTCGTGCGCAGGACGAGGTGCGGGCAGCCGCTCGCGGCCACGGCGCGCTCGCCCTCGAGCTTGGTCGCCCCGTACGCGTTGAGCGGCGCCGGGGAATCGCCCTCGGCATACGGTCCGGGCTTCGCGCCGTCGAAGACGTAGTCGGTCGAATAGTGCACGAGCAGCGCGCCCGAGCGCCGCGCCTCCTCGGCGAGCACGGCCGGCGCGCGCGCGTTCACCGCGCGCGCCGCCTCGACCTCCGACTCGGCGCGGTCGACGGCCGTGTAGGCGCCGGCGTTCACGATGAGCGCGGGACGCACCTCGCGCACGCACGCCGCGATCGCCTCGGGCCGCGCGAGATCGAGCGCCGCGCGGTCGAGGGCCACCACCTCGGCGCGCCCTTCGAGCGCGCGCGCCATCTCGAACCCCACCTGTCCCCGGGCCCCGGTGACGAGCGCGCGGATCACGGATACGTTTCCGCCTCGGCGAGCCGCACCCCCGCCGCGTCCCCGGGCTTGACCACCGGCTCGCCCGCGAGGGGCCAGTCGATGGCGAGCGCCGGATCGTTCCACAGGAGCGTGCGCTCGTGCTCCGGCGCGTAGTAGTCGGTCGCCTTGTAGAGGAACTCCGCGCCGTCGGAGAGCACGAGGAAGCCGTGGGCGAAGCCTTCCGGCACCCAGAGCATGCGGCGGTTCGCGGCCGAGAGCCGCTCCCCGACCCAGCGCCCGAACGTCGGCGAGGAGCGCCGCAGGTCCACCGCGACGTCGAACACCTCGCCCGAGATCACGCGCACGAGCTTTCCCTGCGGGCGCTCGACCTGGTAATGCAGCCCCCGCAGCACGTTGCGCCCCGAGGCCGAGTGGTTGTCCTGGACGAATTCCACGTCGCGCCCCAGGAGCCCCGCGAAGACGCGCCGGTTCCAGCTCTCGAAGAAGAAACCGCGCGCGTCCCCGAAGACCCGCGGGTCGATCACCAGCACGTCGGGAATCGCCGTCGCCGTGGCTTTCACGGGGCCTTTCGCGCCGCTCGCCGCCGGCCGGTCAGAAGACCCGGTCGCGGAGCACCGCGAGCAGGTACTGCCCGTACGAGTTCTTCGCCATGGGGGCGGCGAGGCGCTCGAGCTGGGCCGCGTCGATGTAGCCCATGCGGTAGGCGATCTCCTCGGGGCACGCGATCTTGAGGCCCTGGCGCCGCTCGATCGTCTCGATGAAGTGCGCCGCCTCGAGCAGGCTCTCGTGCGTGCCGGTGTCGAGCCACGCCGTCCCCCGCCCCATCACCTCGACGGAAAGCTCGCCGCGCTCGAGGTAGCGCCGGTTCACGTCGGTGATCTCCAGCTCGCCGCGCGCCGAGGGCTTGAGCTCCGCGGCGATGTCGGCCACCTTATCGTCGTAGAAGTAGAGGCCCGTCACCGCGTAGCGCGACTTCGGTTGCGCGGGCTTCTCCTCGATGCTCGCCGCGCGACCGCGCTCGTCGAACTCGACCACGCCGTAGCGCTCGGGGTCGTTCACCGGATACGCGAACACCGTGGCCCCCGCGTGCCGCGCCGCGGCGCGCTGCAGCGACACGGCGAGGTCGTGCCCGTGGAAGATGTTGTCGCCGAGGATCAGGCAGCTCGGCCGCCCCGCCACGAACTCGCGCCCGACGAGGAAGGCCTGCGCGAGGCCCTCGGGCCGCGGTTGCACGGCATAAGTCAGCTCGATGCCCCATTCGCTCCCGCCGCCCAGGAGCTCCGCGAACCGCGGCGTGTCGCTCGGCGTGGAGATGACGAGAATCTCGCGAATGCCGGCGAGCATGAGGGTCGCGAGCGGGTAGTACACCATCGGCTTGTCGTAGACCGGCAGCAGCTGCTTCGAGACGACGCGCGTGGCCGGATACAGGCGCGTGCCCGAGCCGCCGGCAAGGATGATCCCCCGGCGCGTCACGCCGCGCTCCTTCCCGCGTAGTTCGCCTCGATCCACCGCCGGTATTCGCCGCTCTTCACCTGCGCGACCCAGGTCCCGTGGTCGAGGTACCAGCGCACCGTCCGCGCGAGCCCCGACTCGAAGGACTCGCGCGGCTTCCAGCCCAGCTCGCGCGCGATCTTGCGCGCGTCGATCGCGTAGCGCCGGTCGTGGCCGGGGCGGTCGGCGACGAAGCGCACGAGGTCCCGGTAGCCGCCCTCGCGCGGCCGCTCCTTCTGCAGCTCGTCGCAGATCGCGTTCACCACCTCGATGTTGCGCCGCTCGGCGTTGCCGCCGATGTTGTAGGTCTCCCCGGGATGGCCGCGCTCGAGCACGAGGCGCACCGCCTCGCAATGGTCGCCCACGTAGAGCCAGTCGCGAACCTGGCGCCCGTCGCCGTACACCGGCAGGGGCCGGCCCTCGAGCGCGTTCGAGATCACGAGGGGGATGAGCTTCTCGGGAAACTGGAACGGGCCGTAGTTGTTCGAGCAATTGGTGGTGAGCGTGGGCAGCCCGTAGGTGTGGCGGTAGGCGCGCACCATATGGTCGGCGGCGGCCTTCGACGCGGAGTACGGGCTGTTGGGCGCGTAGGGCGTCGATTCCGAGAAGGGCGGGTCCGACTCCTCGAGCGAGCCGTACACCTCGTCCGTGGAAACGTGCAGGAACCGGAAGGCGGAGCGCTCCGCGCCTTCCAGCGCCTCCCAATGCGCGCGCGCGGCCTCGAGCAGCTCGAAGGTCCCCACGACGTTGGTCTGCACGAACGCGGCCGGGCCGTGGATCGAGCGGTCCACGTGGCTTTCCGCGGCGAAGTGCACCACGGCGCGCGGCCGGCGCTCGGCGAAGAGGCGCTCGAGGAGCGCGCGGTCCGCGATGTCGCCGCGCACGAAGAGGTGCCGCGCGTCGCCCTCCAGCGCGGCGAGGCTCGCGAGGTTGCCCGCGTAGGTGAGCTTGTCGAGGTTCACGACCGGCTCGCCGGTGGCCGCGAGCCAGTCCAGCACGAAGTTCGCGCCGATGAAGCCCGCACCGCCCGTCACCAGGATCACGGCGCCTCCCCGCCCGCTTCGCGCGCGGCCTGCTGCAGCTCGATGAGCTTCAGGTACTTGTGGAAGGTGTTGTTGCAGCCGATCGCGATGTGGGCGAAGCCGGGGCCCCCGTCGAGGAATCCCAGGCGCAGGACGTAGAACTTCACGAAGCGCGCCAGCGGGCTCGCGGCGAGCCGCCAGTAGCCGGCGCGCACGCCCTGCCGGTACAGCGCCTCGGCGTGCAGCGTCGAATAGCGGTTCTGCTTCGCGAGGTAGGCGGCGAGGCTCTCCGCGGAGTCGTGCAGCAGGTCGCCCTCGAGGCGCCCGACCTCCGAAGTGGTGAGCACGGCCTCGTGCACGTCGTCGTTGGACCAGCTCGCGTGCGCGCGGTGGAACAGGCGCACCGTCCAGTCGGGGTAGCCCTCGCCGTGCGCGAGCCAGCGCCCGAGGAAGCGGTTGCGCCGGGCCACCCGCCACGCGCGGTAGCGGCGCGAGGCGAGCGCGCCCCGGATCGAGCTTTCCAGGCGCGGCGTGACGCGCTCGTCGGTGTCGAGGCAGAGCACCCAGTCGTGCCGCGCGATCGAGACGGCGTGCTGCTTCTGGCGGCCGAAACCCGACCACTCGCGATGCTCGACGCGCGCCCCGTGCCTGCGCGCGATCTCCACCGTGCCGTCCGTGCTTCCCGAGTCGACCACGAGCACCTCGTCGGCGAAGCCCACGCTCGCGAGGCACGGTCCGATCTGCGCGGCGGCGTTGAGCGAGATGACGGCAACGGTGAGGGGGAGCTTTTCGTCGGCGGGGCGCGCCACGGTGTCGGGGGGATACGGCCGAGGGCGCCATTCTACCCTCGACACGGGGGATTAGAATGCGCCATGCCCGCGCCGCGGATCCTGCTCGTGAAGCTCTCGTCGCTGGGCGACGTGATCCACCTCCTCCCCGCGGTGAGCGACCTGCGCGGGCGCGTTCCGGGCGCGCACGTCGGGTGGGCGGTCGAGGAAGCCTATCGGCCCCTCGTCCGGCTCCATCCGGGCGTGGACGATGCGATCGCCGTGCCCCTGCGCGCGCTGCGCCGCGAGCCCTTCTCCCCGCGCCGCTGGCGCGCGCTCGCCGCCGCGCGGCGCGCGCTGCGCGCGGGCGCCTGGGACTACGTGATCGACGCGCAGGGCCTGCTCAAGAGCGCTTGCGTCGCGCGCTGGGCCCGCGGCCCCGCCTTCGGGCTCGACGCGAGGAGCGCGCGCGAGCGCATCGCGTCCCGCTTCTACGACGTGAAGGTCCCGGTCGCGCGCGACCTCCACGCCGTGGAGCGCAACCGCCGGCTGCTCGGGCAGGTCTTCGGCTACGCGGTCGACGCGGCCCCGCGCTACGGCCTCGCCCCGCCTTCCGCGCCGCCGGCGTGGGTTCCGGCGCGACGCTACGCGGTGCTGCTGCATGCGGCGAGCCGTCCCGCCAAGCTTTGGCCGGAGGCGCGCTGGATCGAGCTCGCGCGCCTCTTCTCCGCCGAGGGCTGGGCCACGGTCTTCCCGGGAGGCACGGCTGCGGAGCGCGACGCGGCCGCGCGCCTCGCCGCGACGGCCGGCCCCGACGCGCTCGCCGCACCCGCGATGGACCTCGGCGAGGCCGCGGCGCTCCTCGCGCACGCGGGCGCCGTCGTGGGCGTGGACACCGGCCTCACCCATCTCGCGGTCGCGCTGGACGTCCCCACCGTCGTCGGGATCTACTGCGCCACCTCGCCGCGCCTCACGGGACTGCACGGCGGCGCCTCCGCGGCGAACCTCGGCGGGCCCGCGGCGGCGCCGGAAGTGCGCGAGGTGGCCGCGGCCGCGGGCCTCGGCGCCGGCGCATGACGCGCCTGCTCTATGCGCTCGCCTGGCTCGTCGCCACGCCCCTCGTGGTCGCGAGGCTCGCGTGGCGCTCGAGGCGCCAGCGCGGCTACCTCGCGCGCCTGCCGGAGCGCTTCGGCCGCTATCCGCCCGCGCCGCGCGCCGCGCGCATCTGGATCCACGCGGTGTCGGTCGGGGAGACGCGCGCCGCCGCCCCTCTCGTCGAGGCGCTCGGCCGCCGCTTCCCCGGCCGTCGGATCCTGCTCACGCACATGACCCCGACGGGGTGGGCCACGGGCGTCGATCTCTTCGGCGACACGGTCGAGCGCGCGTGGCTGCCCTACGACCACGGGTTCGCGGTGCGCCGCTTCGTCGAGCATTTCCGCCCCGAGTTCGGGCTGATCCTGGAGACCGAGATCTGGCCCCGCCTCATCGAGGAATGCGCGCGCGCCGGCGTTCCCGTGGTGCTCGCGAACGCGCGCCTTTCGGAGCGCTCGGCCCGCCGCTACGGGCGCTTCCCCGCGATCGCGCGCTGGGCGTTCGCGAACCTCGCCGGCGTGGCGGCGCAGACGCGCCCGGACGCGCAACGCTTCGAGGCGCTCGGCGCGCGCGACGTGGCGGTCACCGGGAACGTGAAGTTCGACCTCGCGGTGCCCGAATCGATGCGCGAGCTCGGGCGCGAGCTCCGCGCGCGCTTCGGGCCCGGCCGTCCCGTCTGGGTCGCGGGAAGCACGCGCGAGGGCGAGGAGGCGCTCCTGCTCGACGCCTTCGCGGCCGAGGGCCCGCCCGAGGCGCTCCTCGTGATCGTCCCGCGCCATCCCCAGCGCTTCGAGGAGGTGGCGGCGCTCGCCGTGGCGCGCGGCTTCGAGGTCGAGCGGCGCAGCGGCTCCGCGCCGGTGGCGCCGGGCGTGCGCGTGCTCCTCGGCGACTCCATGGGCGAGATGCTCGCCTACTACGCCGCGGCGGATGTGGTGATCATGGGCGGCAGCCTCCTTGCCTTCGGAAGCCAGAACCTGATCGAGGCCTGCGCGGTCGGCCGCCCGGTCGTCGTGGGGCCGCACACCTGGAACTTCGAGGAGGCGAGCGAGAGCGCGATCGCGGCGGGGGCGGCGCTGCGCGTGCGCGACGCGGGCGAGGCGCTGCGCGCGGCCCGTGCGCTCGCGGCCGACGCGCGCCGCCGCGGCGAGATGGGCGAGGCCGCGCTCGCCTTCGTCGCCGCGCACCGCGGCTCGGTGGAGCGCCTGCTCGCCTGGCTCGAGCCGCGCGTCGCGCGCCGCCCCGCCTAGCGGGCGAGCTCGCGGCTCACCGCGTCCACGTCGGTGTCGGCGAGCTGGCCCGTCGCCGACTTGAGCCTGAGCGTGTTGAGCAGGTAGTTGTAACGCGCCTGCTGCAGGTCGCGCCGCGTCTGGTAGACCTGCTGCTGCGCGTTGAGGACGTCCACGCTGGTGCGCACGCCGACGTCGCGGCCGAGGATCGTGGAGTCGAGCTGGCTCTGCGTCGACTTGAGGGCCTGCTCGAGCGCCTTCACCTGCGCGATCCCGCTCGTCACGTTGAGGTAGTCCGCGCGCGCCGCCTGCGCCACGGTGCGCACCGCGTTCTCGAGGTCCTGGTCGGCGCGGTCGCGGTTGGCCACCGCCTCGCGCACGCGCGACTGGATGAGGCCGCCCGTATAGAAGGGCATCGACAGCGTGATGCCCACCGATCCGGTGACGCTGTTGGGACCGACGATGCCGATGTTCGAGGTTGCCGGGTTGTAGGTCTGGCCGTAGCTCGCCGAGGCGTCCAGCGTAGGCCAGTAGGCCGCCTTCTGGCGCTCGATCTCCTGGCGCGCGATCTGGGCGCCGGCCTTCGCCGAGATCACGGCGTAGTTGCCCTGCTCGGCGACCTTCACCCACGCCTCGATGTCGGCCGGGCTCGGGGGCGAGAGCACGAGCGGCTCCTTGAGCGGCGCGAGCGGGCCCGGCTCCTTGCCCAGCAGCTGCTGCAGCGCGCGGCGCTTCACCTCGAGGTTGTTCTTGTCGGAGATCTCGGTCGCGGTCGCCTGGTCGTAGCGCGCCTGGGCCTCGAGGGTGTCGACGATGGTGGCGGTGCCGACCTCGAAGTTGCGCTTGGCCTGCGCGAGCTGCTCGGAGATCGCCACCTTCTGCGATTCGGAAAGCGCCACGTTGTCCTGCGCGAGCAGCACGTCGAAATACGCCTGGGCGACCCTCAAGACGAGGTCCTGCTGCGCGCCGGTGAGGGCGGCCTCGGCCTGCAGCACCTGCTGCTGCGCCTCGTCGATGCCGATCCAGTTCTGCATGCGGAAGATCGGCTGCGTGAGCGTCACGACGTAGTTGTTCGTGTTGTACGTGACGTTCGGCGCGACGTCGTTGTCCACGTGGTTGCGGAACGCGGAAGCCGAGCCCGAGAGCAGCGGGAGGTAGCCGGAGCGCGCCTGCGGCAGCTTCTCGATGCCGGCTTCGTACTGCGCCCGCGCCGACTGGTACACCGGATCGCTCGTGAGCGCGTCGTGGTAGATCGCCACCAGGTCGTCGGCGGCGTGGGCGGGGACGAAGAGCGCGGCGAAGGCGAGCGCGAGAGCGGTGCGAAGCGGTCTCATCGGCGGGATCCCACGGCCGGTCAGAAGCGGAAGCGCGCCGGCTGCAGCGCGTTCACGAGGGGCTTCAGCAGCGTCTCGAAGAGCTCGACGTGCTGGTACGAGCCGGGCAGCGGCCGGCGGACCAGCATGGCTTTCATGACGGGCGCGTCGCCCACCACCGCGAAGAGCCGCCCCCCGGGCCTGAGCCGGTCGAGGAACGCCTGGGGCAGCACCGGCGTCGAGCCGGTGAGCACGATCACGTCGTAGGTCGACTCGCCGAGCGGTGCGAGGGCGCTGTCGCCCACTTGCAGCGTGATGTTCGCCACGCGGGCGGCGCGGAGCGCCGCCTCGGCGCGCTCCTTGAGGTCCGCGTGGATCTCCGCGCTGGTCACGTGCCGCGCGCGGCGCGCGAGCAGCGCCGTAAGGTAGCCCGAGCCGGTGCCGACCTCGTAGGCCTCCTCGTGCGGCTGCACGGCGAGCTCCTGCAGGATCCGCGCCTCCACCTTGGGTTGCATCATCGCCTCGCCGTGCCCGAGCGGGACCTCGAAATCGGCGAAGGCGAGCTCCCGGTACTCGGGCGGGACGAAATCCTCCCGCTTCACCTGGAAGAGGAGGTCCAGCACCGTGGGGTCGAGGACCTCCCACGTGCGGATCTGCTGCTCGATCATGTTGAAGCGCGCTTGCTCGATGTTCATGGCGGTGGCGGCGGGGGAAGGGACGGACGAGGGCGCGGCGCGGGGCGAAGCCACGGCGAATTGTAGCAAAGCCCCCACCCCGCCCCTTGCGCCGGATCAGCCCTGCGCGCCCTCGCGTCCCGGGGGAGCCGATCCTCGCGGCCGTGATGGGCCCGGTGCTTGACCCCGGGGCGGGGCATCCCCCACATTCATCGGGCGCCCGGCCCGTCGGCCGGACGAGCCCTTCGGCACGATGTCGCCCGACCCCCTACTGCTCGAGGAAGCGAGCCGCATGATCGCCGCCGGAAATCCGGCCGGGGCGCTCGCGCGCCTCGAGGGCGTCGACCTCGCCGCCGACCCGGAGGCCGCCTTCGTCGCCGCGCGTGCCGAGGCGGCGCTCGGGAGGCTGGACGCAGCGCGCGATCGCCTGCTCGCGCTTCGCGCCGGGCTCGCCCAACCCTCGGCCATGCTCGAGATGCATTTGGCGAGCGTCGAACATCAGCGGGGGGACGTCCAGGCGGCGATCGCGGCGCTGCGGGCGGCGGTCACCGTCGAGCCGCGCTTCACGGCCGCGCAGAAGAATCTCGCGGCGTTGCTCGCGCAGGCGGGGCGGCTCGAGGAAGCGCGCGCGGCGCTCGAGGGCGCCGTCGCCGCGCTGCCCGAGGACGCGGGCCTGCGGATCCGGCTCGCGCGCGTGCATTCCGGCCTCGGGAGCAGTGCCGAGGCGCTCGCGGACGCCGATGCGGCGGAGCGGTGCGCGCCTCCCGACGCGGCCACCTGGCGCGACATCGGGCTGCTGCGCGCCGAATACTGGCGCTGGGAAGAGGCCGACCGGGCGCTCGCCGAGGCTTCGCGCCGCGACCCGGGCGCGGTGGCCACCGAGACGCTACGCGCCGTCGTGCAGCAGGAAACGGGCGACACGGCCGGGGCGCTGCGCTCGCTCGCCCTCGCCGCGGCGCGCGATCCCCGCGACCTCCACGTGGCCCTGGGCGAGCGGCTGATGCTTCCGCAGGTCTACGAGAGCGTCGAGGACGCGGCCCGCTGGCGCGCGCGCTACGCCGCCGGGCTCGCCCACCTGATCGACGAGGCGCCGGCGTGGCTCGCGCAGGCGCGCGAGGTCTTCCACCTCAACCGCAACAACTTCCTGCTCGCCTACCAGGGGGAGGACGACCGCGAGCTGCAGCGGCAGTACTCGTCGCTGCTCGCGCGCCTCGCCGGCGCCGTGCACCCGGAATGGCGCGCACCGCGCCCGCGCACCTTCGACGGGGGCCGCCGGCTGCGCATCGGCTTCGTGGCGAGCATCTTCCGCGACTGTACGGCGGGGCGCTATTTCGAGCGCTGGGTGACCGGCCTCGATCCGCGGCGCTTCGAGCGCTTCGTCTATCACACCGCGTCGATCGACGACGACTTCACGCGCCGCATCGCGGCGAGCGCGGAACACTTCGCGACGATGCGCAGCGGCTCCGAGGCGCTCGCGGCGCGGCTCGCCGCCGACGGGCTCGACGCGATCGTCTACCCCGAGGTGGGGATGACCCCCACGAGCTACGTCCTCGCGGCGCTGCGCCTCGCCCCGCTGCAGCTCGCCGGCTGGGGCCACCCCGTCACCACGGGCAGCGACGTGATCGACCGCTACGTGACGTGCGCCATGATGGAGCCGCACGACGGCGCAAGCCATTACGTCGAGCCGCTCCTCGCCCTGCCGGGTCCCGGCGTCGATTACCCGATGCCGCCCGCGCCCGCCCCCGCGGCCCGGAGCGACCTCGGGCTGCCCGCGAGCGGCCGCCTGTACGTGTGTCCGCAGTCGCTCTTCAAGGTGCATCCCGAGATGGACGCGCTCCTCGCCGACGTCCTCGAGGCCGACCCCGAGGGGGCGCTCGTGTTCTTCCAGGCACCCGTGCGCGCGGTGACGGCGCAGTTCGTGCGCCGCCTGCAGCGCGTCCTCGAGAGGCGCCGCATTCCCGCGCGCGGGCAGCTCAAGTTCCTTCCGCGCCTGAGCATTCCGCGCTTCCGCCAGGCGCTCGCGGCCGCCGACGTCGTGCTCGACACCGTGCGCTGGTCCGGCGGCAACACGAGCCTCGACGCCTTCGCGGCGGGCGTTCCGGTCGTGACGCTCCCGGGCCGGTTCATGCGCGGGCGCCAGAGCGCGGCGATGCTCCAGGCGATGGGGCTCGCCGAGCTCGTCGCGGCGGGCCCCGCCGACTACGTGAGGATCGCGCTCGAAGTGGCCGCCGACCGCGACCGCAACCGGGCGCTGCGCGAGGCGATCGCGCGCGCTCGCGCCGCCCTCTTCGACCGCCCGGAGCCCGTCGCCGCGCTCGGGGAGGCGCTCCTCGCGCTCGCAGCCGGCGAATTTTGACCGCCATCGCGTCCCGGCGCTCGCGATCGGGTTGGTATACTTCCCGTTCGAACGCAGGGGTCTGCGGGAGACCGGGATCGGACCCTTGGGGGACGAGGATCCGGCCCCGGTCTTCCGCAGTGAGAGAGTCCCTTGGAACCTGATCCGGGTCATGCCGGCGTAGGGAGCGTGCGAGATCCCGCCACCGCTCCCGGCGCCGCCAGCGCCCCGAGGAGCACGCCATGAACGCCCACCCGAAATTCGTCGCCGCGTCGGCCCACGTGGACGAGGCCGCCGTCCGGCCGCTGCCGGGCTCGCGCAAGGTGCACGTCGAGGGCTCGCGCGCCGACCTCCGCGTGCCGATGCGCGAGATCTCGCAGGCCGACACGCCCGCGACGTTCGGCGCCGAGCCGAATCCGCCGATCTTCGTCTACGACACGAGCGGCCCCTACACGGATCCGGCCGCGCGCATCGACATCCGCTCGGGGCTTGCCGCGCTTCGCGCGCGCTGGATCGAGGAGCGCGGCGACACCGAGGCGCTCGACGGGCCGACCTCGCGCTACGGGCGCGAGCGGCTCGCGGACCCGAAGCTCGCGGAGCTGCGCTTCGATCTCAAGCGCAAGCCCCGCCGGGCGATCGGCGGCGCGAACGTGACCCAGATGCACTACGCACGGCGTGGCATCGTGACGCCCGAGATGGAGTTCGTCGCGATCCGCGAGGACCTGCGGCGGCGCGAGTACCTCGAGGCGCTGCGCTCGGCCGGGCCGAAGGGCGCGAAGCTCGCCGAGCTCATGGGACGCCAGCATCGGGGCGAATCCTTCGGGGCCCGCATCGCGCAGGAGATCACGCCCGAGCTCGTGCGCGACGAGGTGGCGCGGGGCCGGGCCATCATCCCCGCGAACGTGAACCACCCGGAGAGCGAGCCGATGGTCATCGGCCGCAGCTTCCTGGTCAAGATCAACGCCAACATCGGCAACTCCGCCGTCACCTCCTCGATCGGCGAGGAGGTGGACAAGATGACCTGGGCGATCCGCTGGGGCGCCGACACCGTGATGGACCTCTCCACGGGCCGCCACATCCACGAGACCCGCGAGTGGATCGTGAGGAACTCCCCCGTGCCCATCGGCACCGTGCCGATATACCAGGCGCTCGAGAAGGTGGACGGCAAGGCCGAGGAGCTCACCTGGGAAATCTTCCGCGACACCCTCGTCGAGCAGGCCGAGCAGGGCGTGGACTACTTCACGATCCACGCCGGCGTGCGGCTGCCCTACATCCCGATGACCGCCACGCGCATGACGGGCATCGTCTCGCGCGGGGGCTCGATCATGGCCAAGTGGTGCCTCGCGCACCATCGCGAGAGCTTCCTCTTCGAGAACTTCGAGGAGATCTGCGAGATCATGAAGGCCTACGACGTCGCCTTCTCGCTCGGCGACGGGCTGCGCCCGGGATCCATCTACGACGCCAACGACGAGGCGCAGATCGGGGAGCTCGAGACCCTCGGCGAGCTCACGAAGATCGCGTGGAAGCACGACTGCCAGGTGATGATCGAAGGCCCCGGCCACGTCCCGATGCAGCTCGTCAAGGAGAACATGGACCTCGAGCTCGAGCATTGCTTCGAGGCGCCGTTCTACACGCTCGGGCCGCTGGTGACCGACATCGCGCCCGGCTACGACCACATCACGAGCGGCATCGGCGCGGCGCAGATCGGCTGGTACGGCACCGCGATGCTCTGCTACGTGACGCCCAAGGAGCACCTGGGGCTCCCGGACAAGGACGACGTGAAGGAAGGGATCATCACGTACAAGATCGCCGCCCACGCCGCCGACCTCGCGAAGGGCCACCCCGGCGCGCAGATCCGCGACAACGCGCTCTCGAAGGCGCGCTTCGAGTTCCGCTGGGAGGACCAGTTCAACCTGGGCCTCGATCCCGACAAGGCACGGCACTTCCACGACGAGACGCTTCCCCAGGAAGGGGCCAAGCTCGCGCACTTCTGCTCGATGTGTGGCCCCCACTTCTGCTCGATGAAGATCACGCAGGACGTGCGCGACTTCGCGGCGAAGCACGGCGTCTCCGCCGAGGAGGCGCTGCGCAAGGGCATGGAGGAGAAAGCCGTCGAGTTCGTGAAGAAGGGCGCGGAGATCTACCAGAGGGGCTGAGGCCCCTTGGGCCGGGGCGACGGACACCGGATCCGGCCGACGACGCAGGCCGTCACCGCGAAAGGCCGTCGCCGATCGCGAATGTCACGCCCGTCTCGCTAGGATCGGAAGGCCGTGCCCGGGAGCGGGGAGCGGCGCGGGCTCCGGGGGAGTCTCCGGAGCCGTTTCCCCAGCGAAGCCGAGCCGGAAGCGGCTCACGATGCGCGCGAGCTCGGCGGCGTCCGCCTTGAGCTTCTCCGAGGCGGCGGCGCTCTTGTGCACCGCGGCCGCGTCCTTCTGCACGACGCCGTCCATCTGGGTTACCGTCGCGCTCACCTGCTCGATGCCCCGCTCCTGTTCGAGCGTCGCGGCGGCGATGTCCGCCATGAGCCCGCTCACTCGCTGCACGTGCTCCACCAGCGCCTCGATGGATTGGCCGGCCTGGCTCACCTGCGCACCGCCGCTCTCCACGCTCGTGACCGACGCGGCGATGAGGCCCTTGATCTCGGTGGCCGCGCTGGCCGCGCGCTGCGCGAGGTTGCGCACCTCGGAAGCCACCACGGCGAATCCGCGCCCCTGCTCGCCCGCGCGCGCCGCCTCGACCGCGGCGTTGAGCGCGAGGATGTTGGTCTGAAAGGCGATGCCGTCGATCACGCCCACGATGTCCTCGATCCGGCGCGAGCGCGCGGTGATCTCCTCCATCGTGCTCACGACGCGCTTCACCGCTTGGCTGCCCACGACCGCCGCGGCCGAGGCCTCGCGTGAGAGCTCCTTCGCCTCCATCGCATGGGCGTTGTTTCCCTTCACGGTGGTCGAGAGCTCCTCCATGCTCGCCGCGGCCTGCTCGAGGCTCGCCGCGTGCTCCTCGGTGCGCTGCGACAGGGAGCGCGTCTCCCCGGAAAGCACGAGGGAGGCCGCGGCCACCGAATCGGCGCCCGCGCGCACCGCGCGCACGATCTCGGCGAGCTGCTCCTGCATCGCGCGCACCTCCGACTGCAGCTGCCCGATCTCGTCGCGGCGGCGCACGGCGATCTCGTTGTCGAGGCGCCCCGTCGCGATCTCGCGCGCCACGGCGACCGTCTCGCCGACCGGGCCCACGATGCCGTTCACGAGCCTGCGCACCACGAGCGCCATGAAGGCGAGCAACACGAGCGTGCCGGCCCCGGCCGCCATCAGGAAGCGCCGGCGCGCGGCGACGCGCTCTCGGTTCTCCTGGACGAGCGCCGCGAGGGCCTGGCGCTTCGCGCCCGACGACGCGAGGATGCCTTCGCGCATCGATTGCACCTGCGCCTTGAGCGGGAGCAGCGCCTTCACCGAGGCGTCCCGGGAAAGCGCCGTCGCGAGCCCGGCCGTGCCCTCGGCCAGCGGCTGGTCCGCGGCGGAAATCGGGGCGAGCTTCCCGAGGCTCTCCCGCGCACGCCTGAGCGCGTCGAGCCCGCGGTCGCCCAGGCTCCCGGTGTCCATCGCGTCGGCCACGCCGTTCAGGAAGTCCTTGAACGCGGTTTCGGCTTCCAGGGAAAGGTCGTAGCTCTCGAGCGCGGCGCTCACGCGCTCGGGCATGTCGTCGCGCTCGAGGGTCTGCCACGCGACCAGCGCGAGCAGCGGCAGCACGGCCACGAAGAACTGCGCATAGATGCGCGCGCGCAGGGTCACGGCGCCGCCTAGTACTTGCGGACCACCGTGACGCCCGAGGGCGCGCTGCTCACGTAGCCCACGGCGCCCGGCGTCGCCTTCACCGCGTTCAGCACCTCCAGGTCCGAGGCCTTCACGGCCGGCGGGTTCAGCCCGTCGCGGAAGCCCTTCTTGGCCCAGAGCGTGTTGTAGCGGTTCGCGCTCATGTCGAGCACCTTCGTGAGGAACTCGGATTGCGCGGCGGCGTTGTCGAACGGGACGATCTTCACGGTTCCCGCGAATTGCTTGTCGCCGAGGAACACTTGGCGTGCCTCATCGGCCGTGAGCTCCAATCCGGGGCTCGCGATGATGTAGATGTCGGCCGCCGCGGGCAGCGCCGCGGCCGCGGCGAGGGCCGCGGCGATGAGCGCGATTCTCTTCATGGCCGCCTCCTAGAAGCGCACCGCGAACTGCGCGCGGATCTCGGTGTACGACTTGTCTTCCGCGCCGAAGGTTTCACGCGTGCGATTCGCCTCCACCTTGAGCGCCGTGTTGGGGTTGAGCGCGAAGCGCAGGCCCCCCACGTGGCGGCGATAGGAGTTGCCGTATACCTGCATTGCGAAATACGGGTCGGTCGCGTCGAGAGCGGCCTCTTCCCACCGGTAGTAGGGCGTCCAGCGCTCCGCGAAGGTCTTGCCGAGCTGGAGGAACGCGGCCCAACTCGTGTGCGTCGTGCCGCCCTCGGAGAGGTCGCGGTTGTGGAAGCGGTAGTACTCCCCGATGCCTTCCCAGTCGTCGCGATCGAGGTAGAAGTAACCGCCGGCGAGCGCGAGCCGGGTACGGGCGGCGAGCGTGCCGCCATCGTAAGCGTTCACGTCCTCGCGCAGGCCGTGAAGGCCGAGGAGCAGCCCGTCGAGCGCGCCGCCGAAGCGGTAGCCCACGTTCGCGCCGACCGCCTTGTTCGCGTTGTCGTCGAGAAAGGCGTTGAAGTCGAGTGTGCCGTCGACGATGCGGCTGCCGTTCGCGAAGTACGCGTCGTAGACCACCTGGCCGTCGCCGGCCGGGACGTGGCCGGTGGCCCACAGGCCCACCGTATGCGCCGGCAGCACGCCGCCCTTGTCCTCGAAGTCGATGAAGCGCGGGCGCGTGATGCTGGTCTGGATCTGCGCGCCGTGGTGGAACGCCGCGTTCCAGTACCCGTAGGGCGTGTGGAAGCGGCCCATCCACGCAGTGAGCGCGTCGCTCACCGCGTAGCCGAGCTGCAGCCGCTCCAGGTCGGTGTCGAGCCCGCCCTCGCTGTTCACCTCGAAGTTTAGCTCACCCAGCATGCGGACGCGGCCGAAGCTCGGCGTGAGGTAGAAGTCGAGGTTGCCGAGCGTGAAGCCGCTGGTCCGGCCGCTTTCGGTAGGACGCCCCGAGCTCTGGTAATCGACGTCGGTGAATCCGTGCAGCGGAATTCCTCCCACCTCGACGGCACTCGAGCGGCTCGACGCGATCTGCGTGACGTCGCGCTCGAGCTTCTCGATGCGCGCCTCCTGCGCGGCCGTCGCCGGCTTCGCCGCAGCGGGCGCGGGGGCCCGCTCCTTCTCGAGCTCGCCCACTCGCGCGTTGAGCTTCCGGATGAGCTGCATGCTCTCGTCGAGCTTGCGCTCCAGGTCGCGTATGCGCTCGGAATCGGTCTGCGCGTGCGCCGTGGTGGCCACGAAGGCGCTCGAGAGGAGCGCGATGAACACTTGCCGCGCGCTCTTGGCGAGCGGCTTTGCCGTGCATTTCACAGGATGTACTCCCTATTTCATGGAGTTGCGACAACGGTGCCTGCGCGAGCCCGAAAAGAACGTGCGCCGCATCACACCGCGGGTTACGCCTGTAATTGGGAGAGCCGCACCAGGGCCGCGGGGTGGGGGTGCCCGGGCGCTTCGCCGCCTTGATCGCGCGCAAACGGGAGGACCCTTGTTGCCCGATAATGGCGCCCATGAGCCGCCGTACCCGATTGGCCGCCGCCATCCTCGCCCTCGCGGCGACGCTGTTCGCGCCGTTCGCGATGGCGCTGCACGCCTGCGCGGACAACGGCGACATGGCCGCGCCGATGGCCGCGATGGCCTCGGCGAACGGCGGGGACGCGCCGGCGATGGACATGACGCTCTGCGAGCGCCATTGCCACGACGGCAAGGTCTCGTTCCAGCCGCTCGGCAATCCTCCGTCGGCTACCGCGCTCCCCGTGCCGCCGGCGCTGCGCGTCGAGGCGCGAGAGCCGGTCTCCCTGCGCGCCCCCGCGTACGATTCCCCGTTCGCCGCGTCGGCCGGTCCCGCGCCGCCGTTGATCGGCTACACCGTCCTGCGCATCTGATCCCTCCGGAGAGGCCGTCCGGCCGCGCATTTCGCGCGGCCGTCGATTCCCCGTTTCCGGAGGCTCCATGGTTCCTGCTATGCCGATCCGCCGCGCGCGGATTCTCCTCGCGACCGCTGCCGCGCTCGCCGCGCCCGCGTTCGCCGCCCCGCCGCTTTCGCTCGACGAGGCGCTCGCGATCGCCCAGGCGCGCTCGCCGCAGCTCGCCGCGCAGCAGGCGTCCGCCCGCGCCGCCGCCGCGCTCGTCCCCGCCGCCGGCGAGAATCCCGACCCGCAGCTCTTCTTCGGCGTGGAGAACGTGCCCGCCGAGGGGCCCAACAAGTGGAGCCTCGACGCCGACTCGATGACGATGAAGCGCATCGGCGTGATGCAGCAGTTCGTGCTTCCCGGCAAGCGCGAGGAGCGCACGCTGAAGGCCGAGGCCGATTCGCAGCGCGAGGCGGCGTTCGTGGAGATGCAGCGCGCGGACCTCGAGCGCGACGTCGCGGTCGCCTGGTTCGACCGCTGCTACGCGGGCAAGCAGCTCGCGCTCGTCGATGCGCTCGCGAAGGAGCTCGAGCTCCAGGCGTCGGCCTCGACGGCGGACCTCGCCGCTGGCAAGGCGGGGTCGGGCGAGGCGATCATGGCCCGCTCCGCGCGCGCGATGCTCGCCGACCGCCGGCTCGAGATCGAGGGGCGCGCGCGGCGTGCGGAGGCGATGCTCGCGCGCTGGATCGGAGCCGACGCCGCCCGCGCGCCGGGCAGGGCCCCCGACGTGACGGCGCTCGCGAAGCACGGCGCCATGCTCGAATCGGACCTCGAGCGCCATCCGCACCTCGCCATGTACGCCCCGATGGAGGCTGCGGCGGAAGCCGACCTCAAGCTCGCGGAGGAGGCGAAGAAGCCCGACTGGAGCGTGGAGCTCTCGTACGGGCAGCGCGCGGCGCCCTTCGACAACATGGTGACGCTCATGGTGCGCGTGGACCTTCCGATCTTCCAGTCGGCGCGCCAGGCGCCCGTCGTGGAATCGAAGGAACGCGCGCTGGAGCAGGTGCGCGCGCAGGCCGAGGATGCGCGCGCGAAGCACCTCGCCGACATCCGCGCGGGCCTCGCGGACTGGGACATCGCGAAGGCGCGCCTCGATCGCCAGAAGCGCGACATCGTCCCGCTCGCCGAGGAGCGCGCGCGCCTCGCGCAGGCGGCCTACGCCGGCGGCCGCGCGGACCTCGCCGCGGCGCTCGAAGCGCGGCGCGCGCTGCTCGAAGCGCGCCTTTCCGAGATCGCCGCCGAATCGGAGCTCGCCCGGGCCTGGGCGCAGCTCGCCTACCTCGTTCCCGAAAGGTCGCAGCCATGAGCCGCAATCCGATCCTCCTCGCCGCCGTCGCAGCCGTCTTCCTCGCCGCGGGCGCGGCGGGCGGCCTCTGGTGGGCGCACCGTGCAATGCCCGCGAGCGCCGACGGCGCATCCAACGTGCCGGCAGGCGGCGTGAAGAGCGCTCGCCAGATCCTCTACTGGCACGACCCGATGGTCCCCGGCACGAGGTTCGACAAGCCCGGCAAGTCGCCCTACATGGACATGGACCTCGTGCCCGTCTACGCCGACGAGCAACCCGCGAGCGGCGTGAAGGTCGACCCGCAGCTCGCGCAGAGCCTCGGGGTGCGCACCGCCGTCGCCGAAAGAGGCCGGCTCGATCGCCCGGTCGACGTGGTCGGAACCGTCGCCTTCGACGAGCGCGCCGTGGAGCTCGTGCAGTCCCGCACCGCGGGCTACGTGCAGAAGCTCCACGTGCGCGCGCCGCTCGACCCGGTGCGCAAGGGCGAGCCGCTCGTCGACCTCTTCGTGCCCGACTGGGCGGGCGCGCAGCAGGAATATCTCGCGCTCAGGGCGAGCACCGCGCCGGGCGCCGCGGAGCTCGCCGCGGCGGCGAGGAACCGCCTGCTGCTCCTCAACATGACCGAGGCGCAGGTCGAGGCGGTCGATCGCGCCGGGAAGCCCGTCGCGCACGTGACGCTCGTCTCGCCGGTGGACGGCGTGGTGGGCGAGCTGGGCGCGCGCGAAGGCATGAACGTGATGCCCGGCGCGACGCTCTTCCGCCTGAACGGCCTCTCGACGGTCTGGGTGAACCTCGACATTCCCGAGGCGCTCGCGGGCGCCGTCGTGCCTGGCGCGCCGATCCGCGCGACGGTCCCGGCCTATCCGGGCGAGACGTTCGCGGGGCGCGTCTCCGCGGTGCTGCCCGAGGTGAATCCCGCGACGCGCACCCTGCGGGCACGCGTCGAGCTCGCGAACCCGCGCGGGAAGCTCAAGCCCGGCATGTTCGCCACCGTCTCCATCGCGCCGCGGGAGTCGCGCGATGCGGTGCTCGTGCCCAGCGAATCGGTGATCGTCACCGGCGAGCGCTCGATCGTGGTCGTCGACCGCGGCGCGGGACGCTTCGAGCCCGTGACCGTCAGGGTGGGCCGCGACGCCGGAGGGAAGACCGAGATCCTCGAAGGCATCGACGCCGGCACGAAGGTGGTCGCGTCGGGGCAGTTCCTGATCGATTCCGAGGCGAGCCTGCGTGGCGTCGAGCGCCGGATGTCGCCGCCGACGCAGCCGGCGCCCGTCGAGCGCAAGAGCGGGAGCGCGTCATGATCGCGCGCCTCATCCGCTGGTCGCTCGCCAATCGCTTCCTGGTGCTGCTCGCCGCGCTCGCGCTCGCCGCGTGGGGCAGCTGGTCGATGCTGCACACGCCGCTCGACGCGCTCCCCGACCTCTCGGACGTGCAGGTCATCATCCGCACGACGTATCCAGGCCAGGCGCCGCGCGTGGTCGAGGACCAGGTCACCTATCCGCTCACGACGACGATGATGTCGGTGCCGGGGGCGAAGGCGGTGCGCGGCTTCTCGTTCTTCGGCGACTCGTTCGTGTACGTGCTCTTCGAGGACGGAACCGACCTCTACTGGGCGCGCTCGCGCGTGCTCGAGTACCTGAACCAGGTCGAGTCGAGGCTTCCGGCGCAGGCGAAGGCCTCGCTGGGTCCCGACGCGACGGGCGTGGGCTGGATCTACGAGTACGCGCTCGTCGACCGCACCGGGCAGCACGATCTCGGGCAGCTGCGCGCGCTGCAGGACTGGTTCCTGAGGTACGAGCTGAAGAGCGTGCCGAACGTGGCCGAGGTCGCGACGATCGGCGGCATGGTGCGCGAGTACCAGGTCGTGCTCGATCCCGACCGGCTACGCGCCTACGGGATCGCGCAGGACAGGGTCATCGCCGCGATCCGCAACGCCAACCGCGAGACGGGCGGCGGAGTGCTCGAGATGGGCGAGGCGGAATACATGGTGCGCTCCAACGGGTACCTGCGGACGCTCGACGACTTCCGCGCGATTCCGCTTTCCGTGAGCGACAGCGGCACGCCGGTGACGCTGGGCGACGTCGCGCGCGTGCAGGTGGGGCCGGAGATGCGCCGCGGCATCGCGGAGCTCGACGGCGAAGGCGAGGTGGTGGGCGGCGTGATCGTGATGCGCTCGGGGCGCAACGCCCTTGCGACCCTCGACGCCGTGAAGGCGAAGCTCGCGTCGCTGAAGGCCGGCCTTCCGAAGGGCGTCGAGATCGTGACCACGTACGACCGCTCGCAGCTCATCCACCGGTCGGTCGCGAACCTGCAGCACAAGCTCGTCGAGGAATTCATCGTCGTGGCGATCGTGTGCTTCGCGTTCCTGCTGCACCTGCGCTCCTCGCTCGTCGCGATCGTGGCGCTGCCGCTCGGCGTGCTCGCCTCCTTCGGCGTGATGGAGGTGCAGGGGATCAACGCGAACCTGATGTCGCTCGGCGGCATCGCGATCGCGATCGGCGCGATGGTGGACGCCGCGATCGTGATGATCGAGAACGCGCATCGCCACCTGGAGAGGTGGCGGCACGGGAGCGGGGGCTCCGCCGCGATTCCCGACTCCGTCCGCTGGAAGCTCGTCGGCGAGGCGGCAATCGAGGTCGGGCCGGCGCTCTTCTTCAGCCTGCTGGTCATCACGCTCTCGTTCATGCCGATCTTCACGCTCGAGGCGCAGGAGGGGCGCCTCTTCTCGCCGCTCGCGTTCACGAAGACGTACGCGATGGCGGCGGCGGCCGGCATCTCGGTGACGCTCGTGCCGGTGCTGATGGGCTACCTCGTCCGCGGCCGCATTCTCGACGAGGCGGCGAACCCGATCAACGTCCGGCTCATGGCGTGGTACCGGCCGCTGCTCGGCAAAGTGCTCGCGCGGCCGTGGGCGGCGATCGGTCTCGCTCTCCTCGCGGTCCTGCTGACCGCCTGGCCCCTGTCGCGCTTGGGCGGCGAGTTCCTGCCGCCGCTCGACGAGGGGGATCTCCTCTACATGCCGAGCGCGCTGCCGGGCATCTCCGCGGCGAAGGCTTCCGAGCTCCTGCAACAGACCGACCGCATGATCCGCCAGGTGCCGGAGGTCGCCCGCGTGTTCGGGAAGGCGGGCCGCGCGGAAAGCGCCACCGATCCCGCGCCGCTCGAGATGTTCGAGACCACGATCCGGTTCAAGCCGAGGAGCGAGTGGCGCCCCGGCATGACGCCGCGCAAGCTCGTCGAGGAGCTGGACCGCACGGTGAAGGTGCCGGGCCTCGCAAATCTCTGGGTGCCGCCGATTCGCAACCGCATCGACATGCTCGCCACCGGCATCAAGAGCCCCGTCGGCGTGAAGGTCTCCGGACCGGACCTCGCGGAGCTGGACCGCATCGCGCGCGAGGTGGAAGGCGCGGTGAAGACCGTGCCGGGCGTGACCTCCGCGATCGCGGAGCGTCTCACCGGCGGGCGCTACGTCGACATCTCCATCGACCGGCGCGCGGCCGCGCGCTACGGCCTCAACGTGGCCGACGCGCAGTCGATCGTCTCCTCCGCGATCGGCGGGGAGGCGGTGGGCGAGACCGTCGAGGGGCTGCAGCGCTTCCCCGTGAGCGTGCGCTATCCGCGCGAGCTGCGCGATTCCGTGCAGAAGCTGCGCGAGCTCCCCGTGGTGACCGAGCGCGGCGCGCAGGTGCCGCTCGGCGCCTTCACCGACATCCGCGTGGCCGACGGCCCGCCGATGCTCAAGAGCGAGAACGCGCGCCCGTCGACCTGGGTCTACGTGGACCTGCGCGGGCGGGATCTGCGCGGCGCGGTGCGCGACATGCAGGCCGCGGTCGAACGCGAGGTGCGGCTTCCGCCGGGCTATTCGATCGGCTGGTCGGGTCAGTTCGAGTATCTCGAGCGCGCGACCGCCCGGTTGCGCCTCGTGGTTCCGGCGACGCTCGCGATCATCTTCGTGCTGCTCTACCTCACGTTCCGCCGCGCGGACGAGGCGGCGCTGATCCTCGCGTCGCTGCCTTTCGCGCTCGTGGGCGGCTTCTGGCTGCTGTACGCGCTCGGCCACGCGGTCTCGATCGCGAGCGCCGTGGGCTTCATCGCGCTCGCCGGCGTGGCGGCGGAGTTCGGCGTGGTGATGCTGATCTACCTGAAGCAGGCTTGGGAGCGGCGCATCGCCCAGGGCGCGCCCGCGAACGAGGCGACGCTGCTCGATGCGATCGAGGAGGGCGCGGTGCTGCGCGTGCGCCCGAAGGCGATGACGGTCGCCGTCGTGCTGGCGGGGCTGCTGCCGATCCTGTTCGATTCCGGCACGGGCTCGGAGATCACGCAGCGCATCGCCGCACCGATGGTGGGCGGCATGCTGACCGCTCCGCTCCTCTCGATGTTCGTGATCCCCGCCGCCTTCCTGCTGCTGCGGCGGCGCGAGCTGCGCCGCGGGCGCCCCGCGGGAGAATCCGAAGCCGCGCGAGCCGCGGCGCCCGCATCCGCCGATTGAGCTCCCTCACCGACCCGCTAGAGCCTTTCGTAGTCCGCGATGATCCGCTTCCTCAACGCAGCGTCGGGCAACGGCCCGGAAAGCGCCCGCATGTTCTCGGCCATGTGCGCGCGCTTCGAGGTCGCGGGGATCGCGCAGGTCACGGCCGGGTGCGAGACGACGAACTTGAGGAACGCCTCGGCCCAGGAGGCGCAGCCGATCTCGGCACCCCATCCCGGCAGCGGCTTTTCCGTCTTCGGCCCGAAGAGGTTTCCGCCATCGAACGGGCGATTGACGATCACCGCGATGCCGCGCTCGGCAGCGAGCGGCAGCAGGCGCTCCTCGGCCTCGCGGTGCGTCACGTTGTAGGTGAACTGCACGAAGTCGATCTTGCGCGTGCGCAGGATGTGCTCCGCGAGGTCGTGGCGCCGGCCATGGGAGGTGGTCACGCCCACGTAGCGCACGCGCCCTTCGGCCTTCATCGCCTGGAGCACCGGCAGGTGCGCCTCCCAGTCGAGGAAGTTGTGCACCTGCAGCAGGTCGAAGCGCGAGATCCTCCAGAGCCGCAGCGACTCCTCCACCTGACGACGCCCCGCCAGCGCGCCCACCGTCCACACCTTGGTCGCGGCGAAGAGCCGCCCGGCGGCGCTCGGCGGCATGCGCTCGCCCAGCACCTGCTCGGAGCTTCCGTACATCGGGGAGGAGTCGATGAGGCGCCCGCCCGCGGCGAAGAAGTCGTCGAGGATGCCGGTGCGGATCGCGCCCGCCGCCGGATCGCCCCCGACATCGAAGGTGATCCAGGTGCCCATGCCGATCGCGGGAACGCGCTCGCCCGACGACGGGATGGCCCGCTCGAGCACCGCGGGCGCGGCGCGCGCCATGCCCGGCCGGACGAAGGCCGCCGCCGCCGATGCCGCGAGGAACCCGAGCGCCTGCCTCCGGTCCATGGAGCCTCCCGGGGCCCGAAGGGCCGATATTGCTAGACTATCGCCCGATGCTACTCCCGCCGCTCGTCGACGCCGTCATCCTTGGAGTGGTGGAGGGGCTCACCGAGTTCCTCCCGGTGTCCTCCACCGGCCACCTGATCATCGCGTCGGACCTCCTCGGGCAGGGCGGCGAGAAGGGCAAGGTCTTCGACATCGTGATCCAGCTCGGCGCGATCCTCGCGGTGTGCTGGGAGTTCCGCGCACGGATCGGGCGCGCCTTCGCGGGCCTGGCGAGCGACCGCGTGCAGCGGCGCTTCGCCGCGAACCTCCTCGTCGCCTTCCTGCCCGCCGCGATCGTGGGGCTCGCCTCCGAGCACGCGATCAAGCGCTACCTGTTCAACCCGGCGAGCGTGGCCGTCGCGCTCGCCCTCGGCGGGCTCGCGATCTTCGCCGTCGAGCGCTGGTACCGCGGCAAGGCGCAGGCGCGCGTCGGGAGCGTGTACGACATGACGTGGCGCGACGCGCTCGGCGTGGGCCTCGCGCAGTGCCTCTCCCTCATCCCCGGGACGTCCCGCTCGGGCGCCACGATCATGGGGGGCATGCTCTTCGGCCTCTCTCGCGCGGCGGCGACCGATTTCTCCTTCTTCCTCGCGATCCCCGTGATGTTCGCCGCGTCGGGCTACGAGCTCGTGAAGAACCGGGCGCTCCTCTCGGAGGGCGACCTCCAGATGATCGGGGTGGGCTTCGCCGTGAGCTTCGCCGCGGCGCTCGTCGCCGTGAAGGGGCTCATCCGTTACGTCGCGCACCACGACTTCCGCGCCTTCGCGTGGTACCGGATCGCCCTCGCGGTGGTCGTGCTCGCGTACTTCCTGCCCTGACCCCTCTCAGGCGGCCCGGGCGCCGAGGGCGAGGACGCCCTCCGCCGTGTAGCGCTTGATGAGCGCGAGCAGCTGCTCCTCCTGGTAGGGCTTGCCCATGTACTCGTTCACGCCGATCTCGAGGGCGTGGTTGCGGTGCTTGTCCGCCGTGCGCGAGGTGATCATGATGATCGGGATCGACTTCGTCGCCTCGTCGGCGCGCACGTTGCGCGCGAACTCGAAGCCGTCCATGCGGGGCATCTCGACGTCGAGCAGGATGCAGTCGGGCCTCACGTCCTGGAGCTGCTGGAGCGCGTCGACGCCGTCCTTCGCGGTGGCGACCTCGTAGCCCTCGCGCGCGAGCATCCGGCTGGTGATCTTGCGCACGGTGAGCGAGTCGTCCACCACCATGACGAGCGGCGCGCCGGACTTCTCCTCGACCACCAGCGCCTCGGCTCGCGGCGCGCGGGCGATCTCGACGCCCACCGGCGTCTCGCGGTGCACGAGCTGCACGGGGTTGAGGATCAGCACCACCTGGCCGTTGCCGAGCACGGTCGCCCCGGCGATGCCCGGCAGGCGCGCGAGCTGGGGCCCGATGGTCTTCACGACGACCTCGCGGTTGCCGATGATCTCGTCCACGCGGATCGCGGCGCGCTGCACGCCGCTCTTCAGCAGCAGCACGGGGATCTGGCGCGTGGGCGGCGCGGTGTCGATCTCGCCCAGCAGCGGCAGCAGGGACTGCAGCGGGTAGAGGTTGCCCTTCCAGGCGACCTCGCCCTTCGCGGTGATCTCCGCGTACGCCTCGGCCTTGTACTCCTGCACCTGCTCCACCATGACCGAGGGCACCGCGAAGATCGCGGGCCCCGCCTTGAGCATCACCGCCTGGGTCACCGCGAGCGTGAGGGGCAGCGTGATGGTGAAGGTGGCCCCGCGCCCGGCCGACGAGGCGATCTCCACGCGCCCGCCGAGCGCCGTGATCTCGTTCTTGACGACGTCCATGCCCACGCCCCGGCCGGCGATCTGGTTCACCTCGGTCGCGGTCGAGAAGCCGGGGGTGAAGATGAACTGCGCGAGCTGCGCCTCGGGCAGCTCGACGTCGGGCGCCAGCAGCCCCGCCTGCACCGCCTTCTCGCGGATGCGCGCGAAGTTGAGCCCCCCGCCGTCGTCGGCGATGGTGAGCACAACCTCGTTGCCGCGCTGCGCGGCGTCGACCGAGATCTCGCCGATCTCGGGCTTGCCCGCCGCGAGGCGGTCGCGCGGCTTCTCGATGCCGTGGGCGATCGCGTTCCTCAGCAGGTGCTCGAGGGGCGCGGTGATCTTCTCGAGCACCGAGCGGTCCAGCTCCGTGCGCGTTCCCTTGAGCTCCAGGTTCGCCTTCTTGTCGAGCTCCTTCGCGGTCTGGCGCACGACGCGGTAGAAGCGGTCCGCGAGGTTGCCGAGGGGAACGAGGCGCACCCCCATGAGGCCCTGCTGCAGCTCGCGGTTGAGGCGCGCCTGGGCGTGGATCGCGAGCTCGGTCTCGTCGAGGTTCTTCTGCAGCCCCTGGTGCAGCGTGATCACGTCGCCCAGGCTCTCCGCGAGGAACCGCGTGAGCTCCTGCATGCGCGAGAAGCGGTCGAACTCCAGCGGGTCGAAGGTCTCGCCCGCCTCCTCCTTCGCCTTGATGGTGCTCTGCATCTGCGTCTCGGAGGCGATCTCGATCTCGCGCAGCTGCGTGCGCATGCGGGCGATGTTCTCCGTGAGGTCCGCGAGGGCCTGCTTGAACGCCGCCATCTCGCCCTCGATGCGCGAGCGCGCGATCGACAGCTCCCCGGCCTCGTTCACGAACCGGTCGATCATGTCCGCGTTCACGCGCAGCAGGGCCGCGCGGCTCTCGCGCAGCTCCGGCGGCAGCGCCTCGCGCTGCGCCTTCTCCTGGGCCGCCGCCGCGATGACCGCGAGCGCCGCGGGCTTGTCCTTCAGCTGCTCGAAGACCGCTCCGACCGGCACCGGAATGGGCTCGGCCTCGAGGATGTCCTCGCCGCGCGCGAGCCGCTCGAGCGACAGCGAGAAGCGGTCGACGCGCTCCTCGACCTCCTCGAACCGGCGCGCGTCGGGCACCTGCGCCTCGTCGAGCGCGTTGACCTGCTCCTCGATCACGTGCGCGAGCTCGCCCAGCCGCATGAGGCCGGTCATGCGCGCGCTGCCCTTGAGCGTGTGCAGGTGGCGCTGGAGCTCCGCGGCGTGAGCGTGGTCCGACGGCGCGGCCTTCCAGCGCCTCACGCCTTCGCTCACGAGCGGGATGATCTCCTTCGCCTCGTCGAGGAAGACGGGCAGCAGGTCGCGGTCGACGTCGTCCTTGATCCTGCGCTGGTCCTTGCCCGCCTCGAGCAGGCGCGTGCTCTCTTCCGCGGGGGCGGGCTCCGGGATCGCTGCAGGCGGCGGCATCTCGGCCGCAGGTGCAGGCGGAGCGACCTCCGCGGCAGGCGCGGGCGGCGCGACCTCCGCGGCCGGTGCGGGTGGTGCGATCTCCGCGGCCGGTGCGGGCGGCGCGACCTCCGCGACGGGTGCGAGCGGCGCGACCTCCGCGACGGGTGCGAGCGGCGCCACCTCTGCGATGGGTGCAGGCGGCGCGATCTCGGCGGCGGGCATCGCCTCCACGGCCGCGTGCGCCTCGGGCATCGACGCCTCGGCCTCCTGGGCGGCGCGCGGCTCGAGCGCTTCGCGAACGACGCCCGGCATGCGGACATGGGTCCCCTCGCCCGTCTTGCGTGCCTCGCGCAGGCCCTCCCGGAGCGCCGCGAGCGCCTCCACGACGTCGTCCCGCGGGTACGGCATCGCCAAGCCGCGCAGCGACTGGACCATCGCGGTGAGCGCGTCGACCGCGCGGCGCGTGACCTCGAGGCGGTGCGGGTCGAATTCGGGGGGCAGCTCGATCGCGTCCTGCAGCCACTTCTCTAGCGCGTAAGCGAGCGCCGCGACCGACTCGAATCCGGTGGTCCGCGAGCTGCTCGACAGCGTGTGCGCGGCGCGCATGAACTCGGCGCTCACCGGATGCATCGGATCGGATTCGAGGACCGACATCTGCTCGTTCAGGACGGCGGTGTGGGTCTCGGCCTCGCCGATGTAGATCGAGAAGAGCGCGCGGGGAAGCGTCACCTCGCCGATGGCCACTTCCTCCTCTTCGGCCTCGGCCCCGGGCGGCGCTTCGACCGGTTGGGCGGGGGGCTCGAAGGACAACAGCTCCGCGAGGTCCGGGACCGGGGCCGCGGGGGCCGGCTCGGCGGGCGGCGGCGCGGCGCTCGCCGGTTGCGCTTCGAAGCCCAGGGAAGCGAAATCGAGCGCAAGCCCGGCGGGCTCCTCGGCTGGCGGCTCGCGGAGCGCCTCGGCGGGAGGCGCCTGCGCCGCGGCGGCGAGGGGAGCTTCGACTTGCGGTTCCTTCGCGACGAGTTCCTCGATCGGCGGCGCCGCGGCCTCGGTCACCGGGGGCGCCGGGGCCTCTTCGATCGCAGGCACGGCAGCCTCGGGCATCGCAGGCGCTTCGACTTGCGCGACCGGCGCATGCGCTTCGGGCATGAGCTCGGACGCAGCGACCTCGGCCGCGACGGGCTCCGCCGGCGGCGGCGCCTCGGCGAGCGCGGGCGCCGCGCGCGCCGCTTCCGGCTCGCGCTCGCCCTTCAGGGCCTCGGCCTGGCGCGTGATCTCCGCGCCGTCGATCGCCGCGGTCCCCGTCGCCTTGAGCTCCCCCACCCAGCGCTGGAACGCCTCGCGCGACAGGCCGATGAATCCGAGCAGCGCGGGCGTGGCGGGCTTCTCCTCCTTCAGCCACTTGTTCATCACCTGCTCGCACTGCCACGCCATCTCTCCGAGGTCCGCGAGACCCACCATCCGTCCGCTTCCCTTGAGCGTGTGGAAGCCGCGCCGGATCGTCGTGAGGGCCTCGCGGTCGTGGGGCGACTCGCGGCACGCCTGCAGGTGGCTCGCGATCGTGCCGATCACCTCGCCGGCCTCCTCGAGGAAGATCTCGAGCAGCTCCCTGTCGACCTCGGCGCCGGGCGCGTCCACGAGCTGCACCACCTGCGGGGCGGGCGTCTCGGGCGCGTTCTGCGGGGCGAGGTCCTGGATCGCGCGGAAGACGCCCGTGTCCGCGCTCGCCGCCTGCTTGATCACCTGCAGCGCTTCCTCGCTCTTGCGGGCGATGGCCGAGTCGGCGACGACCGCCGCGTCGCGCTGCAGCTCCCCCACCGCCTTCTCGAGGCGCTCGCGGGTGCCCTCGCCGGGCTGCTCCTTCCAGTCCTCGTAGAGCGCCTGGACCTTCTGCTTCTGCACCTCGATGTCCAGCGGCGAGACGGTGCCGGTTCGCCGCACCTGCATCTCGGCCTGCGGCTCGGCCAGGCCGAAGCGCAGGAGCGCGGGCATCAGCACGTCGCGCGGCGAGGCCGCGCCCTGCTGGAGCGCGGTCACGTACAGGCCCAGCGCCGAGAGACCGTCGGCCACCATCTCGGCCGCCTCGCCGGAGCCGTCGAGCGAGCCCTCGGCGAACTGCTGCACGCGCGCCATCACCGCGGCGTTGAGCGCGGCGGCGTCGGCGAGCTCCAGGATCATGAGCGCTCCCTGCACCTGCGCGAACTGCGCGGTGAGACCCGCGAGCTCCGCGCGCTTCGAGCTGTCGCGGAAGAAGGCGTCGAGGACCTGCTCGATGTTCTGCAGGTTCACCTGGACTTCCTGGCCCACCTGGAAGACGAGGAGCTTCTCCTGGGCGCGCCGGGTCATCTCGTCGAGCAGCCCGCCCTCCATCGCCTCGACCGGGGGAAGCGCCTCGCCCGCCATGGCGCCCTGCAGGCGTTCGGTGATGGCGCGGGCCTGGCGCGGGAAATCGGCGCCCAGGCGGGTGAAGTTCTCCAGCGCGGATTCGACGAAGAGCAGCGCGGTGGCCACCTCCAGCGACTGCGCCTCCGAGGGCGGGATCGCCTTCGCCTTGATCTCGGGCGCCACGTCGGCCAGGCGCACGAGCAGCCGCTGGATGTCGGCGTTCGGAAGCTTGCCTGCGCGCTCGGCGAGCGCGAGCGCCTGCTTGCCGAACGGCTCGAGGGCCGCGCGGTTGCCGGAGGTGTACTTGAGCCACGCGTCCTTCTGCTGGCCGGTGAGGTCGCGCAGCTCGCGCACGAGGCCGGCAAGCGCCTCGTCGTCGGCCCCGCGCACGCCGCGATCCGGGATCTCCAGGAGCTGCTCGAGGCGGTACCTCTCCCTGAGCATCGCGATGCGCTCGGAGACCGGGGCGGCGCGGCCGACGGCGAGCAGCAGGTCGCGGAAGACCCGCTCGGCGACCTTCCCGGAGCCGTCGATGAGCTGCTTGATCTGCTGGTCGAGCTTCGCGAACAGCGGCTTGCTCGAGGGCCCGACCTCCGCGCCCCGGAAGACCAGGGAATCGAAGAATGCCGCGGCGGCGCTCCAGAAGGGCCGGTTCGGCGTGGTGCCCTGCAGCGACTCGATGGCGGTCACCGCGGCGTGCATCTGCGCCAGCGCCTCGGAAGTGTCGCCGCCCTTGAGCATGCGCAGCAGCCCCTGCTGGTATTGCGAGCGCTGCAGCGCGAGCGCCTTGCCCAGCACCGCGTCGTCGAGCGCGGCCGCGCCCGGCAGCGACGGCAGCTGCGCGGACAGATCGGGATAGAACAGGTCGCCCTCGTTCGCGTCGCTCTGCCCGCGGGCGCGGTTGAGCTCCAGGTACGGGGCGAGGAGCCGCATCGGGTAGTCCGGCTGGCCGCCCGCCAGCGCGTCGAGGTAGGTCGACAGCGCCGAGATGCCCCGCTTGGCCGCGGCGACGGTCCCCGGCAGCCGCGCCGCGTCCTCCGTCTCGAGGAACCCCACGAGCTTCTCCAGCTCCTCGTTGAAGCGGGTGGCTGCGCCCAGCCCCACCATGGCGAGCGCCCCGGTAGCCTGGTGCAGGTGCGTGAGGATGTACTTGACGGGACCGCGCTCCGCGGGCTTCGCGGCCAGCTTGTCCAGGTTCTCGCGCGCCTGGTTGAGCGAGTGGTCGATCTCGGTCTTGACCCAGCTCAGCGGGCCGAGATCGAAATCGCCGTGGGGGTTGGCGGCCATTGAATGCGTTTCCTCGCGCCTTTCGTCCCGCGGCTAGAGCTTGAAGCCCGACACGGAGCTCTTCAGCTCCTGGGCCACCGCGGCCAGGTCGCGGATGGAGCCCGCGGCCTGCTGGGTGCCGCGCGTGGTCTGGCGTGTGATTTCCAGGATGTCCTGCATGCTCTGGGCGACCTTGTTCGTCGCGCTCGCCTGGGTGTGCGTCGCCTGGGAGATGGTCTGGATCAGCTGCGCGAGGTTCTTCGTCACGTAGTCGATCTCGGAGAGCGCCTGCCCCGCGGCGTCGGACAGCCTCGCGCCCTCCACCACGCCCATCGTCGACTTCTCCATGGCCGCGACCGCGTCCTGCGTGTCGGCCTGAATCGTCTTCACGATCGCGCCGATCTGCTTGGTCGCCTCGCCCGAGCGCTCCGCGAGGCGCTGCACCTCCTCGGCCACCACCGAGAAGCCGCGTCCCGCCTCGCCCGCGGAGGCCGCCTGGATGGCGGCGTTGAGGGCGAGCACGTTCGTCTGCTCCGTGATGTCCGAGATGAGCTCGACGATCTCGCCGATCTCCTGCGAGCTCTCGCCGAGGCGCTTGATCCGCTTCGAGGTCTCCTGGATCTGCTCGCGGATGTCGTTCATGCCGGAGATCGAGCTCTGCACCGCGAGGCGCCCCTTGTCCGCCGCGGCGAGCGAGCGCTGGGCCACGCGGGCGCCCTCCTCCGCGGTCGACGACACCTCCGAGATCGAGCGCGACACCTGGAGCACCTGGGCGGTCGTGTCCTCGATCTCCCTCGACTGCCGCTCCGCGGCGCCCAGGAGCTCGGCCGAGATCGACTGCGCGTGGGCGGTCTTCTGCGTCACCTGCACGGCCGCGTTGGTCACGCCGGACACCAGGGTGCGCAGCTCGTCGATCGTATAGTTCATCGAGTCCGCGATGGCGCCCGTGATGTCCTCGGTCACCTGAGCGCGCACCGTGAGGTCGCCGTCGGCGAGGTCGCCCATCTCGTTGAGCAGCCTCAGGATCGCTTCCTGGTTGCGCTTGTTCTCGGCTTCCGCCTCGGCCGCGCGGCGCCGCGTGTCGGCGAGGAACACCAGCGCCATCAGGAAGAGCACCAGCACGAGCAGCGCGGCGAGCACGCCCGCCGCGAGCAGCGTGGCGACGGGCTTCTCGCCCTGGATCGAGTCCTGCAGCCGGCCCACCGCCGCCTGCAGCTGCTCGGCCGAGGTGGCGAGCTGGGCGCTCGCGAGGCGCGCCGACACGAGTTTCTGCAGGTCGCGCAGGATCGGGCCCACGTTCTGCTCGAACTGGCCGAACTGCTTGTCCAGGTCGTTGAGCATCCCGCGCGCGTCGGGATCGTGCACGGCGACGACCCCGAGGCTCTCGCTGCCGTTCTCGAGGCCGCGCAGCAGGTCGCGCATGTCGTTCGTATCCTTGCCGATGAGGAAGGGGACCTCCGGATCGATGGTTTCCGAGCCGAGGATCTCGGCGGACCCGCGGCCGAGGCGCTCGGCGTAGAAGACCAGGCGGTTCGCCTTGAGCACCTGGCCGGGAGTCGAGCCGGACTGCGACATGAGGCCGGTCAGCTCCTGCGCCATCGTGGCCATGTCCTGGGAGCGCGCCCGGATCTGGTCGATGTTGTGCGAAAGCGCGACCAGATCGCCCTGCGCGTTCAGGATCGCCGTGGCCGCGTTCGCGCTCGACGGCCACTGCTTCGCGAGCTCATCGAGCCGCGCGCGGACCTCTTCGTTCGTCGCCGCGCCGGGAAGGTTGACGTCGAACTCCCGGCCCCCGCTGCGCAGCACGCCCAGGTAGGAAGCGAACGCGTCGCGGCTGCTCTTCAGCTGGGGAAAGGCCCCCGGCTGCCCGCGCGCCGCGATGCCCGCGGCCTTGGCCAGGCGCTGGATGTGGAACTGCATCTGCGAAACGATCGTGAGGTAGGTCGCATGCCGCGTCCTGAGCGTCGTGTCCTCGTACACCATGAACGCCGTGGCGCCGAGCAGCACCAGGGCCGCGATGCCGAGGGCCTGCATCTGCGCGGTGACCGACTTGCCGCCGATGAAGGGCACCCGGAAGCGCGAGAGGGAAGAGCCCATCTCTTCCCTGGGCGCCCGCGCCGCTGCGGAGGCCTTGGCGCCGCCGCCCGGGCGCGCCGCCGCGCCGCCGCCCGCGGGGATCCGCGTCACGGTGGACGTCTGCACGCCCGCGGGCCGCCCGGGCGCCTTCGCCTTGGGCGCCGTCAGGCGCTTCAGCCAGTCGCCGAGGGAGGATTTCGGTTTCACCGCCTGTGCCTTGGCCATCTTCTTCTCCTACGCCCCAACTTCCAGAAACCGCGGCTCGCGCACGAGCGCGGGAAGGTCCAGCTCCATCCAGCGGGTGCCGCCGGCGTCCGTGTAGACCGCCCCCACCCAGGGCGACGCGCCCTCGGGCCGCACGGCTGGCGTGAACTGCTCCGGGTTGCGAAGCCCCAGCATGCGCGACACGACCAGCCCGGAACCGGCCACCAGCCGGTCCGACACCAGGATCACGCGCCGCTCCATCCCGGGTCCGATCGCCTCCCCGCCCTGGAAGGCGGAGAAGTCCATCACTCCGTAGAGGTTGCCGCGCACGTTCGCGACGCCGCGGAACCACGGGCGCGTGAGCGGGACGGTCACGGTCGACGGGACCGGGATCACCTCGCTCACCTGGTGGAGCGCCACGAACCAGTTGTCCGCGCCGACCTGGAAGCCGAGCTTCGACGAGAGCGCCGCGCGGGTCCCCGCAGTGCGGAGCCGCTCGGCGACCGAGAGCTGGAATTCGCGCAGTCCGGTGCGGCGGGCCATCGTTCGGCTAGCTCAACGCCTTGATCTTCTCGAGCAGGTCGCTCTCGGAAAGCGGCTTGGTGATGTAGTCCTTGGCGCCCTGGCGCAGCCCCCAGATCTTGTCGGTCTCCTGGTCCTTGGTCGTGCAGATGATGACCGGGATGTGCTTGGTGGATTCCTCGCGCGTGATCGCCCGGGTCGCCTGGAAGCCGTTGAGGCCGGGCATCACCACGTCCATCAGGATGAGGTCCGGCTGCTCCTTTTTCGCCCGCTCGATCGCCGTCTCGCCGCTGTCGACCACCAGCACCTCGTAGCCGCGCTTCCTGAGCAGCCCTTCCATGAACGCTCGCTCGGTGGGCGAGTCGTCCACCACCATGATCTTCTTGATCGCCATCTATCGGGGCTCCGTCATCGTGAAATGGGGGGATTCGGGCCTCACGCGGGGTTGCGCTGCGAGAAATGGTGCTCGACCGCCTTCAGCAGGCTTTCCTTGGTGAAGGGCTTGGTGAGGTATTCGTCCGAGCCCACCATCCGGCCACGCGCGCGGTCGAAGAGGCTGTCCTTGGACGAGAGCATGATCACGGGCGTCGCGTGGTGCTTGCCGCTCTTCTTGATGAGCGCGCAGGTCTGGTAGCCGTCGAGGCGCGGCATCATGATGTCGACGAAGATGAGGTCCGGCTGGTGGTCGGCGATCTTGGAGAGCGCGTCGAAACCGTTCTCCGCGAGGATCACTTGGCAGCCCGCCTGCATGAGGAAGATCTCCGCGCTTCGCCGGATCGTATTGCTGTCGTCGATGACCATCACGCGCACGCCGGTGAGGTTCTTCGAGTCCGCCACTCTCTCCTCGAGGTTCCGTCGGATTTCGTCCGGGGGACGCTTCCTCGTCCGAAGCACGCCCAAAGCGGCCCGGGCGTGGCGGTCGGCATCCTCCCCGACGAGCCGCGCAGCCCCGTCCTGTCGTTGCTCAGGTTATCCTTATTAACCAACCAAAACAACCGCTAACCCGCCTCTCTTGAACCCGTTTCCGAGGATTCGGGCGGCCGGCGTATACGCTCAGACCACCACCATCTCGAAGTCTTCCTTGCGGGCGCCGCACTCCGGGCAGCACCAGCCGGCGGGGATATCCTCCCACCGTGTTCCGGGCGCGATGCCATCCTCGGGCCAGCCCTCCGCCTCGTCGTACACGAAGCCGCAGGCGAGGCAGCGCCAGGTCTTGTACGGCGCGGGCGCCGTCGCGGCGGAAGCCATAGGCGAATGCGGTTACGGTTGAGTAGAATGCGCTGACGCGCGCGCTCCCTGCATCATCGTAGCGATCCCCGGTTGGCGCGCGCAACGCAGGCCGGGTTTCAAGTGTAACCCCTTGCCCGAGCCTGTCGCGCCATGAACGAGCCCTTTCCCTCCCTTCCCGCCGTGCTGACGTTCGCCGCGTCCGATCCCACCAGCGGCGCGGGCCTGCAAGCCGACCTGCTCGCCTTGGCGAGCATGGGGTGCTACCCGCTGTCCGTGGTGACCGCGCTCACCGTCCAGGACACCGCCGGGGTCGAGTCCGTTCTCGCGATCGATCCCGACTGGGTCGCCGACCAGGCGCGTTGCCTTCTCGAGGACATGCCGGTCGCCGCGTTCAAAATGGGCATGCTCGGCTCCACGGAGATCGTGACCGTCGTGGCGGAGGTCGTCTCCGACTATCCCGACGTCCCGCTCGTGCTCGATCCCGTCCTCGCCTCCGGGCGCGGCGACGAGTTCGCGGGCGACGACATGGTCTCGGCGATCCGCGAGCTCCTCGTGCCGCAGAGCACCGTGGTCACGCCCAACATTCCCGAGCTGCGCCGGCTCGCCGGGGAGGACGACGACCGCGCGAGCCTCGCCGACTGCGCGCAGGCGCTCCTCGACAGCGGCTGCGAATACGTCCTCGTCACCGGCACGCACGACACCACCGCCGAGGTCGTCAACACGCTCTTCCACCGCGGGGGCGTGCTGCGCGCCGACACGTGGCAGCGCCTGCCGGGCAGCTACCATGGCTCCGGGTGCACCCTCGCCTCGGCGCTCGCGGCGAACCTCGCCCGCGGAATGGAGATCGGGGAAGCCGCATACGAGGCCCAGGACTACACGTGGCACGCCCTCACCCACGCGCTGCGGCCCGGCATGGGCCAGTATCTTCCGGACCGCCTGTTCTGGGCCCGCGAGAGCGGGGACGACGATGGCGGCGCGTGAGCCGCGCGGGCTGCGGGGCCTGTACGCGATCACGCCGGAGACCCGCGACACGCGTGCCCTCGTGGCGCGAGCGCGACAGGCCCTGGCGGGCGGCGCCGCGCTGCTGCAATACCGCGCCAAGTCCGTGCAGGCCGCGCTCGCCCTCGAGCAGGCCCGCGCGCTCGCCGCCGAATGCCGCGCGGCCGGCGCGCTCTTCATCGTGAACGACTCGGTGGAGCTCGCGCTCGCCTGCGGCGCGCACGGCGTCCACCTGGGGCGCGACGATCTCGCGGTCGCGGCCGCGCGCACGCGCTTTCCGTCGGCGATCATCGGGGCATCGTGCTACGACGAGCCCGCGCGCGCCGCGCTCGCCCGGGACGCCGGCGCCGACTACGTGGCGGTGGGCAGCGTGTTCGCCTCCGCGACGAAGCCTTCGGCGGTGCGCGCGCCGCTCGGGGCGATCGGACTCGCCCGCTCCGCTGGCGGGCTGCCGGTGGCAGCCATCGGAGGGATCACCGCCGCCAACGCGGCCCTCGTCGTCGAGGCGGGAGCCGACATGGTCGCCGTGATCTCCGCGCTCGTCGATGCCGACGACGTGCGCGCTGCGGCGCGCGAATTCTCCCGCCGGTTCCGGCTTCACGAGGACTCCCCCGATGCACGAGCGCAGCCGCGCGCTGTTTGAGCGTTCCCTCGAGCTCATTCCGGGCGGCGTGAACTCGCCCGTGCGGGCCTTCCGCGCCGTGGGCGGCGTGCCGGTGTTCCTGCGCGAGGGTCGCGGCGCGCGCGTGACCGACGAGGACGGGCGCGAGTACGTCGACTACGTGGGCTCGTGGGGCCCGCTCATCCTCGGCCACGCGCACCCCGACGTGCTCGCCGCCGTCGCGGCGACCGCGGCGCGCGGCCTGAGCTTCGGTGCCCCGACCGCGCTCGAGCTCGAGATGGCCGAGCTGCTCACCTCGAGCCTGCCCTCGCTCGAGCAGGTGCGCCTGGTGAGCTCCGGCACCGAGGCCGTGATGAGCGCGCTGCGCCTCGCCCGGGGCTTCACGGGGCGCCCGGTCATCGTGAAGTTCGAGGGCTGCTACCACGGGCACAGCGACTTCCTGCTGGTCAAGGCGGGATCGGGCGCGCTCACCTTCGGCAACCCCACCTCCGCGGGCGTGCCGCCGGAGCTCACCGCCCACACGCTCGTGCTCGACTACAACGACCCGCAGCAGGTGCAGGATGCCTTCCGCCGCTTCGGCGGCGAGATCGCCGCGGTCGTGCTGGAGCCCGTCGCCGGCAACATGAATTTCGTGCGCCCCTCGGCCGAATTCCTGCGCACGCTGCGCTCCGAATGCACGCGCCACGGGGCGGTGCTCGTCTTCGACGAGGTGATGACCGGCTTTCGCGTCGGGCCCCGGGGCGCGCAGGGCCTGTTCGACATCCGGCCCGACCTCACCACGCTCGGCAAGGTGATCGGCGGCGGCCTGCCGGTCGGCGCCTTCGGCGGGCGACGCGACATCATGCAGCGCCTCGCGCCCGTCGGCCCCGTCTACCAGGCCGGCACGCTTTCCGGAAATCCGGTTGCCGTGAGCGCGGGGCTCGCCACGCTGCGCCACGTGCTGAGACCCGGATTCTTCGACCGGCTGGGGGCCACGACCTCCGCGCTCGTCGAGGGGCTGTGCCGCGAGGCGGCCGCCACGGGCGTGGCTTTCAGCGGCGCGAGCCTCGGCGGCATGTTCGGGATCTTCTTCCGGGCGAGCCCGCCGGCATCGTTCCGCGAGGTGATGGAATGCGACCGCGAGGCGTTCGGGCGCTTCTTCCACGCCATGCTCGAGCGGGGCGTGTACCTTGCGCCCTCGGCCTACGAGGCGGGTTTCGTCTCGGCCGCGCACGGCGAGGGCGAGCTCGCGTCGACCTTCGCCGCGGCCCGGCAGGCGTTCGCGGCCGCGCGCGGCGCCTGACTCCGTGGCGATCCTCCCGAGCGCGGAGCGCCTCGCGGCGATCGGCCTGGCGATCGCCGGCGCGACGATCCTCGCCCTCGCCTTCCTCGTGCTCTCCGACGTCGCGCGCGAGTCCGACCTGCACCGGGAAGTTCTCGTCGTGCAGCAGCAGCAGGACAGCCTCGAGGCCCTGCGCGTGCGCATCAACGGGCTGGTCGCGGCCGCCCGCCTCGGTGCGGCGACCGGCGACGCCGAGGCGTTCCGCGCGCTCGATCGCCACGCCGACGAGATCGACGAGCGCCTCGACGGCCTGCAGGCGGCGGAGGAGGCGCCGCCGGACGTGGAGAGCCTCGTGAACGAGACGCGGCTGCTGCTCGTCAACGCGCGCTCCGTCGCGGGCGCGCGCCACAAGGGCGGCGCCGAGGCTGGCGCGCTCGCCGTGCGCGAGACCGAGCGCGTCGCCGCCGAGGTGGGCGCGACCCTCGAGCGCTCGCTCGAGGCCCTCACGCGGCGCGTGAGCGACCGCAGCCTCGCCCGCATCCGCGTGGACGACCGCCTGCGCCGTTACGTCGGCTGGTTCGTCGGCGGCTCGGTGATCGTGCTGGGCGGCCTGTTCGTGGCCTTTCGCCGCGTGCAGCAGCGCGAGCGCGCCGCGCAGCAGCGCATCGAATGGCTCGCGCATTTCGACCCGGTGACGGGCCTTCCGAACCGCGCGCTTCTCACCGACCGGCTCTCGCAGGAGACGGCGCGGTCGCGGCGCGGCAAGGAGCGCTTCGCGCTCGTGCTCTTCGATCTCGACGGGTTCAAGGAAGTGAACGACACCTGGGGTCACGCGGCGGGCGACCGGGTCCTCGCGGCCGTGGCCGAGCGGGGCCGCGAGTGCATGCGCGCTTCCGACACGCTCGGGCGCCAGGGCGGCGACGAGTTCATGGCGATCCTCCCCGACACGGGCGAGGAAGGCGCGCTCGCCGTCGCCGAGAAGCTGCGCGCCTGCCTTTGCGAGGCGTATCCGCTCGACGGGGAATCGGCGATCATCGGGGTGAGCCTCGGAGTGAGCCTTTATCCGGCGCACGGCGAGGATGCGGAGAGCCTGTTGCGCGCCGCCGACGCGGCGCTCTACGAGGCGAAGCGCGAGGGCAAGGGACGGGTGCGAATCGCGCGCGCCACCGGGGCGCACGGGCGCGCGGCCGGCCGGCGCGCCGCCTCCTGAGCGGGCCCTAGCGAAGCCCCGAGATGTACTCCGCGACCGCCCTCATGTCGGCCTCGGAGAGCCTGGCCGCGACCTCGCTCATGACCGGATTGGGGCGGGCGCCCGAGGCGAAGGCCTTGAGCCATCCGAAGCTCAGCTCGGCGTACTGGCCGGCGAGACGCGGGTACTGCGAGGGGATTCCCTCGCCCTGCGCCCCATGGCAACCCGCGCACGCGGGGGCCACGGTCGCCTTCACGCCCCCGCGCCAGATCTGCTGCCCGCGCTCCGCCAGGGTCTTGTCGTGCGCGAACCGGGGCGCGGGCTTCTGCGCGCCGAGCCACGCGGCGACGTCGCGCATGTCCTCCGGCGTCAGCCCGGCGGCCATGCCCTGCATGATCGGGCTCTGCCGGGTACCCGCCTTGAACGCGGTCAGCTGCGCGACGATGTAGTCGGGATGCTGCCCGGCGAGCATCGGGTTGGTCGGCACGACGCTGTTGCCGTCGGCCGTGTGGCACGCCGCGCACACGCCGGACGCGATCTGCTTGCCGTGCTCCAGGTTGGGGGCCGCGGGCTCCTCGGCCGCCGCGGCGCTTGCGTAGACTAGCAGCATGACGCAGGCGAAACCCGGGAAAGAGCGCATCGGAAAGCCTCGTGAGGAGAACGCCGGAGGAAAGGCGAGGGCGAAGACCGGTGATTTTACCGTAGGGGCGCGACGGGCCGCCACCGGGCGGGGACCGCTCGCGCTTTCGAAGGCCGCGTTCTCCCTGTCGGTGCACGACCCTCGGCAGCTCCCGCCCCCCGGCGTTCCGGAGCTCGCGTTCGCCGGCCGGTCGAACGCGGGCAAGTCGAGCGCCATCAACGCCCTCGTGGGCCGCCGGCGGCTCGCGTTCGTGAGCAAGACGCCGGGGCGCACCCAGCTCATCAACTTCTTCTCGTTGGACGGGCGTGCCTTCCTCGTGGACCTGCCCGGCTACGGATACGCGGCCGTGCCCGGCGAAGTCCGCAAGCATTGGGAGGAGCTCGTCGGGACGTACATCGCCACGCGTCCCTCGCTCACCGCCGTCGTGGTCGTCATGGACAGCCGCCACCCCATGACCCCGCTCGATCTCCAACTGCTCGAGTGGCTGCGCGCGGCGAAACGATCCACCCACGTGCTCCTCACCAAGTCGGACAAGCTTTCCCGGCAGGCCGCCCTCGCGACGTTGCAGCGGGTCCGTCGCGAGCTCGGGCAATCCTGCCCCGGAGCGACGGTCCAGCTTTTCTCCAGCCTGAAGCACGAGGGAATCGACGAGGCGGGAGTCGTGCTCGCGCGCCTGGTCGCGGGACACAAACAAAGCCCCGGCTAAAGGGGAGTAAAGCCGGGGCCAAAAGAGCCTTAATTGGGATTAAGGCACCCGCTCAGGGAGGAGAAGCGGGGAAGGAGTAACCCTTCAAGCCTTATGAACACCTCGCGCGTGCTAAAGTTCCCCGCGTTCGCGAAGATCTCGAAATGACCCTTTCCCTAGGACGATTTCCCGCGCGCCGCATGCGCCGCGGCCGCCGCGACGAGTTCACGCGTCGCCTGGTCCGTGAGGCCCGCCTCGCCCCCGACGACCTGATCCTTCCCGTCTTCGTCCGCGAAGGCTCCGCCATCGTGGAGGCCGTCGGCTCGATGCCCGGCGTTTCCCGGACGAGCGTCGACCGCCTGCTGCCCGTCGCGGAGCAGGCGCTCACATATGGCATCCCCGCGATCGCTCTCTTCCCGGTGATCGACGCCAGCCTCAAGACGAGCACCGCGGAGGAGGCGTTCAACCCGGCGGGTCTCGTCCCGCGGTGCGTGCGCGAGCTCAAGAAGCGGTTTCCGGAGCTGGGGATCATCACGGACGTCGCCCTGGATCCCTATACCAGCCACGGGCAGGATGGCCTCATCGACGAGCAGGGCTACGTGGTGAACGACGAGACCCTCGACGTCCTCCGGAAGCAGGCGCTTACTCACGCGGAGGCGGGGGTGGATATCGTCGCCCCCTCGGATATGATGGACGGGCGCATCGGCGCCATCCGCCAGGCGCTGGACGAGCGGCGGCACATCGACGTCCGCATCCTCGCCTACGCCGCCAAGTACGCCTCCGCCTTCTACGGTCCGTTCCGGGATGCTGTCGGCTCGGGGACGAGCCTCGGGAAGGGCGACAAGAAGACCTACCAGATGGACCCGGGCAACTCCGACGAGGCGCTGCGCGAGGTCGCCCTCGACCTCGAAGAGGGCGCGGACTTCGTGATGGTGAAGCCGGGGCTGCCCTACCTCGACGTGCTGCGGCGGGTGAAGGAGCGGTTCGGGGTGCCCACGTTCGCCTACCAGGTGAGCGGCGAGTACGCGATGCTCAAGGCGGCGGCGTCCCAGGGATGGATCGACGGGGACGCGTGCATGATGGAGTCGCTGCTGTGCTTCCGGCGCGCGGGCGCCGACGCCATCCTCACCTACTTCGCCCTCGAGGCGGCGCGCCGCCTGAGCGAATCCCGCTAGGCGGCCGCGGCGGCGCTAGCGCCCGAGCAGAGCTTCCACCTCCGCCAGACGGGCGCGCTGCGGCGATTCCGCGCCCCGGGCCGGAGCCACCCGCTCGTCGTCGCGGTCGAGCACCGTCAGGGTGACCGGCACGCCCTCGACCTCAAGGCGGATCCGCGGCACCTCCTCGAGCTGCTCCCCGCGCCGCATGCGCCACGAGCCTTCCTCGAAGCGGTAGCGGCGGTTCAGCAGGAACATCGTGAGGGCCTTGGCGTCGTCGGTGAAGAGCTGCAGGTTCACGTCCGAATGCTGCCCCGCGGTGCCCGAAAGCACCGATCCGACGAGGGCGGGGTGGAATTCGCTGAAATCGCGCATGACCTTCGCCGCGATCTCCCGCAGCCGGCGCAGCCGGGCAGGCTGGTCCTCGCTCTGGTACAGGCCCTGGTACTCGCGAAGGGCAGCCTCGATCTCCTGGTTGTCGGGGAGCAGCTTCGCGTCCTCGAGTCCCGCCTGGCGCGCCGCCTTCCACTTCGCGGTGGCATAGTCGGATACGCCGTCCTCGGCCATCAGGCGTGCGGCCCGGTAGGCGAGCTGCCGGCGCAAGTTGTTGTCCCTTCGCGAGCGTGTTCTCGGCATGGCTCGCCTCAGAAGATCTGGTTCTTCACTTCCTCCGCAGGCCGGCCGTCGTGGGCGACGGCCCCCTCGTCGCCGACCGGCGGCTGCGACTCCTCATAGAAATAATCCACGGTGTGGCTCTGCCCGTCGAGCTCGCGCATGCCGGTGACCGGGTTGATGGCGTCCGCGACCACGCCCGGGGGCGGCACGAGCGGCACCTCGGGCACGCCCTTGAGCATCGTTCCCATGTAGCTCATCCACATCGGCAGGGCGGCCTCGGCGCCCGTCTCGTTCGCCCCGAGGCTCCCGGGCGTGTCGAAGCCGATCCAGGCAACGGCCACCAGCGTGCTCTGGAATCCGCAGAACCAGGCATCCACGTGGTCGTTGGTCGTGCCGGTCTTGCCCGCGAGGTCGTCGCGGCCCAGGGCCATCGCACGCACGGCGGTGCCCCCGCGCACCACGTCGCGCATGAGGCTCGTCATGATGAAGGCGTTGCGCTCGTCGATGACGCGCTCGGCGTTCACGTCCGCCGTCTCCGGGTTGGCGGCATAGAGCACCCGGCCCCGATTGTCCTCGATCCGGGCAATGAACCAGGGCTTCACGCGGTAGCCGCCGTTGGCGAACACCGAGTAGGCGGCAGCCATCTGCAGCGGCGTGGCGCTGCCCGCTCCCAGCGCCATGGTGAGGTAGGCCGGGTGCATGCGGGGGTCGAAGCCGAAGCGCTGGATGTAGTCCTGCGCGTAGCCGGGACCGATCGCCTGCAGCACGCGGATCGACACCATGTTCTTGGACTTCATGAGCGCGACGCGCAGCCGCATGGGCCCTTCGTACTTGTCGTCGTAGTTGTGCGGCTCCCAGAGCTGGCCCCCCGTCTTCGAGGCGTCGATCACGAACGGGGCGTCGTTGAGGACCGTGGCGGGCGTGAAGCCCTTCTCGAGCGCAGCCGAGTAGATGAACGGCTTGAAGCTCGAGCCCGGCTGGCGCCAGGCCTGGGTCACGTGGTTGAACTTGTTGGCGGCGAAGTCGAAGCCGCCCGCCAGGGCGCGGATCGCCCCGTTCGAGGGGTCCATCGACACGAGGGCGCCCTCGACCTTGGGCAGCTGCACGATGCTCCATCCGCCCTTGCCGTCGTCCTGGACCCGGATGATCGAGCCGCGGCGGATCGCGCGGTCGGAGTTGCGTTCCGCGAGCGCCCGGGCGGCGAACTTGAGGCCGTCGCCGGTGACGCGGATCTCGTCGCCCCGGCGTATCACGGCCCGGACTTCCCGCGGGGACGCCGCGGTCACGATCGCCGGCACCAGGTCGTTCACGGAATCGCGCTCCTGGAGGGCCTCCTCGATGGCCTCATCGCGCTCGGGTCCCGGCGGCGGCAGGTCGATCGACGCTTCCGGCCCCCGGTAGCCGTGGCGGCGGTCGTAGTCGAGCACGGCCCTGCGCATGGCCTGGTCCGCAGCCTGCTGGTCCTTGCGCCGGATGGTGGTGTAGACCCGCAGCCCGCTCACGTAGGCCGGGTCGCCGTACTGCTCGAAGACCGCGGCCCGCGCCATCTCCGCCACGTAGTCGGCGCTCAGCGGGAAATGGTCGCGGTCGCTGGTCTTGTTCAGGCGGAGGGGCTCGGCGAGGGCGCTCCGGTACTGCGGGTCGGTAAGCCAGCCGATGTCGTGCATGCGCCGCAGCACGTACTGCTGGCGGGCGCGCGCGGCCTTCGGGTTCACGAAGGGGTTCTTCTTCGAGGGGGCCTGCGGAAGGCCCGCGAGCATCGCGGCCTCCGCGGGCGTGAGGTCCTTGAGGCTCTTGCCGAAGTACACGCTCGCGGCGGCGGCGAAGCCGTACGCCCGCTGCCCGAGGAAGATCTGGTTGATGTAGAGCTCGAGGATCTGGTCCTTGGTGAGGTTGGCCTCGATCTTGAAGGCGAGCAGCACCTCGGAGAGCTTGCGGGCGAAGGTCTTCTCCCGCGTGAGGAAGAACGTGCGGGCGACCTGCATGGTGATGGTGCTCGCGCCCTCGACGCGACCCTGGCGCTCCAGGTTCGCGACCGCGGCGCGCACCACCCCCGAGAAGTCCACCCCGCCGTGCTGGTAGAACCGGTCGTCCTCGGCGGCCAGGATCGCCGCCTTCACGACCGTGGGGACGTCCTGGATCTTCACCACGGCGCGCTTCTCTTCCCCGAACTCCCCGATGAGGTCGCCTTCGGCGCTGTAGACGCGCAGGGGAACCTTCGGGCGATAGTCCGTCAGGACCTCGAGGCTGGGCAGGCTCGGCCACAGGAGCACGACCGTGAGCGCGGCTACCCCCGCCCCGACCACCGCAAGGGAGGCGGCCAGGAGGAGCGGGTAGAACCACCAACGGGAAGTCATCGGACGGACGGGCGGGAGGCGGACGGCGGGGGGGTGGCAGCGCCGCGCAGATAGTGGCTGGACCCCATTATAGTCACGGCGGCCTGCAGGGAGCCCTTGCCACAATTTGCTTTACAGGCCTAGGACTTGTTGCTAGCATCTAAAGTAGATTCTCTGTTTGGGTGCTAACCTTCCACCATGCTTAAAGAAAAATTAGCAGCCCAGTTTGACTTCTTGAAAGCGAAGGCGCCGCCCCTCGTGGGCTGCGACATCAGCTCTTCTTCGGTCAAGATGGTGGAGATCGCCGAAGCGGGCCGCAACGTCTATCGGGTCGAGCGCTACGCCATCGAGCCGCTGCCGAAGGACACCGTGGTGGACGGCAACATCGCGAACATCGAGGCCGCGGGCGAGGCGATCAAGCGCGCCCACAAGAGCCTCGGCTCGCGGATCCGCAACGTGGCCCTGGCGCTGCCGGCCGCGGCCGTCATCACCAAGAAGGTCATCCTCCCGGGCAACCAGCGCGAGGAGGACATGGAGGTCCAGGTCCAGGGCGAGGCGAACCAGTACATTCCCTTCTCGCTCGACGAGGTGAACCTCGACTTCCAGGTGCTCGGTCCCGCGACCACGGGCGAGGACGAGGTCGAGGTGCTCATCGCCGCCTCCCGCAAGGAGAAGATCGAGGACCGGGTGGCGGCCGCCGAGGCGGCCGGCCTCAAGACCATCGTGATGGACGTGGAGTCCTACGCCGCGCAGACGGCCTTCGAGCTGATCTGCGGCGGCAGCTCCGGGATCGGCGAGAGCGACGTCACGGCCATCGTCGACATCGGGGCCACGGTGACCCGCGTCACGGTGGTGCACAACGGCCAGACGGTCTACACCCGCGAGCAGCAGATCGGGGGCAACGCCCTCACCCAGGACATCGCGCGCCAGTTCGACATGCCGGTGGAGGAGGCGGAGGCGGCCAAGCGCGTGGGCAACCTGCCGGAGAACTTCGGCCCCGACGTGCTCCAGCCCTTCAACGAGAAGATCGTGCTGGAGATCCAGCGGGCGCTGCAGTTCTTCTTCACGTCGACCCAGTTCAACAAGGTCGACCACATCCTGCTCACGGGCGGCTGCGCGATGCTCGACGGGCTCGAGGAGATGGTCGCCCAGCGGACCCAGGTTCACACGGTGGTCGCCAACCCCTTCGCGAACATGGCGCTGTCGTCGAAGATCAAGCCGCGCCAGCTCACCATCGACGCCCCGTCCCTCATGGTCGCCTGCGGGCTGGCGATGCGGAGGTTCGACCCCTCATGATCCGCGTCAACCTACTCCCGCACCGCGAAGAGAAACGCAAGCGGCGCGAGCAGCAGTTCATGGTGCTCGCCCTGCTCTCCGGCGCGCTCGGCGCGGTCGTGGCGGCGGCAGTATGGCTCTACCTCGACAGCCAAGTGTCGCAGCAGCGCGACGACGTCGCCTACATGAAGGGCGAGATCAGCAAGCTCGACAAGCAGATCGAGGAGATCCGCAAGATCCGCGAGGAGACCGCCGCGCTGCTCGCCAAGAAGCGCGTCGTCGAGGGCCTGCAGGCCAACCGCTCGGAGCCGGTCCAGCTGCTCGACCAGCTCCTGCGCCAGCTTCCCGAGGGCGTGTACCTGCGCTCGATCAAGCAGACGGGCGTCAAGGTCAACATCACGGGTTACGCGCAGTCGAACGCCCGCGTCTCGACCCTCATGCGCAACCTCGGCGCCTCGCCGTACCTCGAGAACCCGGAGCTCATCGAGATCAAGGCGGTGCCCGCCCCGGACAAGTCCGGCAACCGCGTGAACGAGTTCAACATGAACATCTCGATCAAGCGCGCGCAGCCCGAGGAAGCGGCGGGCGGCGGCCGCAAGCCCGCGCCTGGAGCCAAGAAATGAGCCTGATCGACGACCTGCGCGCCCTCGATCCCAAGCAGCCGGGAAACTGGCCGTGGCTGGTCAAGACGGGAGCCTTCATCGCCATCTTCTTCGCGATCCAGGTGGCCGCCTACTTCCTGTTGTGGCAGTCCCAGACCGAGCAGATCGAGCAGGGACGCAAGGACGTCGAGAAGCAGAAGGAGACCTTCCTCGAGAAGAAGAAGCTCGCGGTGAACCTCGAGGCCTACAAGCAGCAGCGCGTGGAGATCGAGCAGGCCTTCGGCGCGCTGCTCAAGCAGCTTCCCAACAAGAGCGAGATGGACGCCCTGCTGATCGACATCAACCAGGCGGGCCTGGGCCGCGGCCTCACCTTCGACCTGTTCAAGCCCGCGGCCAAGGAGAACTTCACCGAGTTCTACGCGGAGCTGCCCGTGGACATCAAGGTCACCGGCAACTACCACGACCTGGGGGCCTTCGCGAGCGACGTGGCGAAGATGCCGCGCATCGTGCTGCTCACCAACCTCAAGATCGATCCGCCGAAGGATGGCCTGCTCACCATGGAAGCGGTGGCCAAGACCTACCGCTACCTGGACGAGGAGGAGATCGCCAAGCAGCGGGCCTCGGTCAAGACCGCCAAGAAGCCGGTGGTGCGCAAATGAAGCGTCTCCTCGTTCCGCTCGCCGTCGTCGCGCTCGCCGGGTGCACCTCCGACATCGACGATCTGAAGCATTTCGTGAGGGAGGCGGACAAGCGCCCGGCGCCCAAGATCGAGGCGCTGCCCGCGGTGAAGCCCTTCGAGCCCTTCACCTACGAGGGCTTCGACCTTCCCGACCCGTTCAAGCCCCGCAAGCTCGCCGCGCCCCGGCAGGGAGGCGGCGGCCTCGCGCCCGACCTCAACCGGCGCAAGGAGCCCCTGGAGGCGTACCCGCTCGAGCAGCTGAAGATGGTCGGCACCCTCTCCCAGAGCGGCGAGACGTGGGCGATCGTGCGGGCCGACAAGACGCTCTACCGCGTCAAGAAGGGCAACTACATGGGCCAGAACTTCGGCTTGATCACCGAGGTGACGGACAGCGAGATCAAGCTCAAGGAAATCGTCCAAGACAGCGCCGGCGACTGGGCCGAGCGGCAGAGCGTGCTGCCGCTGCTGGAGGAAGCCGGCAAAGGGGAAAGAAAGTGACAACGACGCTCCGCATTCCCGTCTGCGGCAGGGTGGGGGCCGCGCTCGCCGCGCTCGTCCTCGCGCTCGCCACGCCCTTCGCTTGGGCCCAGGAGACCGCCAAGAACGCGGTCGAATCCATCGACTTCGCCTCCGTCCAGGGCGGCCGGATCATCGTGAAGATCGGCATGCACGAGGCGCTGAAGGCGCTCCCGCAGAGCTTCGCGGTCACCAATCCCCCGCGCATCGCGATCGACCTGCCCGACACGGCGAACGCCCTGAAGCGCTCGCAGATCGAGGCCGGCGAGGGCGACCTGCGCAGCGTCTCGGTGGTGCAGACGGCCAACCGCACGCGGCTGGTGATGAACCTCGCGCGGACCATGAAGTACAAGCAGGAGCTCGACGGCAACCTCCTCGTCGTGACGATCGAGGGCGGTCCCGCGCCCTCGGCCGGGGCGGCCGCGACCGCGCCCTCGGCGGCCACCACCCGGTTCGCGGAGCCGGTGCCCGGGAGCACCACGCGCTACAACATCCGCGACGTCGACTTCCGCCGCGGCAACATGGGCGAGGGCCGCATCGTCGTGGACCTCTCCTCGGCCAACGTCGGAATCGACATCCGCCAGCAGGGTCGCCAGGTCCTCGTCGATTTCCTGAACACGGACGTCCCGCCGAACCTCGTCCGGCGCCTGGACGTGGGCGACTTCGCCACGCCGGTGCGGTTCGTCGACACCTTCGAGCAGAGCGGGAACGCGCGCATGGTGATCGAGCCGCGCGGCCTCTGGGAATACTCGGCCTATCAGACCGACACCCAGTTCATCCTCGAGGTGAAGCCGGTCAAGGAGGACCCGAACAAGCTCGTGCAGAGCGCCACCCCGGGCTACGCGGGCGAGAAGCTCTCGCTCAACTTCCAGAACGTCGAGGTGCGCGCCGTCCTGCAGGTCATCGCGGACTTCACGGGCCTGAACATCATCACGAGCGACACCGTCGGCGGCAACCTCACGCTGCGCCTGAAGGACGTGCCGTGGGACCAGGCCCTCGACATCATCCTGCAGGCGAAGGGCCTGTCGAAGCGCAAGAACGGCAACGTGGTGCTCATCGCGCCCACCGACGAGCTCGCCGCCAAGGAGAAGCTGGCGCTCGAGGCGAACGCCGCCATCTCCGACCTGGAGCCGGTGCGCACGGAGTCCTTCGCGCTCTCGTACGCCAAGGCCGAGGACCTGCAGAAGCTGCTCACGAACAAGGACCAGAAGATCCTGTCGAAGCGCGGCAGCGCGACCGTGGACGAGCGCACCAACACGCTGTTCGTCCAGGACACGGGTGGGCGGCTCGAGGAGGCGCGGCGCCTCATCCAGCAGCTCGACGTGCCGGTGCGCCAGGTGCTGATCGAGGCGCGCATCGTCATCGCCGACGACAAGTGGGGCCACCAGCTCGGCGTGCGCTTCGGCACGCAATCGGCGTTCAGCACGAACAACTACAACCTCGGCGTCTCCGGCTCGCTCACGGACACGGTCTCGCCGCTGTCCAACAACCCGGTCTCGCGCGGAGCGTCCTCGCTCGTCTACGCGGGCGCGGCGCCGGGCACCGCCGGATTCGCCTCGGGCACCGCCGTGACCGGCACGACGCCGATCGGCGCCCAGCCCGAGCAGCTCAACGTGAACCTGCCGGTGGTGGGCGCGGCCGGCCAGCTCGCCCTGTCGATCCTCAACCTCGGCAGCGGCAACCTCGTGAACGTGGAGCTCTCGGCCCTCGAGGCCGACGACCGCGGCAAGATCATCTCGAGCCCGCGCGTGATCACCTCGGACAAGAAGAAGGCGGTCATCTCGCAGGGCACGGAGATTCCCTACCTCACCGCCGCGGCGAGCGGCGCCACCACCGTCGCCTTCAAGCCCGCGGTGCTCGAGCTGGCGGTCACCCCGCGCATCACGCCCGACGACCGGATCATCATGGACCTCGAGGTGAAGCAGGACTCGGTCGGGCAGGTCTTCTCGGGAATCCCCTCGGTCGATACGAAGCAGGTGAACACCCAGGTCCTCGTCGACAACGGCGACACCATCGTGCTGGGCGGCATCTTCGAGCAGACGACGCGCACCACGGTGAACAAGGTGCCGGTCCTCGGCGACATGCCGTTCATCGGCGTCCTCTTCCGCAACACGGTGAAGCAGGACGACAAGACGGAGCTCCTGATCTTCGTCACGCCCAAGATCGTGAAGGACACGCTGACCGTGCGCTGAAGGGCCGGCGTCGTCCGCATCCCCGGGCCCCGGATCTCCGGGGCTTTTTTTTCCGCTATCCTCGGAGGCGGGACGGACGGATAGCGCGATGGGCGGCAACGTGTTTCTGGTGGGCATGATGGGAGCGGGCAAGACCACGCTCGGGAAGGCGCTCGCGCGCAAGAGCGGGCGCGAGTTCGTCGACACCGATCGCCTCCTCGTCGAGCGCACGGGCGTGCCGATCGCGACGATCTTCGAGTTCGAAGGCGAGGAGGGGTTCCGGCGGCGCGAATCCGCGGTGCTCGCCGAGGTGGCGGCGCGCTCCGGCTGCGTCATCGCCACGGGCGGCGGGGCGGTCCTCTCCGCCGACAACCGCGACCTCATGCGCCGCTCCGGGACCGTCGTCTACCTCCGCGCGCGCCTCGACAGCCTCTGGGAGCGCACGCGCCACGACACGACCCGTCCGCTGCTCGCCGCGCCCGACCCCAAGGGCACCCTCGCGGCGCTCCTCGAAAGGCGGGAGCCCCTGTACCGGGAGGCCGCGCACATCGTGGTGGACGTCGGCGCGCAGGGCGCCGCGAGCCTCGTGAACCGCGTGCTTTCCGCCCTCCGCGAGCAGGGCGCGAGGGAGCCCTCGTGACCGAGACCCTGCGCGTCGAGCTCGGCAGCCGCAGCTACCCGATCCACATCGGCGAGGGGCTGCTCGGGGAAGCCGCGCTTTTCGCCCCGCACGTGGGCGGGCGACTCGCCGCGATCGTCACCAACGCCACCGTCGCGCCGCTCTACGGGCGGCGCCTCGCGGATACGCTCGAGCGCGCCGGCGCCGAATCCCTGTCCATCGCGCTGCCGGACGGAGAGGCCCACAAGAACTGGCGGACGCTCGACCTCGTCTTCGAGGCGCTCCTGCGCGCCCGGGCCGACCGGCGGACCGTCCTCGTGGCGCTCGGCGGGGGCGTAGTGGGCGACATCGCGGGCTTCGCCGCCGCGACGTACCAGCGGGGGGTGGCTCACCTCCAGGTCCCGACCACGCTCCTCGCCCAGGTCGACTCGTCCGTGGGCGGCAAGACCGCGATCAACCACCCGCTCGGCAAGAACATGATCGGCGCGTTCCACCAGCCCGTCGCGGTGGTCGCCGACACGGCGACCCTCGCCACGCTGCCCCCGCGCGAGCTCGCCGCGGGCCTCGCCGAGGTCGTCAAGTACGGCGCCATCCACGACGCCGGCTTCCTCGCGTGGATCGAGGAGAACGCCGGGCGCCTCACGGCGCGCGACCCCGCGGCGCTCGCCCACGCGATCCGGCGCTCGTGCGAGATCAAGGCCGAGATCGTCGAGCGCGACGAGCGCGAGTCGGGAGCGCGCGCGCTGCTCAACTTCGGCCACACCTTCGGGCACGCCATCGAGTCGGCGAGCGGCTACGGCAACTGGCTGCACGGCGAAGCAGTGGCGGCGGGCATGGCGCTCGCGGCGCGCTTTTCCGCCGCCCAGGGCCGCATTCCTTCCGCCGACGCCGAGCGCCTCGCCGCCCTGCTCGCGCGCCTCGGCCTGCCGGCGAAGCCGCCGACCATCGCGCGCGACGTGTGGCTCGAGTACATGGGCCGCGACAAGAAGAACGAGCGGGGGCGCATCACCCTCGTGCTGCTCGACCGCCTGGGACGCGGGGCGATCGTGAAGGACGCTCCCCCGGCTGCCCTCGAGGACTTCCTCGCCTCCGCCTAGCCTCCGGAGCCCGCGGGGCGCGCGCGCTCCAGTCGCCGGAGAAACACGCCCATCTCCCGCTCGGCCTGCTTGTCGCCGCGGCGCTGCGCCGCCGCGATGCCCGACCGATAGGCGTGCATCGCGCCGCCGGGATCGGAGGCGGCCTCGAGCGCGCGGCCCAGGAGCTTCCACGCCGCCGAGTACGCCGGGTCCTGCCCGACGGCGGCGCGCAGGTGCTCGACGGCGCGCGCCGGCTCGCCCGCATCGAGATAGTGCTTGCCCAGGCCGAAGCGCAGCAGCGGGCCGTCCTTGCCCGCCGCGAGCATCGCCTCGAGGCCCTTCGCGGGGTCCATGGTGCTTTCACGGTATCATGACCCGGTCGGCCCCCGCAGACCGGCCTGGCCATCCCGGCCAGGCCATCGGGACCCGGGCCCGCCGACGCAAGACCCGAAATGACCGACGCATTCCACCTCACGCGGCCCACGGCGCGCAGCGTACCCCTCGTCCTGGATTCGCCCCATAGCGGGGCCGAGTATCCCGAAGACTTCCGTCCCGGCGTGCCCCTCGAGCGCCTGCGGCAGGCCGAGGACAGCTACGTGGAGCAGCTTTTCGCCCACGGGCCCGACGCCGGCGCCACGCTCCTCGCTGCGCGCTTCGCGCGCAGCTACATCGACCCCAACCGCTCGATCCTCGACATCGACGCCTCGCTCATCGACGGCCCTTGGCCCGGGCCGGCGCTCGCCACGCGCAAGACCGAGCTCGGCATCGGCCTCATCTGGCGCGTCCTCGACACGGGCGAGCCGATCTACGCGCGCAAGCTCTCCGTCGAGGAGGTGAAGCACCGCATCGTGCGCTACCACCAGCCGTACCAACGCGCCCTCAAGGAGGCTCTCGACGAGAGCTTCGAGCACTTCGGGGGCGTGTGGCACCTCAACCTGCATTCGATGCCGGCGGTGAGCGGCCGGCTCTCGGAGGAAGGCCCCGGAAAGGCGCGCGCCGACTTCGTGCTCGGCGACCGCGACGGAACGACCTGCGAGCCCGGGTTCACCGAGGCGGTGGCGCGGGAGCTGCGCGCCATGGGGTACCGCGTGAAGATCAACGATCCCTACAAGGGGGTGGAGCTCGTCCGCGCCTTCTCCGACCCGAGGGGCGGGCGGCACAGCCTGCAGGTCGAGGTGAACAGGCGCCTCTACATGGACGAGGCGAGCCGCGAGAAGTCGACGGGGTTCGAGGCGGTCAAGGGCGACATGGACCGCCTGCTCGACGCGGTCGCCGAATATGCCGCGCAACGCGGCTCGCACGCCTGCCAAGGCCGCGATCATCACCACCACCACCACGACCACGGGCATCACCACGACCACGGCCACGCGCACGAGCACGCCGGCGATTCCGGGACGCGCAAACCGACGCGCCGCTGAACCATGACCGTGCCCATCGAGCTCCGGGCGCCGGACATCGAGCCGCATCGCCGCTCCGACACCGGGGTCGACTGGATCCACACGCTCGAGAGCGGCAGGCCGGGGCCGCACGTGCTCGTCAACGCGCTCACGCACGGCAACGAGATCTGCGGGGCGATCGTCGTGGACCGCCTGCTGCGCGAGGGCCTGCGCCCCGTGCGCGGCGCGCTCACTCTCGCCTTCGCGAACGTCGCGGCGTTCGCGCGGTTCGACGAGCGCAACCCCTACGCCTCGCGCTTCATCGACGAGGATCTCAACCGCGTCTGGAACCCGGAGGTCCTCGACGGCCCGCGCCAGAGCGTGGAGCTCGCCCGGGCCCGCGCGCTGCGCCCCTTCGTCGAAGCCGCGGACCTCATGCTCGACATCCACTCGATGCTCGAGCCGAGTCCCCCGGTCATGATCTGCGGCCCCCTCGACAAGGGCGTGCGCCTCGCCTTCGACGTGGGGGTTCCCGAGCACGTGGTGAGCGACGCCGGCCATGCGAACGGCACCCGGATGCGGGATTTCGGGGGCTTCGGCGAACCGGGGAGCCCGCGCAATGCGCTGCTCATCGAGTGCGGGCAGCACTGGGAGCGCGGGGCCGAGCACGTGGCCTGGCAGACCACCTGGCGGTTCCTGCGCCACGCGGGCGTCGTCGACCCGGCGCGCGCCGCGCGCGAGATCGAGCGGGACGTGCCGGCCCAGAAGCTCATCCGCGTGACGCAGGCCGTCGTCGCGAGCTCGCCCGCCTTCCGCTTCGCGAGGAGCTTCACCGGCCTCGAGGTCGTGCCCCATCGCGGCGACGTGATCGCCTGGGACGGCGAGGAAGCGGTGCGCGCGCCCTACGACAACTGCGTGCTCGTCATGCCCGTGCCGAACAACATCAAGGCGGGCCTCACCGCCGTCCGCCTGGGGCGCCTCGAGACACCCTAGCCGGAGCCGTCCTCGCTCTTGCCCGAGGGGCGGATGCCGAGCTGCTTGAGCTTGCGGTAGAGGTGGGTGCGCTCGAGGCCCACGCGGTCGGCCACGCGCGACATGTTGCCCTCCTCGCGCCGGATGTGGTGCAGGAAGTACTGCTTCTCGAACTGCTCGCGCGCGTCGCGCAGCGGCAGGTCGAGGGAGACGCCGACCTCGGTGGTGGGCTGCTCCCGCGGCCCGAGGTTGAACTCGCGCGCCACGCGGTTCACGTCCTCGCCCGTGATCTCGTTGGCGAGCGCCGTGAGCGCCAGCGTCTTCACGACGTTCTGGAGCACGGGCAGGTTGCCCGGCCAGTCGAGGTTGCGCATCACGTTGAGCGCGCCCACGGTGAGCGTGCGCAGCGGCACCTCGTTCGCGTCGATGAGCTGCGTGAGGAGCGTCGTCGCGATGTCCGGGATGTCCTCGGGATGATCGGCCAGCGATGGCACGCGGATCGTGAGCCCCGAGAGCTGGTTGTACAGGTTCGCGTCGAAGTGCCCGTCCTCCGCGAGCGCGGGCAGCGGCCCGGTGGACGCGCAGATCAGGCGCACGTTGAATTTCTCGAGCTTGCCCAGCAGCTGGGCGAGCCCCTTCTGCTCCGCCTTGGACAGCTCCGAGATCTCCGACAGGTACAGCGTGCCCTCGCGCGCCTCGTTCAGGGGCTCGAAGGGGTTCGTGGCGAGCCACGCGTTGTCCTCGGGCGCGACCCAGGGCGTGTTCGGCAGGTGCAGGTGGCGGGCGCACACCTCGAAGCCGCAGCCGGCCTCGCCGACCAGCAGGACCGGCGTGTGCAGGCGGCTCACCTGCTCGAGGCGCTGGCGCAGCTCCTGGACGACGCGGGCGCGACCGAGATGCACGAGCGCGAGCCCGGTCTTGGGCAGCACCCGGCCGCCGGCGAGCGCCTTGTTCACCGTGGCCAGCAGCTTCGGCAGGCTGATGGGCTTCTCGAGGAAGTCGAAGGCGCCGATGCGCGTGGCCTCCACCGCGGAGTCGATGGTGCCGTGCCCCGACATCATCACGACCGGCATCGTGAGCTGGCCGCTGCCCGCCCACTCCTTCAGCAGCGTGATGCCGTCGGTGTCCGGCATCCAGATGTCGAGCAGGACGAGGTCCGGGCGCATCTCCTTGCGCGCCGAGCGCGCCGTCTGCGCGTTCTCGGCGAGGCGCACGCCGTAGCCCTCGTCGCGCAGGATCTCGAACAGCAGCTCGCGGATGCCGACTTCGTCGTCGACCACGAGGATCTGGTTGGCCGACATGTGTCTCCTAAGCCGCCGCCCTCGAGGGAAGCACGATGCTCACGTTCGCCCCGTGCGGCTTGATGTTCTCCACCAGGATGCGCCCGTGGTGCTCGTCGACGATCTTCTTCACGATCGCGAGGCCGAGGCCGGTGCCCTTGGGCTTGGTCGTCACGTAGGGCTCGAAGATCCGGCCCATCACCGCCTCGGCGATGCCGGTGCCGTTGTCGCGCACCGTGAGCAGCACGCCGCCGGTTCCGAGCGTCGTGGACACCAGGATGCGCGGCGTGTCCACGCCCGAGAGGGCGTCGATCGCGTTCTGGAAGAGGTTGTGCAGCACCTGGCGCAGCATCCCGGGGTCGGCCTGGATCTGCGGCAGGCCCTCGGCGAGCCGGGCCTCGATCGCCACTCCCATGGACTCGTAGAGCACGAGAACCTCGCGGACCAGGTCGTTCAGCGTGACCGGCCGCGCGTTCATGCGCGAGGCGTGGGCGTACTGCGTGAAGTCGTCCACCATGCCCTTCAGGGCCGCGACGTGGGTCACGATCGTGCCCGTGGCGCGCTTCAGGATGTCGGACTCCGTCGCCGGAAGCTTGTCCTGCAGCTTCTGCTGCAGGCGCTCCGCCGAAAGCTGGATCGGGGTGAGCGGATTCTTGATCTCGTGCGCGAGGCGCCGCGCCACCTCGCCCCAGGCCGCGTCGCGCTGCGCCTGGATGAGGTGGGTGATGTCGTCGAAGACCACCACGTAGCCGCTTTCCCCGCGAGTGCCGAGGCGCGTGCCGCGGATGAGGAGCGTGCGCTGCTGCCCGTCGGAGCGGCGGTACTCCATCTGCTCCTCCCACTGGCGCATCCCCGACGAGGCGAAATGGCGCAGGACGATCTCCGCGAACGGAGCGACCGCCTGCACGTGGCGCGGCCAGTCGGGGAGCTTCAGGCCGTGGAAGGCCGCCGGCGGCACCGCGAGGATCGCGTTCGCCGCGGCGTTCACGGTCTTCGCGTACAACCGCTCGTCGAAGGTGAGCACGCCCGAGGTGAGGTTGGAAAGGATGCTCTCCAGGTACGTCTTCGAGTTCTCGAGCTGCTGCTGGTTGCGCTCCATCGCCTCCGTGGCGTCGGCGATCTGGCGCGTCATGGTGTTGAACGACTGCGTGAGCACGCCGAACTCGTCGCGGCTCTTCACCGGGTTGAGCTTCGAGTAGTCGCCCTTGGCGATCGCGCGGGTCGCCTCGGCGAGGGCCGAGAGCGGCGCCGAGAGCCGCTCGGAGAGCACGAAGGCGAGCGCGATCGAGGAGAAGAGCGTGAGCAGCATCGCGAGCGTGAGCGTGAGGCCGAAGATGCGCTTCAGCCCGACGCGCGCGTACTGGAGCTCCTGGTAGTCCTTGTAGCCCGTCTCGACGATCTCGGCATCCCGTGCGATCGCCTGCGGCACGTGCTGCAGGACCTGCAGGATGCGGATGTCGTCGGCGATGGTGAGCACGTTGACCGGCACGATCACGCGCAGGTAGAGGCCGCGGTCCGGGATGGACTCGATCGACGGCACCGATTGCTGCATGCGCACCTGGCGCAGGACGTTGGCGTTCGGCAGGTCGGGCAGCAGCGAGATGGGCTCCGCGCCGGCCTGGGCGATCACGCGGCCGCGCGGCGTCATGAGCGTGGCCTCCTCCACCGAATACTGCTCGCGCAGGCGGTTGAGCGTGGTCGCCTCCGGAGACTGCGACGTGGCGAGCGCGTGCGCCATCGCCTCGGCCTTCTGGTCGAGGTCCTTGAGGGAGTTCTCGAGGGCGCTCCGCGCGAGGTTGATGCCGCCCTTCAGCGACTCGTCCACCCGCACGTCGAACCAGGACTCGATCGAGCGCTGCAGGAACTGGAAGGAGATCGCGTACACGAGGCCGCCGGGAATGAGGGCCATCAGCGTGAAGACGACCATCAGCCGCAGGGTGAGCTTCGAGCCGAACACCCGCTCGCGGAGCTTGCGGCGCAGCAGCAGCAGCTGGTAGACGATGAGCGCCATCAGGCCCAGCGCGAGACCGCCGCCGAGCCCGAGGAGGAGCGGGTAGTTCTGCGCGAAGAGCGTGGTGTTCGACGACGCTTCCGACATGAGGTACACCAGCGCGGCGCCGGTGACCACACACAGGAAGATCAGGGCCTTCATGGATGCTGCGATTGTCCCGGCGGGGCGATCGTCCAGCGGTGCCAGTCGGAGGCGAGCGTCCAGTCGCTCGAGGCGATGGCGTTCAGCTGGAAGGGCTTGGGAAGCTGTCCGGTGTCGAGCCGCATGCGCAGCGCCGCCTGGTAGGTGCCGTCCTTGCGGATCGCGCCGCGGTCCGCGACGTGCCATCCGCGCAGGCGCGAAAGCACGCGCGTGACTTCCTCGAAGCGCGTGAAGTTCTGGTAGACGTTGCCCACGGACAGGCGGTACTGCCGCAGCAGGGGCGTGTAGCTGATCTTGTAGGTCTGCGAGGCCTGAACGGGCTTCTCGTCGAACCAGTACCAGCGCGGCCGCGACAGCTCGAACTCGACGATGAAATAGAGCGGGACGCCGCGGTTCACCGCCTCCTCGAGGCGCGGGCTGAACTGCACGTCGAACACCGCCTCGACCTGCCAGCCGTCGTCGTCGGGCTCGACCTTCGCGCTCTTCACGTCGATGCCGTCGGCCATCGCGGCCGGAACATGGGCGAGCCCGATCGCGAGCATCAGCGCCCGCAGCGCGATGCGAAGCCATCCGGGACGCGCCCGGAGCGAGGACGAGAAAATCTCGGCGAAGCTCATCGAGTCATTTGGCGGCCACTTCGCGGTCTCTCGCCGGCGCCCGCCGACGCATTTCCACAACACTTGTGGCAACTTCGAGACACAATGGCAGCGCCGGTCAATTTACCACCATTCTCAAGGACTTGCCAGCGATTCCTCGACCCGCCGAATCGTAACATATCCCATCTAATCAATGACTTGTGCTCAGCTCACGCCGGCCGACCCCGGCTCGGGCAGGCTTTCCAGGCTTTGCCCGGCCCGCAGCGGGTATCCGTGAAGGAAGGCAGCCGCCTCCAGGCGCTTGCCGCCCGCACGCTGCAGGCACGTGATCCGTAGGGCTCCTTCGCCGCACGCGACGACGATCCCGGCGTCCCCGGCCTCGAGGATGCGCCCCGGAGCGCCGCTCGGACTTTCGGGGCGCGCCGCCCAGATCTTGAGCGCCTCGTCGTCGACGCGCGTGCGGGCGCCCGGCACCGGGTCGAATGCGCGGATCTGCCGGTCCACCTCCACGTTCGTGCGGCTCCAATCGATGCCCGCCTCGGCCTTGTCCACTTTCCCCGCGTAGGTCGCGAGCGCACCGTCCTGCGGCTCCGGCACGAGGCGGTCGAGCGAAGCGAGGGCTTCCACGATGCAGCGCGCCCCCAGCGACGCGAGCGATGCGGCGAGCGTGCCCGCGGTGTCCCGCGCGCCGATCGCGAGCGGCCTGCGCAACAGCATCGGGCCGGTATCGAGGCCGGCGTCCATGCGCATGATCGTGATCCCCGTGGCCTCGTCGCCCGCGAGCAGGGCCCGCTGGATCGGCGCGGCACCGCGCCAGCGGGGCAGGAGCGACGCGTGGATGTTCAGGCAGCCGCGCGGGGGAATGGCGAGCACCGGCTCGGGAACGATGAGGCCGAAGGCCGCGACGACCATCACGTCGCCCGCCGCGGCCGCGATCGCCGCGCGCGCCGTCTCGTCCTTCAGCGTCTCGACCTTGAGCAGTTCCAGGCCGCGGCGGCGCGCCGCCTGGGCCACGGCGCTCTCGGAGACGCGCATTCCCCTCCCCGCGCGGCGGTCGGCCTGGCTGAGGACCAGTGGGACCCGATGTCCCGCGGCGAGGATCGCCTCGAGGGCCGTCGCAGCGAAGTCGGGAGTGCCTGCGAAGACGACGCGCAAGGCGGAAGCGGACGTCAGGCCGCCTTGCGCTGCCGCTTCTTGAGCTTGGCCCTCACGCGGTTCTGCTTGAGCTCCGAGAGGTAGTCCACGAAGACCTTGCCCTCCAGGTGGTCCATCTCGTGCTGGATGCAGGCCGCGAGGGCTCCGGAGGCGTTGAGCGTGAAGCGCGAGCCGTTGCGATCGAGCGCCGTGACCGTGACGCTCTCCGCGCGCTCGACGTTGTCGTAGATGCCGGGAACCGAAAGGCATCCTTCCTGGCTCGCCGCGAGGCCTTCGCGGCGCGTGATCTCGGGATTGATGAGCACGCGCAGGTCGCTGCGGTCCTCGCTCACGTCGATCACGATGACCTGCTTGTGCACGTCCACCTGGCTGGCCGCGAGGCCCACGCCGGGGGCGGCGTACATCGTTTCGGCCATGTCGTCGATCAGCTTGCGGGTCGCCGCATCGATCTTTTCGACGCGCTCCGCAGAGACGTTCAGGCGCGGGTCGGGGTATTGGAGGATCTCGAGAATCGCCATAAAAGCTTGCTAATTGAAGAAATTATGTGCAGAATCTACCGCACTACTTGAAAAAGGGGGCGTAACCCTTTTCTCAATATGGGTCCCGAGCGCCATATCCACAAGTGAGTGCCGCCATGCGAAAGACAATTATAGCTTTAGTCGCGGCCCTGGCCAGTTTGGTTCCGGTCTGTCTGATGGCCGACGGCATGCCGGCGCAGGACGGAAAAGGGGCATCCCAGGCGGGTTCCGCGGACCACGTGACCCAGGCCGACCTGCAGCCGAACGCCCCGACGGACTACACGGTCGTGAAGGGCGACACGCTCTGGGGCATTTCGGCGCGTTTCCTGAAGGACCCGTGGAAATGGCCGCAGATCTGGCGGCTGAACCGCGAGGAGATCAAGAACCCGCACTGGATCTACCCGGGCGACGTGATCCACCTCGACCGCACCGCCGAGGGGGGACCGCGCCTGTCGCTCGTGGGCGGCGGAAGCGACGTCGCCGCGGCGAACGTCGTGAAGCTCGAGCCGCGGGTGCGCGTGGAGCCGCTGCAGACCGCGATCCCCACGATCCCGGGCAGCGCCATCGGCCCCTTCCTCTCGCAGCCCCTCGTCGTGGAGGAAGGCGCGATGGACAACGCTCCGACGATCGTCGCGACCGAGGAAGGACGCGTGATGGTGAGCGCCGGCGAAATCGCCTACGCGGATCGCATCGCGCCCGCGGACGGCGTCAACTGGCAAGTCTTCCGGCCGGGCACGGCACTTCACGACCCCGAGACGGGCGAGCTCCTGGGAATCGAGGCGCAGTACCTCGGGGATGCCCGGGTGCGGCGTTACGGCAATCCGACGACGCTGCAGATCATCCGGGAAGCGCAGGAGATCAACCGCGGGGACCGGCTCGCGCCCGCCCGCGAGTCGAGCTTCCCCAGCTACGTCCCCCATGCCCCGGACAAGCCGATCGCCGGCGAGATCATGTCGGTCGAAGGCGGCGTGGCCGAGATCGGGCAGTTCCAGATCGTGACGATCAACCGCGGCTCGCGCGACGGCCTCGAGGTGGGCCACGTGCTCGCGAGCTACCACCGCGGTGCGCTCATCGGGCACAACGGCCACGACACGGGCCCGATCTTCGACACCGGCTGGATGAAAGGCATCGACGTGAAGCCCGTGCCGGTGGTTCCGGAGCCGCCCGTGCCCAGTCCTGACCAGCAGAAGCCAGGCGCGGTCCTGTCGACGAGCAGCGAGATCAAGCTTCCCGACGAGCGCAACGGCATCGTGTTCGTCTTCCGGGTGTTCGAGAAGATGTCCTACGCGATCGTGATGCGCGCCACGAAGCCGATCTACGTCGGCGACGTCGTGCGCACGCCCTGAGCGTCGCGCGACCCTTCGGGAGAAAGGGGGCCCGGCGGCCCCCTTCGTTTTCCGGGCGGTCGTCAGCGCGCCGCGGCCCGTCCGCGTTGATCGGAACTCCGCCTCCGATGAAGCCGCGCCGCCGTGGACCCGCCTGCTCGCGCCTGCCCAGACGTCGTCTCGTGGCTGCGCGTCTGCCTGGTGCCCGGCGTGCCTCCGCGCACGCTGCGCAAGCTGCTCGTGGCCTGCGGCACGCCGCAGTCGCTCCTCGCCGAGGACCCGGCGCGGGTCGCGGCCATCGCAGGCCCGGGCATCGCGGTGGCCTTCGCCCGCGGCTGCGAGGCCTCCTTGCTCGAGGCGACGTTGCGATGGCTCGAGGCCCCCGGCCATGACGTCGTCGCGCTGGGCGACGCCCGCTATCCTCCCCGGCTCCTGCAGATCGAGGATCCGCCGCCCCTTCTCTACGTCGCCGGCCACGCGGAGCGCCTCGCGCAGGAGGCTTTCGCGATCGTGGGGAGCCGCAACGCGACCGCCCAGGGCCGCGAGGACGCGGAGGCCTTCGCCGAGGCGTTGTCCCGCGCGGGCCTCGCGATCGTGAGCGGGCTCGCGATGGGCATCGATGCGGCGGCGCATCGCGGAGGGCTGCGGGGCCCGGGGTCGAGCGTCGCCGTGATGGGCACCGGGCCCGAGGCGTGCTATCCGGCCGACCATGGCAGGCTCGCCGCGGCCCTCGAGCGCGACGGGTGCCTGGTGTCCGAGTTCCCCGTGGGCACGCCGCCCCGGCCGGGAAATTTTCCGCGCCGCAACCGGCTGATCACCGGCATGTCCCTCGGCGTGCTCGTGGTCGAGGCGGGCCTGCCCAGCGGCTCGCTCACGACCGCGCGCCACGCGCTGGAACAGGGGCGCGACGTGTTCGCGATGCCGGGGTCGATCCACTCGCCGCTGTCGAAGGGATGCCACTGGCTCATCAAGGAAGGAGCGAAGCTCGCCGAATGCGCGCTCGACGTGCTCGAGGAGCTGCGCTGGGAGCGCGGCGCGCAGGCCGTCGAGGCGGCCGCTCCCGACGATCGCGACGGCCTGCTGAACGCAATGGGGCGGGATCCGGTCTCACTCGATCAGCTCGCGAAGCGCAGCGGCCTCGGAGCCGCGAGTGTGGCCGCGCGCATCTCGGCGCTCGAGCTCGAGGGGCGCGTCGCGGCGCTGCCGGGCGCGCTGTTCCAGCGCATCGGGGGGCCTTGATCCGGGTCAGGGCCCGGTCGGGTCGCCGTTATAGAATGAAAAGGGACTCCGCGAAAGAATCCATGGCCGCGAATCTGCTCATCGTCGAGTCGCCCTCGAAGGCGAAAACGCTCAAGAAATATCTCGGAAAGGATTTCGACATCCTCGCCTCCTACGGGCACGTCCGCGACCTCGTGCCCAAGACCGGCGCCGTCGACCCGGACGACAACTTCCGGATGAAGTACGAGCTCATCGAGCGCAACACCAAGCACGTCGACGCCATCGCGAAGGCGGTGAAGTCCGCCGACACCGTGCTCCTCGCGACGGACCCGGACCGCGAGGGCGAGGCCATCGCATGGCACCTGTCCGAGATCCTCAAGTCCCGCAAGGCGCTCAAGGACAAGAAGCTCAAGCGGGTCGTCTTCTACGAGATCACCGAAGGCGCCGTCAAGGACGCGGTGAGGCACCCGCGCGGCATCTCGATGGACCTCGTGAACGCGCAGCAGGCGCGCCGGGCGCTCGACTACCTCGTCGGCTTCAACCTTTCGCCCCTGCTGTGGAAGAAGATCCGCCGGGGCCTCTCCGCCGGCCGCGTGCAGAGCCCGGCCCTGCGCCTCATCGTCGAGCGCGAGCAGGAAATCGAGCGGTTCAGGACGCAGGAATACTGGACGGTGCATTTCGACGCCGAGAAGGACCGCATCGCCTTCAGCGCCCGCCTCACCCATTTCAAGGGCGAGAAGCTCGAGCAGTTCGCGATCCCGGGCGCGGAGCGCGAGGCCGAGGTGCGCGCCTTCCTCGAGGAGCACGGCGAGGGCAAGGCGAAGGTGAAGGAGGTCGAGAAGAAGCGCAAGCTCCGCTCCCCGGCCGCGCCCTTCACCACCTCGACGCTGCAGCAGGAGGCGGTGCGCAAGCTCGGCTTCTCGACCGACCGCACCATGAAGGTCGCGCAGGGCCTGTACGAGGGCGTGGCCGTCGGAAGGGTCGTGACCGGCCTCATCACCTACATGCGCACGGACTCGGTGACGCTCTCGAAGGAGGCGCTCGCCGAGATGCGCGGCTACATCACGAAGAACTTCGGCTCCGAGTACCTGCCGAAGGCCCCCGTCGAGTACCGCAGCAGCGCCAAGAACGCGCAGGAAGCCCACGAGGCGATCCGCCCGACCTCCGTCGCCCGCACGCCCGAATCGGTCGCACGCTACCTGAACGACGAGCAGCGCAAGCTCTACGAGATGATCTGGAAGCGCGCCATCGCCTCCCAGATGACGCCGGCCAGGTTCGACACGGTGGCCGTGGATTTCACCGTCGGCGGCGCGGGCAACGTCTTCCGCGCCAACGGGCAGACGATGGTCTTCCCCGGCTTCTACGCCGTCTACCACGAGGACCAGGACGACGCCGTCGAGGAGGAGGAGAAGCGCCTGCCGGCCTTCGAGCCGGGCGACGCGGTGAAGATCGACAAGCTGCGCGGAGAGCAGCACTTCACCCAGCCGCCCCCGCGCTACTCGGAAGCGAGCCTCGTGAAGGCGCTCGAGCAGTACGGCATCGGCCGGCCCTCCACCTACGCCTCGATCATCTCGACGCTCGTGAACCGCGAGTACGTGATCCTCGACAAGAAGCGCTTCACCCCCACCGACGTCGGGCGCATCGTCAACAAGTTCCTCACCGAGCACTTCGCCCACTGGGTCGACTACGAGTACACCGCCAAGCTCGAGGACGAGCTCGACGACATCTCCAACGGCAAGGAGGAGTGGGTGCCGATGCTCGAGAAGTTCTGGAAGGACTTCTCCGCCCAGATCGGCGAGAAGGAATCGGTCTCGCGGAAGGACGTCACCCAGGAGCAGCTCGACGAGATGTGCCCGAAGTGCGGCAAGCATCACCTCACCATCCGGCTCGGCCGGCGCGGCCGCTTCATCGGGTGCGCCGGCTATCCCGAGTGCGACTACACGCGCAACCTCGACGGCGCGGAAGGCGGCGAGCCGGCCCGACGCGAGCTGGGTGTCGACCCGGCCACGCGCAAGACCATCTGGGCGATGCAGGGGCCCTACGGCCCGTACGTGCAGCTGGGCGAGCCCGAAGGAGACACGAAGCCCAAGCGCGTCTCGGTGCCGAAGAACATTCCCCCCGAGGCGCTCACGCTCGAGACGGCGCTCAAGCTCCTCGCCCTGCCGCGCGAGCTGGGCCCCCACCCCGAGGACGGCAAGAAGGTGGTGGCCGCGATCGGCCGCTTCGGGCCCTACGTGAGCCACGACGGGCACTTCAAGTCCATCCCGAAGGACGAGAGCGTCTTCGACATCGGGCTCGAGCGCGCCGTGGCCCTGCTGAAGGAGCCGAAGACTTTCGGCGCCCGCGGTGCGCTGCGGGTCCTCGGCAAGCACCCGCAGGACGGCCAGCCCGTGGCCCTCTACTCGGGCCGCTACGGGCCCTACGTGAAGCACGGCAGGGTGAACGCCACGCTTCCCGACAAGGACCGCGTCGCGAGCGTCACTCTCGAGGAGGCCGTGGAGCTCCTGGACGCCAAGGCGAAGAAGGGCAAGGCGACCGGCCGGGGACGCATGCGCAAGGCCGCCTAGCGGCGCCCTTCGCCCGGGCGCCGCCCCGCTCAGCCGCGGGGCGTGGTCTTGGCTGCGAACGACTGCATCCGGATCTTCCCGTCCCGCACGAGGAACGTATCGGTCGCCAGCTGGTAGGTGTTGTCGGCTGTCTCCGCCGTCCAGACGATGTAGCCGCATTCTCCGTCGACGAGCTGCTGCGCCAGGCTGAAGGTGGCACCGGGCTTCCCGAACTCGGCGAGCATGGCCTCGAGCATCGACCCGATCGCCTCGCGGCCCTTGAGCGGTCCGTTCTGGGTGAACAGGACCGCGTCGGGCGCATAGTCCGACAGGATGCCCTCGAGGTCGCGCTCGCCGAAGCACTTCAGGTGATTCTCGACTACGTGTCGGGTCATTTTCACTTCCTTGATCCTTTCGCGGGCCGGCGTCGGGCTCACCGGCGGGTGACGACGATTTCGAGGTACTCGCCGGGCACGACGAGCGAGCGCTCCCCGCCCACGTTGAGGCGGTTCAGCAGCGCGACGATGTCGGCTTCGAGCCCCTTGCGCCCTTCGGCGTCCAGCGCGGCGAAGGCCTTGTGCGTCGGCCCGTAGTAATCGCGGAACACCTGGACCCAGTGCGCGCTGTCGCGGTACCGGAAGTTGAAGGTCCTGCGCGTGGCACGGATGTCCGTGGCCCGGGACCCGAACAGCTCCACGATGTGCGGCTCGGTGCCCCACAGGGCCGGCGACTTGAGCCCCGCGGGCGGCGGCAGGTAGGCGCCCACGACCTTGAACAGCTGGCCGATGAAGCCTTCCGGCGTCCAGTTCGCGAGGCCGATGCGGCCGCCGGGGCGCACGACGCGCAGCATCTCGCGGGCGGGACGGGCGTGATCCGGCGTGAACATCGCGCCGAAGGTCGAGAGGACGACGTCGAAGCTCGCATCGGCGAACGGCAGGTCCTCGGCGTCGGCGACCTGGAAGCGCACGTCGAGGCCTTCGGCCGCGGCGCGTTTCGCGCCCTTGTCGAGCAGCGCGGGGACGTAGTCGGTCGAGACCACGCTCGCGAAACGGCGCGCGGCGGCGAGCGTCGCGTTGCCGTTGCCGGCGGCCACGTCGAGCACGCGCTCGCCGGCACGCAAGTCGACGGCCTCGGCGAGCGACTCGCCGACGATCTGCAGCGTGGTTCCGATGACGGCGAAGTCGCCGCTTGCCCAGGTGGCCTGCTGCTTCTGCTTGAGCGCCGGGAAGTCGGGGGTCTGCGCGGCCCCTGCGCCGGCGATGCTGCGGACGTACGTGGTTGCCATGATTCGCTCCTGAAATGGGAAGGGTGGGTATCTCGCGTCTTCGCAGGGCCCATTCTTCGCGGCCGCGCGGCTTGACGCTTCACCTTGCGTCGTTCAGATTTGCTCGCCCATCCGCATCCGAAGGATCGGCCGGAACCTCCTTGCCCGCGCGTCCGCGCGCCTTGACCGGGAGTCCGGCGAGGAGCCCGACATGAGCCACGACACGCTGTCCGACGTGCTTCGAATCGTCCGCTTGCGGGGCGCGGTCTTCTTCTATGTGAGCGGGGGAAAGGAGTGGGCGGCCGAGTCACCCTCCTCGAAGGACCTCGCCTCGACCGTCATGCCCGGTGCCGAGCACGTGATGCAGTACCACGTCGTGACCGACGGCAGCTGCTGGGCCGGCGTCGTGGGCGAGGCGCCGCGGCGGCTCGCCGCCGGGGACATCGTCCTCTTCCCGCACGGCGACGCCCACGTGGTGTCCAGTGCTCCCGACCTGCGCGCCGAGCCGCGCGTCGCGTCGTTCTACGAGGCGAAGATCGACCGGCTCCCGATCCGCGTCACCTACGACGGGCTGGGCGGGCCGATGCCGGGCCCGCCCGCCGAGCCGGGGCTCACCACCATCGTGTGCGGGTTCCTCAGCTGCGACGTGCGCCCCTTCAACCCGCTGGTCGCGAACCTGCCGCGCATGCTGCACCTGCAGGCCGCCGAGGGCGGGACCTGGATCGCGCAATTCCTCCAGCGCGCGGCGGCCGAGTCGCACGACCCGCGCCCCGGCAGCGAGGCCATGCTGGCGCGCATGAGCGAGATGCTCTTCGTCGACGCGGTGCGCCGCTACGTGGACGCCCTGCCGCCCGACGGGACGGGCTGGCTCGCCGGGTTGCGCGACCGCTTCGTCGGCCGCGCTCTCGCGCTGCTGCACGAGCGCCCCGCGGACGCGTGGTCGCTCGACGAGCTGGGCCGGCAGGTGGGATTGTCGCGCTCCGCGCTGCACGAGCGGTTCTCACGTTTCGTGGGGCAGCCGCCGATGCAGTACCTTGCGCAGTGGCGTATGCAGCTCGCCGCGGGGCTCCTGCAAACCTCGAACGCGACCGTAGCCACGGTCGCGCTGGAGGTGGGCTACGACTCCGAGGCCGCGTTCGCGCGCGCGTTCAAGCGCGTGGTCGGGCTTCCGCCGGCGGCCTGGCGCCGGGCGGGCCTCGGCGCGGAGCAGGGGAGCCCCGGCGCGCCCTAGCCCGGCAGGGACGGACCGCCTCAGACGTCGAGGTTGGTCACCCCGAGCGCGTTCGTCTCGATGAACTGGCGGCGCGGCTCGACCTCGTCGCCCATGAGCGTCGAGAAGATCTCCCCGGCGCTGATCGCGTCCTCGATCTGCACCTTGAGCAGGACGCGCTGCTCCGGGTCCATGGTCGTCTCCCAGAGCTGCTCCGGGTTCATCTCGCCCAGGCCCTTGTAGCGCTGGATCGACATCCCGCTCTTCGCCTCGGAGAGCAGCCAGTCGAGCCCCTCCTTGAAGGAGCGGATGGAGCGCACCGCCTCGCCGCGCCTCACCTCGGCGTCGGGGCCGATCAGCCCTGCGAGCGTCTGCGCGGTGCGCACGATCTGCGCGTAGTCCCCGCCCTCCAGGAAGGCCGGGTCGATCACGGTTTCCACCTTGTTGCCGTGCACCACCTTCTCGAGCCGCAGCCGCCATCCGTCGCTCGTCGGATCGCGCTCGATGCGCGCCTTCGGCGGGTTCGGCGCGAGCAGCCGGTACAGCGTGCGGGAGGCCTCCGCCGCACCCTCCTGGTCCGCGAGCGAGATCCGCGGCATGGCGAGCATCGCGCGTAGCACCGACGCGTCCATCGCGATCGACAGCCGCTCGATCACGGCCTCGGTCGTGAGGTACTCGGAGGCGATCCGCTCCAGCGCCTCGCCGCCCAGCGGCGCGGCGCCGGCCGCGGGCAGGAGCGCCGCCCCGTGCAGCGCCCGGCGCAGCTGGTGCTGCTTGAGCTCGTGCTCGTCCTTCAGGTAGCGCTCCTCCTTGCCGCTCTTCACCCTGTACAGCGGCGGCTGCGCGACGTAGACGTACCCCTTCTCGATGAGCGCCGGCATCTGCCGGTAGAAGAACGTGAGCAGCAGCGTGCGGATGTGCGCGCCGTCCACGTCCGCGTCCGTCATGATGATGATGCGGTGGTAGCGCAGCTTCTCGATGTTGAATTCCTCGCCGATTCCGGCCCCGAGCGCCGTGATGAGGGTGGCCACCTCCGCCGACGTGATGATCTTGTCGATGCGCGCCCGCTCGACGTTGAGGATCTTGCCCTTGAGGGGCAGGATCGCCTGGAACTTCCGGTCGCGGCCCTGCTTCGCGGAGCCTCCCGCGGAATCCCCCTCGACGAGGTAGAGCTCGCACAGCGCGGGGTCGCGCTCCTGGCAGTCGGCGAGCTTGCCCGGCAGCCCCATGCCGTCCAGCACGCCCTTGCGCCGGGTGAGCTCGCGGGCCTTGCGCGCCGCCTCTCGCGCGCGCGCCGCCTCGACGATCTTCGTGCAGATGATCCGCGCGTCGGCCGGCTTCTCCATGAGGAACTCGGCGAGCTTCTGCGAGACGATCTCCTGCACCACCGGCTGCACCTCGGAGGACACCAGCTTGTCCTTCGTCTGGGAGGAGAACTTGGGCTCCGGCACCTTCACCGAGAGCACGCAGGTGAGTCCCTCGCGCAAGTCGTCGCCCGTGGTCTCCACCTTCGCCTTCTTGGCGATCTCCTCCTTCTCGATGTAGCTGTTGATCGTGCGCGTCATCGCCGTGCGCAAGCCCGTGAGGTGCGTGCCGCCGTCGCGCTGCGGGATGTTGTTCGTGAACACCTGGACCGACTCGCCGTAGGAGTCGTTCCACTGCATCGCGACCTCGACGGTCATCCCCTCGCGCTCCCCGACCGCGTGGAAGATGTTGTTGTGCAGCACCGTCTTCGAGCGGTTCATGTACTCGACGAATCCCTTCACGCCGCCCGTGTGCGCGAAGCTCTCGCTTTTTCCCGTGCGCTGGTCGATGAGCTCGATCTTCACCCCGTCGTTCAGGAACGAGAGCTCGCGCAGGCGCTTGGCGAGGATGTCGTAGTGGAATTCCACCTCCCTGAAGGTCTGCTTCGAGGCGAGGAAGTGCACCTCGGTGCCGCGCCGCTCGGTGCTCCCGGTCATCTCGAGGGGCTTCACCGCCACGCCGTCGCGGAACTCCATGAAGTACGCGTGGCCGTCGCGCCAGATGCGCAGCTTCAGCCACTCCGAGAGCGCGTTCACGACCGAGACGCCGACCCCGTGCAGCCCGCCGGAGACCTTGTACGAGTTCTGGTCGAACTTGCCCCCGGCGTGGAGCTCCGTCATCACGATCTCGGCCGCGGAGCGCTTGAGGTCGTCGTCCTCCTTCACGTCCGTGGGGATGCCGCGCCCGTTGTCCACCACGGAGATCGAGTTGTCCGTGTGGATGATGACCTTGATGTCGTCGCAGTGGCCGGCGAGCGCCTCGTCGATCGCATTGTCGACGACCTCGAACACCATGTGGTGCAGCCCGGTGCCGTCGGAAGTGTCGCCGATGTACATGCCCGGGCGCTTCCTGACCGCGTCCAGGCCCTTCAGGATCTTGATGCTGGTGGAGTCGTAATCGGCGCTCGCGCGGCCGCCGGCGTTCGTCGCTTCGGGAAGGGTTGCCATCGAGTTCCTGGGTGCGGGGGCGTCCTTGCGGGCTTCAGATGCGCATGGGCATCACGACGTACTTGAAGTCGTCGTTGCCGGGCATCTGCACGAGCGCGCTCGAGTTCGAATCGCCCATCGAGAACGTCACGGTGGGCGAGTCGACGTGGTTCAGCACGTCGAGGAGGTACGAGATGTTGAAGCCGATGTCCAGGGGATCCCCGTCGTATTCGACCGCGAGGCCTTCCTCGGCCTCCTCCTGCTCGTTGTTCGTGCAGATGATCGAGAGCGAGTCCTTGGTGAAGACCAGGCGAACGCCGCGGATCTTCTCGTTGGAGAGGATGGCCGCCCGGTTGAGCGACTGCGCGAGGAGCGCCCGGTCGAGCGTGACGCGGTTCTTGTGCGTCGTGGGAATCACCTTCTGGTAGTCGGGGAACTTGCCCTCGACGATCTTCGAGACGATGTCGATCTCGCCGAAGGAGAAGCGCGCCTGGTTGGCCCCGATGGCGAGCGCGACGGGCTCGTCCGTGTCGCCGAGCAGCTTGATGAGCTCGAGGACGGTCTTGCGCGGCAGGATCGCCTCCACGGAGCCGTGGTCGCCGCCGAGCGAGCGGCTCGCATAGGAAAGGCGGTGTCCGTCGGTGGCCACGACCCTCAACGTGTCCTTGTCCACGGAAAAGAGCACGCCGTTCAGGTAGTAGCGGATGTCCTGCACGGCCATGGCGAACTGCACCAGGCGCAGCGCGTCCTTGAGCGCCTTCTGCGGAAGGCTGAGCGCACGCGAGGCGTCCTTCGCCTCGACCATGCGCGGGAAATCCGCCGCGGCGAGCGTCTGGAGGTTGAACCGGCTCTTGCCGGCCCGCACCACCATGCGGTTGTCCTTCGCCTCGAGGGATACCTCCGCGTCCTCGGGAAGGGAGCGCAGGATGTCGTGGAGCTTGCGCGCGCCGACGGTCACCGAGCCCTCCGCCTTTCCGTCGAGGTCTGCCTTGGAGGTGATCTGGACCTCGAGGTCCGTCGCGAGGAACTGCACCTGCGCCCCTTCGGCGCCGATGAGCACGTTGGACAGGATGGGAAGGGTGTGGCGGCGCTCGACGATGCCGGTGACCTGCTGGAGCGGCCCCAGGAGCTTGTCGTTGGTCGTTCTGATTTTCAGCATGGTCTATTGGGTAAAGACAGTTGATAGCTGATAGGAGCCGCTCCGGAGCGGGAAAACCCGGGAATCCTGAAGGGGATCAAAGGCTTGACCATGAAATCAAATGGGGGCGGAAAGGCCGTCTTCCAAGGCGAAGCTGTGGATAAGTTCGGCTATCCAGGGCCGAGCCCGAACGATCCACAGGTTGTTCCCTGGATGCCATGTCCTATCCGAGCAGGATCTGCTGCAGCTGCGCGTAGTCCCGCGCGAATTCCTGGTCGGTCTCGCGCAGCTCCTGCGTCTTGCGGCACGCGTGGAGCACCGTCGTGTGGTCGCGGCCCCCGAAAGCCTCGCCGATCTCCGGCAGGCTCTGCTGCGTGAGCTCCTTGGCGAGCGCCATGGCGACCTGGCGCGGACGCGCGACGGAGCGGAAGCGCTTCTTCGAGTACATGTCCGAGACCTTGATCTTGAAATAGTCGGCGACGGTTTTCTGGATGTTCTCGATCGAGACCTGACGGTTGATGACGGCGAGCAGGTCCTTCAGCGCCTCGCGCGCGGTGGCGACGTTCACCGGGGCGTTGTTGAACCGCGCGTAGGCGAGCACGCGCTTGAGAGCCCCCTCGAGCTCGCGCACGTTGGAGCGGATGTGCTTGGCGACGAAGAAGGCCACGCTCTCGTCGATCCGCACCCCGTCGTTCTCGGCCTTCTTGAGAAGGATCGCCACCCGCATCTCGAGCTCGGGCGGCTCGACCGCCACCGTGAGGCCCCAGCCGAAGCGCGAGATGAGGCGCTCCTCGATGCCGGTCATCTCCTTCGGGAAGCAGTCGCTCGTGATGACGACCTGCTTGTGGGCCTCGAACAGCGCGTTGAACGTGTAGAAGAACTCCTCCTGGGAGCGCGACTTGCCCACGAAGAACTGCACGTCGTCGATGAGGAAGAGGTCCAGGGAGCGGTAGTAGCGCTTGAGGGAGTCGAAGCTCTTGTGCTGGTAGGCGCGCACCACGTCGGCCACGAACTGCTCGGCGTGGATGTAGCGGACCTTCGCCCGGGGATTGCGCTTGAGCACCTCGATGCCGATCGCCTGCAGCAGGTGCGTCTTGCCGAGGCCCGTGCCCCCGTAGATGAAGAGCGGGTTGTAGGCCGTACCGGGGTTCTCCGCGACCTGGATCGCCGCGGCGCGGGCGATCTGGTTCGCCTTGCCGTTCACGAAGTTCGCGAAGGTGAAGGCGGGGTTGAGGCGGTGCTCGTCGCGGCCCGGCCGCTCGGGGGCGGTCACCGGCATCGGCTCGGGGAGCACGATCTCGGTGTCCGAGGGCCGCTCCTCGAGCACGAGGCTCACGCTGAGCCGGCTGCCGGCGACCCGCTCCACCCGGGACTCGATGCGCGAGAGGAGGTTGGTGCGCACCCAGCGCAGGACGTGATGGTTGGGGGCGACGAGGACGAGGTGGTCGTCGCGGCGTTCCGCGCGCAGGGGCCGGATCCAGGTGTCGAACTGCTGGGCCGGCAGCTCCTTCTTGAGCTCTGCGGCGAGCGACGGCCAAAGCGAGTCCATGGGTGGCGGGCGGCGGTGACGTCGGGAACGAAAAGGCGGGGAGGGCGATCCGAAATTTTATCCGGAACGGCCGATGTTATCCACAGCGCCGGAAGGCCTTGAAATCATGGCCGCAATGGCGTGGCAAGTCGGATCGGCTATAATTTGAGGCTTTTCGCGATCCGCGATCTTCCGAGCCAGGGGCCCGCAATGAAGCGCACCTTCCAGCCGTCGACGACTCACCGCAAGAAGACGCACGGGTTCCGCGCGCGCATGAAGACGGCGAGCGGACGGGCCATCGTCAACGCGCGCCGCGCCAAGGGCCGCAAGCGCGTCGCGGTTTGAGTCGCGCCATGCCGCGGAGCGCCCGAGACGAGGGCTTTTCCCGGCGTCACCGCTTCGGCACGCGGGGCTCATTCGGTCCGGTGCTGCGCGCGGGGAAGAAAGTGCGCGGGGCGACCCTCGTGATCCACGCCCTGGAGCGCCGGTCGCCCGATTCGCGCCTGGGCATCGCGCTTACGCGGCGGCTCGCTCCCTCCTCGGTGGAACGCAACCTCCTCAAGCGCATCGTGCGCGAGGCGTTCCGGCGCCATGCGCTCAAGGGCGGCGGTCTCGACTGCGTGGTCGCGCTGCGGCAGCGCTTCGAGGCCTCCTCGGCCGGGGCGGTGCGCGGGGAGCTCTCGCGGCTCTTTGACGAGCTGCACGAGTCGAGGGCGCGTTGATGGCGCGGTTCCTGGTCGCGCTGGTCCGCGCCTATCGTTACCTTCTCAGCCCGTGGTGGGGAAACCAGTGCCGGTTCTCGCCCACCTGCTCGCAATACGCCATCGAGGCGATCGGCCGCCATGGCGCCTGGGCGGGCTCGTGGCTTGCGCTGCGGCGCGTCGCGCGATGCCATCCGTGGCATCAAGGCGGCTACGACCCCGTTCCCTGAGGTTGCCCGAATGACGATGGACATCCAAAGACTCATCGCGCTCGTCGTGTTTTCGTTTTCCGCGCTGCTGTTGTGGCAGGCGTGGGAGCGGCACAACGCGCCGCCGCCGCATCCCGCCACGACGGTGCCCTCCGTCCCCGCTTCCACGCCGGCTCCGGCGGCACAGCCCGCGGCGCCCGCCGCGATGGCGCCGCCGGCGGGACCGGCGGCCCCCGCCGCCGCCGGGCAGCCGATCCACGTGCACACCGACCTCCTCGACGTGGACATCAATCCGATCGGGGGCGACATCCGCCGCGTGACGCTGCGCACGGTATTCGCCGCCCAGGACCGTACGAAGCCCCTCACGCTGATGGAGCCCGACCCGCAGCATTTCTTCGAGACGCAGTCGGGGCTGCTCGGCGACGACCTGCCCAACCACAAGACCCCGTACGAGGCGGAGAAGAGCTCGTACACCCTCGGCGGCGGCGAGGATTCCCTGGTGGTGCGCCTGCGCGCCCGCGACGGTTCGGGCGCGGAAGTGGTCAAGCGCCTCGTGTTCCACCGCGGGAGCTACGTGATCGACGAGGGCTACGACATCACCAACCGCTCGGCGAAGCCCATCGCGCCGTACGCGTACTACCAGTTCCTGCGCGACTCGAACCCGCCCAGCCAGGAGGCCGCGCAGACGAGCTCCTTCGGCGGCGTGACGACGTTCACCGGTCCCGCGGTCTACACCGAGGAGTCGAAGTTCCACAAGGTCACGTTCAAGGACATCGACAAGGGCGACCTCGGATATCCGAAGAAGGCGAAGGACGGCTGGATCGCGATCGTTCAGCACTACTTCGTCTCGGCATGGCTGCCGAAGCAGGGCGTGGAGCGCGAGTACTTCACGAACCGCGTGGGGAACAACGTCTACACGGCCGGCGTCATCGTGCCGGTGGGGACGATCGAGCCGGGCGCGACCCGCACGGTGGACGTGCGCGCGTACATCGGGCCGCAGGAGAAGGACCGCCTCGCGCGGACCGCGCCGGGCATGGACCTCGTCGTCGACTACGGATGGCTCAAGATCCTCGCCGTGCCGCTCTTCTGGTTGCTCAAGACGATCCACGGGTTCGTGGGCAACTGGGGCTGGGCGATCATCCTGATGACCATCCTCATCAAGCTCACCTTCTACCCGCTCAACGCGAAGGCGGGGCGCTCCATGGCGCAGATGAAGGTGCTCGCGCCCAAGATGGAGAAGCTGAAGGAGCTCTACGGCGACGACCGCCAGAAGCTCAACCAGGCGATGATGGAGCTCTACCGCACCGAGAAGATCAACCCGCTGGGCGGGTGCCTGCCGATCGCGGTGCAGATCCCGGTGTTCATCGCGCTCTACTGGGTGCTGCTCGGCTCGATCGAGCTTCGGCACGCGCCCTGGCTCGGGTGGATCCACGACCTGTCCGCGCCCGACCCGTACTTCGTGCTCCCCATCGTCTACGCGATCTCGATGTTCGCGCAGACGCGCATCAATCCCCAGCCCGCCGACCCGGTGCAGGCCAAGGTCATGATGATCATGCCCATCATGTTCAGCGTGTTCTTCCTGTTCTTCCCGTCCGGGCTCGTGCTGTACTGGGTCGTCCAGAACCTGCTGTCGATCGTGCAGCAGTGGCACATCAACCGAACCCTCGCGGCCGAGGCGAAGGCGAAGGCCAGGCGCTGAGCGACGGCGAGACCATCGCCGCCATCTCCACGCCCCCGGGGCGGGGGGGCATCGGCGTCGTGCGCGTGTCGGGACGTGGCGCCCGGCGCGTCGCCGAGGCCGTGGCGGGCGAGGTCCCCGCGCCGCGCCATGCGACGCTCTGCGATTTCCGTTCCGCGGCGGGCGAGCTGATCGACCGCGGCATCGCGCTGTACTTTCCGCGGCCCCGGTCGTACACCGGCGAGGACGTCCTCGAGCTGCAGGCCCACGGCGGCCCCGTGGTGATGCGCCAGCTCCTCGAGCGCTGCGTGGAAGCGGGGGCACGCGTGGCCGAGCCGGGTGAGTTCACCCGCCGCGCGTTCCTCAACGACCGCCTCGACCTCGCGCAGGCCGAGAGCGTGGCGGACCTGATCGACGCCGCGAGCACGGAGGCCGCGCGCAGCGCCGTACGGTCCCTCGCGGGAGAGTTCTCCCGGCGCGTCACGCAGGTGGCCGACGCCATGCTCGAGCTGCGCATGCACGTGGAAGCATGCATCGATTTTCCCGAGGAGGAGATCGATCCGGCCGACCGCGCCGCGCAGGACGACATGCGCGGCGGGCTCCGGGCGGCGATCCAGTCGCTTCTCGCGGACGCGAGGCAAGGCGCGGTGCTCCGCGAAGGTCTCACCGTCGTCCTCGTGGGCCGGCCCAACGTCGGCAAGTCCAGCCTGCTCAATCGCCTCGCCGGCGAGGACGTGGCGATCGTGACGGCGGTGCCCGGGACGACGCGCGACTACGTGCGGGCGACGATCCTGATCGAGGGCGTGCCCATCCATCTGATCGACACCGCGGGACTGCGCGAGACGCGCGACGAGGTCGAGCGAATCGGGGTCGAGCGCACGTGGAAGGCCATCGAGACGGCGGGCGCCGCCATCGTCATCGAGTCGGCCGTGGATCCCGAGGGCCCCGAGGAAGCCATCCTGAAGCGCCTCCCGTCGCACCTGCCTACCGCGCGGGTCGTGAACAAGATCGACCTTGCCCGGCCTCCGGCGCCCCCGGCGCACGAGCAGGAGGATTTCATCGCCGTCTCGGCGAAGAGCGGCGAGGGCATCCCCCGGCTCAGGGACTGGCTGCTCCGGGCGGCCGGCTGGCAGCCCCACGGGGAGGGCATCTTCATGGCTCGCCAGCGGCACCTCGACGCTTTGGTGGAAGCATCGACTCATCTGAGCCTGGCCGAGGAGCATATTCAAGCCTTTGATTTACAAGCCGAAGAGCTCCGCCTGGCGCATTCGGCGCTCGGGCGCATCACCGGCGTAGTGAGCGCTGACGAGCTTCTCGGGGAGATCTTCAGCCGGTTCTGCATCGGGAAGTGATGTTCCACGTGGAACGGTAGTACGCCGGGAGGACGGTGTTCCACGTGGAACCCATGCGGCCGCAGGCGGCTTTCACGTAGAATTTCTCCCTGGACTTGCGGTGTAGCCGTCCCCCCATGGATTTTCCCACTCGTTTCGATGTCCTCGTCGTCGGCGGAGGTCACGCCGGCACGGAAGCGGCCCTCGCGGCGGCTCGCGCGGGAGCCCGGACGGTCCTGCTCACCCACGCCGTGGAGACGCTCGGCCAGATGTCGTGCAATCCGTCCATCGGCGGCATCGGCAAAGGCCACCTCGTGAAGGAAGTCGATGCCCTGGGCGGAGTCATGGCGGCTGCGGCCGACGAGGCGGGAATCCAGTTCCGGACCCTGAATGCGAGCAAGGGTCCGGCCGTACGGGCGACCCGGGCCCAGGCCGACCGGGTTCTCTATCGGGCGGCCATCCGGCAGCGCCTGGAGCGGGAGCCGAACCTGCGCATCTTCCAGGCGGCGGTCGACGACCTCGTTCTCGACGGCGACCGGGTCGCCGGCGCGGTCACCTCGATCGGCGTGCGCTTCCACGCGACGACGGTCGTGCTCACGGCGGGCACCTTCCTCGGCGGCCTGGTTCACGTCGGACTTTCCCGGTACCAGGCGGGGCGCGCCGGCGATCCGCCCTCGCTTTCCCTGGCGGCGAGGCTGCGCGACCTGCGGTTGCCGGCCGGGCGCCTCAAGACCGGCACACCCCCTCGCATCGACGGGCGCACGATCGACTACTCCCGCCTCGTCGAGCAGCCCGGCGACCGTCCCGAGCCGGTGTTCTCGTTCCTGGGCTCGCGGGAGCAGCACCCGCGCCAGGTGAGCTGCTGGATCACCCACACGAACGAGCGCACCCACGACATCATCCGCGCCGGGCTCGACCGCTCGCCGATGTTCACGGGGGTGATCGAAGGCGTGGGCCCGCGCTATTGCCCGTCCATCGAGGACAAGATCCACCGCTTCGCGGACAGAGCGTCGCACCAGATCTTCCTCGAGCCCGAGGGGCTGGGGACCCACGAGGTCTATCCCAACGGCATCTCGACCAGCCTGCCGTTCGACGTCCAGTGCGAGCTGGTGCGCTCGATCGCCGGCCTTGAACGGGCCGAGATCCTGCGGCCGGGGTACGCGATCGAGTACGACTACTACGATCCCCGCGGCCTGAAGTCGACCCTCGAGACGAAGGCGATCCCGGGGCTGTTCTTCGCCGGCCAGATCAACGGGACGACGGGCTACGAGGAAGCCGCCGCCCAAGGGCTTCTCGCGGGCATGAACGCGGCGCTCGCGGCCCGGGGAGAAGCGGGGTGGTGTCCCCGGCGCGACGAAGCCTACCTCGGCGTGCTCGTGGACGACCTCGTCACCCGGGGGGTCACGGAGCCCTACCGGATGTTCACCAGCCGCGCCGAGTACCGCCTTCAGCTGCGGGAGGACAACGCCGACCTCCGGCTCACGGAGTCCGGGCGCAGGCTCGGGCTCGTGGACGATACCCGGTGGGCCGCCTTCGCCAGGAAGCGCGACGCCATCGAGCGGGAGACCGCCCGCTTGCGTGCCAGCCATGCCCAGCCGGATCGCGTTCCCATGGAAGAACAAGTACTTGTGCTCGGCTCCCCAATCGATCGTGAGCGCTCACTATTCGACCTTCTGCGCCGCCCCGGGGTGCGCTACGGGGCGATCGCCCATTGGGCCGGAGCCCCAAGCCCGGTGGCGGGGGAAGAGGATGTCGCCCAGCAGGTCGAGATCGCCGCGAAGTACGCCGGCTACATCGAGCGGCAGGCCGCCGAGATCGACCGGCAGCTCGCGCAGGAGCGCCTCGCCCTTCCGCCGGAGCTGGACTACGAGGCGATCCGGGGCCTGTCGAAGGAGGTCCGGCAGAAGCTCGCGCAGCACCGGCCGGAAACCGTCGGCCAGGCCTCGCGGATCCCCGGAGTGACGCCAGCGGCCATCTCGCTGCTCCTCGTGCACCTGAAGCGGCGGGCTGCGGCGGCCACCGCGCTGCGCGAAGGCCGGGCATGACGCTCGAGGCGCAGATCGCCGAGGGCGCGGCCGCCATGGGGCTCGCGCTGCCGGCGGGGGCGGCCGCGACGCTCGCGCGCTACCTGGGGCTCATCGAGAAGTGGAACCGCGTGCACAACCTCACGGCGGTGCGCGAAGCCGACCAGATGGTGGTGCTCCACGTGCTCGACAGCCTCACGCTCCTGCCCTACGTCGCCGGCGCGCGCACGCTGCTCGATGTGGGCACCGGCGCGGGGCTGCCGGGGATTCCGCTCGCGGTCGCGCGGCCCGACCTGGCGGTGACGCTTCTCGACTCGAGCCACAAGAAATGCGCCTTTCTCCGCCAGGCGAAGGCGGAGCTCGCGCTCGCGAACGTGGAGGTCGTCTGCGAGCGCGTGGAGAGCTGGAAGCCGCGCGAGCGCTTCGACGCCGTCGTCTCGCGCGCCTTCTCCGATCTCGCGGACTTCGTGGCGCAGGCCCGGCACCTCGTCGCCGAGGGCGGCCGGCTGATCGCGATGAAGGGCGTCCATCCGTTCGAGGAGATCGCGCGGGTGCCCGCGACCCATCGGGTAGCGCGGGTGCTGGAGCTGAGCGTGCCGCGCCTCGAGGCGAAGCGCCACCTCGTGATCCTCGAGGCCGCGTGATGGGCCGCATCTTCGTGATCGCGAACCAGAAGGGCGGCGTCGGCAAGACCTCCATCGCGGTGAACCTCTCCGCGAGCCTCGCGCACTACGGGCGCCGCGTCCTCCTCGTCGACCTGGACCCGCAGGGCAACGCGACCACCGGCAGCGGCGTCGACAAGACCGCCTGCGAGCGGACGGTGTACGGCGTGCTCCTCGGCGAGTACCCGCTCGCGGAGGCGGTGCGCTCCTGCGAAGGCGGCTACGACATCGTGCCCTCGAACCGCGAGCTCGCCGGTGCGGAAGTCGAGCTCATCGAACTCGAGCGGCGCGAGTACCGCTTGCGCGACGCGCTGCGCGCGGGCCCCCAGGGATACGACTTCGTCGTGATCGATTGTCCCCCTGCGCTCAACATGCTCACCGTGAACGGCTTCACGGCCGCCGACGCGGTGATCATCCCGATGCAGTGCGAGTACTACGCGCTCGAGGGCCTCTCGGACCTGGTGGGGACGCTGCGCAAGGTGAAGCAGAACCTCAACCCCGCGATCGAGATCGAGGCCCTCGTGCGCACGATGTACGACCCGCGTAGCACGCTCACCGTCCAGGTCTCCGACGAGCTCAAGCGCCACTACGGCGAGAAGGTGTTCGACACCGTGATCCCGCGCAACGTGCGCATCGCCGAGGCGCCCTCGTTCGGCAAGCCCGTGCTGCTGCACGACCCGTCCTCGAAGGGCGCGGCGGCGCACCTGCAGTTCGCCCGGGAGCTGCTCGCGCGCAACGGCTTCGTCGTCGCGGAGGCGGCCTGAGCATGGCGAAGCACAAGGCGCTCGGCCGGGGACTCGATGCGTTGCTGGGCGGCGACACGCAGTCCCGCGACGAGGACCGGCTCGAGCAGCTGGCGGTCGCGTCGCTGCGGCCGGGGCGCTACCAGCCGCGCACGCGCATGGACGAGACCTCGCTCGCCGAGCTGGCCGATTCGATCCGCGCGCGCGGCGTGATCCAGCCGGTGGTCGTGCGTCCCGTGGACGGCGGGCAGTACGAGATCCTCGCGGGCGAGCGGCGGTGGCGGGCCGCGCGCATGGCCGGGCTCGCCCGCGTTCCCGCGCTGGTGCGCGAAGTGCCCGATGAGGCGGCCCTCGGCATCGGCCTCATCGAGAACATCCAGCGCGAGAACCTGAATCCCATCGAGGAGGCCTCGGGTTTGAAGCGCCTCGTCGACGAGTTCGACCTCACCCACGAGGAGGCCGCTCGCGCCGTGGGCCGGTCCCGCGCGGGCGTGACGAACCTCCTGCGGCTCCTCGAGCTCGCGCCCGCCGTCCAGGCCCTGCTGCAGGAAGGGCGCATCGACATGGGCCACGCGCGCGCGCTTCTCGCGGTCTCGAAGGCGCGCCAGGTCGAGCTCGCCGAGCGCATCGCGGATCGCGGCCTCTCGGTGCGGGAAGCCGAGCGCCTCGTGCAGGAATCGGCCGCCGCGCCGCGGGGAAGGCGCCGCCCCGCCGCGAAGCTCGACGCCGACGGGCGGCGCCTGGAGGAGGAGCTGTCCGAGGCGCTCGGGGCGAGCGTGCACTTGAAGACGCGGCGCGAAGGCAAGGGCAGCCTCGTCATCGACTACGCGAGCCTCGACCAGCTCGAGGGACTCGTGGCGCGGCTCAAGCGCCCGTGAAGCCCCGTTCGGCAGCCGCGCGTTTTTGACGCGATTCGGCGGCGGCCGCTATAATCGAGCGGTTTTGCTTCGCGGATTGTCCAAGGTTCGAGCCGGGGCCCCACCACAGGAATGAGCACGAGGCCCTATCGCGTCGTCTTCCTGTGGCAGGTCGCCGCCACGGCGGGCCTCTCGCTCGTCGCGGCGGTCTTGTGGGGCCGGTACGGAGCCCTGTCGGCCGCCCTCGGCGGGTCCATCAACGTGGCCGCCGGAGCGGCCTACGGATGGGTGGTTTCGCGGCGCAAGGCGCGCTCGGCCGGGGAGACCCTGGTCACGATGTTCAAGGCGGAAGCGGTGAAGATCCTCCTCGTCGTGGCGCTGCTCTGGCTGGCGATGGCGGGCGGCCGGTGGCTCGTGCCGGGGATCTTCCTCGGAAGCTTCGTGGTGACGGTGGCGCTGTTCGCCGCGGCGATCGCGGTGCGTGACGAAGACGAAGGAAACATGCCCCCGCGTGCCGGGGAACGGTGACGGAACGACAGATGGCCTCGGAGCAGCTGACTCCCCGCGAGTACATAGACCACCACCTCACCTTCTTCACCCAACCGGTGGGGCACGGCGGCGGTTTCTGGACGCTCAACGTCGACTCCCTCGTCGTCTCCGTCGTCCTGGGCTTCGTGGGCATGGGCTTCATCTGGTGGGTGGTGCGGGGAGCGACCTCCGGCGTCCCGGGCAAGCGCCAGGCGCTCGTCGAGCTCCTGATCAAGTTCGTCGACGACAACGTGAAGGACATCTTCCACGGCGACCGGCACCGCTTCATCGCGCCGCTCGCGCTCACCGTGGCCGTGTGGGTCGTCCTCATGAACTCGATGGATTTCCTTCCCGCGGATTTCCTGTCGATGGTCGCCTCCGGGCTCGGGGCGCCCCACGGCTTCCGCTTCGTGCCCACCGCGGACGTGAACACCACCTTCGCGCTGTCGCTTTCCGTGTGGTTCCTGATGATCGGCTTCGCGATCAAGGCGAAGGGCCCCGGCGGCTTCATCCACGAGCTCTTCTGCACCCCGTTCGGGTCGAACCCGCTCCTCTGGCCGCTCAACTTCGCGTTCAACCTCGTCGAGTACATCTCCAAGCCCCTGTCGCACTCGCTGCGGCTTTTCGGGAACATGTACGCCGGCGAGCTGCTCTTCCTCCTCATCTGGATGCTCGCCTCCGCCTCGCTTTTCTTCACCGGGGTCGCGGTGCTCCTGGGCCTCGCCTGGGCGATCTTTCACATCCTCATCGTGCTGCTCCAGGCCTACATCTTCATGATGCTCACGATCGTCTACCTCACCATGGCGCAGGAGAGCCACTAGGCCCGGCGCCCGGGCGTTTCCCACACACGAATCGTCACCGAAAGGAAACCACAATGGAAAAGATGCAAGTCATCGCCCTCATCCAGGCTTACACCGGCGTCGGGATAGGACTGATGATCGGCCTCGGGGCGCTCGGCGCGTGCGTGGGCGTGGGCATCATGTGCAGCCGCTTCCTCGAAGGGGCGGCGCGCCAGCCGGAGCTCATGCCGCAGCTCCAGGGCAAGGTGTTCCTGCTGCTGGGCCTCATCGACGCCTCGTTCATCATCGGCCTGGGCATCGCGATGTTCTTCGCGTTCGCGAACCCGCTGCTGTCGAGCCTCGGCTGACGGCGTTCGGCCATCCCGGAAGGGGCGCGTCATGAACTTCAACCTGACGTTGTTCGCGCAGGCGGCGGCTTTCCTGCTGTTCATCTGGTTCACGGCCAAGCTCGTCTGGCCCATCCTGCTCGAGAAGGTCGAGGCGCGGCAGAAGATGATCGCCGACGGCCTGGCGGAAGCCGAGCAGGGCCGCTCCTCGCTCGCCGAAGCGCACAAGCAGACCGAGGTCATGCTGAGGGAGGCGCGCGCCCGGGCGCACGAGCTCGTGGCGCAGGCCGAGCAGGCGGCGAACCAACGCGTCGAGGAGTCCAAGTCGCAGGCCAAGGGCGAGGGCGACCGGCTGCTCGCCGCCGCGCGGGCGCAGATCGAGCAGGAGGTGCAGGCGGCACGCGAGAAGCTGCGCGAGCAGGTCGCCGCGCTCGCCGTGAGCGGGGCGGAGAAGATCCTGCGCCGCGAGGTCGACGCGAAGGCGCACGCCGAGATGCTCGAGCGCCTGAAGGCGCAGATCTAGAGCCATGGCGGAGCTCGCCACCGTCGCCCGCCCGTACGCGGAGGCCGCGTTCAGGACCGCCCTCGAGGCGAAGGCCCTGGCGCGCACCGCCGACGGCCTCGCGCTCGCCGCGGCGATCGCGAGCGACGAGCGGGTTCGCTCGCTGCTGTCCGACCCGCGGCTCGGCGCGGGGCAGAAGAAGGACCTCTTCGCCGGCGTCGCGGGCAGCCGCATGGACGAGGTGACCCGCAACCTCGTCTCGGTGCTCGTCGACAACCGCCGCGACGAGCTGATCCCGGCCATCGCGGAGCAGTTCGACGAGCTCAAGCGCGAGCACGACCGCGTCGTGAGGGCGGTGATCACGAGCGCGCAGCCGCTCGCCGAGGCGCAACGCGCCGACATCGTGGCCGCGCTCGAGCGCCGCTACGGCAAGAGGGTCGAGGCCGAACTGGCGGTGGATCCCGAGCTGCTCGGGGGCGCCCGCGTGCAGGTCGGCGACCAGGTCATCCACGCTTCCGTGCGTGACGCGCTGGGCCAGATGGCCGCGGCGCTCGCGCGGTAGCGAGCAAGGAGCAAGCAAGCCATGCAGATCAATCCTTCCGAAATCAGCGAACTGATCAAGACGAAGATCCAGAACCTCCAGGTCGCCGCCGAGAAGCGCACCGAGGGCACCGTGATCTCCGTCACAGACGGCATCTGCCGCGTCCACGGCCTGACCGACGTGATGCAGGGCGAGATGCTCGAGTTCCCCGGCAACACCTTCGGCCTCGCGCTCAACCTCGAGCGCGATTCCGTCGGCGCGGTCGTGCTGGGCGCCTACGAGCACATCTCCGAGGGCGACACGGTGAAGGCGACCAGCCGGATCCTCGAGGTCCCCGTGGGCCCGGAGCTCATCGGCCGCGTGGTGAACTCGCTCGGGCAGCCCATCGACGGCAAGGGCCCGATCGAGACGAAGCTCACCGACCCGATCGAGAAGGTGGCCCCGGGGGTGATCTGGCGCCAGTCCGTCTCGCAGCCCGTGCAGACGGGGCTGAAGGCGATCGACTCCATGGTGCCGATCGGGCGCGGGCAGCGCGAGCTCATCATCGGCGACCGCCAGACCGGGAAGACCGCGGTCGCGGTGGACACGATCATCAACCAGAAGGGCAAGGACCTCATCTGCGTGTACGTCGCGGTGGGGCAGAAGGCCTCGACCATCGCGAACGTCGTGCGCAAGCTCGAGGAGTTCGGCGCGATGGACTACACGATCGTCGTGGCGGCCTCGGCCTCGGACCCGGCGGCGATGCAGTACATCGCGCCGTACTCGGGATGCACGATGGGCGAGTATTTCCGCGACCGCGGCCAGGACGCGCTCATCATCTACGACGACCTCACGAAACAGGCGTGGGCGTACCGGCAGATCTCGCTGCTGCTGCGCCGCCCGCCGGGGCGCGAGGCGTACCCCGGCGACGTCTTCTACCTGCACTCGCGGCTGCTCGAGCGCGGCGCGCGCGTGAACGAGGAGTACGTGGAGCGCTTCACGAAGGGCCAGGTGAAGGGCAAGACGGGCTCGCTCACGGCGCTCCCGGTGATCGAGACGCAGGCGGGCGACGTCTCCGCGTTCGTGCCGACCAACGTGATCTCGATCACCGACGGGCAGATCTTCCTGGAGACGGACCTCTTCAACGCCGGCATCCGCCCGGCCATCAACGCGGGCATCTCCGTGTCGCGCGTGGGCGGCGCCGCGCAGACCAAGGTGATCAAGCGGCTGGGCGGCGGCGTGCGCCTCGCCCTCGCCCAGTACCGGGAGCTCGCGGCCTTCGCGCAGTTCGCCTCCGACCTGGACGAGGCCACCCGCAAGCAGCTCGAGCGCGGCCGCATGGTGACCGAGCTCATGAAGCAGCCGCAGTACCACCCGCTCCAGGTCTGGGAGATGGCGCTCACGCTCTTCGCCGTGAACAACGGCTACTTCGACGACGTCGACGTGAAGAACGCGCTCGCGGCCGAGCGCGCGCTGCGCGAGTTCGTGAAGTCGAGGTACGCCGACGTCGCCGACCGCATCGAGAAGAGCAAGGACCTCTCGAAGGAGGACGAGGCGAAGTTGCATGAAGCAGTGAAGGATTTTAAGAGGAACGCGACCTACTGAGGTCGCGCAGCGAAAGATCACACCCCGACCATTGATGCAGGGGCACATCTAGATGGCAGGCAGCAAGGAAATCCGGAACAAGATCAAGAGCGTCCAGAACACGCGCAAGATCACCAAGGCCATGGAGATGGTCGCGGCCTCCAAGATGCGCAAGGCCCAGGAGCGCATGCGCCATGCCCGCCCCTACGGCGACAAGATCCGCATCATCGCCGCCCACCTCGCGCACGCGAACACCGAATACCACCACCCGTTCCTCGTGAGGCGCGAGGGCGTGAAGGACGTCGGCCTCGTCGTCGTCACCTCGGACAAGGGCCTGTGCGGCGGGCTGAACACGAACGTCCTGCGGCTCACCGTGGCGAAGCTGCGGGAGTGGCAGGCCGAGGGGCGCGGCGTGCAGCTCACCGCCATCGGCAACAAGGGCGTCGCCTTCCTGCAGCGCGTCGGCGGCAACATGGTCTCGCACCTCACGGCGCTGGGCGACACGCCGCACATCGAGCGCCTGATCGGCCCCGTGAAGGTCCAGATCGACGCGTTCGCCCAGGGGAAGATCGGCGCGCTGCACATCGCCTACACGCGCTTCGTGAACACGATGAAGCAGGAGCCGGTGATCGAGCAGCTGCTGCCGCTGCCTTCCGACCGCCTGGAAAGCGACGCCCGGGCGGCGCGGGCCAACTGGGACTACGTCTACGAGCCCGAGGCGCGGGTGGTGCTCGACGAGCTGCTCACGCGCTACGTGGAGCAGATCGTCTACCAGGCGGTGGCGGAGAACCTGGCGAGCGAGCAGTCGGCGCGCATGGTGGCGATGAAGGCGGCGAGCGACAACGCCACGGGCGTCATCGACCAGCTCACGCTCGTCTACAACAAGTCCCGCCAGGCCGCCATCACCAAGGAGCTGTCCGAGATCGTCGGCGGCGCCGCGGCCGTCTGACAAACCGTCTTCAGGAGCTTCGAGGAAGGCAAATGAGCGCAACCCCCAACGTGCAAGGCAGGATCGTGCAGTGCATCGGCGCGGTCATCGACATCCAGTTCCCGCGCGAGCACATGCCCAGGGTCTACGACGCGCTGACGCTCGTCGAGGAGGGCGGGTCGTTCGCGGAGAAGGGGCTCACGTTCGAGGTCGAGCAGCAGCTGGGCGACGGCGTCGTGCGCACCATCGCGCTCGGCTCCACCGACGGGCTGCGCCGCGGGATGAAGGTCCACAACACGGGCGCGCCGATCTCCGTGCCCGTCGGCCCCGGCACCCTCGGCCGCGTGATGGACGTGCTCGGCCGCCCGATCGACGAGCGCGGCCCGGTGAGCGCCGGGGAGCGCCGCTCGATCCACGCCGCGGCGCCGAAGTTCGACCAGCTCTCGCCCTCGGTGGAGCTGCTCGAGACGGGCATCAAGGTGATCGACCTCATCTGCCCGTTCGCCAAGGGCGGCAAGATCGGCCTGTTCGGGGGCGCGGGCGTGGGCAAGACCGTGACGATGCTGGAGCTCATCAACAACATCGCCACGCAGCACTCGGGCCTTTCGGTGTTCGCCGGCGTGGGCGAGCGCACGCGCGAGGGCAACGACTTCTACCACGAGATGTCCGAGGCGAAGGTGATCGTGCAGGACGACCTCGGCAAGTCGAAGGTCGCGATGGTGTTCGGCCAGATGAACGAGCCGCCGGGCAACCGCCTGCGCGTGGCGCTCACCGGCCTCACCATGGCCGAGAGCTTCCGCGACGAGGGGCGCGACATCCTGCTCTTCATCGACAACATCTACCGGTTCACGCTCGCCGGCACGGAGGTGTCCGCCCTGCTGGGCCGCATGCCCTCGGCGGTGGGCTACCAGCCGACGCTCGCCGAGGAGATGGGGCGGCTGCAGGAGCGCATCACCTCGACCAAGACCGGCTCCATCACGTCGATCCAGGCCGTGTACGTGCCCGCCGACGACCTCACCGACCCGAGCCCGGCGACCACCTTCGGCCACCTCGACGCGACGGTGGTGCTCTCGCGCGACATCGCGGCGCTCGGCATCTACCCTTCCGTCGATCCGCTCGACTCGACCTCGCGCCAGGTCGACCCGAACGTGGTGGGCGAGGAGCACTACGAGACGACGCGCGCGGTGCAGGCCGTGCTGCAGCGCTACAAGGAGCTGCGCGACATCATCGCGATCCTCGGCATGGACGAGCTTTCGCCCGAGGACAAGCTCGCCGTGGGCCGGGCGCGGCGCATCCAGCGCTTCCTGTCCCAGCCGTTCCACGTGGCCGAGGTGTTCACGGGATCGCCGGGCAAGTACGTGACGCTCAAGGACACGATCAGGGGCTTCAAGATGATCGTGAACGGCGAGTGCGACTCCCTGCCCGAGCAGGCGTTCTACATGGTCGGGACGATCGAGGAAGCCCAGGAGAAGGCGAAGACGCTCCAGTAGGCCCGGAGGAAGCCCGCCCATGGCGAAGACGCTGCATGTCGATATCGTGAGCGCCGAGCAGGAGATCTTCTCCGGCGCGGCCGAGATGGTGATCGCTCCCGGCGAGGCGGGCGAGCTCGGGATCCTCCCGGAGCACGTGCCGCTGCTCACCCGGATCAAGCCGGGCACCGTGCGCGTGCTGTCGGGCGGCGAGGAGGAGGTGGTCTACGTGTCCGGCGGGATGATGGAGGTGCAGCCGGACCGGGTCACGGTGCTCGCCGACACCTCGGTGCGGGCCCACGACCTGGACGAGGCGAAGGCCCTGGAGGCCGAGCGCCTCGCCAAGGAGGCCCTCGCCAACCGCACCGGGGCCATGGAGCTCGCCAAGGCGCAGGCCGAGCTCGCCGAGGCCGTCGCCCAGCTCGCCGCCATCCGCAAGCTGCGCCAGAAGCGCTGACGTGGTATGATGGCCGGGTAGTTGCAAAGGGGATCACGAAACTCCTTTACTTAGAGGCGCAACACCTGCGGGCAGGGTCAACCCCCTGCCCTTTTTGTTTGCGCCGGGCGGAAACGACGCCGATGGCCCCTCCCTCGACCGCTCTGCAAGTGGTGATCCTTGCCGCCGGCCAGGGCAAGCGCATGCATTCGGACCTGCCCAAGGTCCTGCATCCGCTCGCCGGCAGGCCGCTGCTCTCCCACGTCCTCGCCTCCGCCCGGCAGCTCGATCCGGCGCGGCTGTGCGTCGTCGTGGGGCACGGCGGCGACCGGATCCGCGAGCGTTTCGCCGGCGAGGCCCTCGAGTGGGTCGAGCAGGGACCCCAGCTCGGCACCGGGCACGCGGTGATGCAAGCGCTTCCTCACCTGTCCGCGGGGGGCACGATTCTCGTGCTGTACGGCGACGTGCCGCTCATCGAGACGGGCACCCTGCGCGCCTTGGCGGACACCGCCTCGAAGGGCGCGCTCGCGCTCCTCACCCAGGTGCTGGACGCGCCCGCCGGCTACGGCCGCATCGTCCGCGATGCCGCGGGTGCCGTCGCGCGCATCGTCGAGGAGAAGGACGCGGACGCGCATGAGCGCGCGATCCGCGAAGTGAACACCGGCATCCTCGCCGCCCCGCGCGAGGCGCTCGGGCGATGGCTCGCGCGGCTCGGCAACGAGAATGCGCAGGGCGAGTATTATCTGACCGACGTCGTGGCCGCCGCCGTCGACGACGGGACGCGCGTCGAGGCGCGGCATCCGTCGGGCGCCCGGGAGTGCGCCGGGGTCAACAGCAAGTCCGAGCTCGCGGCGCTCGAGCGCCATTGCCAGATGAACCAAGCGAAACGCCTCCTCGAAGCGGGCGTCACCCTCGCCGATCCCGCGCGCATCGACGTGCGCGGGGAGCTCGAGTGCGGGCGCGACGTTTCCATCGACGTGAACTGCATCTTCGAGGGCCGCGTCGTGCTGGGCGACGGCGTGCGGATCGGCGCCAACTGCGTGCTGCGGGAGGCCACCCTCGGCGCGGGATGCGAGGTGAAGCCCTTCACGCTCATCGAGGAGGCCCGCATCGGCGCCAACGCGCGCATCGGCCCCTTCGCCCGCATCCGCCCCGGCACCGAGCTCGCCGAGGAGGTGCACATCGGCAACTTCGTCGAGGTGAAGGCGAGCACCCTGGGCCGCGGGAGCAAGGCGAACCACCTCGCCTACATCGGCGATTCCTCCGTCGGACGCGACGTGAACATCGGCGCCGGGACCATCACCTGCAATTACGACGGGGCCCGCAAGCACCGCACCGTGATCGAAGACGACGTGCACATCGGCTCCGACGTGCAGCTGGTCGCGCCCGTGACCGTGGGCAGGGGCGCCACGATCGCCGCCGGAGCGACGATCACCGAGGACGTGCCGCCGGGGGGCCTCACGCTCACCCGCAAGGAGCAGGTGACGAAGCCCGGATGGGAGCGGCCGCGCAAGAAGTAGCGCGGCGGGAGGCCTTCAGCGGGCGGAAGCCACCATCGGCTGGGACGGGGCCGCCTGCGGCGCCAGGGCGTAGCTCGCCGCCATGCCGATGATCACCGAAATCCCGGCGAGGACGAGGACTCGCATCAGGCCCGCGACGGGGTCGGCGGTCATCCAGCGGCGTTCCTCGCGGGTGGGGTGCGCGTCGTGGTTCCTGAGGTCGTCCATCATCGCCCGGTTCCTTCTGCCGGTTGGGGGGCGGCAGCGGAAACGAGCTTAGGCGGGAGCCGCTCCCGGGACGACGGAGGAATGCGGCGCCGCAGTGCGGAAAACTCCGCGTCTACCAGCGCGCCGGCGGCTTCTTGTTGATCGTGATGATCCGGTTCTCGACGGTGATGTAACCGCCGGCGGTGAGGTCGCGGAAGATGCGGCTCACCATGTCCCGGGAGGCGCCGACGCGCTCGGCGATCTCCTGCTGGGTGATTTTCTCGGGGATCTGGAGCCGGCCGTTCGACTCGACGGCCATGTTGAGGAGCAGCCGCGCCACCCGCCCGTAGACGTCGAGCAGCGCGAGGTCCTTCACGCTGTTGGTCGCGATGCGCGCGCGGTCGATGATCCGCGAGATCATGTCGAGGGCGAAGTCGGGGTTGCGGCGGATCGCCTCGCGCACGGGATCGCGTCCCACGACCGAGAAGGTGGTCGGCTCGAGGGTCATGACCGAGGCGGAGCGGGGCTTGCCGTCGAGGGCCATCTCGCCCACGTACTCGCCGGGACCCTGCGTGTCGAGGATCATCTCGTGGCCCTCGGTGTCCGAGATGAACACCTTCACGCGCCCGGAAAGCACGACGAAGATCGAGTCGCTGGAATCGCCCTCGGTGATGAAGACGGTGTTCTTCGGGTAGGTGCGCAGCCGCCCCAGCTCGGCGAGCGACCTCACGAACGGATCCGGGATCGCCTGCAGCTGGGAGGCGCTGGGAGTTTCCCCGGTCGTCATTGTCTTATCGGGGGGCGCGGGAGACGGCCGGAGTCTAGCATCCGCGCGTCGGCGAGGCCATCGTTTCGTTATGCGAACCGGCCGGCGGAGCCGCCGAGCCGCCGGTTTGTCCGATATTCGGCACCTCCCGTGCGAACGATGACGCTGACCCGGCGCCCGCCGGGGAGGACGATGAGCCTCAGGTCCGCGGGTCTCCTCCTCTCCCGCGCTCCGGCTGGGCGACGTGAGGCCAACGCCATGACGCCCTCCTTGACTCTCCCCGGTCCCAGGCCGGGGAGAGTTTTTTACTTCCGCGGACGCCATCGCTCGCGCCCGTGCGAAAATGGCGCTCCTCCTCCCGGGCCCCTCCCACCTGCAGGGGCGAGCCAACCGAGCCATGTGCGGAATCGTCGGTGCCATCGCCAGCCGCGACGTCGTGCCGGTCCTCACCGAAGGCCTGAAGCGCCTCGAATACCGCGGATACGATTCCGCGGGCATCGCCGTCCTCGACGGCGGCATCCGGCGCGTGCGGCGCGTCGGCCGCGTGGCCGAGATGGAGGGCGCCGTGCGCGCCGAGCGCCTCGAGGGCATCGTGGGCATCGCGCATACCCGCTGGGCGACCCACGGCGGCGTGACGGAGCCCAACGCGCACCCCCACGTCTCGCGCGACGAGATCGCGGTGGTGCACAACGGCATCATCGAGAACCACGAGCAGCAGCGCGAGCGCCTCAAGGCGATGGGCTACTCGTTCGAGTCGCAGACCGACACCGAGGTCGTGGCCCACCTCATCCACCACTACTTCGCCGCCTCGCACGACTTGCCGGAGGCCACGCGGCGCGCGGCCGCGGACCTGCACGGCGCCTATGCGCTGGGCGTGATCGCGCTTTCCGATCCGGGAACCATGGCCGGCGCGCGCATGGGCTGCCCCCTCGTGGTGGGCCTCGGCGACGGCGAGAACTTCCTCGCCTCCGACGTCTCCGCGCTCGCGGGGCAGACGCGCCGCGTGGTCTACCTCGAGGACGGCGACGTCGTGGCGCTCACGCGTGAGCGGGTGCGCGTGGTCGACCTCGAGGGCCGGCCCGTCGAGCGCCCCGTGCACGAGGCGGACGTGAGCGTCGGCGCCGTGGACCTGGGACCGTACGCCCACTACATGCAGAAGGAGATTCACGAGCAGCCGCGGGCCGTGGCCGACACGATCGAGGCCGTGATGGACGAGGGCGCGGTCGACGTCGAGGGCCTGTTCGGGGCCGGGGCGGGCGAGGCTTTCCGCGACGCCGACCGGGTGCTGCTGCTCGCTTCGGGGACGAGCCACTACGCGAGCCTGGTCGCGCGACACTGGATGGAGGGGCTCGCGCGCGTGCCGTGCGCCGCGGAGCTCGGCCACGAGTACCGCTACCGCGACTCGATCCCCGATCCCCGCCAGCTGGTGGTCACCGTCTCGCAATCCGGCGAGACCCTCGACACGCTCGAGGCGCTCAAGCGCGCGCGCGCCCTGGGCCACGCGAGCACGCTCGCCATCTGCAACGTTCGCGAAAGCGCGATCCCGCGCGCCTCGCGCTTCGTGTTCTACACGCGCGCCGGGGCCGAGATCGGGGTGGCCTCGACCAAGGCGTTCACCACGCAGCTCGCCGCGCTCTACATCCTCACGCTCGCGATCGCGAAGTCGAAAGGACGGCTCGATGCCCGCGCGGAGGCCGGGGCGATCGAGCAACTGCGCTACCTTCCGGGAAGCATTCAGCACGCGCTCAACCTCGAGCCCCAGATCCGCGCCTGGGCCGGGCTCTTCGCCCCGCGCGAGCACGCCCTCTTCCTGGGGCGCGGGATCCACTATCCCGTCGCCCTCGAGGGCGCGCTCAAGCTGAAGGAGATCTCCTACATCCACGCGGAGGCGTATCCCGCCGGGGAGCTCAAGCACGGGCCGCTCGCGCTCGTGGACGCCTCGATGCCGGTGGTGGTCATCGCGCCCAACGACGCGCTGCTCGAGAAGCTCAAGTCCAACATGCAGGAGGTGCGCGCCCGCGGCGGCGAGCTCTACGTGTTCGCCGACCTCGACAGCCGCTTCACCGAGCAGGAGGGCGTGCACGTGATCCGCACGCCGCGCCACGCCGGTGCGCTGTCGCCCGCGGTGCACGCGGTCCCGGTGCAGCTCCTCGCCTACCACACGGCGCTGCTCCGCGGCACCGACGTGGACAAGCCGCGCAACCTCGCGAAGTCCGTGACGGTGGAGTAACGGCGCCCGGCGCTCAGAACGAGCGCGGCAGGCCGAGGACGTGCTCGGCCACGTACGAGAGAATGAGGTTCGTGGAAATGGGCGCCACCTGGTAGAGGCGCGTCTCGCGGAACTTGCGCTCGACGTCGTAGTCGGCGGCGAAGCCGAAGCCGCCGTGGAACTGCAGGCATGCGTTGGCGGCTTCCCACGAGGCCTTCGCCGCGAGATGCTTCGCCATGTTCGCCTCCGCCCCGCAGGGCCGTCCCGCGTCGAAGAGCCCGCAGGCGCGCCGGCGCATGAGGTCGGCCGCCTCGAGCTCGATGTAGGCCTCGGCGATCGGGAACTGCACGCCCTGGTTCCGGCCGATGGGCCGGCCGAATACCACGCGCTCCTTCACGTAGCGGGTCACCTTGTCGATGAACCAGTAGCCGTCGCCGATGCACTCCGCGGCGATGATGGCGCGCTCCGCGTTGAGGCCGTCGAGGATGTAGCGGAAGCCCATGCCTTCCTCGCCGATGCGGCTCTCCGCGGGGATCTCGAGGTCGTCGAGGAAGAGCTCGTTCGTCTCGTGGTTCACCATGTTCGCGATCGGCCGGACGGTGAGCCCGCGGCCGACCGCCTCGCGCAAGTCCACGAGGAAGACCGACAGGCCCTCGGAGCGCTTCTTCACCTCGGCGGCCGGCGTCGTGCGGGCGAGAAGGATCATCAGGTCCGAATGCTGCACGCGGGAGGTCCACACCTTCTGCCCGTTCACGACGTAGCGGTCGCCGCGCCGCACCGCCGTCGTGCGGATCGCGGTGGTGTCGGTTCCGGCGGTGGGCTCGGTGACCGCCATGGACTGCAGGCGCAGCTCGCCGCGCGCGATGCGCGGGAGGTAGCGCGCCTTCTGCTCGGCCGAGCCGTGGCGCAGCAGCGTCCCCATGTTGTACATCTGCCCGTGGCAGGCGCCCGCGTTGCCGCCCGCCCGATTGATCTCCTCCATGATGACCGAGGCTTCCATGACGCCCAGCCCCGAGCCGCCGTACTCGGCGGGGATGAGCGCGGCGAGCCAGCCCGCCTTCGTGAGCGCCTCCACGAAGGCCTCGGGGTAGGCGCGGCGCGCGTCCACCTCGCGAAAGTACTCGGGCGGGAAGCTCGCGCACAGCGCGCGCACGCCCTCGCGGATCTCGGGATAGTCGTCCGTGCCGAGCGGCGGCTTGCGGGCTTCGGTCATGGTGGGCCGGATGCTACCGGAAACGCAGGGCCGGCGCGCCGGGTCCGCGCGGGGATGTAGAATCTCGCTCATCCGGCACGACCCCCATGCGCATCTACGTCAACGACGTCGCCGTTCGCGACGGCTTCCAGATCGAGAAGCGCTTCATCCCGACCGCGACCAAGGTCGAGGTGGTGAACCAGCTCGCGCGCACCGGGCTGCACAAGATCGAGGTCACCTCTTTCGTCTCGCCCCGGGCGGTTCCCGCGCTCGCGGACGCGGCCGAGGTCCTCGCGGGCATCGACCGGGTGCCGGGCGTGACGTACGTGGCGCTCGTGCCCAACCCCCGGGGCGTGCAGAACGCCGCCGCGTGCGCACGCAGGCCCGACGAGGTGAACGGCGTGGTCTCCGCCTCGGAGACGCACAACCGCGCGAACATCAACCGCACCCACGAGCAGTCGCTCGCCGAGCTTCCGGCCATGGTGAAGGCGGCCCACGAGGCGGGCATGAAGATCACGATGAGCCTGTCCACCACGTTCGGCTGTCCCTTCGAGGGGCACGTGCACGAGGACGTCGTGTTCGAGTTCGTCGGGCGCTTCCGCGAGCTGGGGTTCGACGGCATCTCGCTCGCGGACACGACGGGGATGGCGAACCCCCGCCAGGTGCGCGAGCTGACCGCGAAGGTGCTGGAGCGCTTCCCGCCCCCGGACGACGCGTACTACACGCTGCATTTCCACAACACGCGCGGCATGGGGCTCGCGAACGTCGTGGCGGGGATCGAGGCGGGCGTGCGCTCCTTCGACGGCTCGGTCTCGGGGCTCGGCGGCTGCCCCTTCGCGCCGGGTGCCACGGGCAACATCTGCACCGAGGACATGGTCAACATGCTCGAGGACATGGGCTGCGACACGCGCGTCGACCTCGCGAAGCTGCTGGCGGTCGCGCGGCGCATCCCGGAGATCGTCGGGCACGACGTTCCCGGGCAGGTGATGAAGGCCGGCCAGACGCTCGAGCTGCACGAGCCGCCCGAGTTCTCGAGGGCCTGAGCCCGCGCGGCCCAGGTCCCGCATTTCCGACGACAAAAGGGGGAGATCACATGAAGCGGTTCATCCTGGGGCTTGCCGCGGCTGCGCTCGGCGCGGCCTTCGCCGCCGGCGCGGGGGCGCAGGCGCCCGAGAAGAAGGACATCACCATCGCGGTCGGCGGCAAGAGCCTCTTCTACTACCTGCCGCTGTCCGTGGCGGAGCGCAAAGGCTACTTCAAGGACGAGGGCCTCAACGTGGAGATCCCCGACTTCCCCGGCGGCGCCAAGGCGCTCCAGGCGCTCGTCGGCGGAAGCGCCGACCTCGTCTCGGGCGCCTACGAGCACACGATCAACATGGCCGCGAAGAAGCAGCCGATCAAGGCGGTCGTGCTGCAGCTGAAGAACAGCGCGATCGTGCTCGTGATGTCGCGCGAGCGGGCGGCCCGGTACCACGGCGGCCGCGACCTGAGGGGGCTCAAGATCGGCGTGACCGCGCCCGGCTCCTCGACCAACATGTTCGTCGACAACCTCCTCGTGAAGGACGGCCTCAAGCCCGCGGACGTGTCGATCGTGGGCGTGGGTGCCGGCGCGGGGGCCGTGGCGGCGATGGAGAAGGGCGAGATCGACGCGCTCGCGAACCTGGACCCGGTCGTGACGCGGCTCGAGTCCACGGGCAAGTTCGTGGCGGTGGTGGACACGCGCACCGAGCGGGGGATGAAGCAGGTCTACGGCGGCGACTACATGGCCGCGGTGATCTACACGACCGACGACTTCGTCCGCAAGTACCCGAACACGGTCCAGGCCGTGGTGAACGCGATCGTGCGCGCCGACAAGTGGATCGCCCGAGCCACGCCGCAGGAGATCGTCGACCTGATGCCCGACTCGTACAAGGCGGGCGACCCTTCGCTCTACAAGGAGGGGCTGCTGAAGAACATGATCGGCTACTCGGAGGACGGGACGATGTCGCTCAAGGCCGCGGAGAACGTCTACAAGGTGCTGCGCGCCTTCGAGCCGTCGGTGATGAAGGCCGGGAGGATCGACCTCTCGGCCACGTTCGACAACCGCTTCGTGAAGAAGGCCAACCAGAAATACAAATAGGGGCCCGTGTTGGAGCGGACGCCGCGGGCGCCGCTCAACACGGGCTCGAGGGATGGGCAGCGCAGTCTCTTTCGAAGGCGTCACCTGCACTTTCGCGGCGCGCGCGGGTGGGGCATACACGGCCGTCGAGGACGTCACGTTCTCGATCGCCGAGGGCGAGTTCGTCTCCGTGGTGGGCCCGACGGGCTGCGGGAAGTCGACCTTGCTCAACGTGGCGGCGGGGCTGCTGCGGCCGAGCGCCGGGGCCGTGCGGATTTTCGGCGAACCGCTCGCGGGGCTCAATCGCCGCGCGGGATACATGTTCCAGGCCGAGGCGCTGATGCCGTGGAGGAGCGCGCTCGCCAACGTCACCGCCGGGCTCGAGTTCCGCGGCTTGACGAGCGACGAGGCGCGCCGGCGCGGCGAGGATTGGCTCGCGCGGGTCGGGCTCGCGGGCTTCGGCGACCGCTATCCGCACCAGCTCTCCGGCGGGATGCGCAAGCGCGTCTCGCTCGCGCAGATGCTGATCCTCGATCCGCAGATCCTCCTCATGGACGAGCCGTTTTCCGCGCTCGACGTCCAGACGCGCGGCCTCATGGAGAACGAGCTGCTCGAGCTCTGGAGCGCCGACCGCAAGAGCGTGATCTTCATCACCCACGACCTCGAGGAGGCGATCGCGCTCTCCGACCGCGTGGTGGTGCTTTCCGCGGGGCCGGCCACCCGGCCGATCGGGGAGTTCGCGATCGACCTGCCGCGGCCGCGCGACGTGGCCGAGATCCGCCTCGCCCCGCATTTCGTCGGGCTGTACGACCGGATCTGGCACTCGATGAAGGCCGAGGTGCTCAAGGGCTACGCGCAGACGCGCAACCGGGTGGCGGGGTGAGGCGCGCGCCGTGGCTGTGGAGGGGGCTGCTGCTCGTGGCGATCCTCGCCGCGTGGCAGGCGCTCGCCCAGCCCGGGCTGCTTCCGCCCATCGTGTGGGACAACCCCGATCGCGCCGCCTTCTTCTTCGGCGAGCCCGTGAAGATCGTGCGGGTGGCGTGGACGTGGTTCGCCGACGGGTCGATCTACGGGCACCTCTGGGTGACGCTCGAGGAGACCGTGCTCGCGTTCGTGATCGGCGCGGGGCTCGGGCTCGGCGTGGGCCTGTGGCTGGGACTCGCCCCGTCCGCCTCGGCGCTCCTCGATCCCTACATCATCGCGGCGAACGCGATGCCGCGGGTGGTGCTCGCGCCCATCTTCATGGTGTGGTTCGGGCTCGGCATCTGGTCGAAGGTGGCGCTCGGCGTGACGCTCGTCTTCTTCATCGTGTTCTTCAACGTCTACCAGGGCGTGAAGGAAGTGAGCCCCGTCGTGCTCAACAACGCGCTGATGCTGGGAGCGAACCGCCGCCAGCTGCTGCGCCACGTGTACCTTCCGTCCGCGACGTCGTGGCTGTTCTCGAGCCTGCACGCCTCCGTGGGCATGGCGTTCGTGGGCGCGGTGGTCGGCGAGTACCTCGGATCGGCGAGGGGCGTGGGCTACCTCATCCAGCAGGCCGAAGGCGCGTTCGACATCAACTCCGTCTTCGCCGGGATGCTCGTGCTCACCGCGTTCGCGCTCGTCCTCGACGCGGCCGTCGCCCGGGCCGAGAGGCGCCTTCTGCGCTGGCGGCCTGCGCAGAGCGAGGTCGAGCCCCTCTAGGCGCGGGCGCCGGGGCTCGGCCGGGAGCGGGACGCTCAGCGGCGCGGCTTGCGGCCGCCGCGCGCCGTGAGAGGGTCGAAGAGCGCGTTGGGAAGCAGCGCGAGCAGGCGGCCGACGATCGCCATCGGCCAGGGGATCACCGCGAAGGAGCGGCCGGCGTCGATCGCGCGCGCCATGCGGCGCGCGGCGTCGTCCGCCCCGATGATGAAGGGCATCGGGTAGGGGTTCTTCGCGGTCATGGGCGAGCGGATGTAGCCCGGGCAGACGGTCGTCACGCGCACGCCCGTGCCGCGCAGCTCCACGCGCAGCGCCTCGAGGTAGCGGATCGCCGCCGCCTTGGAGGCGCTGTACGCGCCGGCGCCGGCGAGCCCCCGGAACCCCGCGACCGAGGCGATGCCCGCGAGCGTGCCGCTGCCCCGCTCGCGCATCGCCGCGACGAACGGATGGAAGGCGTTCACCATGCCCATCACGTTGATCTCCAGGATCTCGCGGAAGACCTCGACGTCCTCCTCGCGCTCCGTCGACGTGCCGTGGGAGATCCCCGCGTTCGCGATCACGATGTCGGGCGTGCCGTGGCGCGCCGTGAACTCGCGCGCGGCGCGCTCGACCGCCGCGAGGTCGCGCACGTCGCACGCGTAGGCCTCGAAGGGCGCGCGCGCCGAGTCGCCGACCTGGCGCAGCTCCGCCTCGCGCCTCGCGAGCAGCCCGAGGGTGGCGCCGCGCGCCCCGTAGTGCCGCGCGAGCGCCGCGCCGATGCCGCTCGAGGCGCCGGTGATGAAGACTTTCATCGCGAATCCGGCCCGCCGCTCGGGCGCGGGAGCGCGGGCGGCGCTACTTCTTCTTCGCCGCGCCGGGCTTGCCGCTCTCGGCGCGGACCTTCGCGATCAGCTGGTCGACGACCGCGAAGATGCGCTCGGGGCTGCCCGCGAGCTCCCCCGAGGTGTAGTACCTGCCGCCCACCACGAGGCGCGGGACGCTGTCGACCTTGTAGTTCTGCGTCATCTCCCTCGCGCGCTGCAGGTCCGTCGCCACCGTGAAGGACTTCGACATCTGGTCGTACTTCGAGGGGTCGACGCCGTTCCTCGCGAGCCAGTCGTCGCGGATCTTCTTGTTCATGAGGTTCACGCCGTCCTTGTGGATCGCGTCGAAGACCTTCTCGTGAAGCTTCGGCAGCAGGCCCATCGCGTCGATCGTGTAGTAGATGCGCGCCGCCTCGCCCCAGCTCTCGCTCGGGTAGGCCGGGACGCGCTTGAAGACCACGTCCGGAGGAATGGTCTTGAGCCACGCGTTCACGTCGGACTCGAGGTGGTAGCAGTGCGGACAGCCGTACCAGAAGAATTCCAGCACCTCGATCTTGCCGTTGCTCTCCTGGAGCTGCGGAGGCGAGACGAGGGCGTAGTCGGCGGCCCGGGCCGCGACGGGAGCGAGGGCGCTCGCGAGGAGCGTCATCACGAGCAGGAGGGCTTTGCGCAGGTTCATGGGCGGGTTCCTTCAGGGGTTCTTGGCTTCGTCGGCGCTGCGGATGATGGCGGCCTCGACGCCGCTCTGGGACAGCGTCGCCTTGATCCGGTTCGCGTCGTCCAGGCTCTGGTACGGGCCCAGCCGCACGCGGTAGAGCTTGCCCCGGTCGCCCACGGAGGCCGCGCGCACCGAGGCTTCGAGGCCCGTGAGCGCGATCTTCGCCCGGAGGTTGTCTGCTTCCTTCTCGTCGGCGAAGGCCCCCGCCTGCAGCCAGTACACGTCCCCGGTGTGAGGCAGGGGCACGGACGGCGACGAGCCGGGCCGGGGCGCCACGGGGGGCTTCGCGGCCTCCGGCGCCTTGGCCGGCGCCTTCGCCTCGACCGCCGGCGCTTCCTTCTCGCCCGGGAGGATCTGGTAGAACTCGAAGCGCGGGCGCTCGGGGGCCTTGGCGCCCTTCTCCGGCGGCGCGCTCCCCTGGGCCGCCTTCTGCGCCGCGCTCGCCGCCTCGGGCGGCGGCGGCGGCTGCGCCGAGCCGATCTTCGGCAGCGGCTCGACGGAGCGGTTCTTCTCGACGAACGGGTTGGCGAGGCGGTTGAGCCACAGCGCCACCGCGAGCGAGATCACGATGCCGAGCAGCAGCCCGATGATCACGCCGAGCAGCAGGGGATGGTTCACCTGGCCGCGCGACGCCGGGGGGTCCTTGTAGTCCTTGGGCATCACATTTTCTCGGGAGCGTTCACGCCGAGGACGGCGAGTCCGTTGGCGATCACCTGCCGGGTCGCCTCGACGAGCGCCAGCCGCGCGAGCTTCAACGCTTCGTCCTCGACGAGAAAGCGCTCGGCATTGTAGTAGGTATGCAGGCGTGCCGCCACGTCGTCGTGCAGGTAGTAAGTGACGAGGTGCGGCGCGAACTCCGCGGCCGCGCGCGCGAGGAGCTCGGGAAACTCCGCGAGCTTCGCGGCGAGCGCGGCTTCGTGGGGCGAGGTGAGGCGCGCGAGCTCGGCCGCGGCGAGGGCCTCGCGGTTCCCGCCCCATTCCTTCAGCACGCTGCACAGCCGCGCGTGGGCGTACTGCACGTAGTAGACGGGGTTGTCCTCGGAGCGGCTCTTGGCGAGGTCGATGTCGAACACCAGGTGCGAATCGACGCGTCGCATGAGGAAGAAATAGCGCACCGCGTCGCGCCCGACCTCGTCGACCAGATCGCGCACCGTCACGTAGGAGCCCGCGCGCTTGGAGATCTTCACCTCCTCGCCGCCCTTCATCACCGTCACCATCTGGTGCAGGACGTAGTCCGGATACCCCGCGGGGATGCCGACGGCGAGCGCCTGCAGCCCCGCGCGCACGCGCGTGACGGTCGAATGGTGGTCCGCGCCCTGCACGTTGACGGCGTGCTCGTACCCGCGCCGGAACTTGCCCAGGTGGTAGGCCACGTCCGGCACGAAGTACGTGAACGTGCCGTCGGACTTGCGCATCACGCGGTCCTTGTCGTCGCCGAAGTCCGTGGTCCTGAGCCAGAGTGCCCCCTCGGCCTCGTAGCAGTGGCCGGCGCCGCGCAGCAGGCCGACCGCCTCCTGCACCTTGCCGTCGGCGTAGAGCGAGCTCTCGAGGAAGTACGAGTCGAAGTCCACGCCGAAGGCCCGGAGGTCCACGTCCTGCTCGCCCCGGAGGTAGGCGACGGCGAAGCGCCGGATCTGCTCGAGGTCGGATCCCGTCGTGTCGCCGAAGCCCGCCGCGACGTACTCGGCGGCGATGTCGCGGATGTAGTCGCCGTGGTAGCCGTCCTTCGGCATCTCCGCGGGCTCGCCGCGCGCCTCGCGGATGCGCGCCTGGACGGAGAGCGCGAGGTTGTCGATCTGGTTGCCCGCGTCGTTGTAGTAGAACTCTCGCGCCACCCGCCATCCCTGCCATTCGAGCAGCGTCGAGATCGCGTCCCCGAGGGCCGCCTGCCGGCCGTGGCCCACGTGCAGCGGCCCGGTCGGGTTCGCGGAGACGAACTCCACGAGGATGCGCCGGCCGCGGCCCGCCTCTCCGCGTCCGAACGCCGCGCCCTTCGCGAGGATCTCGGCGACGACCGCGAAGCGCGAGCCCCGCGCGAGCGTGAAGTTGATGAAGCCCGGACCGGCGACGTCGGCCCGCGCGAGCTCGTCGTGGCCGCCCAAGGCCGCGACGATGGCCTCGGCCGCCTCGCGCGGCTTGCGGCCCACGCGGCGGGCGATCTGCAACGCGACGTTGGTCGCGAAGTCCCCGTGCTCGTCGTTCTTCGGCCGCTCGAGCTCGACGGTGACGTCGTCGACGGACGGGAACGCGACCCGGACGGCGGCGCGGATCCGTTCGGCGAGGCGGGTTTTCGGATCGGGGGAGGACACGGGAGCGGGGGAATCCGGACCGTCCATTATACGGGGGCGCGCCCAGCCCCCCGGCCGCCGGGGCCTCAGACCTCCTGCGGATCGACGTCGAGGGCCCAGCGCACGCGACGCCCCCCGCGAGCGGCGAGGCGGCGGCGCCACTCGCACAGGAAGGGCTGCAGGGCGGCGCGGGATCGGGCACGCACGAGCAGCTGCGCCCGCTCGAATCCGGCCTTGCGCTCGAGGGACGCCGCCACCGGCTCGAAGACCTCCACCCTGGAGGCGAGGGGGCGGGCGATGCGCACCGCCTCGCGCAGGAACCCGCGCGCCTCGCCCGCCTTCTTCGACTCCGCGCGCAGCAGGGCGAGGTGCGAGAAGGGCGGGAATCCCGCCACGCGGCGTTCCTCGAGCGCCCCGGCGGCGAAGCTCGCGTAGTCGTGGACGGCGACCGCCGCGTAGAGCGGGTGCGAGGGGAAGTCGGTCTGGATGAGGACTTCGCCGGGACGGTCGCTGCGCCCGGCGCGGCCCGCGACCTGCACGAGCTGGGCGAAGAGGCGCTCGCCCGCGCGGAAATCGGCGCTGAAGAGCGCGCTGTCGCTGTCGAGCACACCCACCAGCGTGAGGCGCGGGTAGTCGTGGCCCTTCGCGAGCATCTGCGTGCCCACGAGGACGTCGACCTCGCCCGCGCGGAATCGGTCGAGGACGCCTTTCAGCGCGCCCCGGCGCGCGGTGGAATCGCGGTCGACGCGCTCGACCCGCGCTCCCGGCAGCGCCGCGCGCAGGGCCTCCTCCACCCGCTGGGTCCCCTGCCCGACGGGGGCGAGGTCCGCGGCGCCGCACGACGGGCAGCGCTCCGGCGCGGCTTCCCGGTGGCCGCAGTGGTGGCAGCGCAGCTCCCGGGGGCGCTGGTGCAGCACGAGGTTCGCGCTGCAGCGCTCGCAGGTCGAGTGCCATGCGCACGCCCGGCAATGCAGCACCGGCGAGAAGCCGCGGCGGTTCACGAAGACGAGGGCCTGTTCCCGGCGCCCGGTGCAGTCGCGCAGCGCGCGCACGAGGGCACCGGCGAGGCCGTCGCGGGGGCGGTCGGCCCGCGTGTCGATCGTGCGCACCGCCGGCAGCGCCGCTCCGGCGATCGCGCGCGCGGGCAGGCTCGCGAGCGCGTAGCGGCCGGCCTGCGCGTTCGCGAAGCTTTCGAGCGACGGGGTGGCCGATCCGAGGACCACGGGGATGCGCAGCGCTTGCGCGCGCCGGACGGCGACGTCGCGCGCCGAGTAGCGCAGTCCCTCCTGCTGCTTGTACGACGGGTCGTGCTCCTCGTCCACGACGATCAGCCCCAGATCGCGGAACGGCATCAGCACCGCGAGCCGCGTGCCCATCACGACGGCGGCCGCGCCCGACTGGGCCTCGAGCCAGGCGGCCGCGCGCTCGCCCTCGCCCAGGCGGCTGTGGGCGCTCGCCACGCGCTCGGCGGGGAAGCGTCCGCGGACCTGCGCCTCGAGCTGGGGCGTGAGGCCGATCTCGGGCACGAGGAGGAGGGCCTGGCGTCCGCGCGCGATGGCCTCGGCGATGAGCCGCAGGTACACCTCGGTCTTGCCGCTGCCGGTCACGCCGTGCAGCAGCACCGGGTGGAAGCGGTCGCGCCCTTCGAGGCAGAGGTCGAGCGCACGCTGCTGGGCCGGATTGAGGGGCGGAGCGTCGGCCTCGCGGGAAGCCGGGGCGCGAGCGTGGGCGGGCGGGGCGATCGCACGGCGGCTCGCCTGGCGCAGGCGGGGAGGAAGGCTCGCGGCGATCACCTCGCCCAGCGGCCGCTGGTAGTACGCCGCGCAGAACCCGAGGAGCTCCAGGTGCGGCCCCGACAGCGGCGCGACGTCCTCGACGCGGCGCTCGATGGGCTTCAGCCGCTCCACCGGAACCGCGCTTCGGGCGGGCCGCGCGACCACCACGCCCACCTTGCGCCGGCTCCCGAAAGGCACCACGACGAGCGCGCCCACCGGCGCTTCGAGCCCTTCCGGGACGCGAAAATCGAACGCCTCTTCGACAGGCAAGTCGAGGGCTACGCGGGCGATCTTCAAGAGCGGAACCGGGCCCCTTCAGGGGCCTGAAAAGCCTGTGGATAAGTCTGTGCATACGTCGATGCACAAGCGGATCGTCCGTCGGATTCACGGGCGTCAAGTTCGTCTTGCGGCATGGCAGCAGGAATCAAGCCCATGATGCTCAAGGGGAAAACCCGATTCCTCGACATGCCCGCGAGGCGTGGGGCGAAACCCGTCGAGAACGAAAGCCTTGTGAATAAGCAATCACATCGACGCAAATATTTTTCTTGACACCAGCTATCGCGCGTGGGCCCCGAGAGAGAGCGCATGCACCGCTTCCACGAGCGCCTGCACGTGCTCCGGCGGCGTGTGCTGGGACACGCCGTGGCCGAGGTTGAACACGTGCCCGGGCCCCGCGCCGAACTCGTCGAGCACGCGCTGCACCTCGCGCTCGATCGCCGCCGGCGTGGCGAAGAGGGCCATGGGATCGAGGTTTCCCTGCAGGGCCACTTTCGCGCCCACCCGCCGCCGCGCCTCGCCGAGGTGGGTCTGCCAGTCGACGCCGAGCGCGTCGGCCCCGGATTCCGCCATCGCCTCCAGCCACTGGCCGCCGCCCTTGGCGAAGAGGATGCGCGGGACGACGCGCCCTTCGCACGAGCGCCGGAGGCCCCCCAGCACGCGTTTCGAATACGCGAGGGAGAACTCGCCGAACGCGGCGTGCGAGAGGACGCCTCCCCACGTGTCGAAGATCATGACCGCCTGCGCCCCCGCGTCGATCTGCGCGTTGAGGTAGGCCGTCACCGCCTGCGCGTTCACCTCCAGGATCCGGTGCAGCAGCTCGGGGCGCGCGTAGAGCATCGTCTTCACCCGGCGGAAATCGTCGCTGCCCCCGCCCTCGACCATGTAGCAGGCGAGGGTGAAAGGGCTGCCGGAGAAGCCGATGAGGGGAACGCGCCCGGCGAGCGCCTTTCGCGCGAGCGCGATCGCGTCGAACACGTAGCGCAGGCTCCCGAGGTCGGGCGGGGCGAGCCGGGCGACGTCGCGCTCGTCGCGCACGGGCCGCTCGAATTTCGGGCCCTCGCCGTCCGCGAAATACAGGCCCAGGCCCATGGCGTCGGGGACCGTGAGGATGTCGGAGAAGATGATCGCGGCGTCCAGGGCGAAGCGGTCGACGGGCTGCAGCGTCACCTCGCAGGCGAGCTCCGGCGTCTTCGCGAGGGCGAGGAAGCTGCCGGCCCTGCGCCGCGTCTCGTTGTATTCGGGCAGGTAGCGCCCGGCCTGGCGCATCACCCACACCGGGGTGTATTCCGTGGGCTCGCGCAGCAGCGCCCTGAGCAGCGTGTCGTTCTTCATGTCGGGCGATTTTCGCACGATCGCCTGGCCCGCCCGGCGCCGCGCCTCACAGGCAGCGGTCGAGGAAGGCGCGGATCGCATGCGAATAGCGGGGGTTGAGCGAGATGTCCTCGTGGCCGAATCCCGCGAAGGCCTCGAGCCGCACGGGGCCGCCCCAGAGCTGCGCGAGGCGCCGCGCATGATGCGGCGGGATCACGCGGTCGGCCTCGCCCAGGAGGATCAGCGCGGGCGCCCTGACGCCCGGCGCGATGCGCGCGGAATCGAAGGGATGGCGCATGAGGAGCGCGACCGGCAGCCACGGATACACCTCGCGCGCCACGTCGAGCGCGGCCGCGAAGGGCGAGGTGAGGACCACGCAGCGCACGGGCCGCGCGGCGGCGAGCGGCACCGCGACGCCGCTGCCGAGGCTGCGGCCGTGCACGGCGATGCGCGTCGCGTCGATGTCCTCGCGGCGCGAGGCGGCGTCGAAGATCTCCTTCGCGTCCTCGACCATCGCCGCCTCGCCGGGGCGCCCCTCGCTCGCGCCGTAGCCGCGGTAGTTCACGAGGAGCACCGCGCGCTCGCCGTAGGTCTCCTCGACCGTGGGGACCTCGAGCGTCGCATCCTCGGCGTTGCCGCCGAAGTAGATGACGAGCGGGGGCCGCGGCATGGGCGGCAGGAGCCACGCCCCGGCGAGCCGCGTGCCGTCGCGCATGCTCAGGGACGCGGGCTCGATGCGCCAGCCTGCCGGCGGCGGAGGAAGCGCCCGCGGCGGGGGCGGCAGGAAGATCAGCCGTTCCTGGAGCGCCCACACGAGGCCCGCGACGGCGACGTAGGCCGCCGCGAGGCCGAGCAGCAGGAGCTTCAGCGTCTCGAAGGAAAGCCTCAGCGCGGGAGGTCCGAGGCGCCCGTCAGGAACGCGTCCACTTCGCGCGCGCACTGGCGGCCCTCGCGGATCGCCCAGACCACGAGCGACTGGCCGCGGCGCATGTCGCCCGCGGCGAAGACGCGCGGAACCGACGTCGCGTAGCAGCCGGTCCCTTCGGTCGTCGCGCGCACGTTGCCGCGCGGGTCCTTTGCCACGCCGAGCGCGTCGAGGAGGCCCTCGTGCACCGGGTGGACGTAGCCCATGGCGAGGAGCACGAGCTGCGCGGGAATGGTGAACTCCGTTCCCGGCACCTCCTTCATCGCGCTCGCGCCCTTGTCGTCCTTCACCCACTCGACGTGGCACGCGACCAGGCTCTCGACGCGGCCGTTCCGGCCCTGGAAGGACTTCGTCGCCACGGCGAACTCGCGCTCCGCGCCCTCCTCGTGCGAGGAGGAGGTGCGGAGCTTCAGCGGCCAGTACGGCCACGTGAGCGGCTTGTCCTCGTGCTCGGGCGGCTCGGGCATCAGCTCGAAGTTCACGACCGAGGCGGCGCCCTGGCGGAACGAGGTGCCGATGCAGTCGCTGCCGGTGTCGCCGCCGCCGATCACGACGACGTGCTTTCCCGCGGCGAGGATCTGGCCCGGCACCTTGTCGCCCGCGACCGCCTTGTTCTGCTGCGGCAGGAACTCCATCGCGAAGTGGACGCCGGAGAGCTCGCGCCCGGGTACCGGGAGGTCGCGCGGCTTCTCGGAGCCGCCGGTGAGCGCCACGGCGTCGAACTGCGCGAGCAGCTCCTCGGCCGGGAGCGTCGCGCCCACGTGCACGCCGGGGCGGAAGGTGACGCCCTCGGCGGCCATCTGCTCCATGCGCCGGTCGATGAGGTGCTTCTCCATCTTGAAGTCGGGAATGCCGTAGCGCAGCAGCCCCCCGATGCGGTCGCTCTTCTCGAAGAGCGTCACGTCGTGGCCGGCGCGGGCGAGCTGCTGGGCGCAGGCGAGCCCCGCGGGGCCCGATCCCACCACGGCCACCTTGCGGCCGGTCTTGCGGTGCGGGACCTGCGGCCCGATCCATCCCTCCGCCCAGCCCTTGTCCACGATCGCCTGCTCGATCGACTTGATCGTCACCGCGTCGTCGTTGATGTTGAGCGTGCAGGCCGCCTCGCACGGCGCAGGGCAGATGCGCCCCGTGAATTCCGGGAAATTGTTCGTGGAGTGCAGGACCTCGAGCGCCTCGCGCCAGCGGCCGCGGAAGACGAGGTCGTTCCAGTCCGGGATGATGTTGTTCACCGGGCAGCCGGTCTGGCAGAACGGGATGCCGCAGTCCATGCAGCGCGCGCCCTGGCGGCTCATCTCCTCGTCGCCGAGGGGGCGGATGAACTCCTTGAAGAACCTCACGCGCTCGGCGACCGGCGCGTAAGGCCGGTCCCGGCGCTCGAATTCCATGAAGCCGGTGATTTTTCCCATGCTTTCTCTCGGCCCCCTCCCCCGCGGGAGGGAGCCCGATCGTCAGTCGTTCGCCCGCACTTCCACCCGCGGCGCGGGTTGCTCGACGCGCCCCCGCTCGCGCGCCATCTCGGAGAGCGCCCGCCGGTACTCGACCGGCATCACCTTCACGAACCGCGGCAGGTACGCGGCCCAGTTCTCCAGGATGCGCCGCGCTCTCTCGCTGCCCGTGTAGAGCAGGTGGCGCTGTATGAGGACCTTGAGCGTCGCGTCGTCGTTGCCCGCGAGGTGGTCGATGTGCACCCTGCCGTGGGCCTCGAGCTCGCCGGCGCCTTCCGCGGCGGCGGCCGTCTCCTCCTCGGGGATGGGCTCGAGCTCCACCATCGCGAGGTTGCAGCGCTGGGTGAAGTCGCCCTCCTCGTCGAGCACGTAGGCGATGCCGCCCGACATCCCGGCGGCGAAGTTGCGCCCGGCCTTGCCGAGCACGACCACCGTGCCGCCGGTCATGTACTCGCAGCCGTGATCGCCCACGCCCTCCACCACGGCGGTGGCCCCCGAGTTGCGCACGCAGAAGCGCTCGCCCGCCACGCCGCGGAAGTACGCCTCGCCCGCGATCGCCCCGTACATCACCGTGTTGCCGATGATGATGTTCTCCTCGGGAACGAAGGGGCTCTTCCTCGGCGGATAGACGACGATGCGCCCGCCCGACAGGCCCTTGCCCAGGTAGTCGTTGGCGTCGCCCTCGAGCTCGAAGGTCACGCCGCGCGCGAGCCAGGCGCCGAAGCTCTGGCCCGCGGTGCCCTTGAAGTTCACGTGGATCGTGTCCTCGGGAAGGCCCGCGTGCCCGTAGCGGCGCGCGACCTCGCCCGAGAGCATCGCTCCCACGGTGCGGTTGCGGTTGTAGATGGCGCTCTCGATCTGCACGGGGCGCCGGGAGGCGAGCGCGGGCTCGGCCTTGTCGATGAGCTCGTGGTCGAGCGCTCTTGCGAGCCCGTGGTCCTGCGCCTCGCACCGGTGCAGCGGCACCTCGGGGTGGATCGCGGGCCGGTAGAAGAGCCGCGAGAAGTCGAGGCCCTTCGCCTTCCAGTGCTCCACGCCCGGGCGCACGTCGAGCAGCTCCGTGCGCCCGATCATGTCGTCGAACCGGCGCACGCCCATCTTCGCCATCAGCTCGCGGACTTCCTCGGCCACGAAGAAGAAGTAGTTGATGAGGTGCTCGGGCTTGCCCTCGAACTTCTTGATGAGCTCCGGATCCTGCGTGGCGATGCCCACGGGGCACGTGTTGAGGTGGCACTTGCGCATCATGATGCAGCCCTCGACCACGAGCGGGGCCGTGGCGAAGCCGAACTCGTCGGCGCCCAGCAGCGCGCCGATCACCACGTCGCGCCCGGTCTTCATCTGGCCGTCGGCCTGCACCGAGATGCGCCCGCGCAGGCGGTTGAGCACCAGCGTCTGCTGCGTTTCCGCGAGGCCGATCTCCCACGGGCTTCCCGCGTACTTGATGGACGACAGGGGGGAAGCGCCCGTGCCGCCGTCGTGCCCGGAGATCGTCACGTGGTCCGCCTTCGCCTTCGCGACGCCCGCGGCGACCGTGCCCACCCCGATCTCGCTCACCAGCTTCACCGACACCCGCGCGGAGGGGTTCACGTTCTTCAGGTCGTGGATGAGCTGCGCGAGGTCCTCGATCGAGTAGATGTCGTGGTGCGGCGGGGGCGAGATGAGGCCCACGCCCGGCACCGTGTGGCGCACCTTCGCGATGTACTTCGAGACCTTGTGGCCCGGGAGCTGCCCGCCCTCGCCGGGCTTCGCGCCCTGCGCCATCTTGATCTGGATCTCGTCCGCGTTCACGAGGTACTCGCTCGTGACGCCAAAGCGGCCCGAGGCGACCTGCTTGATCTTCGACTTGAGGACGTCGCCCTCGCGGATCGGGTAGTCGGCCTCCACCCTGCCGGCACCAAGGCGCGAGCGCAGCGTCTCGCCCGCCTTCACGATCGCGTAGCGCCGGCGATCCTCGCCGCCCTCGCCGGTATTCGACTTGCCGCCGATCCGGTTCATCGCCACGGCGAGCGAGGTATGCGCCTCGGTCGAGATCGAGCCGAG
>DASPRQ010000074.1:0-33944 GCA_035624355.1 Usitatibacter sp. | reverse complement strand
CTCGCGCTCGCGGGAACGGCGCAGCTCGCGTCGGCGGGCTGGATCCACGCGAAGGGCTTCCTCGCGCAGCGCCTCATCGCCTCGTCGTGGGCCGCGGTGCGCGCGGGTGCGCCGCCGCGGCGCCCGTGGCCCTGGGCGGACATGCATCCGGTCGCCCGCCTCACCGTGCCCGCGCGCCACGTGGACCTCTACGTGCTCGACGACTCGAGCCGCCGTTCGCTCGCTTTCGGCCCGGGGCTCGTCGCGGGAACCGCGGAACCGGGAACCGGCGGCAACACGGTGCTCGTCGCCCACCGCGACACGCATTTTTCGTTCCTGCGCCGGCTCGCGCCCGACGACGAGATCGACCTGCAGGCCGCGCGCGGCCCGGTCGTGCGCTACCGCGTGCGCGCCGCGAGCGTCGTCGATCGCGACGACACGGCCGTGATGGAGGAGACGGGCGCCCCGCGGCTCACGCTCATCACGTGCTACCCGTTCGACGCGGTGCGGCCCGGGACGCGCTATCGTTACGTCGTCGTCGCCGAGCCCGCCGCATGAAGCGCGCGGCGGCCTGCAACCTTTCGGCCACGCATCAGTCACAATGCGATGGGAAAATGGTCCGATTCGCAGGAGCCCGAAGATGGTCACGCCGCGTCCGGCGCCTGAGGCGTCGCGCGCGCTCGTCGATGCGCCGGCCGCCGGCTTCGACGAGCCGCTGGAAATGCTGCTCGGCTGCCACCGCCGCATCGAGAAGCAGCTCGCCACGCTGAAGCGGCTGCACGCGCATCTCGACGCGAAGGGCGTGGACGCCGAGGCGAGCGCGGCGGCCCAGTCCGTGCTTCGCTATTTCGCGAAGGCCGCGGCCGACCACCACGAGGACGAGGAGAAGGACGTCTTCCCGCTCCTCGAGCGGCGCATCGCGGATCCGCACGAGGCGGAGCGCTTCCGGGCTCTGCGCGGCCGGCTCGAGTCCGATCATCGCAGCCTCGGCGCGGCCTGGACCCACCTTCGCAAGCCCCTCGAGGGCATCGCCGAAGGGCTCGTGCGATCGCTGCCCGGCGACGAGATCGAGGCCTTCGCTGCCGGGTACGCGAGCCACATCGGCGCGGAGGAGCCGGCGCTCGCCGCGCTGTTCGCGCGCTGGCTCGACGCCCGCGACCAGGAAGCGCTCGGCCGCTCGATGGCCGCGCGTCGCGGCCTGCCTTTCCCGCCCCGCTGAGCACCCCCGCACCGCCCGTTCCGGCGAACCCGGAACGGTTCTGATTTAGGTCAAGGGAAGCGCCGCGCCTCTGGCGATACTGGCTGCGCGGAGGTTTCCCATGTCGCTCCCCGAATCGGCACAAGCGGAGCGCTCGTCGTTCGAGGCGGGCGAGGCTGCGGATGCGCGCGCCCTCGACGAGGCCATGGCGCGCGTGCTCGCCGCCGAACGCGACGCGCGCTTCGCGGTCGAGGAATGCACGCGGGAAGCCGAGCGGCTGCTCGCGCAGGCGCGCGCGAGAGAGAAGGCGATCGCGGCCGCCGCCGCCCGTCGCGCCGCCGCCGTGCGCGCGGCGATGCGACGCCGGCTGGAGCAAAAGCTCGCCGCCATCGCGGCGCTCGAGCGCGAGGCGGGCATGGCCGGCGAGGCCGGCGCCGACGAGGATCGCCGGCTTCTGGAGGCGATCGGGCGCCTTGCCGTCGAGCTCACCACCTGACCCATGGACGGCACCACCGATTTCGCGCAGGCCCGCATCCAGTCGCGCCACGGCGCGCACCCGGACGGCGCGGCCTGGGCGATGGTCCACGCGGCCGTGAACCTCTCGGCCCTGCTGGAAGCCGCGCGCGCCTCGGCGCTGCGCCCGTGGATCGCGGGACTCGATGCCGGATCCACCCTGGACGAAATCGAGCGGCTGGTGCGCGTACGGCTGCGCGGCCGCATCGAGGAGGTCGCGCGCTGGATGCCGCAGGCCTGGCGGCCCGCGGTGCTGCTCACCCGCGAGCTCGTGGATCTTCCCGCCCGGCAGCGCCTCGCGGCCGGGCTCGGGGTGCTGCCCTGGATGGCGGACGATCCGGCGCTCGCCGCGCGCCCTGCGCGGGACGACGTCGCCTCCGCCGACAATCCCCGCGAGGCCTGGCTCGCCGCCTGGCGCGCGAGCTGGCCGCGCTGCAGCGCCGAAGAGCGCGCGGCCCTCGAGGAGCTGGTGAGCACCCTCCGCTCGCACCTCGCGGAATTCGCGCGCGCATCGGTCGAGGACGCGTGGGAACTGCGCCGCGCGCTCGGCGCGCGCCTCGAGCGGCTCTTCCGGCGCCACGCGCTCCTCGCGGCGGCGGCCTTCGACCACCTCGCGCTGCTCGCGCTGGACGCGGAACGCCTGCGCGCGGAGCTCGTCGCCCATGCCGCGGCGCGGAGGCCCTCGCCATGATGCGGCCCCAGCCCGCACGCTGGTTCGAGGCGCTCGCCGCGCGCGACGACGCGTTCGTGCTGCTCGAGGCGCTGGCCGCGAGCGGGCGCGCGGAAATCGAATGGAGCGGGGGCCGATCCACGCCCCAGGCCGAGGCGGCCAACCGCGCGTTCAAGGCCTACGCCGATCTCGCGCGCGCCTATCGTGCCTACTGGGCGCGCGCGCAGCTGCGTCCCGCCACCGAACGCGGCGAGCCCGTCGCCGCGCTGGAAGCCGCGCTCGCGCGCCTGCGCGCCTGGGCCGCGGAAGCCGCCTCCCCGATCGAAGTCATCCAGCGCGACGAAGGGGAGGCCGCCGAGCTCGCGCTGGTCGAGCGCGTCCTGCTCGAGATGGAGGCGAGCGCGGTGGACCTCGGGCAGCTCGCGCGCGCGGGCGGCGGGCTGCGCTCGCGGCTGCTCGTCTATCCCGCGGGGTCGGATCCCGTGATTCCCCCGGCGGTGCTGGTTCACCGTTTCGCAAGCGGCGGGGAGGTGTTCGCCGTGGTGCTGGGTGCCGCGCGCGCCGTCGAGCAGCTCGAGCGCGAGGCCGTCGTGATGCACGGGCGCTCCGTGGCCCTTCCCGGCTGGCTCGAGAGCGAGGCCCGCGCGAGCCGCACGCGCATCGAAGCGCGCATCGCCACCCTGCGCGCGCGCGCCTCCGCGGCGCGGGAGGCGCTCGACGCCTGTTCGGCGCGCCACGAGCTCGCCTTCGCGCTGGGCGACGTCGAGCGCGCCGCGTGGTGCTTCGCCAAGGTCGGCGCCATCGAGCACCGCCAGTCGCTTGCGCGCATCGAGGGCTGGACCGACGACGGGGAGCGGCTCGCCGCGGCCGTCGAGGCCTCGGGCGCCCGGGGGCTGGTCTCGTTCCCGCCCGCCCCGCCGCAGGCGCAGCCGCCGCTGCTGCTGCGCAATCCGTGGTGGGCGCGGCCCTTCGAGATCTTCAGCCGCATCTTCGGCGTGCCGGGGCGCGAGGGCGTCGATCCGAGCATGCTGCTCGCGCTGGCCACCCCGCTCCTCTTCGGCTACATGTTCGGGGACCTGGGCCAGGGGCTCGTGCTGGTCGCCGCCGGCCTCGCGCTTCGCCGGCGCCATCCCACGCTGCGCCTGCTCGTGCCGGGCGGGATCGCGGCGGCGGCCTTCGGCCTCGCCTTCGGCTCCGTCTTCGGCCGCGAGGATCTGGTCGCGGCGTGGTGGATCGAGCCGCTGCGACAGCCGCTGCGCGTGCTCACGGTGCCGCTCTTCGCGGGCGCGGCCCTGCTCGTCGCCGGGCTCGCGCTGCACGCCCTGGAAGCCTGGTGGCGCCGCGCGCTCGGCGAATGGCTCGCCAACGATGCGGGATTCGTGGCCGCGTACCTGGGCCTGCTGCTCGTGCCGTTCCACGCCGCCGCGGGATCGGCGCTCGCCGCCTGCGGCGCCGCGGCATTCGTCGCCGGGCGCGCGCTGCGCGCACGCCGCTGGGCGGCGCTCGCCTCGGCCGCCGGGGCGCTCGTCGAGCGCACGCTGCAGATCCTGGTCAACACGATCTCGTTCGCGCGCGTGGGCGCGTTCGCCCTGGCGCACGCGGGCCTCGGGGCCGCGGTGACGGCGCTCGCGGCGGCCACGGGACGCCCCGCGGCGAGCCTCGCGGTGCTCGCGATCGGAAACGCGGTCGTCATCGTCCTCGAGGGAATGATCGTCGCGATCCAGACCACGCGACTCGTGCTGTTCGAGTTCTTCGTCCGCTTCTTCGAGAGCCGCGGCCGCGAGTTCCGTCCGCTGCTCCCGCCCGCTCCCATGGAGGAACGCCCTTGAAGAGACATCTTTCCATCCTCGCCGTCGCGGCGACCCTCGCGGCGCTCCTGCCGCTCGCCGTCTCGCTTCCCGCCGCGGCGCAGGTCGCCGCCCACGCCGGGCTCACCGGAGAGGCCGCCGCCTGGGGCCTGTTCGCCGCCGCGCTCGCGACGGGCCTCTCGTCGCTCGGAGCCGGCATCGCCGTGGCCCGGCTCGGCACCGCCGCCGTCGGCGCCCTCGCCGAGAAGCCGGAGCTTCTCGGCCGGCTGCTGATCTTCGTCGGCCTCGCCGAGGGCATCGCGATCTACGGCGTGATCATCTCGGTGCTCATCCTCGAGCGGCTCGCGTGAGCGTGGCGCCCCTGTCGATCGCCTATCTCGGCGACGCGGCGAGCGCCGCCGCCTTCGCGCTCGCCGGCGTGGCGGCCGAGGCGCCCGCGCCGGGCGCGGAGCGCTCCGCCTTCGAGCGCGCCTGCACGGGCGCGCACCTCGTGCTGCTCGGGGCGCGCTGCGCGGCGGCCCTTCCCGCCGACGTTCTCGCGCGCGCGCTGGCATCCCTCGCGCCGCTCGTGGCGATCGTCCCCGATCCGGCCGGCACGACGCCGCTGCCGGACGCGGCGCGGCGCGTGCGCCGCGAGCTCGGGATCGAAGCATGAAGACCGACGAGCGCGCAGCGGCGCTGCTCGGCCTCATCGAGGCGGACCGCGCCGCGCGCTGCGGCGACGCGCTCGACGCCGCGCAGCGCCAGGCCCGGGCGCTGCTCGGCATGGCACGCGGAGCCGCACGCTCCCGCGTGCATGCGGCCGTCGCGGAGGAACGCGCCGCCTTCGCCGCCCGCGCGGCCTCGGCCGAGGCGCGGGTCGGCACGGCGCGCCGCATGGCGCAGCAGCGGCGCCTCAAGCGCCTCGTCGCGCGCGCCTGGGAGGAGATCCCGCGCTCGCTCGCCGCGCGCTGGGAAGACGGCGCCGCGCGGCGGGCGTGGACCGAGGCGGCGCTCGAGGTGGCGCTCGCGGCACTTCCCGCGGGAAAGTGGGAGGTGGACGCCCCGCCTTCGTGGCCCCTGCCTGAGCGCGAGGCGGCGCTCGCGCGCCTCGCGGCGCGCGGCATCGAGGCCGTCGCCACGGACGCGCAGGACATCGCCGCGGGCCTGCGCGTGCGCAGCGCGAGCGCGGTGCTCGACGCCACGCTCCCGGGCCTCGTCGGCGACCGCCTCGCGATCGAGGGGCGGCTGCTCGAGCTCCTCGAGGAAGGCGCGCCGTGAGCCGCGCGACGATCACCTGGCTCGCGGGCCCCGTCGCGCGGGCGCGTACGCGCGAGCCCTTCCGCCTGCGCGAGGCAGTGCGTGTCGGGACGCGCGAGCTGCCGGGCGAAGTCGTCCGCATGGACACGGGGGAGATCGTCGTGCAGATCTTCGAGGACACCACGGGCCTGCGTCCGGGCGATGCGATCGAGGGCACCGGGCAGCCGCTCGGAATCCGCCTCGGCCCCGCGCTGCTGGGCGGCATCTTCGACGGGCTCATGCGCTCGCTCGATACCGCGGGCGGAGCGTGCGCCTTCGAGTTCGTCCCGGAAGCGCGCGCGGGCGAGGCCCTCGCGGCGGGAAGCGCTTTCGGCCAGGCGCGCGCCGCGGGCGCGGCTCCGGGGCGCGCGCAGTCGTGCCTCGTCCCGCCCGGCGCGGGAGGCGAGGTGACCTGGATCGCCGCGCCCGGCGAGTACGCCGACGATGCCATCGTGGCAAAGCTGCGCGGTGCCGACGGGCGACCGATCGAGCTCGCGATGAGCCACTTCTGGCCGGTGCGCACGCCGCGCCCCGTGGCCGAACGCCTCGCGAGCGACGAGCCGCTCGTCACCGGGCAGCGCCTGCTCGATTCGTTCTTCCCCGTGGCGCTCGGCGGCAAGGCCGCGATTCCCGGCGGCTTCGGCACCGGGAAGACGGTGCTGCTCGAGGCGCTCGCGAAGGCGTGCAACGCCGACGTGATCGTGTATCTCGGCTGCGGCGAGCGCGGCAACGAGATGGCGGGCGTGCTCGACGAGTTCCCGAGGCTCGAGGACCCGCGCACGGGGCGCCCCCTGAGGGAGCGCACGGTCGTCATCGCGAACACGTCCAACATGCCGGTGGCCGCGCGCGAGGCGAGCATCTACACCGCGGTCACCGTCGCCGAGTACTTCCGCGACCAGGGGCTCGCCGTCGCGCTGATGGCCGATTCCACGAGCCGTTGGGCCGAGGCCCTGCGCGAGGTATCGGGCAGGCTCGGGGAGCTCCCGGGCGAGGGGGCGTATCCGACCTATCTCTCGAGCCGCATCGCCGACTTCTACGAGCGCGCGGCGAAGGTGCGCACGCTCGGCGGGGCCGTGGGCTCGGTGACGCTGCTGGGCTCCGTGAGCCCGCCCTCGGGGGATTTCTCCGAGCCCGTCACGAGCCACACGCGCCGCTACGTGCGCAGTTTCTGGGCGCTCGATACGCGGCGCGCGCAGGCGCGCTTCTACCCGGCCGTCGATCCCCTGCAGTCCTACGCGGAGGAGGCCGACGCGATGGCCGCATGGTGGCAGCGCGTCTATTCGGAGCTTCCCGCGGGCGCGCGTCGAGCCGCGAGCGGGGCCAACGAATGGCTCGAGCTGCGGCGGCGCTTCCTCACGCTCCTCGAGGACCAGGCGCGCCTCGAGCGGATGGCACGCATCATCGGCAAGGACGCGCTGCCCGCGTCCCAGCGGCTCGCGCTCTTCTGCGCAGACCTGCTGAACGACGCGGTGCTGCGCCAGTCCGCCTTCTCGCCCGTGGACCGCTACGCGGGGCCCAAGCGCCAGGCCGCGATGATGCGCCTCGTCGCGCACTTCATCGAGCAGGCGGAGGCCGCGCTCGCCCGCGGGGTCGCGCCCGAGCGCATCGCCGCGATGGCGGTCGTGCGCCCCATCGCGCGCATGGGCGAGGAGGTGGCGGAAGGCGAGCTCGAGCGCTTCGCGGCGCTCGAGGCGCGCATGGAGTCCGAGTTCGCGGCGCTCGAGGCCGGGGAGGCCGCCCGTGCGGCCTAGCGTCACGCTGCGCGACGCGGCGGTGCGCCTGGACGGGCCGCTGCTCTTCCTCGAGCGCGCTCTCGAGGTGGGGCTGCACGACGCGGTGCGCGTGGCCGGCGACGACGGCCGCACGCGGCTCGGGCGCGTGGTGGCGATCGACGAGCGCCACGTCACCGTCGAGCTCCTCGATTCGAGCGCCGGCCTCGGACTCGCGGGCACCGTCGTGCATTTCCCCGGGGCGCCGCTCCGCTTCGGCGTGGGGCCCGGGATGCTCGGGCGCGTCTTCAACGGCATCGGCGAGCCCGTGGACGGCGGGCCCGCGATCCGGCTGCGGCGCGAGCTGCCCATCGACGGTCGCGCAGTCAATCCCGCGAGCCGCGCGACCCCGCGCGACTTCATCGAGACGGGGATCACCGCGATCGACCTCATGAACAGCCTCGTGCGCGGCCAGAAGCTGCCCATCTTCTCCGGCGGCGGGCTGCCCCACGACCGCATGGCGGCGCACGTCGCGCGCGCGGCGCGCCTGCGCGGGGCCGGGGCCTCGGAGTTCGCCATCGTCTTCGCGGGCATCGGGCTGCCGTACGACAGCGCGGAATATTTCCGCCGCTCGCTGGAGGAATCCGGCGCGCTCGAGCGCTCCGCCCTCTTCCTCAACCACGCGAGCGACTCCTCCACGCAGCGCCTGCTCACGCCGCGGTTCGCCCTCACCGCCGCCGAGTACCTCGCCTTCGAGGAGGGCCGGCACGTGCTGGTGATCCTCACCGACATGACGAACTACTGCGAGGCGCTGCGCGAGGTCGCGGGGGCGAAGGGCGAGGTACCCGGGCGCAAGGCCTATCCCGGCTACCTGTACTCCGACCTCGCGACCCTCTACGAGCGCGCGGGCTGCGTGCGCGGCGCTCCCGGCACGCTCACCCAGCTGCCGATCCTCACCATGCCGAACGACGACATCGGGCATCCCATCCCCGACCTGTCGGGCTACATCACCGAGGGGCAGGTGGTGCTCTCGCGCAGCCTCGACCGCGAGGGCGTGTACCCGCCGGTGGCGGTGCTGCCCAGCCTGTCGCGCCTCATGAAGGACGGTGTGGGCGAGGGCTACACCGTGGCCGACCATCCGGCGCTCGCCGCGCAGCTCTACGCCGCCCAGGCGCGCGCGGCCCAGGCGCGCGTGCTCGCGAGCGTGGTCGGGGAAGACGGCCTGTCCGAGACCGACCGGCGCTACCTCGCCTTCGGAACGCGCTTCGAGCGCGGGGTCGTCGGCCAGGCAGCGCCGCGCACCCTCGAGGAAAGCATGCAGGCGGGGTGGGACGCGCTCGCCGCTCTGCCCGCCGCCGAGCTCACGCGGCTTTCCGACGCGCAGATCGAGCGCCACCTCAAGGCGCGCGCGGCGTGAGCGAGCGCACCCCGACGCGCACGGCCGTCATCGCGCTGCGCGAGGAGCGCCGCGCGATGCGCGAGGGATGCGCGTTTCTCGACGAGAAGTGCCTCCTGCTCGCCGCGCAGATGCTCGCCGAGCTGCGCCGCCGCGAGGCCCTCGCCGCGCAGCTCGCGCCGCTGCTCGAGCGCGCCCGGCGCGCGGTCGCCGCCGCCCTCGCGCGCCATGGCCTGAACGGGCTGCAATGCCAGCCGCCCCTGGGCGCGGGGGAGCGCCGGCTCGCGCTGCGGCGCCACTCGATCCTCGGCGTGCCGCTGCAGGAGGTGGCGATCGAGGGCGCAGCGCAGCCGGCAAGCCCGCCGGCGCACCCTTCGCCCGAGGCGATCGAGTGCCGCGAGGCGCACGCGGCGCTGCTCGACCCGCTCGCCCGGCTCGCCGCGATCGACGGCAACCTCGCCCGGCTGCACGCGGAGCACCGGCGCACGGCGCGGCGGGTGCGCGCGCTCGAGGACGTGTTGCTGCCCGAAATCGTGCGCGATTGCGACGAAATGGAGGCGGCGCTCGCCGAGCTCGAGCAGGACGAGGCGATCTGGGCGCGCTCGGCCGCCGGCCGCGCCCGTTGATCCCCGTCAATCGCCTCCGCCCCGGACGACATAGGCTGGAAACAGCGCGGCGAACCCACAAGGAGCAGGAACATGGCGAACAAGCTGGTGATCATGTGCACGCACGGCGTCGACAGCCCCGAGCGTGCGACGATTCCGTTCGTGATGGCGACCGCGGCGCAGGCCTGCGACGTGGACGTGCTCATGGGGTTCCAGGCCGACGGGGTGACGCTCGCCGTCAAGGGCGGGGCCGACCGCGTCGCCGCCCCGAGCTTCCCGCCGCTGAAGGACCTCTTCGCCGCGTACGTCGAGGCGGGCGGCAAGCTCTACGTGTGCGGCCCGTGCGTGAACTCGCGCAAGATCGACCCGAAGAAGGACCTCGCCGAGGGCGCGACGGTGGTGAACGCCGCCACCTTCGTGAAGGAATGCACCGAAGCGACCAACGTGCTCGTCTATTAGAAGGGAGCGGCGCCGATGGCCGACGACAACCGCGTCCTCATCGTCATGACCAGCGGGCCGGACACTCCCCGGCGCTGCGCGACCCCGTTCTTCTTCGCCACCCTCGCCGCGGCGATGGATAACGACGTGACCATGTTCTTCACGATCGACGGCACGCTGCTGCTGAAGAAAGGGCTCGCGGAGACGATCTACCCGAAGAAGGGCGGCCAGCCGGCGAGCTATTTCCGGCGCGAGGCGCTGGAGGCGGGCGTCAAGATGATCGCCTGCACGGCCTCCACGGACCTGCACGACCTCAAGCCCGAGGACCTCATCCCCGAGGTGAAGATGGGGGGAGGGGCGACGATGCTCGAGCTCGCCGAGGAGGCGACGACGGTCCTGACGTTCTGATGTCTGGCGAGTAAGCCGGACCGAAACCAGTGAGGGAAGGAATGGTCGGGGTGAGAGGATTCGAACCTCCGGCCTCTACGTCCCGCGTGGTCGCCTTCGGCGCCGGGTCGAAATCAGTGAGGGAAGGAATGGTCGGGGTGAGAGGATTCGAACCTCCGGCCTCTACGTCCCGAACGTAGCGCTCTACCAGGCTAAGCTACACCCCGATCCGGCTCCGCTTCACCATCCGGCGGAGGCTGCGATTGTATCATGGGCCCGATGGATCCGGCCCTCCAGGAGCTCTTCACCGACCCGCTGCGGGACCTCGGCGAGGACGATCCGCGCCTCGCCGGCATCTTCATCCCGGAGCCCGAGCGCGGCGCGCCTCGGTCGGGCGTCACCGCGCAATTCCTCGAGAACGCGGCCGAGTATCACAAGCGCTACGACAACGTGGCGTGGTTCCGCGAGCTCCTCGGCGGCGCGCTCGGAGCCGACGACGGGACGGTCCGCGTCATCCTCGACGTCGGCTCCGGCTCGGGCAACTCCGTGATCCCGCTCCTCGACCTGTACCCGCGGGCCTTCGTCGTCGCGACCGACATCAGCCCGAGCCTGCTCGCGATCCTGCGCGATTTCCTCGAGGCGCGCCCGCAGTACCGCGCTCGCTGCGGCCTCGTGTGCATGGATGCGAACAACGACCGCTTCCGCCCGCGGGCGTTCGACCTGGCGGTGGGCGCGGCGATCCTGCACCACATCCTCGATCCCGCGCGGGTGCTGCACGCGTGCGCATCCGCGCTGCGCCCGGGCGCGCGGGCGCTCTTCCTCGAGCCCTTCGAGACCGGCCACGGCGTGCTGCGCATCGCGTACCGGCGCATCCTAGCCGAGGCCGCGCGCCGCCGCGAGAAGGGCCCCGGCTTCGACATGCTGCGCCGCATGGTGGCCGACCACGAGGCGCGCCTGCGCGACCGGAGCGACCCGCTCGTCGCGAAGCTCGACGACAAGTGGTTCTTCACCCGGGCCTGGTTCGAGAAGGCCGCGGGCGGCCCCGAGTGGACCGACCTGCGCATCGAAGGCATCGGCGGCGACCGCACCCCGATGACGGACCTCGCCCGCTCGGAGCTGCGCCTCGGGATCGGCGCCGACGAGACGGCGCTACCTGGATGGGCGTGGGACATCGTGCGCGAGCACGAGAACGCGTTTTCGCGCGAGGGGCGGCGCGACCTGCTCTTCGAAGCCGTCGTCACGATGCGCCGCAGCGCGCTGCCGCTCGCGCCGGCGGCCGGACGGCGCCCGGGCTGGTGGTGGAATCCGGCGCAATCGGGACGCGGCTTCTTCGTCGAGCCCGAGGGCCCGGCGCCGCGCGCCGCCTGCTGCCTCTACGGCGACGACGGCGAGCCCGCGTGGAGCGTGGCAGACGCATCGCGCCTCGACCTTTCGGCAGGCCCCGAGACGCTCGCGATCGAGCTCGGGGGCGCGACGGCGCGCCTCGAGCCGCAGCACGGCGAGTTCGCGCGCGACGCGCGCACCGGATGGTGGATCGAGCGTTCGCCCTCGCCCGCCTCCTGCGTCGTCGCGGAGTGCCTCGGCGAGCGCGCGATGGCCGCGCTTCTCGCGCCCGACGGCTGGTCCCTCGTCGTCGCGGCGCGCCGCGCGGACGGAAGCTACCACGGCGAGTGGCTGCGCTTCCGGGGCGGGCAGACCGCGACGGGACCGTACCGCGCGCCGCAGCCGCCCGAGCGCCTGGGGCCGGCGAGCCTCGCGTGGTCCGCGGACGACGCGCTCGCGGTCCTCCTTCCCGGCGGGCGCCGCGCCGCGTACCGCCGCCTCGGCCCCGCCGAGGCCGCGCCTCAGAACTTCCGCTCGACGGAGAAGTGCGCGAGCTGAAGGAGGCTGTCGCGGCAGGGCGAATCGGGAACGCGCTCGAGGCGCGCCGTGGCTTCGGCCGCCTCGCCGCGCGCCCGCTCGCGCGCATAGTCGAGCGCGCCCGTGCGGCCGATCGCGGCCACCACCGCCTCGAGGTCCGCCTTCCCGCCTTGCTCGATCGCATGGCGCACGAGCGAGCGCTCTTCGTCGCTGCCCACGCGCATCACGTGGATGAGCGGCAGCGTGGGCTTGCCCTCCGCGAGGTCGTCGCCGAGGTTCTTGCCGGTTTCCTGGAGGTCCCCGGAGTAGTCGAGCACGTCGTCGACGAGCTGGAACGCCGTTCCGAGGTGGGCGCCGTATTCGGTGAGGGCACGCTCGGCCTCGGGACCCGCGCCTCCGAGGATCGCCCCCACCTGCGTGGCCGCCTCGAAGAGCTTCGCGGTCTTGTAGCGGATCACGCGCAGGTACTGGGCCTCGTCGGTGTCGGCGTCGTGGACGTTGAGCAGCTGCAGCACCTCGCCCTCGGCGATCACGTTGGTCGCGTCGGCGAGCACCTTCATGATGCGCAGGCTCCCCGCCTCGACGATCATCTGGAAGGCGCGCGAGTAGAGGAAATCGCCCACCAGCACCGAGGCGGCGTTGCCGAACTCGGCGTTCGCGGTCTTGCGCCCGCGCCGCAGGCTCGACTCGTCGACCACGTCGTCGTGCAGGAGCGTCGCGGTGTGGATGAACTCGATCACCGCGGCGAGCTCGTGGCGGGCCGCGGCATCCGGCGCGAACGCGTTGGCGGCGAGGAGCACCAGCGCCGGGCGCAGGCGCTTGCCGCCGGAGCTCACGATGTAGCTCGCCACGGTGCGGATCAGCGCGACGTCGGAGTCGAGGCGGCGCCGGATCACCTCGTCGACCCGGGCGAGGTCGCGGGCGATGGGGGCGCGGATCGATTCGAGGCTGACGGGGGCGAGCGGATGGTTCATGGGGATTCGCGGCGCAGCTCGAGCACCCGCTGCCGCACCCGGGGACGCCCCGGACAAGTCTTTGACCCTACGAGGAATTTCGCGTATTATAGCGAGTTCGCTCGGGCGGAAAAGGCATCGAGGGGTTTCTTCGATCCTTCCTCCCGAAGCGGGAAAACGCGCAATCCCAGGAGTCCACAATGTACGCGGTCATAAAAACCGGCGGCAAGCAGTATCGCGTTGCCCCCGGCGAAAAGATCAAGATAGAACAGATACCGGCGGACGTTGGCGCCCAGATCGTCCTCGACCAGGTGCTCATGGTCGCGGACGGCGAGGCCGTGAAGCTCGGCAATCCGCTCGTGTCCGGGGCGAAGGTCTCGGCCACGGTGATCGCCCACGGGCGCGGCGCCAAGGTGAAGGTCTTCAAGCTTCGCCGCCGCAAGCACTACCAGAAGACGCAGGGGCACCGGCAGGGCTACACGGAGATCCGTGTGGACGCCATCGGCTAGCGACCGCGAGCGACGCATCGAGGAAACGGAAACATGGCACACAAGAAAGCAGGCGGGTCTTCCCGCAACGGCCGCGACTCCGAGGCGAAGCGCCTCGGCCTCAAGGCCTTCGGTGGCGAGCTCGTGAACGCGGGCTCGATCCTCGTCCGCCAGCGTGGCACCCAGTTCCACGCGGGGCGTCACGTGGGCACCGGCAAGGACCACACGCTCTTCGCGATGGTGACGGGCAAGGTGAAATACCGCGTCCAGGGCCCCGCGGGGAAGCGCACCGTGTCGATCGAGCCGGCGCAGGCCTGACGGCTCTTTACGCTCCGGCCGAAAGAGCCCCGTACGCGTACGGGGCTTTTTCGTTTGGGGCGCCACCATGCCCGACATCGCCCTCTTCCTCGCCGCCTCGGCGCTGCTCACGGTCGCGCCCGGGCCGGACATCCTCTACGTGCTCGCGCGCGGCGTGGCGCAGGGCCCGCGCGCCGGGGTCGCCGCCGCGCTCGGGTTCGCGACCGGCTGCATCTTCCACACGCTGCTCGCCGCGCTCGGCATCGCCGCCCTCATCCGCTCCTCGGAGCTCGCCTTCGACGCGGTGCGCTACGCGGGCGCGGCCTACCTCGCGTGGATCGGCGTGCAGGCCCTGCGGCACCGCGCGGCCTTCGCGCTGCAGGGCGAGGGCGGCGCGCGCGCCCTCGGCCTCATCTATCGCCAGAGCGTGCTCGGCAACATGATGAATCCCAAGGTGACGCTCTTCTTCCTCGCGTTCCTGCCGCAGTTCGTGGACGCGCGCGCGGGCCACGTGGGAGGGCAGATGGCGCTCCTCGGCGCGATCTTCATGGTGCAGACGGCGTTGATCTTCGGCGCGGTGGCGCTCTTCTCGGGCTGGATCGGAGCGTGGATCCGCCGCCGGCCGGCGATCGGCGCGCGCCTCAACGTCTTCGCCGGGCTCACCTTCATCGCGATCGGCATTCGCGTGGCGCTGCCGAGGTAGCCCGCCGTGAAATTCTTCGACGAGGCGAGGATCGAGGTCGCCGCGGGCAAGGGAGGCGACGGCGCGGCGTCCTTCCGGCGCGAGAAGTACGTGCCGCGCGGCGGGCCCGACGGCGGCGACGGCGGGCGCGGCGGCAGCGTCTGCGCCGTGGCGGATTCGAACCTCAACACGCTGATCGATTACCGCTACACGCGCATCTTCCGCGCCGCGAGCGGGGAGAACGGGCGCGGGAGCGACTGCAACGGGCGCGGCGCCGACGACGTCGTGCTGCGCGTGCCCGTGGGCACCGTGATCCGCGACGCCGAGAGCGGCGAGACGCTCGCCGACCTCGCGAAGGACGGCGAGCGGGCGCTCCTCGCGCGCGGGGGGCGCGGCGGGCTCGGCAACCTCCACTTCAAGTCGAGCGTGAACCGCGCCCCGCGCCAGTTCACGCGCGGCGAGCCCGGCGAGGCGCGCAGCCTCGAGCTGGAGCTGCGCGTGCTCGCGGACGTGGGCCTGCTCGGCATGCCGAACGCGGGCAAGTCCACCTTCATTCGCGCGGTCTCTTCGGCGCGGCCCAAGGTGGCGGACTACCCGTTCACGACGCTGCATCCGAACCTCGGCGTGGTGCGCGTGGACGTGAACCGCTCCTTCGTGCTCGCCGACATTCCGGGCCTCATCGAGGGCGCGGCCGAGGGCGCGGGGCTCGGGCACCAGTTCCTGCGCCACCTGCGCCGCACGCACCTGCTGCTGCACGTGGCGGACATGGCGCCGGTCGATCCCGCCGTCGACCCGGCCGCCGAGGTGCGCGCGCTCGCCGCGGAGCTGAAGAAGTACGATCCGTCGCTCGCGAAGAAGCCGCGCTGGCTGGTGCTCAACAAGGCGGACCTGCTCGATCCGGCCGAGCGCAAGCGGCGCGCCGCGGCGCTCGTGAAGAAGCTGCGCTGGACGAAGCCCTGGTTCGTGGTCTCGGCGATCGATGGCGGGGGCTGCCGCGAGGTGGCCTACGCGGTGATGAAGTTCCTCGAGTCGGAGCGGCGCGCGCCGGCGGCTCCGGCCCGCGCGCGCAGGAAGGCCCCGTGAGCGCCGCGCTGTCCGACGCGAAGCGCGTCGTGGTGAAGATCGGCTCCTCGCTCCTCACCAACGCGGGGGCCGGGCTCGACCGGGACGCCATCGCCGACTGGGTGCGCCAGATCGCGCGGCTGCGCGCGAGGGGCCTCGAGGTGCTCGTCGTCTCCTCGGGGGCGATCGCCGAAGGGATGAAGCGCCTCGCCTGGACGCGGCGCCCGCGCGCGGTGAACGAGCTGCAGGCCGCCGCAGCCGTGGGGCAGATGGGGCTCGTGCAGATGTGGGAATCGTGCTTCTCGGAGGTGGGGCTGCACACCGCGCAGGTGCTGCTCACCCACGAGGACCTGGGCGACCGGCGCCGCTACCTCAACGCGCGCACCACCCTCAAGACCCTCGTGGGCCTGGGCACGGTGCCCATCATCAACGAGAACGACACCGTCGTGGTGGACGAGATCCGCTTCGGCGACAACGACACCCTGGGCGCGCTGGTGACCAACCTCATCGAGGCCGACGCGCTCGTGATTCTCACGGACCAGAAGGGGCTCTACTCGGCCGACCCGCGCCGGGATCCCGCGGCGACGCTCGTCGAGCGCGGCACCGCGGGCGATCCCGCGCTCGAGCGCATGGCCGGAGGCGCGGGCTCGGCGATCGGCCGCGGCGGCATGCTCACCAAGGTGCTCGCCGCCAAGCGCGCCGCGCGCAGCGGCGCCCACACCGCGATCGCGTGGGGCCGCGAGCCCGACGTGCTCGTGCGGCTGTTCGCCGGCGAATCCACGGGAACGCTCCTCCTCGCCGAGACCGCGCCCGTGGCCGCGCGCAAGCAGTGGCTCGCCGACCACCTCAAGCCCTCGGGCCGGATCAGCCTCGACGCGGGCGCCGTGAAGGCGCTGGTGAAGGACGGCAAGAGCCTGCTCGCGATCGGCGCGACCGCCGTGGACGGCACGTTCGAGCGCGGCGAGGTCGTGAGCCTCGCCGGGCCCGACGGTCGCGAGATCGCCCGCGGGCTCGCCAACTACGGCTCGGCCGAGACCGCCCGCATCCTCGGCAGGCCCACATCCGAGATCGAGGCGGTCCTCGGCTACATCGCCGAGCCCGAGCTCATCCACCGCGACAACCTCGTCGTCCTGTAGCGCGCGAGCGGCTATACTCTCGCGGGGCCCATTGACCCCCAGGGAGACGAAGAACATGAACCTCGTGGACCGCGCGAAAAACATCGTGCTGCAACCGAAGGCGGAGTGGGCTGCGATCGCGGGTGAGCCGCACACGCTGCAGGAGCTCTACACCGGCTACGTGATGATCCTCGCCGCCATCCCGGCGGTCGCCTCGTTCATCGGCTATTCGCTCATCGGGGTGAGCACCTTCATCGGCACCTACCGCTGGCCGGTGACCGCGGGCGTCGCCCACATGGTGCTCTACTACGTCCTCACGCTCGGCTGGGTCTACGTGCTGGCGCTCATCATCGACGCGCTCGCGCCGAGCTTCGGCGGGGAGAAGAACTTCGCCCAGGCGCTCAAGGTGGCGGTCTTCTCGCCCACGGCCGCGTGGCTCGCCGGCGTGTTCTCGCTCATCCCGGTGCTGTCGATCCTGGGGATCGTGGGCCTGTACAGCCTCTACCTGCTCTACACGGGGTTGCCGCTGCTCATGCGCACGCCGCCCGAGAAGGCGCTCCCTTACACCGTCGTCGTGATCATCGTCGGCGTCGTGCTCGCGGTGATCGTGGGCGTCATCGCGGGCCTCGTGGTTCCGGGTCCGATGCGCGGATACTGAGGCCCCGCTAGTCGTCGGTGCCGAGGACGGGCGACGGCGGCGACGCCGGCCGCTGCGAGCGCGGGTGGCGGCGCCGGCGCCCGTAGGGCGAGACTCCGGGGATGGCGGGGCTCACCTCGAGGAAGCCCGCGAGCTGCTCGAGCCCCAGGCGGTAGACCTCGCGCTTGAAGTCGATCACCGCCTCGAGCGGGATCCAGTACTCGTGCCAGCGCCACGCGTCGAACTCGGGGTGCCCGCTCGCGCGCAGGCTGATGTCGCAGTCGCGGCCCATGAGGCGCAGCAGGAACCAGATCTGCTTCTGCCCCTTGTAGGTGCCGCGGTACTCGCGCCTCACCCAGTGCGTGGGGACGTCGTAGTGCAGCCAGTCGCGCGTGCGCCCGAGGATCTTCACGTGCCGCGCCTCGAGGCCCGTCTCCTCGTGCAGCTCGCGGTACATCGCCTGCTCGGGGCTCTCACCCGGCTTGATGCCTCCCTGGGGGAACTGCCACGCGTGTTCCTTCACGCGCTTGCCCCAGAAGACCTGGTTGCGGGTGTTCACGAGCACGATGGCGACGTTCGGGCGATATCCGTCCCGATCGATCATGGCGGTCACCATCCGATTTCATTGAGTTGATCGCATTTTTCCATAGTTTGCGAGCGCCCGCCACCGCAGGGCCCGGGCGGGTCGGCGTGTAGAATGGCTGGCTGCAAGCCGCTGATTCTTGGCCCAAAAACGAGCCTGACCCGCACTCCCCGGAGACCGCATGCGCGCCACCGAGTACTACCTGGCCACCCTGAAGGAAGCGCCCCAGGAGGCGGAGCTTCCGAGCCACAAGCTGATGCTCCGGGCGGGGCTCATCCGCAAGCTCGCGAGCGGCCTGTACTCCTGGATGCCGCTCGGGCTTAAGGTGCTGCGCAAGGTCGAGCAGGTGGTGCGCGAGGAGATGAACCGGGCCGGGGCGCTCGAGATCCTCGCCCCGCCCATCCAGCCCGCGGAGCTGTGGCGCGAGACCGGGCGCTGGGACCTCTACGGGCCGCTCATGCTGCGCATCCGCGACCGCGGCGAGCGCGAGTTCTGCTACGCGCCCACCGCCGAGGAAGTGCTCTGCGACATCGTGAGGAAGGAGGTGAAGAGCTACCGCCAGCTCCCCGTGAACCTCTACCAGATCCAGACCAAGTTCCGCGACGAGATCCGGCCGCGCTTCGGGGTCATGCGCGCGCGCGAGTTCGTGATGAAGGACGCGTACTCCTTCGACGCGGACTTCGAGGGCCTGAAGCGCAGCTATTCGGCGATGTACGACGCCTACACGCGCATCTTCACGCGCCTGGGGCTCGACTTCCGCGCCGTGGCGGCCGACACCGGCGAGATCGGCGGCACGGGCTCGCACGAGTTCCAGGTGATCGCGGGCTCGGGCGAGGACGCGATCGCCTACTGCGCCGCCTCGGGCTACGCGGCCAACGTCGAGCTCGCCGAGGCGCTCGCGCCCCGGGAGCCGCGCGCCGCGCCCGCGCACGAGATGCGCAAGATGAGCACGCCGGGCAAGCACACCTGCGAGGAGGTGAGCGAGTACCTCCACATCCCGATCGAGAAAACGGTGAAATCGATCGTCGTGATGCACGAGCCGGGCGAGGGCCGCGCGCCCGAGATGGCGATGCTGCTCGTGCGCGGCGACCATACGCTGAACGAGGTGAAGGTCTCGAAGCTGCCGCGCCTCAATCCCTTCCGGTTCGCCACCGACGCTGAGATCCGCACGCGCCTGAAGGCGCCGCCCGGCTCCCTGGGGCCGGTGGGGCAGCGCGGTCGCGAAGCGCAGCCGGGAACCGAAACGGCGCTCCGCGTGGTCGCCGACCGCACCGTGGCCGCCATGAGCGACTTCTGCACCGGGGCGAACGAGGAGGGCTTCCACCTCACGGGCGTCAACTGGGGCCGCGACCTCGCCGAGCCCGAGGTGGCCGACATCCGCAACGTCGTCGCGGGCGACCCCTCGCCCGACGGCAAGGGCATTCTCGAGGTCGCGCGCGGCATCGAGGTGGGGCACGTGTTCCAGCTGCGCACGGCCTACACCGAAAAGATGGGCGTCACCTACATCGACGAGAAGGGGGCGACGCGCCCCATGGAGATGGGCTGCTACGGCATCGGCGTGACGCGCGTGGTCGCCGCGGCGATCGAGCAGAACCACGACGAGCGCGGGATCATCTGGCCCGATCCCATGGCGCCCTTCGTCGTGGCCGTGGTGCCCATGGGCTACCGCAAGAGCGAAGCGGTGAAGGCGGCGGCCGACAGCCTCCACGCGGCCCTCGAGGCCGCGGGCGCGGAGGTGCTGCTCGACGACCGCGACGAGCGCCCCGGGGTGCTGCTCGCCGACCAGGAGCTCATCGGCATCCCGCATCGCCTCGTGGTGGGCGAGCGCGGGCTCAAGGAAGGCGTGGTCGAGTACCAGCACCGGCGCGAGGCGGCGCCGACGCGGGTGGCCCTCGACGAGGCGGCCGCGTTCGTGCGGTCGCGCCTTCGCGATGGGAAACCCGGCTAGGGGGCTCGCGCTCGCGGCGCTCGGCGCGGCGCTCGCGCTTCCCGGCGCGGTCCTGGCGGGCGCCCAGCGCTACGAGGTCCTGTCGGCCTCCGTGCGCGCCTCGCTTTCCCGCGCGGTGAACGAGCGCGCGACGGTCGACATGGCCGACATGGACCTGCGCGCCTGGGTGCGCGCGATGACCCCCCGGGTGCAGGGGCGCTATTTCGCCGACGAGGATTCGGCGCGCGGCTTCCTCGCGCTCGTGCGCTACGAGGCGCTGCGCGCGGGGCTCGACCCCCAGCTCGTGCTCGCGGTGATCGACGTGGAGAGCCATTTCCGCAAGTACGCGGTCTCGCGCGCGGGGGCGCGCGGGTACATGCAGGTCATGCCCTTCTGGGTGAAGGAGATCGGCGTGCCGGGCCAGGACCTCTTCGTCGAGCGCACCAACCTGCGCTACGGCTGCACGATCCTGCGCTACTACATCGACCAGGAGCACGGCAACCTCGTGAAGGCCCTCGCGCGCTACAACGGCACCCTCGGCCAGGCGGACTACGTGAACCGCGTGACGAAGGCGTGGAAGGACCGCTGGGCGCTCTGAGCGCCGCCCGCTACGCGCGCCCGCCGTCGCGCGCGCCCGCGGTGAGCCGCTCGAGGAACTTGCGGTCCACGGGCCCGACGCGGTCGTAGACCACGCGCCCCTGCGGATCGTAGATGCGCGTGGTGGGCAGCACGTGGGCGTGCCCGAGCTGGCCCTCCACCGCGTGGCTCGTGATCACGAGCGGATAGGTGTGCCCGAGCTTCGCGGCGAGGCGCGTCGCGTCGGCCGCGTCCCCGGAGTCCGCGGCCACCCCGATCACCTCGACCTCGGGATGGGCGCGGGCGAAGGCGGCGATCTCCGGGATCTCGGCGACGCACGGCCCGCACCACGTGGCCCAGAAGTTCACGACGACCCAGCGGCCGCGGTCGTCGTCGAGCCGGTGGTGGCGCCCCTGGGTATCGACCACGTCGAAGCCGGCGGCCTGGGCCGTGGCGACGGCGGCGATTGCGGCGAGCAGCAGAAGCGGGCGCAGGAAGGATCGCGGGCGGATCATCGGGAGAGCGCGTCGGAAGGGGGCGATTCGGGAGCGGGCGTGGCTTCAAGCTTACTCGAAAGCGTGGCGAGCGGGCGCTCGAGCCCCTCGCGCATCTCGGCGGCGGCGCGCGCGAAGTCCTTCGAGATCTCGGCCCACTCCTCGGGGCGCATGCCGCCCACGGGCGCCACGGCCGCCTCGTAGAGCTCGCCCACGGTCGCGTGCTCCGGGTCCTCCGCGAGGACGAATTGCCCGCGCCCCGCGCGCTCGACGATGCCCGCCTCGGAAAGCCGCGCGAGCAGGTCGTCGAGCTCGGGAGCGGGCAGCACCGCATCCCGGCGCAGCCGCTCGAAGCCGAGCGCGGCGGGATAGGCCGCCGCGAGGCGCCCGGCCACGCGCACCGCCTCGTGGAAGCGCGTGCCGGGGCGGTCCGCGCGGGTCCACAGGTGCGCGTGCCAGTAGCCCGCGCACGCCGTGATCTCCGCCCCGAGAAGCACGACCATCCACGACAGCTCCAGCCAGACGAGGAAGATCGGCACCGCCGCGAAGGCGCCGTAGACCAGGCTGTAGGTGGTCGCGTGGCGCACGTAGACCGCGAAGAGCTCCTTGGCCGCCTCGAAGAGCACCGCCGCCACGCCGGCGCCGACGAGCGCGTGGCGCCAGGGCACGCGGCGGTGGGGAACGATCTTGTAGACGAGGAAGAACGCGACCGCCGTGAGGACCACGGGCGCAGCCTCCACCAGCGCGGCCTGCGAAGCGCCCACGACCGACGCGAGCCCCACCGGAGCCGACAGCACGTAGGTCGTGACGGCCATTCCGATGCCGACGAGGACGGGCCCCGCCACGAGCACCGCGACGTAGCCCGGGACCAGCACCCAGTACGGGCGGCGCCTGCGCACGCGCCAGATCGCGTTGAGCGAGCGGTCGATGATGAGCATCGTGGCCACCGCGAGCACCAGCACCGCCGCGAGGCCCGGCCAGGTGAGGCGGCGGGCGTTGCGCGCGAAGTCGTCGAGGTACGTTCCGATGACGCGCTCGGCCGCGGCGGGCGCGAGGTTCGCGAGCAGGAAGTCCCTCGCCTGGGCCATCGCCGAGGCGAAGAGCGGCGTGGAGGACAGCAGCGCGACCCCCACGGCGAAGCTCGGGACGATCGCGAGCAGCGTCGTGTACGTGAGGTTGCCCGCCATCTGGGGGCAGCGGTCCTCGGACCAGCGCCGCAGCACGAAGCGCGCGAAGCCGAGGAGGTCGAGGACGAGGTCGATCAGGCGGCGCATCGCGCGGTCTCGCGGCACCCGTACGGTGAGGCGGAGCGACGTATCATGGTACCCGTGAAATCCGCCGCCTGGCTCGCGGCCGTGGCCTGTCTCGTGGCGCTCGCCCTGCTGTGCGCCGCGTGGGAGCTCTTCCTCGCGCCGGTGAAGCCGGGCGGCTCCTGGCTCGCGGCGAAGGCGCTCCCCCTGCTCGCGCCGCTCCCCGGCGTCCTGCGCGCTCGCCGCTACACGTTCCAGTGGAGCACCCTTCTCATCTGGGCGTACTTCGCCGAGGGCGTGACGCGCGCGATGTCGGACCGCGGGCCCTCGGTGCCCCTCGCGGCCCTGGAGATCGCGCTCGCGCTCGGCTATTTCGTCTCGGCGGTGGCCTTCCTGCGCGAGCGCGGCGACGGGGCGTGAGGGCTCACGGTCTGGCGCGCGCTCACCGCGGCGATCGAGATCTCGCGCAGGAACACCATCAGGCAGGCGGTGAGCGCGGCCAGCGCCGCGACGAAGAGCACGGCCACTTCCCGGGCGACGTTGGCCGCGATGAACGCGCCCGCGAAGGCGGTGCCGATCAGGACGCAGACGAACAGCGCGGCGAGCACGGCGAGCGCCGTCGCCCAGATCACGAGCGAGATCCGCCGGTGGAGCATCGCGAGCTCCCGCGTGGCCTGCTCGCGCCGCTCGTTCACGTACTCGGGGAGGTGCTCCTCGAGGATCCGGCGCCGGTCCACGGCGCGCGCGAGCCGGGCCACGAGCACGTTGATGATGGTGCCGATCGCGGTGAGCAGGAACACCGGCGCCACCGCGATCTGGATCACGCGGGCGATGTCGGCGAACTGGGTCTCGTGGGGCACGGCCGGACTCTAGGTCCGCCGGGAGAGCGCGTCAAGCGCGCCCGCGGGCGAGGCGCGCACGGGCGAAGGCGAGCGCCACGGGCACGAGGCTCAGCGCGACGATCCCCGCGATCATGAGGCTCAGGTTCGCGCGCACCCACGGGACGTTCCCGAAGAAGTAGCCGCCGTAGCCGAGCAGCCCCACCCACGCGACGGCCCCCGCGGCGTTGTACGCCGCGAAGCGCGGCCCCTCCATGGAGGCGAGGCCCGCCACGAACGGAACGTAGGTGCGAACGATGGGCAGGAAGCGCGAGAGCACGACCGCCCGGCCGCCGTAGCGCTCGTAGAACGCGTGCGCCCGGGCGAGGTGCGCGGGATTCAGCCACCGCGCGCCCTCCTCGCGGAAGTAGCGCCGCCCGAGCCACCGCCCGATCGCGTAGTTCGCGCAGTTGCCGAGGAAGGCCGCGACCGCGAGGAGCGCGGCGAGCAGGTGCATGTCGAGCGCCCCGCCCGCGGCGACCGCGCCCGCCACGAAGAGCAGCGAATCCCCCGGCAGGAACGGGGTCACCACGAGGCCCGTCTCGGCGAAGACGATCGCGAAGAGGATCGCGTATACCCATGCCCCGTACTCGGCCACGAGGCGCAGCAGGTGCGCGTCGAGGTGCAGGACGAGGCCGACGAGGTCCAAGCGAGCGGCGCCGCCCTCTAGGGCACGGGGTGCTCGGCGACCTTGCGCTCCGGCTTCACGAAGTCCTCGCGCGAGGCGCCGAGGTACATCGCGACGGGGCAGGCGACCAGCACCGAGGAGTAGATGCCGAAGAGGATGCCCACGGTGAGCGCGAGCGCGAAGTAGTGCAGGCTCTCGCCGCCGAAGAAGAAGATCGACAGCACCATCATCTGCGTGCACCCGTGGGTGATGATGGTGCGCGAGATGGTGCCCGTGATCGAGGCGTCCATGATGTGCGCCACCGCGGACTTGCGCATCTTGCGGAAGTTCTCCCGCACCCGGTCGAACACCACGACCGACTCGTTCACCGAGTAGCCGAAGACCGCGAGCACGGCGGCGAGCACCGGCAGCGAGAACTCCCACTGGAAGAACGCGAAGAAGCCCAGGATGATCACCACGTCGTGCAGGTTCGCGATGATGGTGGCGACCGCGAAGCGCCACTCGAAGCGGAAGGCGAGGTAGATCACCACGCCGATGCAGACGAACAGGAGCGCGAGCCCCCCGTCGGTGGCGAGCTCCTTGCCTACCTGGCCGCCCACGTAGTCGCGGCGCTTGAGCTCGGCGGTCGGGTCGTCGGCCTTGAGCGCGTTCATCACCTCGTCGGCCTGCTTCTCCATGAGCGCGTTCTGGGCCTTCTCGTCGGCCATGGGCCTGAGCGCGAGGCGCACCAGCACGTCGCGCGAGCTGCCGAAGTTGAGGACCTCCTCGCCCGTGATGCCGTGCTTCTCGAGCGCCGCGCGGATGCGCCCCGTGTCCGCGACGTGCGGGTAGCTCACCTCGAGCACGGTGCCGCCGGTGAACTCGATGGAGAAGTGCAGCCCCTTCGTCGCGAGGAACACCACCGCCAGCACGAAGACGATCGCCGACACCACGTTGAACACCAGCGCGTGGCGCATGAAGGGGATGGTGCGGCGGATCTTGAAGAATTCCATGGCCTAGACCGCCGCCTTCCCGGGCTGGTGCCAGGACGTGTCGCCGATCGAGAGCTTCGGCACCTTCCTGCGCCCGCCGTAGATGAGGTTCACGATTCCGCGCGAGACCACCACGGCGCTGAAGATCGAGGTGAGGATGCCCAGGCAGTGCACCACGGCGAACCCGCGCACCGGCCCGGAGCCGAAGGCGAGCAGCATCAGGCCCACGATGAGCGTGGTCACGTTGGAGTCGAGGATCGTGCCGAAGGCGCGCTCGTAGCCCGCCTGGATCGACATCTGCGGGGTCATGCCGGCGCGCAGCTCCTCGCGCACGCGCTCGTTGATGAGCACGTTGGCGTCGATCGCCATGCCGAGGGTGAGCGCGATGGCCGCGATGCCCGGCAGGGTGAGCGTCGCCTGCAGCATCGACAGCAGCGCCACGAGGAAGAGCAGGTTGCACGCGAGCGCGACCACCGAGATCAGGCCGAACATCACGTAGTACAGCGACATGAAGACCGCGATGGCGGCGAAGCCCCAGAGCACCGCGTGGAAGCCCTTCTCGATGTTCTCCTTGCCCAGGCTCGGGCCGACCGTGCGCTCCTCGATGATGTCCATGTTGGCCGCGAGCGCCCCGGCGCGCAGCAGGAGCGCCAGGTCCTTCGCCTCGTTGATGTCCTGCAGGCCCGTGATGCGGAAGTTGGCCCCGAACTCCTCCTGGATGGTGGGCCACATCGCGACCGCCGTGCCGGTCTTCTCGACGAGCAGGATCGCCATGCGCTTGCCGACGTTCTCGCGCGTGACCTGGCGCATCACGCGCCCGCCCGCGCTGTCGAGCTTCACGTTCACCACGGGCGAGCCGGTCTGCTGGTCGAAGTTCGCCTGGGCGTCGGTGATGCGGTCGCCGCCGATCACGAGCGAGCGGCGCACGAGCACCGGGGCGCCGTTGCGCTGGTCGTAGAACTTGTCGGTTCCGAACGGCGCGGGCTGGTCCTTGTACTGCGCGAAGGCGTCCTCGCCCCGGCCCTGGGCGTACTCCTCGGCGACCAGCCGGATCTCGAGCGTGGCGGTGCGGCCGATGATCTCCTTCGCGTGCTCCGGGTCCTGCACGCCGGCGAGCTCGACGATGATGCGATCCGCCCCCTGCTGCTGCACGATGGGCTCGGCCACCCCGAGCTCGTTCACGCGGTTGCGCAGGGTCTGGATGTTCTGCTGCAGCGCCGCCTCCTGGTTCGCCTTCACCACCTGGGGCTTCACCGTGGCGACGAGCTGGCCCTCGGCGCCCGTATCCTGCTCGCGCACGTCGAGGTCGGGCATGTCGGCGCCGAGCTCGCGCAGCGCCGCCGCCTCCTGGTCCTTCTCGCGGAAGCGGATCACGATCCGGTCGCCTTCGCGCGTGAGGCCCGAGTAGTAGATCTTCTTGTCGCGCAGCGTCGAGCGCACGTCCGAGGCGTAGCGCTCGACCTGCTTCACCGCCGCGGTCTTCATGTCCACCTGCAGCAGGAAGTGCACGCCCCCGCGCAGGTCGAGGCCCAGGTACATCGGCTTGGCGCCGAGGGCCTGGAGCCAGCGCGGCGAGTTGGGCACGAGGTTGAGCGCCGCGCCGTAGGCGTTGGCGTCGATGTTGGCCTGCGCGATGTCGCGGGCCTTGAGCTGCTCGTCGGTGTCGGCGAACCGCAGGCTGAGCTTGCCGTCCTTGAGGTCGGCCCCGGTGGGAGTGACGTGGGCGCTCCTGAGCGCCGCCTCGATCTTGTCGCGCAGCTCCTCGTCCACCCGGATCGCGGTGCGCTTGCCGGAGACCTCGACGGCGGGCACCTCGCCGAAGAGGTTCGGCAGGGCGTAGACGATCGATACGAGCAGCGCGACCGCGACGATCGCGTACTTCCAGGCCGGATACCGGTTCATCGCCTTACTGGGCGTCCTTGATGGTGCCCTTCGGGAGCAGCTGGGTCACGGCCTGCTTCTGCACCTGGACCGTCACGTTGGGCGCGATCTCGAGCGAGAGGTAGTTGTCCGAGATCCTCGCCACCTTCCCGAGCAGGCCCACCGCCACCACCTCGTCGCCCTTCTGCAGGCCCTCGAGCATGGTCTTGTGCTCCTTCGCCTTCTTCATCTGCGGCCGGATCATGAGGAAGTAGAGGACCACGAACATCAGGACGATGGGCAGCATGCCCACCAGCGTGTCGCTGCCCTGGGCCGCGCCCGCGGCCTGGGCGTATGCGGTGCCGATCATGGGAACTCCGGACGGAAAGGTCTGGCGCGGCGGGCTTTCCCTCGCTAGCCAGCCTGCGATTCTATCATGCGCCCGGCGGCGAAGCGCCGCCGGAACTCGCCGAGATCCCTGGCCGCGATCGCCTCGCGCAGCCCGCGCATGAGCTCCAGGTAGTAGTGCAGGTTGTGGATCGTGTTCAGGCGCGCCCCCAGGATCTCCCCGGCCCGGTGCAGGTGGTGCAGGTAGGCGCGGCTGAAGCGCCGGCACGTGTAGCAGGCGCACTCGGGGTCGAGGGGGCCCGGGTCGTCGCGGTGGCGCGCGTTCTTGATCTTCACGTCGCCGCGGCGCGTGTAGAGCCACCCGTTGCGGGCGTTCCTCGTGGGCAGCACGCAGTCGAAGAGGTCGATCCCGGCGGCCACCGCCGCCACGATGTCCTCGGGCGTGCCCACTCCCATGAGGTAGCGCGGCGCGCCCGGGGGCAGGCGCGGGGCCGCGTGGGCGACGATCCGCTCCATGTCCTCCTTCGGCTCGCCCACGGACACGCCGCCCAGCGCGTAGCCGTCGAAGCCGATCCCGGCGAGCGCCCCGAGCGACTCGTCGCGCAGGTCCTCGAACATGCCGCCCTGCACGATGCCGAAGACCGCTCCGGGGTCGCCCTCGTGCGCGCGCTTCGAGCGCTCGGCCCAGCGCAGCGAAAGCCGCATCGAGGCCGCGGCCTCGTCGCGCGTGGCGGGGTAGCCCGTGCACTCGTCGAAGACCATCGCCACGTCGCTCGCCAGCACGCGCTGGATGCGCATCGCCTCCTCGGGGGTGAGGAAGAGCCGGTCGCCGTTCACCGGCGACTGGAAGGCGACTCCCTCCTCGCTCACCTTGCGCAGCGCGCCCAGGCTGAAGACCTGGAAGCCCCCCGAGTCGGTGAGGATGGGCCCGTCCCAGCCCATGAAGCGGTGGAGCCCTCCCACCCGCTCGATCACCGCGAGGCCCGGCCGCAGCCACAGGTGGAACGTGTTGCCGAGCACGATCTGCGCGCCCAGCTCCACGAGCTCCGCGGGGCTCACCGCCTTCACCGTGCCGTAGGTGCCCACCGGCATGAAGGCGGGCGTGTCGACCGTGCCGTGGGCGAGCTCGAGGCGCGCGCGCCGCGCGGCCCCGTCGGTGGCGAGGACCTCGAAGCGCATCAGCGCCAGTGCGGCGGATAGGTCTTGTCGAAGTACGGCATCGACTCGATGCGCGCAGCCCACGCCGCGAGGGCCGCGGGGATGAGCTCCGTGAGCTTCGACTCGGGCTTGCGCGCGGTGATCCGCTTCACGTAGGCCACCATGGGATAGAGCACCAGGTCCGCGGCCGTGGGCGCGCCGCCGGCGAGGTAGTCGCCGCGCAGCTCGTCGGCGAAATAGGCGAGCTCCGCGGCCACGCGAGCGCGCGCCTCGGCGACCTTCGCCGCGTCCGGCGCCGCATCGCCCTTCCAGAAGTACTCGTCCACGATCCGGTCCAGGCCCTGCAGGTTCAGGTACTCCTGCGCCTCGCGCGAGAGGCGCCGGATGCGCGCGCGCGACCGGGCGTCGCCCGCATAGAGCGCCGGCGCATTCGGCGCGAAGCGCTCGTCGAGGTACTCGAGGATCGCTTCCGACTCCCACAGGGCGAAGCCGTCGTCCACGATCGTGGGCACCTGGTGGCGCGGGTTGATCGCGACGAACTCGGGCTTCTTCGTGTCTCCCGCGGAGAACGAGAGCACCCTGAGCTCGTAGGGAACGCGCAGCTGCTCGAGCGCGAGCCACACGCGCCAGGAGTAGGGCGAGCCGTGACCGTGGTAGAAGGTGAGTGCCATTTCGCGAGCCTCCTTTGCGTTGGATTGTTGGTTCTCAGCCGTCGAGGCGCAATCCCTCGAGCGGAACGGCGGGGCGGCGCGCGGCCACGAGGTCGGCGATCACGCGGCCCGTCCCCAGGGCGAGCGTGAACCCGAGCGCCCCGTGGCCCGCGTCGAGCAACAGGTTCGAGCAGGGCGTGGCGCCCAGCACCGGCGTGCCGCGGGGCGTGGCGGGCCTCAGCCCGCACCAGGGCTGCAGGCGGGAGAAGTCGCTCGCGTCGGGGAAGGCCGAGCGCACCTCGGCCACGAGCTGCCCCACGCGATCCGTGTCGATCGACGCGGTGCGACCGGCGAGGTCGGCCATGCCCGCCACGCGCAGCTCCCCGCCGAGGCGCGCGTAGACGATCTTGCGCTGGTAGTCGGTCACGCTGATGCGCGGCGCGCCCGCCTCGCTCGTGATGGGGAGCGTCAGGCTGTAGCCCTTGAGCGGATAGACCGGAAGGCGCATGCCGAGCGGCTTCACGATCGCCGGGGCCGCGGTGCCGAGCGCCACCACGTAGCGGTCGGCCTCGAAGACGCCGTGGGAGGTCTCGACGCCGATCACGCGCCGCCCGAGGGCGAGGAGCCGCGCGACCGAGACGCCGAAGCGCATCGCGACCGGGTTCGGGCCGGCCGCCATGAGGCGCGCGAGCTCGTTCGCGAACTTGAAGCAGTCGCCCGCGTCCTCGCTCGGGGTGTAGATCGCGCCGGCGATGCGCGGGGCCATCGCCTCGAGCGCGGGCTCCACCTCGACGGTGCGGCGCGCGTCGAGCGCCTCCTGCTCGCAGCCGAGGCTCGCCTGGTAATCGAGGAGGCGGCGCGCCGACTCGAAGGAGCCGCGGTCGGTGTGCACCACGAGCTTGCCGTTCCTCACGTAGTCGAAGTCGATCGGGTGCGCCGCGATGAGCTCGTGCATGAGCGAGCGGCTGTAGAAGGCGAGGCGCAGCAGCCGGCGCGTGGTCTCGTCGGACCGGCTCCGCGTGCACGCGGCGAGGAAGGCCGCGATCCAGCGCCACTGCTCCGCGTCCCATTCCGGCACGAACTTGAGGGGGGAATCGCGCCGCAGCAGCCACGGCGGGATCTTCGGGATCACCGAGGGGCTCGCGAGGGGCGCCACGTAGCTGTAGGAGAGCTGGCCGCCGTTCGCGAAGCTCGTCTCGAGCGCGACCGCGCCGTTTCTCTCGAGCACCGTCACCTCGTGCCCGTCCTTCCACAGGTACCAGGCGGCGGCGACGCCGGCGACGCCGGCTCCGAGGACGAGGACCTTCACGCAAGGAAAAAGGGCCGCGCGAGGCGGCCCTTTCGCGCCCGGGCGCGCGCTACCAGCGCACCAGCAGCGGCACGATGAGCAGCGCCACGATGTTGATGATCTTGATGAGCGGGTTCACCGCCGGTCCGGCGGTGTCCTTGTAGGGGTCGCCCACCGTGTCGCCCGTCACCGCGGCCTTGTGGGCGTCGCTGCCCTTGCCGCCGTGGTGGCCGTCCTCGATGTACTTCTTGGCGTTGTCCCACGCGCCGCCGCCCGTGCACATCGAGATCGCGACGAAGAGCCCCGTCACGATCGTGCCCATGAGCATCCCGCCGAGCGCCTGGATGCCCGCGTCGCGCCCCATGATCGCGCCGACGATGAGCGCCACGGCGATGGGCGAGAGCACCGGCAGCAGCGACGGCACCATCATCTCCTTGATCGCGCCGCGGGTGAGCATGTCCACCGCGCGCGAGTAGTCGGGCTTCGCCGTGCCCTGCATGATGCCCTTGATCTCGCGGAACTGGCGGCGCACCTCCTCCACCACCGAGCCGGCGCAGCGCCCCACCGCCTCCATCGCCATCGCGCCGAAGAGGTAGGGAATGAGGCCCCCGGCGAACAGGCCGATGATCACCGCGGGGTTCGAGAGCTGGAAGTCGAGGTGCCGGCCCGCCTCCTCGAGGCGGTGCGTGTAGTCGGCGAAGAGCACCAGCGCCGCGAGGCCCGCGGAGCCGATCGCGTAGCCCTTGGTGACCGCCTTCGTCGTGTTGCCGACCGCGTCCAGCGGATCGGTCACGCTGCGCACGTCCTTCGGCAGCTCCGCCATCTCCGCGATGCCGCCGGCGTTGTCCGTGATCGGGCCGTAGGCGTCGAGCGCGACGATGATGCCGGCCATGGACAGCATCGAGGTCGCCGCGATCGCGATGCCGTAGAGCCCGGCGAGCTGGTAGGCGGCCCAGATCGCCAGGCACACCGAGAGCACCGGCCACGCCGTCGAGCGCATCGACACGCCGATGCCGGCGATGATGTTGGTCGCGTGCCCCTTGGTCGAGGCCTCCGCGATGTGCCTCACCGGCGAGTAGTCGGTGCCCGTGTAGAACTCGGTGATGATCACCATGAGCGCCGTGAGCACGAGCCCCACGACGCAGCATCCCCACAGCTTCACGACCGTGTACGCCGGGTAGGCGACGGCGACGTCGCGCATCATCCAGCTCGTCACGAAGTAGAACGCGATGAGCGAGAGGATCCCGGAGGCGGCGAGCCCGCGGTACAGCGCCCCCATGATCTTGCCGCCCTGGGCCGTCTTCACGAAGAAGGTGCCGATGATGGAGGCGATGATCGACACGGCGCCCAGCACCAGGGGATAGGTGACCGCGTTCCCGACGACTCCGCCTCCCGGGATGAGGAGTGCGCCCAGCACCATCGTCGCGACGATGGTCACCGCGTAGGTCTCGAAGAGGTCGGCCGCCATGCCGGCGCAGTCGCCCACGTTGTCGCCCACGTTGTCGGCGATCACCGCGGGGTTGCGCGGGTCGTCCTCGGGGATGCCGGCCTCGACCTTGCCCACGAGGTCCGCGCCCACGTCCGCGCCCTTGGTGAAGATGCCGCCGCCGAGACGCGCGAAGATCGAGATGAGGGAGGCCCCGAACGCGAGCCCGATGAGCGGCTTCACCACGTCGGTCATGCCGGCGGACGCCGGGCTCGATCCCTCGAGGAACATGAAGAAGCCGGAGACCGCGATGAGGCCGAGGCCCACCACGAGCAGCCCCGTGATGGCCCCGCCCTTGAAGGCGATGTTGAGGGCCGGGCCCACGCCGCGGCGCGCCGCCTCGGCGGTGCGCACGTTGGAGCGCACGGACACGTTCATGCCGATGTAGCCTGCCGCGCCCGAGGCCACCGCCCCGATCGCGAACCCGAACGCCGTGACCCAGCCGAGCGCGAGCCCGATCACCACGAACAGGACGACGCCCACGACCGAGATCGTCGAGTACTGCCGGTTGAGGTACGCCTTCGCCCCCGTCTGCACCGCCGCGGAAATCTCGCGCATGCGCTCGTTGCCGTCGGGCTGGCGCAGGATCCACATCGCGGTGAAGCCGCCGTAGAGCAGCGCGGCGACGCCGCAGACGAGCGCCAAGAGGATTGCCTGGTTCAGCATCGGTGAATCTCCCTATTGTCGTTGATGGCGGGGACCGCGAAGCCTCACAGCGCGAAGTCGCTGCGGGTCTTCCTGCGTACGGCCACGTTCCTGAGCCGCACGTACCTGGGAAGGCCTTTCTCGTACGGCGGATACGCCTCGCCCGCGATGAGCGGCTCGAGGTAATTGCGGCACTTCTGCGTGATGTGGAAGCCGTCCGGCGTGATGAAGTCGCGCGGCATCTTCTTCTCGACGTTGGCGACGTCGCCGAGCTTCGCCACGCCGATCTTCCAGCGGTAGGGGCGGCTCGAGGTGCGCACGATCGTGGGCATCACGCTGTTCATGCCCTTCACGGCGAGCTCGACGGCGGCCTTGCCCACGGCGTAGGACTGCTCGAGGTCGGTCTTCGAGGCGATGTGGCGCGCGGCGCGCTGCAGGTAGTCGGCGACCGCCCAGTGGTGCTTGAGGTCGAGCTTGCCGCGCACGAGCTCCGCGAGGCGCGGGGCGACGCCGCCGAGCTGCGCGTGGCCGAAGGCGTCCCGCAGGCCGCTGTCGGAGAGGAACCTGCCGTCCTTGTCGTGCAGGCCCTCGGACGCCCCGACCGCGCAGTAGCCGTACCTCTTCACGCTCTCGTCGACCTTCGCGAGGAACGCCGCCTCGTCGAAGGCGATCTCGGGGAAGAGCAGCACGTGGGGCGCCTCGCCGGCCTTCGACTGGGCGAGGCCCGTGGCGGCCGTGATCCACCCCGCGTGCCGGCCCATCACCTCGAGGATGAAGACCTTGGTGGAGGTCTTCGCCATGGACTCCACGTCCAGGCCCGCCTCGCGCATGCTGGTCGCCACGTACTTCGCCACCGAGCCGAACCCCGGGCAGGTGTCGGTGATCGGCAGGTCGTTGTCGACGGTCTTCGGCACGTGCACCGCGACGATCGGGTATCCCATCTTCTCGCTGATCTGCGAGACCTTGAGGCAGGTGTCGGCCGAGTCGTTGCCGCCGTTGTAGAAGAAGTAGCCGATGTCGTGCGCCTTGAAGACCTCGATCAGGCGCTCGTACTCGTGGCCGCCCTTCTCGACGCCCTTGAGCTTGTAGCGGGCGCTGCCGAAGGCCCCGCCCGGGGTCCAGGTGAGCGCGCGGATCGCCGCGGCCGGCTCGCGGCTCGTGTCGATGAGGTCCTCGGTGAGCGCCCCGATGATGCCGTTGCGGCCGGCGTAGACCTTCCCGATGTGGCGGCGGTGCCTGCGCGCGGTCTCGATCACGCCCGCGGCGCTCGCGTTGATGACGGCGGTGACCCCGCCGGATTGTGCGTAGAAGGCGTTCCTCGGCATGGGTCGTCCTGCGCGCTTCAGCCCAGGGCCGCGAAGACGCGGTCGCGCACTTCGTCGACGCTTCCCAGGCCGTCGACGCGGTCGTACCTCGGGGCCCGCGGGTCGCCGGTGGCGGCCCACTTCGAGTAGTAGTCGACGAGCGGCTCGGTCTGCCGGTGGTAGACGTCGAGGCGGTTGCGGACCGTTTCCTCCTTGTCGTCGTCGCGCTGCGTGAGCGGCTCCCCGGTCACGTCGTCGCGCCCGGCGACCTTCGGCGGGTTGAACCGGACGTGGTAGGTACGCCCCGAGGGAACGTGGGACCGGCGCCCGGACATGCGCTCCACGATGACCGAATCGGGCACGCCGATCTCGACCACGTGGTCGATCGCCACGTTCGAGGCCCTCATCGCCTCGGCCTGGGGGATCGTGCGCGGGAAGCCGTCGAAGAGGAAGCCCTTCGCGCAGTCGGGCTGCGCGATGCGCTCCTTCACCAACCCGATGATGATCTCGTCGGAAACGAGCTCGCCGCGATCCATGACCTCCTTGGCCGCGCGCCCGAGCGGCGTGCCCGCCTTGATCGCCGCGCGCAGCATGTCGCCCGTCGATATCTGCGGAATCGCGTAGCGCTTGGTGATGAACCCCGCCTGCGTGCCCTTGCCTGCCCCGGGTCCACCCAGAAGAATCACGCGCATCTCCGTCCTCTTGCCGTCAGCCCGCCATTATAGGGGAGCGGCGCGGCCGGACCTGCCAACGCCGGCGCGCGCCGCCTTCCGAGGCAGGATACGGCGCTCGCCGGCGGGCCGGCTTGATTGGGAGCAACCGA
>DASPRQ010000039.1:0-21224 GCA_035624355.1 Usitatibacter sp. | reverse complement strand
GCGAGCGCCGCGGAGGCCCGCCTCACGCGATCCTCGAGGACGTGGCCGTGCGCCCGATCAGCGCGACCAGGGCCGCCGCCGCGAGCGCCCCCAGTCCCAGCAGCAGCTGCAGCGTCGCGGGCGTGTCCGTCTGGGGGATCGCGCCGCCGGAGGACGAGCCGCGCGGAAGGGACGCGGGCACGAGCGCCGTGCGCGCGGGTCCCGTCGCCGTCGGCGTCACGTCCACGGCGACGAGGCTCGTGTAGGCGCTCACGAGATGGTGCTCGAGGGCCACCTGGACCACCTGCGCGCGCAGCGCCGACTTGTCCCCGCCGCGCCGCAGCTCGTCCATGAGGCTCGCGATGCGCGCCCTGGCCCAGAGGGCGCCCACGCCGCTCGCCTTGCCCGCCGTCGCCGGCGTGAGCGCCTCGCTCCAGGGTTGGTTGCCGCTCGTGCCGGACACGACGATCGTGCCCGCGAGGGTGGCGGCCGAGGCCGAGACCACGACGGGCTCGCCGAGGTAGAGGTCCGGGACGCGCTCCGGATAGGTGCGCACGGGCGTCCCGTCGGGCCAGCGGATCGACACGTCCTGGAGCACGGGCGACTCGATCTTCGCGAAGAGGCGCGTCATCTTCTCGCCCACCTCGCGCACGTCGCCGATGTACGTGAACGTCCCGCGGCCGAACTGCGCCGCCTTCGTCATGAAATGGCTGTTGGGCGCGGAGCCGATGCCCACGGTGAATAGACGCGTCGAGCCGAGGCGATCGGCGATGAGCTTCAGGAGCTCCTCCTCGTTCGAGACGCCGCCGTCGGTCATGAAGACCACCTGCCGCAGGCACCCGGGCGCCGCCTCGCCGTTCAGCGCGAACGTGAGGGCGGGGGCCATCTCGGTGCCGCCGTCGGCGCGCAGCTTCCCGATCCAGTCGAGCGCGGTGGCCACGTTCTGCGCCGTGGCGGGGAGCGCGTCGGGCCAGAGCGGCCGCGTGACGGAATTGAACTCGACCACGTTGAAGCGGTCGCGCTCGGTGAGGCTCGCGAGCGCCGTGGCGAGGGCCGCCTTCGCCTGCTCGAGCGAGGAGCCCTGCATCGAGCCCGAGGTGTCCACGACGAGGATGGTCTCGCGCGGCACGCGCTCGCTCGCCACCTTGGCCGCCGCGTCGGGACCGGGCGGCACCACCATCAGCAGGGCGTAGTCGGCCGCGCCCACGGTCTCGGTGAAGAGGGCCGCGCGGGGCGCGGCGCCCGGCGCGAGGGACCACGCGAGCTCGAAGTCGTGGTCCGCCTCCTCCTGGTCCTTGGCGAGGTAGACGAGGGCGCGGTCCGCTTCGCTCCTCTGGACGCGCACGTCGTGGTAGGAGCTCGAAATCGGGCCGAGGGGCACGCCCGCGTCGATCTGCACCGCGATGTCCACGGGGTTCACGAGGACGCTTCCGTCGGAGGCGACGAAGGGCGGCTGCGTGAGCGCGCCTTCCGCGCCGTCGGCGGCCGCGTCGCTCGTCCACGCCGCCTCGCGCGCCTTGGGGTCGTCGGGCAACGCCTCCGCGGGCGCGCGCGCGGGGACGTAGCGCGGCGTGATCGCGAGCGGGAAGCGCAGGCGGTAGACGCCGTCCTCGTAGGCGAGCGTCTGCTGGTACTCGATCGTGACGCGCACGACCTCGTTCGGGCCGATGTGCGCCACCGAGTCGGTGAAGAGGTTGGGGCGCTGCTGCTCCACGAGCGCGGCCTTGCGTCCCTCGCTCTTCGCCTGCTCGTAGGTGCGCCGGGCTTCCTCCCGCTCCCGGATCTCGCCTTCGACGACGCGCGAGCCCACGAGGAGCGTGAGGTGGTCGACCGCCGCCTTCTCCGGCAGCGGGAAAACGTAGATTCCCTCGACCGGGTCGGTGCCGGGATTGTGGAAGGACTGGGTGACGCGCGTGCGGGCGACGATGCCGCTCACCTGGATCTCGACCTCGGTCTCCAGGGTGGGGGCGGGGGCGTAGCCTCCGGGCGCGGCGCTGGCGAGGAGCAGCATGCCGGTGCGCGCATCGCCGATCGCGGCCGCCTGCGCGTTGTCGGCGAGCACCAGGGCGGCGAAGCCGAGGGCGAGCGCCACGACGATGCCGCTCGCCGCCGCCCGCAAGCCCAGCACGATGAAGTCCTTCGCTCCCGAGGCCGCCGTCGGCCCGCGCCGTGCCATCCCGTCCGCCATCGCCGCGATCCCTTTCCGCCCTCGTCGAGTGGGCCCTCGCATTGCGCGCGCGCGCGATGCGCGCCGGGGGGCGGGAGGCGGGCGCCGCGGCGAATCTTTGTGGCGAAAAAGTGACGGCGCCTGCGCTGCGGGTCCACATATAGATAGAATTGCGGGCATGGCTCGCCGCATCGCGCTCGTCGAAGACGACGCCGCCATCCGCCAGAACTACGTCGATGCCCTCACCCGCGCCGGGTACGAGGTCGCGGCGTTCGCCGACCGCCCGAGCGCCTCGCGCACGCTCTCGGCGCGGCTGCCGGAGCTCGCCATCATCGACATCGGCCTGGGGGCCGACATCGACGGGGGCTTCGCGCTTTGCCGCGAGCTGCGCGGCGCGAGCGCGCGGCTTCCGATCATCTTCCTCTCGGCGCGCGACTCCGACTTCGACATCGTCTCGGGGCTGCGGCTGGGCGCCGACGACTACGTCACGAAGGACGTGAGCCTGCCGCACCTGCTCGCGCGCATCGCCGCGCTCTTCCGGCGCGTGGACGCCGCGGACGAGGCGCCCGAGGCGGCCGAGGTGCTCCAGCGCGGCGACCTCGCCCTCGACGCGCAGCGCATGGCGGCCACCTGGCACGGCAAGGCCCTGGGGCTCACGGTGACCGAGTTCTGGATGGTGCACTCCCTCGCGCGCCACCCCGGGCACGTGAAGGACCGCGGCCAGCTCATGCGCGACGCGGAGATGGTGGTCGACGACGGCACCATCACCTCGCACGTGAAGCGCATCCGCAAGAAGTTCCTCTTCATCGATCCGGGCTTCGCGGCCATCGAGACCGTGTACGGCATGGGCTATCGATGGCGGGAAGGGCCGTAAGGGCGGCGGCCGCGGCGATCGCGGCCTGCGCCGCGGCCGGGGCGGCGGCGGCCGGGGAGGCGGAGGCGGCCCGCTGGTACGTGCAGGTGGACAACGACGCCTTCTACGGCACCGACCGCTGGTACACGAGCGGGGTGCGCATCGCGCGGGTCGCGCAGCGCGGCGGCCACGCGCTCGAGTGGGGCCTGCTGCAGGAGATCTACACGCCCGAGGCCAAGCGCATCAATCCGATCGACCGGCCGCCGGCCGCGCGGCTGCTCGCGACCTTCGCGCGCCACGACCGCGACGAGCGCGCCTGGCGTACGCTCGAGGTGGACGCGGGCGTCGCGGGACCCAACGCGCTGGGACGCCAGGCGCAGGACCTCGTGCATCGCGTCTTTCCCGCGCCCCACGAGGACTGGTCGCAGCAGCGCCCGAATCGCGTCGACGTGCAGGCCGTCTACGCGGACTCGCGGACGCTGCCGCTGCTGGAGGAGGATTGGGAACGGCTGAAGGCGAACTACGGGGCGGTGCTCGGCAGCCAGCTCACGTACGCCCACGCGGGCCTCGAATGGCGCGTCGGCCGCGGCGCCGCGACCACGATGTCGAGCCCCGTGCTGCGCTTCGCGGCGACCCCGCCCCTGGCCGCGGGAGACTCGCGCGAGCCGGGCTGGAGCGCCTTCGTGGCCGCGGACGCGCGCGACGTGATCCGCAACCGGCTGCTCGAGCGCCGCGCCGATTCCCCGCTCCCGCCGCTCCAGGACCGGCGCTGGGTGGGTCGCTTCAGCGTCGGCGTGGACTGGATCCATCGCTGCGGGACGGTCTCGCTCGCCATGGTGATCGATACGCGCGAGTTCGAGGGGCAGCGGCGCAACCAGGGCTTCGGCTCCCTCGTGCTGGAGCTTCCCTTCTGAGCCGCGCCCCGTGAGCGCCCGCCTTTTCCACGGCATCCGCTCGCGGCTTCTGCTGGTCGCCTTGGCGCTCGCCGTGCTGCCGCTCCTCGCGGTGCACTTCATCGCCAGCATGGAATCGTTCCTGCGCGACTACCAGGAGCGGGCCATCGGGGCCACCGCGCGCGCGATCGCCGCCGCCCTCTCGGACCGCCCCGCGCTCTTCGGGCCGCAGCGCCCCGACGACGCCGAGGGCGAGGAGCGCCGGCGCATCGTGGCCCTCTTCGCGGCGGCCGACACCGACGCCGCGGCGAGCCTCGGCCGGGCCTACGTGCCCTCGGACGAGATCGAGCGCTTCCTCTCGATCATGGGGCAGCGGGGCACGCGGATGTGGGTGGTCGACGGCAAGTCGCGGGTGCGCGGCCTCTCGGGAAGCCTCGAGGATCCCGAGGCGGCGCGCTCACTCGTGAGCTGGTTGAAGCCCGTGGCGGCCCTCGTGGTTCCCGCGCCGCGCATCCCGGTGGGCAACGAGTCCCTGCCGGTGCGCAGCCAGATCGACCGCGCGCTGATCGGCGTGAGCTCCACGCAATGGCGGGCCGGGCACGACCGCGGTGTCGCGATCCTGTCGGCCGCGCAGCCGATCTTCGTGGGCGACGACATCGTGGGCGCCGTGGTGGTCGAGGAGACCACGGGGGCGATCCAGATCCTCAAGCAGTCGGCCCTCGAGAAGCTGCTCGCCGTGACGCTCGCGGTGGTCGGGGCCGCGCTCGCCATCCTCATCGCGTTCTCGGGGCGCCTCACCGCGCGCATCCGCCGCCTGCACGCCGAGGCGGACGCGGCGATCGATCCCCAGGGGCGCGTGCGCGGCACCATCAGCACTACCGACGCGCGCGACGAGATCGGCGACCTCGCGCGCACCACGGCGGCGATGCTCGCGCGGCTGCGCGACTACAACGCCTACCTCGAGGCGATGGCCGGCAGGCTCACCCACGAGCTGCGCACGCCCGTGGCGGTGGTGCGTTCCTCGCTCGACAACCTCGCCGCCCAGCCGCTCGACGGGGAGTCCCGCGTGTACGTGGGCAGGGCGCTCGAGGGCGTGAACCGCCTCGGGCGCCTGGTCTCGCGCCTGTCGGAAGCCACGCGCCTCGAGCGGATGCTGGAAAGCGCCGAGCGCGAGCGCTTCGACCTCGGCGCGGTGACGCGCGGCTGCGTGGAGGGCTACCGGGCCGCCTACCCGGCGCGGCGCTTCGAGCTCGCGATCGGCCCCGGGCCCTTCCCCGTGGACGGGGTGCCGGACGCGTTCGCGGAGCTGCTCGACAAGCTGGCGGAGAACGCCCACGACTTCGCCCCGCCGGGCACGCCGATCCGCGTGGCGCTCGAGGCCGACGGCGCGCGCGCGGTGCTCGCGGTGGAGAACGAGGGCCCCCCGCTTCCCGAGGCGATGGTCCAGCGGCTCTTCGACTCCATGGTGTCGATGCGCGCTCCGGGCGAGGCCGCGCCCGGGCGGGGCGACGGGGCGCACCTGGGACTGGGCCTTTACATCGTGCGGCTCGTCGCCGAGCACCACGGCGGGACGGTGCGCGCGGCCAACCGCCCCGCGGGGGGCGTGCGCTTCGAGGTGGCGGTCCCGCTCGCCTCCCGTCCCGGCGGAACCCTTTTGCCGTAGACTTTCAACGGGATAACAACCGCTCTCCGCGAACCCTTTGGGCCGCCTCCTCTTCTTCGTTCTGATCGCCCTCGCGATCTGGCTGCTGTGGCGCGGCTCCGTGCGCCTCACCTCGCGCGGCTCGTCCCAGGAGCCGAGCCGCACCGTCCAGGGCGAGGACATGGTCACCTGCGCGCGCTGCGGCGTGCACCTTCCGCGAAGCGAGGCGCGCCTGGAGGACGGCCGCCTCGTCTGCCGCGACAATCCCCGGTGTCGTCCCGCTCCGTGAGCGCCGCGCGCGAGGCCGGCGCCGTGCGCGCCGCGGCGCGCTTCGGCCGCGCGATGCCCTTCATCGTCGAGGCGGACGACGCCACCTGGAGCACGCTGCTCGTCTTCTGCACCTACCGCGTCGTGCTCGCGGCGCTCGTGGGCGTGGCCTTCGCGTACTTCAACCACTTCTTCATGCTGGGGATCACCAAGCCCGAGGTGGTCGTGCCCACGGCGCTCGCCTACGGCATCGTCTCGCTCGCGCTCCTCGTGCCGGCGAGCCTGCGCGAGCCCAATCTCACGGTCCAGGTGAGCGCGGGGGTGCTCACCGACGTCCTCGCCATCGTGATGCTCATGTACGCGAGCGGCGGCGTGAGGAGCGGCCTGGGCGTGATCCTGCTCGTGTCGCTCGCGGCCGCGGGCCTCATCACGCGCGGGCGGCTCGCCTTCTTCCACGCCGCCTTCGCCTCCATCGCGGTGCTGCTCGAGCAGACGCTGCAGGTGTGGCGCTTCGACGGGGCGGCCCAGGACTTCCTCCAGGCGGGCCTCACCTGCGTGGCCTTCTTCGCGACCGCGGGGCTCGCCTCCACCCTGGCGCGCTACGCGCGCACGAGCGAGCAGATCGCCGAGGAGCGCAAGGTCGACCTCGCCAACCTCTCGCAGATCAACGAGCTGGTGATCCGCGACATGCAGGACGGCATCCTCGTGGTCGACGGCCAGGGCCGCATCCGCCAGAGCAATCCGGGCGCCGTGCAGCTGCTGGGGGCCCTGCCGCCGGGGCGCTGGCCCTCGATCGGCGACTACGCGCCGGAGATCGCGCGGCTGCTCGACAGCTGGCGCCAGGGCTCCGAGACCACCTTCATGCAGCTGCGCGCCCCGCGCAGCTCGACCGAGCTCCAGGTGCACTTCGTGCCGATCGGCAGCGGCGCGACGCCCCCCACGGTGATCTTCGTGGAGGACGCGGGGCGCCTGCGCCAGCAGGCGCAGCAGATGAAGCTCGTCGCGCTCGGCCGGCTCACCGCCTCGATCGCCCACGAGATCCGCAATCCGCTCTCGTCCATCGGGCACGCGGCCGACTTGCTGCAGGAGGACCGCGCCCTCGGCGAGGGCGAGGGTCGGCTCCTCGACATCATCCGCGGCAACGTCCACCGCCTCGACCGCATCGTGCAGGAAGTGCTCTACCTCAATCGCCGCGACCGCGCGCAGCCCGAGGCGATCGACGCCTCCGCCTACCTCGCGCGCTTCGCGCAGGACTTCGCGCTCACGGAGAAGGTGGATGCGGGCGCGATCGACGTGCAGGTGCGCACCTCCCAGCGCCTGTGGTTCGACCGCCAGCACCTCGACCAGGTCCTGTGGAACATCGCGCGCAACGCCTGGCGCCACGGGCGCCGGCGGCCGGGCTCGGTGCGCATCGTCCTCGCGCCCTCGCTCGCGCCGGGCCGCCTCGTGCTCGACGTGCTCGACGACGGGCCGGGCGTGACCCGCGAGGCGCAGGCGCACATCTTCGAGCCGTTCTTCACGACCGACCCGCAGGGCACGGGGCTGGGCCTGTACATCGCCCGCGAGCTCTGCGACGGCAACGGCGCGCGCCTCGAGTACGTCGAGGGCGGCGCCGGCGGCCATTTCCGCGTCACCATGAAAGGCGCCTGATGAACCGCAAGGCCGTGCTGGTCGTCGACGACGAGGCCGACATCCGGGAGCTGCTCGTGCTCACCCTCTCGCGCATGGGCGTGGACGCCGAGGCGGTGTCGACGGTGCGCGACGCCGGGGAGGCGCTCAAGGCGCGCTCCTTCGACCTGTGCCTCACCGACATGCGCCTGCCCGACGGCGAGGGGCTCGACGTGCTGCGCCACATCGCGGAGAACTACGGCAACACGCCGGTGGCGGTGATCACGGCGTTCGGGTCGACGGAGAACGCGGTCGCCGCGCTCAAGGCGGGGGCCTTCGACTACCTCGCCAAGCCCATCAAGCTCGAGCAGCTGAGGCCCCTGGTGATGAGCGCGCTCAAGCTCCCGCGGCCGGTGCAGGCGCGCCGCGCCTCCATCGGCGAGACCGCGGCGCCGGGAACGCCGCGGCTGCTCGGCGAGTCGGCGCCCATCGCGCGCGCCCGCGAGATGATCGCCAAGCTCGCCCGCTCCCAGGCGCCGGTGTACATCACGGGAGAATCCGGCACCGGCAAGGAGGTGGCCGCGCGGCTGATCCACATGGGGTCGTCGCGCGCCGAGGCGCCCTTCGTCGCGGTCAACTGCGGCGCGATCCCCGAGAACCTCATGGAGAGCGAGTTCTTCGGCTACCGCAAGGGCGCCTTCACCGGGGCCGACAACGACAAGATCGGCTACGTGCAGGCCGCCGAGCGCGGCACGCTCTTCCTCGACGAGGTGGGGGACCTGCCGCTCGCGATGCAGGTGAAGCTCCTGCGCGTGATCCAGGAGAAGAAGGTGCGCCGCGTCGGCGACACCCACGAGGATCCGATCGACCTGCGCCTCATCTCGGCCACCCACCGCAGCCTCGCGCAGCAGGTCGAGGCGGGGCAGTTCCGCCAGGACCTCTTCTACCGGCTCAACGTGATCGAGCTCAAGATGCCGAGCCTGCGCGAGATCCCCGAGGACATCCCGCTCATGGTGAAGGCGACGGTGGAGCGCATCGCGCGCTCGAGCGGCACGCCGCCCCCCGAGATCTCCGAGGAGGCGATGCTCGCGCTGCGCCGCTACGACTTCCCGGGCAACGTGCGCGAGCTCGAGAACATCCTCGAGCGCGCGCTCGCCCTGTGCGCCGACAACACCGTCACCGAGGCCGACCTCTACCTCACGCAGGCGACCGCCAAGGACAAGCTCGCGCCGCTCGACGGCTCGCTCGGAACGCGCGGGCTCGCGCTGCACGACTTCCTCGACCAGGTGGAGCGCGAGGCGATCACGAAGGCGCTCGAGGCCACCCGTTTCAACAAGACGGCGGCGGCAAAGCTCCTCGGCATCACGTTCCGGTCGCTGCGCTACCGGCTCGATCGCCTCGGTATCGACTGAGACCGGATGAAGGTGGACGAGGCGGGTCGGTGCAGCGCGGCGCAATGGCGGCCGTCGCCGCACTGCGACGAGCGGCCGGCGGGCGAGCGGATCTCGCTCGTCGTGATCCACGGCATCTCGCTGCCGCCGGGGGAGTTCGGCGGGCCGCACGTCGACGACCTGTTCATGGGCCGGCTCGATCCCGCGGCGCATCCGTACTTCCGCGAGATCGACGGGCTGCGCGTGTCCGCGCACTTCCTCGTGCGCCGCGACGGCACGCTCGTGCAGTACGTGCCCTGCGCGCAGCGCGCCTGGCACGCGGGCCGCTCGAGCTGGAAGGGGCGCGAAGCGTGCAACGACTTCTCCGTCGGCATCGAGCTCGAAGGGGCCGACGACGTCCCCTACGCCGAGCCGCAGTACGAGACGCTCGCGCGCCTCGTCGCCGCGCTCTTCGAGCGCTACGGCCCGCTCGACGTGGCAGGGCATAGCGACGTGGCGCCCGGGCGCAAGACCGACCCCGGCCCCTGGTTCGACTGGCCGCGCCTGCGCGCGGCGCTCGCTCGGGCCGCGGGCTGAACGCCGCCGCACCGGGGTGCCCGTTTCGTGGGCAGGGGCCCTGCCCAAGGGCTTGAATCCGAAGCGGAAAAGAATTCTCTCTGCCCCCCTTGCGCGGCCCGGCCCGCCTCGCTACAGTTTGTGCCCATGCCCTTTCGGTAGTACTAGATGTTGTGGATGACGTGTGGATAACCTGTTCGTAACCGCGGGTCGGCGGGATGGTTATCCCAGAGAAGTCCGGCGGTTAAGCAGGTCCTAAGAAACCTGTGGCGAAAGGCCCGCGAGAAGCTCGGCGCCGCTCAAGCAGCTCAAAACGGAAACCTTAGGAGAAGAAGCCATGCGCCTCTCATCCGATATCCATCCCGCGGCCCCGCTCGCCAACCCCGTCGTCGGAGAGGAACGCGGCAGCGCCCAGGAGCGATACGCGGATTACAAGATCATCCGGCGCAACGGGGCCGTGGTCGCCTTCGAGCCGGACAAGATCTCGGTCGCGATGACCAAGGCGTTCCTCGCCGTGGGCGGCAACACGGCGGCGGCGAGCGCGGGCATGCGCGACAAGGTGCAGGCCCTCACGGAGGCGGTCGTGGCCGCGCTCATGCGCCGGCACCCGGCCGGCGGGACCTTCCACATCGAGGACGTGCAGGACCAGGTCGAGCTCGCGATGATGCGCGCGGGCGAGCACCAGGTGGCGAGGAGCTACGTGCTCTACCGCGAGGAGCGCGCCCGCGAGCGCGCCAAGCGCATCCAGGAGGCCGCCGAATCCCAGAGGCCGCGCATCCACGTGACCGTCGGAGGGGCCCGCGTGCCGCTCGACACGGCGCGGCTGGAAGCGCTCATCGCGAGCGCCTGCGAGGGCCTGGGCGGCGAGGTGGAGCCGGCGAAGATCCTCGAGGCGACGCTGCGCGACCTCTACGACGGCGTGCCGCTCGAGGAGGTGCACAAGTGCGCGATCCTCGCCGCGCGCATGCTGATCGAGCGCGACCCGGACTACACGTACGTCACCGCGCGCCTGCTCCTGCACACGATCCGGCGCGAGGTGCTCGGCGAGGAGGTGACCCACGCGCAGATGTCCACGCGCTACGCCGAGTACTTCCCGACGTTCGTCCACCAGGGCGTGAAGGCGCAGCTCCTCGACGAGAGGCTCGCCTCCTTCGACCTCAAGCGCCTGGGCGCGGCGATGAAGCCCGAGCGCGACCTGCAGTTCACCTACCTCGGGCTGCAGACGCTTTACGACCGCTATTTCCTGCACGTGAGCGACCGGCGCATCGAGCTGCCGCAGGCGTTCTTCATGCGCGTGGCGATGGGACTGGCGCTCAACGAGATCGACCGCGAGGCGCGCGCGATCCAGTTCTACGACGTGCTGTCGACCTTCGACTTCATGTCCTCCACGCCCACGCTCTTCAACTCGGGGACGCAGCGCTCGCAGCTTTCCTCGTGCTACCTCACGACGGTCGCCGACGACCTCGACGGCATCTACGAGGCGATCAAGGAGAACGCGCTGCTGTCGAAGTTCGCCGGGGGCCTGGGCAACGACTGGACGCCCGTGCGCGCGCTCGGCTCCTACATCAAGGGCACGAACGGGAAGTCCCAGGGGGTGGTGCCCTTCCTGAAAGTGGTCTCGGACACCGCGGTCGCGGTGAACCAGTGCTTCGCGCCGCACACCGGCGTCTACACCGCCGACGGGCTCAAGGCGATCAAGGACGTGGAGCCGGGCGATCTCGTGCTCGGCAGATCGGGCACCTATCGCGAGGTCGAGCGGCGCTACGCATACAACCAGACCGCGCGCATGGTCTCGGTCAAGGTGAAGCACGCCATCGAGCCGCTGCTCGTCACGGCGGGCCATCCGTTCTACGCCATTCGCGGCGTGCCGATGGAGCAGTCCAACGCGCGCACGCACGCGTGGATCGCGAAGGGCAAGATGAAGGCGCAGTGGGTCGACGCCGGCGAGCTCCGGCGCGGCGACTACGTGGCGCAGGTCGTGCCGACCGAGGTCGTGAACGTTCCGGGCCTGTCTGAGGACGACGCGCGGATGTACGGCATCCTCCTGGGAGACGGCCATCTCTCGAAGGACGGCATGCAGTGGGGCGTGAGCGGAAATCCCGCGCGCGACGAGCATCTCGCCTTCGTGCGCGCCTACCTGCGCGAGCGCGGCATCCACTTCTGGGAGACCGGCCGCGGCGAGACCTACGCGCAGGTCCACTGGGCGTTCGGGCGCGGCGCGGTGCGCGATGCCACCACGGGCCGGATCGCAGGCGCGGGCGAGGCGACGATGCCCTTCGGCCACGGGGACCTCTACGACGAAGAGGGGCGCAAGCACGTCGCGCGCCGCTTCTCCCACCTGCCCAGGCCGCACGCCCTCGCGATGATCCGGGGGCTGCTCGAGACCGACGGCGGCGTCTCGCGCGGCAAGGAGATCTATTTCACGAACGCCTCGAAGCCGCTGGTCGACGGCCTGCGCTACCAGCTCCTGCGCATGGGCGTGCCCACGGCCGGACAGTACCGCGAGCGGGAGAACGGCCACCAGGGCGTGCGCTCCGACGGCTCGACGGCGCGCTTCGAGGGCACGACTCGCGCCTGGGACCTGCGCATCCCGGCCGTGCCCGAGATCGCCGCGCTCGTCGGCTGCCGGCCGATCGCGAAGCGCAACTGGATCGAGCTCGAGGGCAAGCTCTTCTCCCGCGTGACGGACGTGCACGACATCGCGCCGAAACCCTTCGTCTACGACCTCAAGGTCGAGGGCGACGAGTCGTACATGACGACCGGCGGCCTCGCGCACAACGGCGGCAAGCGCAAGGGCGCGGTCTGCTGCTACCTTGAGACGTGGCACCTCGACATCGAGGAGTTCCTGGAGCTGCGCAAGAACACGGGCGACGACCGGCGGCGCACCCACGACATGAACACCGCCAACTGGATCCCCGACCTCTTCATGAAGCGGGTGATGGAAGGCGGCGAGTGGACGCTCTTCTCGCCCTCGGACGTGCCGGACCTGCACGACAAGTTCGGGCGCGCGTTCGAGGAGGCGTACGTCGAGTACGAGCGGCGCGCCGCGCGCGGCGAGCTCAAGCTCCACAAGAAGATCCCCGCGCAGTCGCTGTGGCGCAAGATGCTCACGATGCTCTTCGAGACGGGGCATCCGTGGATCACGTTCAAGGACGCCGCGAACGTGAGGAGCCCGCAGCAGCACGTGGGGGTGGTGCATTCCTCGAACCTCTGCTGCATCGCCGCCGACCAGCGCGTCGTGACCGACCGCGGGATGCTCACGATCGGCGAGCTCTACCGGCTGGGCGGCAAGAACAAGGTGGTCGGCCTCGACGGCGTGTACGACGCATCCGAGATGCTCCTTCCCCGCCCGGACGCGCCCATGGTGCGCATCGAGACGGAGGAGGGCTACTCGCACAAGGTGACGCCCGACCACAAGGTGTGGGTGAAGGATCGCGGGTGGGTCGAGGCGCAGCACCTGGTAGCCGGCGACAAGCTCCTCGTCCAGCAGCTCGAGGGGCTCTGGGGCCCGGACCACATGCCCGAGCTCTCGTACCTCATGGGGCTCGTCGCGGGCGACGGCACCTTCGGCAGGGGCAGCGTGCACGTCGACGTCTGGGAGCAGGAGTTCGACATGCTCGCCAAGACCACCGAAACCGTGCACTTCCTGCTCGAGGGCAACACGGTGCTGCGCACCACGTCCACGAACACGCCGGAGTTCGCGATCGACTGGAAGGCGGGCAAGGCGAGGCTTTCCTCCGCGCCGCTGCGGCGCCTGTTCGAGGAGCACGGCTTCACCCGCGAGAACAAGACCCGCGTGCCGCGCCTCGTCTGGGAAGGCGACCGCGAGACGGTGTCCGCGTACCTGCGCGGCCTCTACCAGGCCGACGGCAACGTCGTGGCGAGCGGCGAAGCCACGACGCTCGCGCTCGCCTCGACCGATCGCGCGCTCATCGAGGAGCTGCAGGTCCTTTGGGCGAACTTCGGCGTGAAGAGCTCGATCAACCAGATGCGCGGCCACGAGGAGCATGCGCTTCCCGACGGCAAGGGCGGCCGGAAGTCGTACTGGAGCCAGCCCCTTTACCGGCTGCTCGTCACCTCGATCCGGGGCTGCCGAATCGCCGAGGAGGTGACGGGCCTCGCCGCGTCGCGCAAGTCCGAGTCTTCGCGCCGCTACCTCGAGAACCTGAAGAAGGACGGCTACGAGCAGAAGCTGCACGCGACCTTCACGGGGCTCACGCCGCTCCCGAACGAGGACGCGTACTGCCTCGCCGTCGATTCGGACACGCACGCCTGGACGGTGAACGGCCTGGTGACGAAGAACACCGAGATCACGCTCAACACGAACGCCGAGGAGATCGCGGTGTGCAACCTCGGCAGCGTCAACCTGCGCGCCCACGTCCGCGACGGCAAGCTCGACCACGCGAAGCTCAAGAAGACCATCGCCACGGCGATGCGCATGCTCGACAACGTGATCGACATCAACTACTACGCGGTGAAGAAGGCGCGCGACTCCAACGCCCGCCACCGCCCCGTGGGCCTGGGCATCATGGGCTTCCAGGATTGCCTCCAGGAGCTGCGCATCCCCTACGCGAGCGAAGCGGCCGTGGAATTCGCCGACCGCTCGATGGAAGCGGTGTGCTACTACGCCTACTGGGCCTCGACGGAGCTCGCCGCCGAGCGCGGCCGCTACTCGACGTTCGGGGGCTCGCTCTGGGACCGCGGCATCCTCCCGCAGGACACGCTCAAGCTGCTGCTGCAGGAGCGCGGCGGCTACGTGGACGTGGACCTCTCGGAGAGCATGGACTGGCCGAAGCTGCGCGAGCGGATCAAGGTGCACGGCATGCGCAACTCGAACTGCGTGGCGATCGCCCCCACGGCGACCATCTCCAACATCGTGGGGGTCTCGGCCTCGATCGAGCCCAACTACCAGAACCTCTTCGTGAAGTCGAACCTCTCGGGCGAGTTCACCGTGGTGAACGAGTCGCTGGTGAGGGACCTCAAGAAGCTCGCCCTCTGGGACCCGGTGATGGTGAACGACCTCAAGCACTTCGACGGCTCCATCGGCCGCATCGACCGCGTGCCGCCGGAGCTGCGCAGCCTCTACGCGACCGCCTTCGAGGTGGAGCCGAAGTGGCTCGTGGAGGCGGGTGCGCGCCGCCAGAAGTGGATCGACCAGGCGCAGTCGCTCAACATCTACATGGCGGGCGCCTCGGGCAAGAAGCTCGACGAGTGCTACAAGCTCGCGTGGGTGCGGGGCCTGAAGACCACCTATTATCTGCGCACGCTCGCGGCGACCTCGGCCGAGAAGTCCACGGGCAAGGGCGGCGAGCTCAACGCCGTGCCGGCGGGCGGGGGCCTCGGCGGGGCGGCGGGCGCGCGCCCGGCGGCGCTCGAGGGCGCGGGGGAGGGCGCCTCCGACGGCGCGAAGTTCTGCTCCATCGACAACCCCGATTGCGAGGCCTGCCAGTGAGGCGCGCGCTGACAATTTGAAACATCTCTGACGAAAAGCAACGAAAAAGGGGGGGCCGGCGGGTCCTCCCTTTTTCGTTCAGCGCGTTGAAAGGTTAGGATGGATCGGATGGAGATGCCGATGAGAATCCTGGCCCGCATGGCCCTCGCTGTCGCCCTCGCCTCTTTCGCGGCGCTCGCCGGGGCGCAGCCGGAAGAGTCCGTCGCCGTCCCGCCGGATTCCGCCTCCGCGCCCGCGGGCGCCTTCACGAGCGAGCAGCTCGACCAGATGCTCGCGCCCATCGCGCTCTACCCGGACGAGCTCCTCGCGCAGGTGCTCATGGCGGCCACCTATCCGCTCGAGGTCGTCGAGGCGGAGCGCTGGTCGCGCGCCCACCCGGACGTGAGGGGCGAGGATGCGGTCGCCGCGGCCGACAGCGAGGACTGGGATCCGAGCGTCAAGTCGCTCGTCGCCTTCCCCGAGCTTCTCCAGACGATGAGCGAGCAGCTCGAGTGGACCCAGAGCGTGGGCGAGGCCTTCCTCGGCCAGCGCGACGCGACGATGCAATCGATCCAGAGGCTCAGGCGCGCCGCCTACGGCGCGGGCAACCTCGCGAGCAGCGACGAGCTCGCCGTCGTCCACGAAGGCGAGGACATCGCGCTCGATTCGCCCTCGCCCGACATGATGTACGTGCCCTACTACGACCCGCGCGCGGTGTACGGGCCGTGGTGGTGGCCCGCCGCGCCGCCGTTCTACTGGGGGCCGTGGCCCGATTACTACGTGTTCACCGGCTACGGCTTCGTGTGGGGCCTGGGCGTTCCCATCGGCAACAACTTCTTCATCGGCGACTTCGACTGGAACCATCATCACGTGACGCGCAACCACGTGCACCCGTTCTACGACCACGATCGCGGCCATCGCCCGACGCCGAGCACGCAGTATTGGCACCATGACGAGAGCCATCGCCACAACGTGCCCTATCGCAACCCGCTCGCGCGCCAGGAGGCCGCGCGGCCGCACACCGGCGGATCGCGCGACCACGGGACGGGCGTACCGCGTCCGGGGCCGGCGCCGTCGCATCCGATCGCGCGCCAGCCTCCGCCGGCGCAGGGCAACCCCATCGCGCGCCCGCCGTCGCCGGAGCCGCAGCATGGCGTCTTCCCCGCGCCGGGCCAGCCGCAGCAAGGCGGGCAGCCGCGCACGGGAAGCGCGCCGCGCACCGCCGTGCCGCCCCAAGGAAGTGCGCCGCACGAGTCTCCGCACCAGCAGGGCAGCGCTCCGCAGCCGGCCGGGCGGCCCCTGGGAGGCGCGCTGCGCTACATGCCGCCGCAGCCGGCGAGCGTGCCGCAGCCGGTGCCGCAGCCGATCGCGCGCCCGGGCGTCGCGCCGCCGCAAGGCAATGTGCCGGCGCCACAAGGCGGCCATGCACCTGCACCGCAAGGCGGGCACGCGCCGCCACCGGCGCCCCAAGGCGGGCAGGCGCCGGCACCGGCACCGCAAGGCGGGCAGGCGCCCGCGCCGCAGGGCGGGCACGTGCCGTCGCCCCAGAGCAGTGCGCCGCGCGCCGCGCCGGTCGCGAGCGGCCGCGCGCCCTGGGGCGTGTACGCGATGCGCGGCACGGAAATCGCTCAGGAGAAGCGCTAGGCCGAAGCGTCGCGCCGGGGCAGCCGCCGAGCCGCGGTGTTATCCTTCGCTCGACGGCCGCAGCGAATCCCCGCATTTCCTGAGAACGAACGCGAAGACGCCATGGAGCAGCGCCCCGGGATCGCCTTTCCCCTCGAGGTCTCGCCGCGCCTTCCCCCGGAGCTCGCGCGCCTCGAGGAGCTCGCGAACAACCTCTGGTTCAGCTGGGACCGCACCACGCGCTCGCTCTTCGCGCGCCTCGACCCGGTGCTGTGGGACGCCGTGGGCCACAGCCCGAAGGCGCTCCTCAAGTCCGTGGACCAGCGCCGGCTCATCGAGAGCGCGAAGGACCCGATCTTCCTGCACGACTACGACCGCACGCTCGCGGCCTACGACGCGTACCACGGGCGCGCGCCGCCCACGGAGCAGCCGCCGGGCCTGAACCCCGGCGAGGTCGTCGCCTACTTCTGCGCGGAGTTCGGCTTCCACGAGAGCCTGCCGATCTACTCGGGGGGGCTGGGCATCCTCGCGGGCGACCATTGCAAGACCGCGAGCGACATGGCGATTCCGTTCGTCGCCGTGGGGCTGCTCTACCGCCAGGGCTACTTCACCCAGGCGCTCGACGCCGAAGGCAACCAGCACGCCGCGTACTCCGACAGCGATTTCGGCGACCTGCCGATCACGCCGGTGATGCACGAGGGCAAGCCGATGCACGTGCGCGTGGAGTTCGGCGACCACGACGTGCAGGCCAAGCTCTGGCAGGCGCGCATCGGGCGCGTGACGCTCTACCTTCTCGACACCGACGTCGAGGGCAATCGCCCCGACGACCGCGCCACCGCCTACCGCCTCTACGGCGGCGACCGCGCCATGCGCATCCAGCAGGAGATCGTGCTCGGCGTGGGCGGCGTGCGGGCGCTGCGCAGCCTCGGCATCGCGCCCACGACGTGGCACATCAACGAGGGCCACGCGGCCTTCCTCGTGCTCGAGCGCATGCGCGCGCTCATGAAGGAGGGCGGCCTCGATTTCGCCGCGGCGCTCGAGGCGGTCGCCGCGAACACCGTCTTCACGACGCACACGGCGGTCGCCGCGGGCCACGACCACTTCGCGCCCGACATGGTCCGGCGCTACTTCGCGCGCTTCTGCCGCGAGATGGGCGTGGACGTGGAGGCGGTGCTCGCCCTCGGGCGCACGCCGAACAACGGCGAGTTCAACATGACGGCGCTCGCCGCGCGCGGCTCGGCTTTCGTGAACGGCGTGAGCCGCATCCACGGCGACGTGACCGCGATGATCCTCGAGCAGCTCTGGCCCGAGGTGCCCGAGCGCGAGAACCCGGTCACCTACGTCACCAACGGCGTGCACGTGCCGAGCTTCCTCGCCCCCGAGTGGGCCGACGCCTTCGACCGCTTCCTCGGCAGCGGCTGGACGCGGCACCTGCACGAGCCCCACGCGCTCGACCAGATCCTCGAGCTTCCCGACCACATCTTCTGGAGCATCCGCCAGCACCTGAAGGCGCGCATGCTCACCCTCGTGCGCGAGCGCGTGCGCGCCCAGCACTTCCGCAACCAGGGCAGCGAAGCCCACGTGGACCGGTTCCTGCGGCTCGCCGATCCCGCGAACCCGAACGTGCTCACCATCGGCTTCGCGCGCCGCTTCGCGACCTACAAGCGCTCCACGCTCATCTTCGAGAAGCTCGAGTGGCTGCGCGACATCGCGCTCTCGGCCGAGCGGCCCGTGGTCTTCCTCTTCGCGGGCAAGGCCCACCCCGCCGACGAGCCCGGCAAGGCGATGATCCGGCGCGTGAACGAGGTGTCGTGGATGCGCGAGTTCGAGGGCCACGTGATCTTCGTGGAGGGCTACGACCTGCGCCTCGCGCGGCGCCTCGTCTCGGGCGTGGACGTGTGGCTCAACAACCCCATCTTCCCCATGGAGGCCTCGGGCACCTCGGGGATGAAGGCGGGGTTCAACGGCGTCATCAACTGCTCGGTGCTCGACGGCTGGTGGGGCGAGGGCTACCGCGGCGACAACGGCTTTGCGATCAAGCCCGCCTCCGAGACGCTCGACGAGGGGCGGCGCAACAACGAGGAGAGCCGGTCGCTCTACGAGATCCTCCAGGACCGCGTGATCCCGCTCTACTACGAGCGCGGCGCCATGGGCTTCTCGCCCGAATGGGTGAAGCTCGCCAAGCGCTCGATGGTGACGCTGCTGCCGCGCTTCAACAGCCAGCGCATGGTGGGCGAGTACGTGGACAAGTTCTACGCGCCCGCCTCGCGGCGCCACGCCGATTTCTCGCGCGACGGCTACGCGCTCGCGAAGGAGCTCGCGGAGTGGAAGCGGCGCGTGCGCCATTCCTGGCCCAAGGTCTCCGTCCGCGTGATCGAGGTCCCCGGGCCGCACGTCCGCTTCGGCGAGAAGCTGCGCCTGAGCGTCGCGGTGAACCTGGACGCGCTCGAGGCGAAGGACGTCGCCGTGGAGCTCCTCATCGGGGAAGCGATCCGGGAGCTGCGCGAGCGCCGCGCGCCGGAAGGCTTCGAGCTCTCGCCCGAGGGCGAGCGCCTCGCGGGCGGCGAGCAGCGCTACGCGATCGAGATCGCCCCCGAGCTCTGCGGCAAGCTCGAGCTCCACGTGCGCGCGTACCCCACCCACCCGGCGCTCCCGCACCGCTTCGAGATGGGGCTCATGAAGTGGGTGTGATCGCGCGGTAGATGCGCGCGTACTCGCGCGCCGCGGGTCCCCAGCCGAAGTCGCGCGTCATGCCGCGGGTCTGGAGCGCCTTCCAGCGGCGCGCGTCGCGGTACGCCGTCACCGCGCGGCGCGCGCCCACCACGAGCGCGTCGGCCGCCGCCTCGGGAATCAGGAACCCCGTCGCGTCGGGCCGCACGCCGTCGTCGTCCACGATCGTGTCGACGAGCCCGCCGGTCGCGTGGGCCACGGGGGGCGTCCCGTAGCGCTGGCTGTACATCTGGTTCATGCCGCAGGGCTCGAAGCGCGAGGGCATGAGGAAGACGTCGGCGCCGGCTTCCACGAGGTGCGCGAGCGGCTCGTCGAAGGCGACGATGAAGCCCACGTTCGCCGGGTTCTTCGCCTGCGCGGCGCGCAGCATCGCCACCATCTCGCGCTCGCCGCGGCCCACGACCGCGACCTGCGCGGGCAGCGCCGTGAGCTGCGGCATGGCTTCCGCGAGCACGTCGATGCCCTTCTGGTGTGTGATGCGGCTCACGGCGGCGAGCAGCGGCAGCTCCTCCGATCCGCCGAGCTCGAAGCGCTTGCGGAGCACGCGCTTGTTGGCGACCTTGCGCTCGAGCGTAAGCATGCCGTAGCGGCTCACGAGGTGCGGATCGGCCATGGGATTCCAGAGCGCCGTGTCGATGCCGTTGAGCACCCCGTGCAGGCGCTCGGCCCGGTGCCGCAGCACGCCGTCGAGCCCGAAGCCGAGCTCTTCGGTCTGGATCTCGCGCGCATACGTCGGGCTCACGGTGGTGATCGCATCGGCGTACATGAGCCCCGCCTTGAGGAACGAGGCGCGGTCGTGGAACTCGAGGCCTTCCATGCCGCGCGACTCCTCGGGGATCGCGAGCGGATCGAGGTGGTGCCACGGGAAGATGCCCTGGAAGGCGAGGTTGTGGATCGTGATCACCGAGGCCGCCTTCGGGCCCGGCGCGAAATGGAGGTACAGGGGCGCGAGGCCCAGCGGCCAGTCGTTGCAGTGCACGACGCCGGGGCGCCACTCGAGGGGGCTCTCCGAAGTGCCGAGGAGCGCGGCCACCTTCGAGAACACGCCGAAGCGAAGCGCGTTGTCCTCCCAGTCCTCGCCGTCGTCGGCCTGGTAAGGCGTGCCGCGGCGCGCGTAGAGCTTCGGGATGTCGAGCACGAGGAGCGGCACGCCGTCGGCCAGGCGCGATTCCAGCAGCCGCGCGGAGTGCCCGAGGATCTCGAAGGAACCGACCTCTCTCGCGCCCTCGCACGCTTCGAGCACCGCGACGTACCCGGGGAGCAGGATGCGCGCGTCGATCCCCTCGGCGACGAGCGCGGCGGGCAGCGCCCCGCTCACGTCGCCCAGCCCCCCGGTCTTCACCAGCGGGGCGCATTCGGGCGTGGCGAAGAGTACGCTGGGCGTGGGTTGCGGCGAGTGCGGCGGAGGCACGGATGATCCTGGCAGGCGACGTCGGTGCTACCAAGATTTTGCTGGAAGTCGGGCGATCGCGCAGCGGGCGGTGGGAAACGGCGCTCGCGCGCCGTTTCGCCACGGAGGATGCGGCGAGCCTCGAGCCCGTGCTCGACGAATTCCTGCGTGACTGGCGCGCGAAGCCCGGGGCACGGTCCATCACGGCGGCGGCGTTCGGCGTCGCGGGCCCCGTCGAAGACAATCGCGTGAAGATGACCAACCGCCCCTGGGTCGTGGATGGCGCCCGGATCGCGCGGCGCTTCCGCATCCCGCGCGTGCGCGTCGTGAACGACCTCGCCGCGATCGCGCACGGCATTCCGTGGATCGGCCCGAAGGGGCTCGCGACGATCCAGGCGGGCCGCGCCTCCGAATCCGATCCGCGCGTCGTGATCGGAGTCGGCACGGGGCTCGGGATCGCCTACCTCGTGCCCGCGAACGGGACGCTCCACGAGGTGGCGGGCGAGGGCGGGCACATGGGCTTCGGCCCCGCGACCCTCGAGCAGGCGGAGCTGTGGCGCTGGATCTTCGATTCCGGCACGCGGGTCTCCGCCGAGTCGATCCTCTCGGGCCACGGGCTCGCGCGCGTGCACGCCTACGTGCGCGCGAAGGGCGAGCACCCGGGGAAGCTCCGCGATCCATCGCCCGAGCAAATC
>DASPRQ010000067.1:0-4798 GCA_035624355.1 Usitatibacter sp. | reverse complement strand
GAGGCGACCGCCGAGGCGAGGTCGTTCTCGGTGGGCGCGGTCCCGGCGATGGGGTGCAGCGCCCCGGGACCCAGCCCCTCGCGCGCGAGCAACCGCTCGAGCAGCTCCCGGCTTCCGCTGCCTTCCTGGCGAAGGATCGTGCGCACGCCGCGCCGCGCGAGCTGCGCCACGGAGTGCAGCCGCTTCGGGTTGCCGCGCGCCACGAGCAGCCCCTGCTCGCGCCGCGCCCATTCCACCAGCGCCACGTCGCGCCCGCGCAGCTGCGCCTCGGCCGCCTCCCGGTTGAAGTCCGCGAGGTCGGCGTGGGGCAGGTGCAGCAGCGCCGCGCACGCCTCCCCGGCGGCGAGCCGCTCGAGCCCGTCGCGGCTGCCCTGGGTGAGGAGCGCGAGCCCGCAGCGCGACTCCCGCACCGCCCATTCGAGCAGCGGATCGTGGCTGCCGGCCACGGTCGCCGGGGCGACGGGGCGCGCGCCCGGCCCCGCCGCGCGCGCGGCGAGCCAGCGCTCGACTTCCGGCGGGGCGAAGAGGATCTTGGCGCCCGCCCGGGTGTGGGGGATCGCGCCGCGCGCGACCAGGTCGTAGACCTTGCGCTCCTTGAGACGAAGCCACTGCGCGAGCTCGTGCACGTTGAGCAGCGGGGCGTCGTTCCGGGCCATGCCGCATTGTACGGCCGGGCATCTGCTTGCAGATTTTCCCAGAATTGCAAAAATTCCTAGCCGCCGATATTCTTGCAAACTCCGAATGCGTGGCCGGTGCAACCTCCGCGCCACCGCCCCCCCGAACACCCTGATGGAGGGAACGATGACCCGGTACGCGCACGCCTGCCACCGCATCCTGGCGTCCTCTGCGCTCGCGCTGCTCACCGCCGGCGCGCAGCAAGCGGCCGGAGCGCCGACCGTGACGCTCACGATCTTCGCCGCCGGGACGCTGGCCGCGCCGTTCCGCCAGATCGACGACGCCTTCATGCGCGCGCATCCGGAGGTCAAGATCGAGGCCCAATTCGGCGGCAGCGTGAAGATGGTCAAGCAGGTCACCGAATTGCACCGCCAGGCCGACGTGGTCGCCGTGGCCGACTACAGCGTCATTCCCAAGTATTTCTTCGCCGGGCAGGGCGGGAAGGCATACGCCGATTGGTACGCCGGATTCGCCACCAATGCCGTGACGTTCGTCTATACCGGCCACAGCCGTTTCGCCGACCGCATCGGCTCGCACAACTGGTACGAGCTTCTGGCGCAGCCGGGGGTGCAGATCGGGCGCTCGAACCCCGACACGGACCCCTCGGGCTACCAGACGGTGCAGACGCTGGAGCTCGCCGAGCGTTACTACCATCGGCCCGGGCTCGCGGAGAAGATCCTGGCGAACGCGCCGAAGACCAACATGCGCGACACCGAGACGGAGCTCATCGCCGCGCTCGAATCCGGCCAGATCGACTACCTCGCGATCTACCGCTCCGACGCGCGCCAGCACAAGTTCAAGTATCTCGAGCTGCCGCCCGAGATCGACCTCAGCGACGCGAAGCACTCGGGGTTCTACGCGCAGGGTGTCGCGCACACCGCGAACGGCGAGCTCACCGGCAAGCCGATCGTGTACGCAGTGACGATCCCCTTCGACGCGCCGAACCGTGAATGGGCGCTCAAGTGGGTGCAATTCCTGCTCGGTCCGGACGGGCGGAAGGTCATGGCGGCGAGCGGCTTCGGCGCGCCCGCGCAAGCGCTGGCGAGCGACGTCGCGAAGGTGCCCGCCGAGTTGCGCCCGATGGTGAGCGCCTGGCCGAAGTCGCCTTGAGCGCGCGCGCCTCCGCGGCTCCGCGGGCCGCGCATCATCCGCGCGGCCTCACGCTCGCGTTCGCATTCGCAGCCGGCCTGCTCCTCGCGTTCATCGTGCTCCCGCTCGCGAACCTCTACGGGGCGCAGAGCGAAGCGAGCCTCGCGCGCGTGGCCGCCATGGCCGAGGTGCGCAGCGCGATCCTGCTGAGCCTCGGGGCGGCGCTCGCGACCACCGCCTGCGCGGCGCTGCTCGGCGTCCCGCTCGCATACCTGCTCGCCCGCACGTCGTTCCCCGGGAAGCCCGTGGTCGAGGCGATCGTGGACCTGCCGCTCGCCGTGCCCCATACGGTCGTGGGCATCGCGCTCCTGTTCGTCTTCGGGCGCACCGGCATCGTCGGCGCCCCGCTGGAACAGTGGACGGGGCTCAAGTTCTGGGGCACCGCCGCGGGGGTCGTCATCGCCATGCTGTACGTGAGCGTGCCCTACGCCGTCAACGCGGCGCGCGTCGGCCTGGAGGGCGTCGATGAGCGGCTCGAAAAAGTCGCGCGCACGCTGGGCGCGGGACGCTGGGCGGTGTTCTTCCGTGTCACGCTCCCGCTCGGCGCGCGCGGCATCCTCACCGGCCTCGCGCTCACCTTCGCCCGCTCGGTGAGCGAGTTCGGCGCCGTGATCGTGCTCACCTATTACCCGATGACCGCGCCGGTGAAGATCTACGACCTGTTCCTGCAGTCGGGTCTCGGCGACTCCTCGGCCATGTCGGCGCTTTACCTCGCGATCACGCTGTCGCTCTTCATCGCGTCGCGGTATCTCTTCCGCGAGCGGCGGGAGCCGGAGTCCATGCCCGCCCGATGACGGCTCCCGGGGTGACGGTCGAGAACCTCTCGCTGCGGGTCGGCGCTTTCGCGCTGCGCGACATCTCGTTCACGGTCGGGGCCGACGAGATCCTCGTGATTCTCGGGCACAGCGGCGCGGGGAAGACGGTGCTGCTCGAGACGATCGCGGGCTTCAACCGCCCCGATCGCGGCCGCATCCGGATCGATGGCGAGGACGTGACGGCGGCGCCTCCGGAAGCGCGGCGCATCGGCTTCATGTTCCAGGACTACGCGTTGTTCCCGCACCTCACGGTCGCGCAGAACGTCGCCTTCGGGCGGCGCTTCGCCCCGTCGGGCACCGACGCGGAGCCGGTCGAGGCGCTGCTCGAGCGGCTGGGCGTGCGGCACCTCGCCGACCGGAAGCCGAAGCACCTCAGCGGAGGCGAGAAGCAGCGCGTCGCGCTCGCCCGGGCGCTCGCCGCCTCGTCGCGGCTGTTCCTCTTCGACGAGCCGCTCGCCGCGCTCGACGCGCGCAGCCGCGACCAGCTGCGCCGCGACCTCAAGGAGTTCCTCCGCCTCGCATCCGTCCCCGCCGTCTACGTCACGCACGACCAGGCCGAGGCGCTCGCGCTCGCCGACACCATCGCCGTGATGCGGCAAGGATCGTTCGCCCAGGTCGGCACGCCCTCCGCGATCTTCAACACGCCTGCCGACGCGGAGATCGCGGCGTTCGTCGGGGTGGAAACCGTGGTCGAAGGCAAAGTCGTCGCGCTGACCGACGGGGTCGCGCGCATCGCCGTGAACGGCGCATTCGTGCATGCGGCGGGAGCCGTGATGCCGCCCGTGGGCGCGCGCGTGCTGGCATGCATCCGGCCCGAGGATGTCGCGCTCGCGGTGCTGCCCCAGCGCGATTCCAGCGTGCGCAACCAGTTCCCCGCGCGCGTGGTCGCGACCGAGTCCGCCGGCCTCCTGTTCAAGATCGCCCTCGACTGCGGGTTTCCCCTGGTCGCCTACGTGTCGAAGCAGTCGTACCTCGAGCTGGACCTGGCGAACCGCCGCGAAGCGGTCGCGAGCGTCAAGGCGACCGCGGTCCACCTCATCGCCCGCTAGCACGCTCCGGGCGGGCGCGACAGGGAAGCCGACCCCCTTTTCTCTAGAATGGGCATCATGCGTCCGTCGACGATGCTCGCCTCCCGTCTCGCCTGGCTCGTGCTCGCTTGCGCCCTCGCGCCGCCGGCGCTCGCGGCGCGCACGTTCGTCGACGACGCGGGCCGGAAAGTCGAGCTGCCGGACCGCGTCGAGCGGGTCTACGCGGCCGGCCCTCCCGCGTCGGTGCTCGTGTTCGCCCTCGCGCCCGACAAGCTCATCGGCTGGACGCGCGCCTTCCGCGCCGACGAGGCGCAGTGGATCCCGCGCAAGTACGCCGAGCTTCCGGAGCTGGGCCGGCTCACGGGCCGCGGGAACACCGCGAGCGTGGAAGTGGTGCTCAAGGCGAAGCCGGACGTCATCGTGGACGTGGGCTCGACCGCGCGCACCTTCGCCTCGCTCGCCGATCGCGTGCAGGAGCAGACGGGGATTCCGTACGTTCTCCTCGACGGGCACCTCGACGCGACGCCCGCGCAGATCGAGAAGATGGCGACGGTGCTCGGCGTGCCCGAAGGCGGGCGGGAGATCGCGGACTACGCCAAGCGCCTGATCGACAACCTGCACGAGAGGATCGCCGCCATTCCCGCCTCGGAGCGCCCCGAGGTCTACTACGCGCGCGGGCCGCAGGGGCTCGTGACCGGCCTCGGGGGCTCGATCAACGTGGAGATGATCGAGTTTCTCGGCGCGGTGAACGTCGCGGGCGGCACGCGCGGGGGCCTCGCGAACGTGGGCCTCGAGCAGGTCGTGCTCTGGGACCCGCAGGTCATCGTCACGAACGACCCGGCGTTCTACCGCGACGTGTGGACGCTGCCGGTGTGGAATTCGATCGAGGCCGTGCGCAGGCACCGCGTGTACCTCTCGCCGCACCTGCCCTTCGGATGGTTCGACTATCCGCCGGGGGCCAACCGCCTGATCGGCCTGCTGTGGCTCGCCGACATCCTCTATCCCCGGGTCTTCCACTACGACCTCGCGCGGGAAGTCGAGGAGTTCTACGGGCTCTTCTACCACCGCAAGCCCACGGCGGAGCAGGTGCGCGAGCTCCTGGGCGAGCCGGGCGTGGCGCCGCGATGATCG
>DASPRQ010000065.1:0-39145 GCA_035624355.1 Usitatibacter sp. | reverse complement strand
CGCGCGAAGATGCGCGCCACGCGCGCGATCTCCTCGAAGCGCATGATGTTCTCGCGAGGCAGGAACTGGTAGTCGGGCCCGAAGACCTCGCGCGGCATGCAGTAGCGGCAGCGGAAGTTGCAGCGGTCCGTCACCGAGATGCGCAGGTCGCGCAGGGCCCGCCCGCGCGCGTCCGCCGGCACGCCCGCTTCCGACGCGCGCCCGACCGTGGGGATCGGGAGTGTCGCGTGCACCTCGTTCAACGCGATGACGGAACGGGCCATGCCGATGGAATCGGGAAATCGGGTCGAAAATCAGGATAGCACGCGCGCCATGGCCCCGAATTGACCTATATTGGTTCCATGGCCGGGCCGATCAGTCGCAAACTCGCGGTGCTCCTCGAGCGGCAGGCGGTCGAGAGCCGCTGGGAGTCCCATCGCTGGATCCTCGCGGGCGTCGTTCCCGACGAGGCCGGCGGCCCGCGCGTCGTGGCCGAGGACGAGCGCATGCTGCGCCGCCTCTTCCCCGGCGTCGAGGTTTCGTTGTATCCCGACGAAGCGGAGGGCTATTTCCTCAACGTGTCGAGCGGCGAACCGAGCGTCTTCGTCGCCCTGCGCGAGGACGGCGCGAGCGGCGAGCCTTATCCGTACCAGGCCACGCTGTCGTACAACGAGGCGGCCCGCTGGATGGATGGGAGCGAGAAGGTGGAGCGCGCCCCCGCGTGGCCCGAGCTCACGCGATGGATGGGCGAGTGGGTCGCGGAGCATTACCGGCCCGAGCCCAAGCGACGCCAGCGCCCGCGCTCCTTCGAGGGCAAGGAAGGCCGGCTGCGCGAGGAGGGCTCGGAGTGAGCGACGAGGGATTCATCGCGCGCTGGTCGCGCCGCAAGCGCGAGGCGAAGCAGGAGAGCGAGCCGGCGCCGGCCGCTCCTTCCGCCCCTGACGCGACGGGGAGCGACCCGAACCCGCCGGTGTCGCCCGCGCCGCCGGACCTGCCCCCGGTGGAAAGCCTCACGCCCGCGTCGGATTTCGCACCGTTCATGCAACCGGGGGTCGATCCCCTGCTCAAGGGCCGGGCGCTCAAGGCGCTGTTCAGCGATCCTTCGCTCTATCCGATGGACGGCCTCGACGTGTACATCGACGATTACACGCGCTCGGACCCGCTTCCCGAAGCGTGGCTCGAGCGGATGAACCCCCTGTCCGCATTCGGGGATTCGGGTTCCGGCGCGGTTTCGTCCGCCGAAGTTCCCGCCGCCCCGCCGACCTTGCCGCGGCCCGCAGAGGAGGGCGCGCCGGAGGCGCCCGCAGCCGATACTCCCGGTGAGCAGATTCCTTCGCGCGAGTCGAACAATCGCGGCGCGATATAACTTCTGTTGGCTCCTCGTTCTGGTATAGACTTTATGCACAACACGACATAAGGGGGGCCCTGCGGGCTGTACGGGGTCTTCCAGGTATGCGAGGAGGGTTTCCGTGACCCGCCACGGAAGCCGAGGACAGACCGCCCCAATGACGCTCGGCATCGAGATGTCCACGGTCGCGCGCACCCCGGGCCCCGGCCCCGGAGATCCGGACGGGACCTTCGCGCTCGAGCGCCGCGGCTGGTCCTCCCCCTCCGTGGAATGCGGCCCGAAGATCGCCGCCCTTGGCGCCCTCGCAGGCCTCGAGACTCCCGAGCCGGTGGCGAGCGTGTCGTACCAATCCCGCGGCAACCTCCTCATCGTGGCCGACGGCCAGGGCGCGCGGGCCCGGCGGTGCGCCGAACGCCTGGCGGATGCGCTCCACGTGACGCTGCTCGATGCCGCGGCGCAGTCCCCCGCAGCGGGATTCGCATCCTGGGCGGGGCGCGTCGAAAGCCTCGAGGGCTACCTGGGCGAGTTCACGGCCTCGATCGCGGGCTTGTCCGCGGCCGGGGCGCCGCTCGCTTCCGCCGCGACCGCGGCCCGCTTCGACCTCGTGCTCGATTTCTCGGCGCGTCCCCTCTTCACGATGCGCCAGCCGCCCCAGGGCTACTTCCGCGCCCCGGCCGACGAGGCGGGGCTCGAGGCGATGCTCGCGGAGCTGCGCGGCGCCGTCGGGGAGTTCGAGAAGCCGCGCTATTTCGCCTACCGCGAGAGCCTCTGCGCCCACTCGCGCTCGCAGGTCGTCGGCTGCACGGCGTGTATCGACGTCTGCTCGACGCGCGCCATCGCGGACGACGGCGACCACGTGAAGGTCGATCCGCACCTGTGCATGGGATGCGGGGCCTGCGCGACCGTGTGTCCCTCCGGGGCGATGGGATACCAGTACCCGCGTCCTTCGGAGCGCGGGGCGCAGATGAAGCGCCTGCTCTCCGCGTACCGCGAGGCGGGGGGGAACGATGCGTGCGTCGTCTTCCACGACGGCGGCGGGGCGCGGCGCCTGCTCGCCCGGGCCGCCACCTCGGGCCGCGGCCTCCCCGCGCGCGCGCTGCCGCTAGAGACGTGGCACGTCGCGGCGATCGGCCTCGACCTGATGCTGCCCGCCATCGCCTACGGCGCGAGCCAGGTCGTACTGCTTTCCGCGGGCCCGGCGGACCCCGAGTACGCGCGCGCGGTGCGCGGGCAGATGGCCCTCGGGGAGGCCATCCTCGAGGGCCTGGGATACGCAGGCAACCATTTCGCGCTGGTCGAGACGGACGACCCGGCGGCGCTCGCGGGAGCCCTCGAAGCGCTCGCGCTTCCTCCGGCCATCGCCGAGCCCGCGACCTTCGCCGTGTCCACCGACAAGCGCACCTCCATCGAGTTCGCGGTCGAGCACCTGGCGAAGCTCGCGCCCGCCCCGGTGGCGGAGATCGCGCTTCCCGCGGGCGCTCCTTATGGGGAAGTGCGGGTGGACCGCGACAAATGCACGATGTGCATGTCCTGCGTCGGGGCGTGCCCCGAGTCGGCGCTGATGGACGGGGCCGACCGCCCGCTCCTGCGTTTCGTCGAGCGCAACTGCGTGCAGTGCGGGCTGTGCGAGGCCACGTGCCCGGAGGATGCGATCACGCTCGCGCCGCGCCTGCTGCTGGGGGCGCCGGCCCGCGAGGCTCGCGTGGTGAACGAGACGCAGCCCTTCCACTGCGTGCGCTGCGGCAAGCCCTTCGGCACCCGCCAGATGGTGGAGAAGATGCTGGGCCGGCTCGCGGGCCATTCGATGTTCACGGGCCCGGAGGCCCTGCGCCGCCTGCAGATGTGCGGCGACTGCCGGGTGATCGACATGATGTCGTCCAAGAACGAGGCGTCCGTGCTCAAGGCGGGGGCCGATTCGTGAGCGCGCAGACGGCCGCGGCGCCGCTCGCTTTCCATCGGACGCTGCCTCCCGAGGAAGCCGCCCGGGGGCATTTCTACGCGCTCCTCGCGCGGATGCTGAACGCCCCGCCGGACGCGGGGCTGCTGCGCGACATCGCCTCTGCCCCGCCGCTGGATCCGGACGGGGATGCGGCGCTCGCCCAGGCGTGGAATTCGCTCGTGGCCGCCGCCTCGGTCATGGATGCCGAGGCGGCCGCCGAGGAGCACGACGCGCTCTTCGCGGCCCCGGGCAAGGCGCCGGTGTCGCTGTACGCCGGCTTCTACATGGGGGCGACGGCGGTGGAACATCCGCGGGTGCGGGTGCGCGCGGACCTCGCGGCCCTCGGGCTCGCGCCGCGCTCCACCGAGCCGGAGGACCACCTCGGCGGCATCCTCGAGGCGATGCGCGTGCTCGTGGCCGGTGGCGGGGGGCGCGGTCCGGCCCCGCTCGCCGAGCAGCGGCGCTTCTTCGAGGCGTACGTCGCGCCCGCCGCGGGTCCGTTCTTCGAGGCGCTCGGCGCGGCCGAGCCGTCGAATTTCTATCGCAGGGTCGCGGCCGTCGGCGCCGCGTTCGTGGCCCTCGAGGCCGAATCGTTTTCGCTGGATTGAAGAGTTCCTTCCCGAAGAGGAGGCGTGAGATGAAGACCCCGAAACCCGCCAGCCGCCGGAAATTCCTGCTCGCCGCCGGGCTGGGCGGCGCCGGCGCGGCCGCCGTCGTAGCCACGGCGCGCAAGGCAGCGTCCCCCGGCACGCCGGAAACCGCGGCTGCCGGAGCCGCGGAAGGCTACCGCGTCACCGCGCACATCGAGAAGTACTACAAGACCACCGAAGTCTGAGGAGCCGACCATGCTGCTCACGCGCAAGTCACAGGGCCAGGCGCAGGCGCTCAATCCCCTCGCCCGCGCCGTCTCCACGCTCGCGGCGAGGACCGTCGACCGCCGCGCCTTCCTGAAGGGCAGCGGGATCGCGGCCGGGGCCGCGGCCTTCGCGAGCCAGATCCCGCTCGGAATGATCGGGGAAGCCGGCGCCGCCGACGCGAAGACGGGCAACACCGTCACGCGGCGCACCGTTTGCACCCACTGCTCCGTGGGCTGCGCGATCGACGCCGTGGTGACCGACGGCGTGTGGGTGCGCCAGGAGCCGGTGTTCGATTCCCCGCTCAACATGGGCGCGCACTGCGCCAAGGGCGCGAGCATCCGCGAGCACGGCATGACGGAGAACTCGCGGCGCCTCAAGTACCCGATGAAGCTGGTCGACGGCAAGTACCGCCGCATCAGCTGGGAGCAGGCGATCAACGAGGTCGGCGACAAGCTGCTCGCGATCCGCAAGGAAAGCGGGCCGGACGCGGTCTTCTGGGTGGGCTCGTCCAAGCACAGCAACGAGCAGTCGCAGATGCTGCGCAAGTTCGTCTCCATGTGGGGCACCAACAACATGGACCACCAGGCGCGCATCTGCCACTCGACCACGGTCGCGGGCGTGGCGAACACCTGGGGCTACGGCGCGATGACGAACTCGTACAACGACATCCAGAACACGAAGTGCATGCTGTTCATCGGGTCGAACGCCGCGGAGGCGCACCCCGTCTCGATGCTGCACGCGCTGCATGCCAAGGAGACGGGCGCCAAGATGATCGTGTGCGACCCGCGCTTCACGCGCACCGCGGCGAAGGCGGACCAGTACATCCGCCTGCGCTCCGGCACCGACGTGGCGTTCCTGTTCGGGATGCTCTACCACATCTTCAAGAACGGCTGGGAGGACCAGAAGTACATCGCCGACCGCGTCTACGGGATGGACAAGGTGCGCGAGGACGTCATGAAGAAGTGGACGCCGGACAAGGTGACCGAGGTCACGGGGGTCTCCGAGGCCGACGTGCACGCGGCCGCCGAGACCATGGCGAAGAACCGCCCCTCGACGATCATCTGGTGCATGGGCCAGACGCAGCACACGATCGGCAACGCGTTCGTGCGCGCCTCCTGCATCCTGCAGCTCGCGCTCGGCAACATCGGCGTCTCCGGCGGCGGGGCCAACATCTACCGCGGGCACGACAACGTGCAGGGCGCGACCGACGTGGGGCCCAACCCCGACTCCCTGCCGGGCTACTACGGCGTGATCGAGGGCGCGTGGAAGCACTGGTGCAAGGTCTGGGGCGTGGACTACGAGTGGATGAAGGGCCGCTTCGCCTCCAAGGCGATGATGGAGAAACCCGGCATGACCGTCTCGCGCTGGATCGACGGCGTGCTCGAGAAGAATGACCTCATCGACCAGGACAGCAACCTGCGCGCGGTCGTCTACTGGGGGCACGCGCCCAACTCGCAGTCGCGCGGCCTCGACATGAAGAAGGCGATGGAGAAGGTCGACCTCATGGTGATCATCGACCCGTATCCGACCGCCTCCTCGGTGATGCCCGACCGCCAGGAGGGGGTCTACCTCCTGCCCGCGTGCACGCAGCTCGAGACCTCCGGGTCGGTCACGGCGTCGAACCGCTCGATCCAGTGGCGCGAGAAGGTGATGGAGCCGCTCTTCGAGTCCAAGCCCGACCACACGATCATGTACGCCTTCGCGAAGAAGCTGGGCTACGGGCCGGAGTTCGTGAAGAACGTGAAGCTCGTCAAGGACAAGAACGGCTGGGACGAGCCCGTGGTCGAGGACATGACGCGCGAGATCAACGCGGGCAACTGGACCATCGGCTACACGGGCCAGTCCCCGGAGCGGCTCAAGGCGCACATGCGCAACATGGCGGCCTTCGACGTGAAGAGCCTGCGCTGCACCCACCCCACCGTCGACAAGGAGACCGGCTACGACTGCAACGGCGACTACTTCGGCATGCCGTGGCCGAGCTACGGCAAGCCCGAGATCAAGCACCCCGGCTCGCCGGTGCTCTACCGCGAGGACCTGCGCATGATGGACGGAGGCGGGTGCTTCCGCGCGAACTTCGGCCTCTCGCACGACGGCGAGAGCCTGCTCGCGGCCGACGGCTCCTACGTGAAGGATTCGGACATCACGATCGGGCACCCCGAGTTCGACCACGTGCTCATGAAGAAGCTCGGGTGGTGGGGCGAGCTCACCCCCGAGGAGCAGGCGGCGGCCGACGGCAAGAACTGGAAGACGGACCTCTCGGGCGGCATCCAGCGCGTGTGCATGATGAAGCACAACGTGCACTTCTGGGGCAACGCCCGTGCCCGCGCCGTCGTCTGGAACTTCCCCGACGGCATCCCGCAGCACCGCGAGCCGCTCTACAGCCCGCGGCCGGACCTCGTCGCGAAGTACCCGACCCACGACGACAAGAAGGCCTTCTGGCGCCTGCCGACGCTCTTCAAGACCGTGCAGCAGAAGGCGGTCGCGGACAAGGTGTCGGAGAAGTTCCCGATCGTCCTCACCTCCGGGCGCCTCGTGGAGTACGAGGGCGGCGGGGACGAGACGCGCTCGAACCCGTGGCTCGCCGAGCTGCAGCAGGAGAACTTCGTCGAGATCAACACCAAGGACGCGGCCGATCGCGGCATCAAGTACTGGGACTGGGTGTGGGTGTCGACGCCCACGGGAGCGCGCCTCAAGGTGCGGGCGCTGGTCACCGAGCGCGTGGGGGCGGGAACGAGCTTCATCCCGTTCCACTTCGCCGGCTGGTGGCAGGGCAAGGACCTGCTCGACAAGTACCCCGAGGGCGCGGCCCCGATCGTGCGCGGCGACGCGGTGAACACCGGAACGACGTACGGCTACGACGCGGTGACGATGATGCAGGAAACCAAGACGACGCTCTGCAACGTCGAGCGCGCCTGACGAGGAGAACACCATGGCCAGGATGAAATTCATCTGCGACGCCGAGCGGTGCATCGAGTGCAACGCCTGCGCCACCGCGTGCAAGAACGAGAACGAGGTGCCTTGGGGCGTGAACCGGCGCCGCGTGGTGACGCTGAACGACGGGCTGCCCGGGGAGCGCTCGATCTCGGTCGCCTGCATGCACTGCACCAACGCGCCGTGCATGGCGGTCTGCCCGGTCGACTGCTTCTACCGGACCGAGGACCAGATCGTGCTGCACGACAAGGACCTGTGCATCGGCTGCGGCTACTGCTACTACGCCTGCCCGTTCGGGGCGCCGCAGTTCCCGCAGGCGGGCGCCTTCGGCCTGCGCGGCAAGATGGACAAGTGCACCTACTGCGCCGGCGGGCCCGAGGAGAACGGCTCCGTGGCGGAGTTCCGCAAGTACGGGCGCAACCGCATTGCCGAGGGGAAGCTCCCGCTGTGCGCCGAGATGTGCTCCACCAAGGCGCTCATCGCGGGCGACTCCGCCGTGATCGCGAGGATCTACAAGACCCGTGTCGTCACCCGCGGCAAGGGCGAGGAGCTGTGGGGCTGGACGGTGGCCTACGGCGGCAGCGACAAGGTGTCCGACAACCTGGGAGGGCCGAGCGCATGAGGATCCTGCTACTGGCGCCCGCCGCCGCCCTGGTCCTCGCGGCCTGTCACGAGATCCCGCAGGACGCCGCGAAGCCCTATGCGGGCAAGGCGGACGTCGCGCCCTACGAGGGCGGCATCTTCAACGGGGACAAGCAGAAGTTCGAGCAGGCCCTGGCCGAGCGCGCATCGCACGAGAACGAGTACCTGCGCACCGGCGACGCCAAAAAATAACCTGGAGGACGGAACCATGCTTCGAATCCACGCGCTGCGCTTCGGCGCGCTGCTCCTCGCGGCGGCCCTCGCGCTGCCGTTCGCCAACGCGGCTCATGCCCAGACCGCGCCGGTCACCGCCCCGACCGGCAAGGTGCCCGACGACCCGGCCAAGGGGATGAAGCCCTCGCAGGAAGTGTCGACCGCGACCGGGTCGACCGCCGTGCCCGGCTGGAACAACCCGCCCGCCAACTGGCTCGAGCCGAGCAAGCTGCCGCAGTACGCGTCGCTGCCCGGGCTCGAGCGCAACGTCCTCATCCAGACGGGCGGCAAGAAGTGGCGGGAGCTGCGCGACGGACCCATCGCCCAGATCGGCGGGTGGCTCATCGTGCTGGTGCTCGCGGCGATCATCCTGTTCTACCTGGTGAAGGGCCCCGTGCGGACGAAGGGCAAGCCCACCGGGCGCCTCATCGAGCGCTTCAACGCCGTGGAGCGGGCGGCCCACTGGACGATGGCGATCAGCTTCGTGGTGCTGGGGCTCACGGGGATCGTGCTCTTCTTCGGCAAGTACATCGTCCTGCCGTGGCTGGGCTACAAGGGCTTCTCCTGGCTCGCGATCGTCTCGAAGAACCTGCACAACTTCGTGGGTCCCCTCTTCATCTTCTCGATCGTGGTGGGCTTCCTCATCTTCGTGAAGGACAATTTCTTCACCTCGGCCGACTGGAGCTGGCTCGCCCGCCTCGGGGGCATGCTCTCGGGCAACGAGATGCCTTCCGGCCGGTTCAACGGCGGGGAGAAGGCCTGGTTCTGGGGCGGCGTGACGCTCCTCGGGATCGTGATGTCGGTCACCGGGCTCATCCTCAACTTCCCGAACTGGGACCAGCTGCGCGAATCGATGCAGCTCGCGAACGTCGTGCACGTCGTCGCCGCGGTCCTGTTCATCGTCGCGAGCTTCGGCCACATCTACATGGGCACCGTCGGCGTGGAGGGCTCGTACCGCGCGATGCGCGATGGCTACGTGGACGAGGAGTGGGCGAAGGAGCACCACTCGATCTGGTACGACGAGGTGAAGCAGGGCAAGCGGCCCGAGAAGATCATGGGCGGCCGGGCGCAGCCGGCCGCGGGAGACGACTGATGAAGACTCATGCTCGCGCCGCGGGGCTCGCCGCGGCCCTCCTCATCGCCTCGTTCGCCGCGTGGTCGAAGCTTCCGCCCCCGCCGCCTCCGCCGCCCATGGATGCGGCGGCGAAGGCCGCGGCGGAGGCGAAGAAGGCCGAGGCCGCCGCGAAGGAGAAGGAGGAGACGGCCGCCGTGGAGGAGCGGGTCGTGAAGAACTTCCAGGCCAACATGAAGCGCGAGGGCAAGCCCATCCCCAAGCCGACTCCCGTGGCGTCGGCCGCGCCCGCCAAGGGAGCGAAACCCGAGGCCAACGGGAAGAAGAAGCCCAAGGGCTGACCCGCGGCGCAACGGCGGATCGCCCGCTCGGTGGTCCGCCTCGCCCCGGGGCGGATGCGCCTTACCAGGTATAGCGCACGGTGTAGCGGACCACGGCCTCCCCGTGCGCGGCGACGCGCAGGGGGAAATCGACCGTGCGCGAGTCCTCCTTCGTGAAGTCGTGGTCGTGGCGCACGAGCCTCCACTGGCTCCAGCGGTACAGGCTCTCGCGCACGATCACCGGCACCGCCTCGTCCTTGTGGTTGCGCACGCGGACCTCGATGTCCTCCTCCATCCAGCGCGCGGCCCCGTCCAGGCGGAAGTCGGTCTGGCGGCGCTCGCCGACCACGTCGAAGGCCGAGCCGAGCCGCACCTGCACGGTCTCGTCGCGCGGCGTGTGGTCGATCACGTCCTCGCCGACGAATTCCAGGGCGCCGTCGGCCTCGTCGCGGCGCGAGACCCGCACGCGGCCCGCGGGCAGCGGGACGCCCAGCCCGTTGGAGGCGGAGTTCCCGAGCCGCAGGTAGATGTCGACCTTCCGGTTGGATTGCACGCCGTAGCCGCGCTCGACGAGCGGGGCGCCGGGCGGACCCCACGTGGCGGCCTGCCCCTGGTAGACGAGGGTCTTTTCGCAGCCGACCCCGGGCGCGGCGGGGAAGAGCTCGATCTGCTTCGTGGAGTTCTGCGCGAGCGAGGTCGTGCGCCCCAGCGTGTAGAGGTGGTACTCGAAGAACGCCTTCTCGACGAATCCCTGCGACTTCGCCGCGCGCAGCGCCTCGGGCGCGTCGGTCACCATGCCGTAGGCGACGCCGGGCGGCGCGGCGCGATGGACGTCGCCCGCGACGAGCTTCACGCGGGCGGCGGGGAACGAGGCCCCGGACTGGTTCACGATCGTGACCCACGCGCCCACGTCCACGCGGCACGACCCGGGGCGCGCCTCGGAGTAGGCGAGATTGTAGTCGGCCCACCACGTCATGCCCCCGGTCTGGTAGCTGAACTCGGTGCGGTGCGTGCCCGAATGGGTCGCCTCGACGTCCCACGCGAGCGCCGGCTTGCTCACGAGCCCGCCGGGCAGGCTCGGAAGCCGGATTCCCGCCGGGCTCTGCACGATCGCCACGCTCCCGTCGGGGAGCTTCAGCGTGAGGCCGCCCTGGGTGCCCACGAGCGTGCCGGTGATGCTCTCGACGCCGTCGCCGCGCGCCCGCTCCACGGTGATCTCGCGGCCGAGGTAGCGCGACAGGAGCTTCGCGCTGCTGGTGAGGTCGAACTCGAAGCTCTGCTCGACCACGCGGGTGCCGGCCGGATCGGTGAGCGAGGCGAACGCGACCGTGGTCGGGTCGATCAGCTCCGGGACGTCGTCCACGCGCAGGAGGTTGCGTCCCGCCGCGAGCGCGAACGGGCGCTCCTCGCGCACGACGGCATAGCCGGGGATGGCCGATCCGGCGCCCAGCGAGCGGGCGTCGAGCGAGCCCGGGGCGGCGCGCGAGTAGATGGTGAGGGTCTCCCCGGCGCAGGCGAGCGCGGGAAGGGCGGCGGCGAGCGCGACGGCGAGCGGGCGCAGGGCGGGCATGGCGGTCCTTTCGTGAAGGCGACACCGGGTTGAACGCGGCGCGGCCGCGAACGGGTTAGCCGGCCGGTATACTGGTCGCCATGAGATTCCAGGGAACCGACACCTACGTCGCCGACGACGAGCTCAAGCTCGCGGTGAACGCGGCGATCGCGCTCGAGCGCCCCCTGCTCGTCAAGGGCGAGCCGGGCACCGGCAAGACGATGCTCGCCGAGGAGGTCGCGCGCTCGCTCGGCAAGCCCCTCTTCCAGTGGCACATCAAGTCCACCACGAAGGCGCAGCAGGGCCTGTACGAGTACGACGCGGTCTCGCGGCTGCGCGACTCGCAGCTCGGGGAAGAGCGCGTGGCCGACATCGCCAACTACATCGTGAAGGGCGTGCTCTGGCAGGCGTTCGAGTCGCAGGACCAGGCGGTGGTGCTGGTCGACGAGATCGACAAGGCCGACATCGAGTTCCCCAACGACCTGCTGCGCGAGCTCGACCGGATGGAGTTCTACGTGTACGAGACGCGCGAGACGATCCGCGCGCGCCGCCGGCCCCTCATATTCATCACCTCGAACAACGAGAAGGAGCTGCCCGACGCGTTCCTGAGGCGCTGCTTCTTCCACTACATCCGCTTCCCCGACAAGGACACGATGCAGGCGATCGTCGACGTGCACTTCCCGGGCGTGAAGAAGCGCGTGGTGCAGGCGGCCCTCGAGGCCTTCTTCGACATCCGCCAGATGCCGGGGCTCAAGAAGAAGCCCTCCACCTCGGAGCTGCTCGACTGGCTGAAGCTGCTGCTCGCCGAGGACATCCCGCCCGAGGCGCTCAAGCGCGAGGGGCACCAGGCCGCGATCCCGCCGCTGTACGGGGCGCTTCTCAAGAACGAGCAGGACGTGCACCTGTTCGAGCAGCTCGTGTTCCTCCAGCGGCGCGGCGGCTAGCGCCGGCGGGCTCGCGCGGCCGCGGCCCATGCTCCTCGACTTCTTCCTCACCGTGCGGCGCGCGGGCGTGCCCGCGAGCCTCAACGAGTTCCTCGCCCTCGTCGAGGCGCTCGACAAGGGGGTGGTGTACGCGAGCATCGACGACTTCTACGCGCTCGCGCGCCTCACCCTCGTGAAGGACGAGGCCTACTTCGACCGCTTCGACCTCGCCTTCGCCGCCTACTTCAAGGGCGCGCAGGCCCTTCCCGACGCGATCGTGGCGGAGGTGCCGCGCGAGTGGCTGCGCAAGCTCGCCGAGCGCCTGCTCACCGAGGAGGAGAAGGCGAAGATCGAGGCGCTCGGCGGCTGGGAAGCGCTCATGGAGGCGCTCCGGCGCCGCCTCGAGGAGCAGCGCGCCCGCCACGAGGGCGGCTCGAAGTGGATCGGCACCGCGGGCACCTCGCCCTTCGGCGCCCACGGGTTCAACCCCGAGGGGATCCGCATCGGCCAGGACGGCTCGCGCAACCGCCGCGCCGTGAAGGTGTGGGACCGGCGCGAGTTCCGCGACTACGACGCCGACCGCGAGCTCGGCGTGCGCAACATCAAGATGGCGCTCCGGCGCCTGCGGCGCTTCGCGCGCGAGGGCGCCCCCGACGTGCTGGACCTCGACGGGACCATCCGCTCGACCGCGCGCAACGCGGGCTGGCTCGACCTCAGGATGGTGCCGGAGCTGCACAACGCGGTGAAGGTGCTGCTCTTCCTCGACGTGGGGGGCACCATGGACGACCACGTCCAGGTGGTCGAGGAGCTCTTCTCGGCGGCGCGCTCCGAGTTCAAGAACCTCGAGCATTTCTACTTCCACAACTGCGTCTACGAGTCGGTATGGAAGGACAACCGCCGGCGCCACGAGCGAGTCCCGACGGTCGAGGTGCTGCGCCGCTACGGGCGCGACTACAAGCTCGTGCTGGTGGGCGACGCCTCGATGAGCCCCTACGAGCTCGAGCAGGCCGGCGGCAGCGTCGAGCACTGGAACGACGAGCCGGGCCGGACGTGGCTCGAGCGGCTGCTGCGCGCCTGGCCCCACGCGGCATGGCTGAACCCCGTGCCGGAGGAGCATTGGGGCTGGACGGTCACGACCCAGAACATCCTGCGCATCATGGAAGGGCGCATGTATCCGGTGACGGTCGCGGGGCTCGAGGCCGCCGTGAAGGCGCTGGCGCGCCGCGCCTGAGGGGCGCCCTTCAGGCCTGGTAGCGGCGCACGCCGCGCCCGTCCTCGATCCGCCGCACTTTCCCGTCGGCGTGCAGGCGGTGCAGGTGCGCGATGGCCTCCCCCATGGCGAAGACCATCTGGTGGTCGTCGAGCTTGCGCTTGAAGAGCAGCGGCAGCGCCTCGAAGGCCGTGACCGGCCGGGAGCAGCCCGCGAGCAGCCGCTCGAGGCGGCGCTCGTGGTGCTCGCGCAGCTGGGCGATGCGCGCGTGCAGCCCGCGGAAGACGCGGTCGTGCGAAGGAAGCACGAGCGCGTCGCCGGGAAGGTGGGAGAAGCGTCCCAGGGAATCGAGGAACAGGCGCAGCGGATCGGCTTCGGGCTGGTTGCCCCAGACGCCCACGTTGGTCGTGATGCGCGGCAGCACCTGGTCGCCCGAAATGAGGACGTCGAGCGACTCGCACCACAGCGCCGCGTGCTCGGGCGCATGGCCGAACACCGTGATCACCTCCCACTCGCGATCCCCGATCGCGAGCCGGTCGCCGTGCATCATTCGCGCGTAGCGCTTCGGCAGCGAGGGCACGCCGCGCGCGTATCCCTTGCCCTTGCGCGTGGTCTCGGGCACGAGCGCCGGGTCGAGGCCGTTGCGCACGAAGAGCTCCAGGGTGTTCTCCCGGTCGAACCCCGCGAAGTCCTCGCGTGCCGCGTGGGCCGAGAGGTACTCGGCCGCCGTCATGCGGAATGCGGCGCCCGTGCGCTCGACGAGCCACCCGGCGCTCCCGACGTGGTCCGGGTGGTAGTGCGTCACCACGACCTGCGTGACCGGACGGCCGCCCATGAAGCCGGCGAGATGCCGCTCCCACAGCTCCCAGGTGGCCGGCACGCCGTAGCCCGTGTCCACGAGCGCGAAGCCGTCGCCGTCGGCGAGGACCCACAGGTTGATGTGGTCGAGCGCGAAGGGCAGCGGCATCCGGATCCACCACACCCCCTCGGCCACGGCGATCGACTCGCCGGGCTGCGGCACGCGCTCCTCGTACGGGTGGCTTACTTCGTCGTGAAGACCCACGTTCCGTTCCAGGCGGGCTCCGGGGCTGTCTCGGCGAAATGGGTGGCGCGCGCCACATACACCTTGTAGAGCTTGGTCTCGGGCGAGCGCGCGGCGAGCTCCTCGAGGATGCGCAGCGCCTCGACCCAGCGGCGCTTGCGGTAGAGCTCGAGCGCCTTGTGGAAGCGGTCCGCCTCCTGCATCTCGGGCTCCGGCACCTCGCCCGCCCGGCCGAGGGGCTCGAAGATCGCCACGCCCTCGGTGCGCCCCTTGACCACCACGCGGTCGATCTCGCGGTAGACGAAGCCCTGGGCGGACGCCACGATGTTCTCGCTCACGAGGATGCCCACGCCGTACTCCTTCGTGAGGCCCTCGAGGCGGGAGGCGAGGTTCACCGAGTCGCCCATCACCGTGTAGGCCCGGCGGAACTTCGATCCCATGTCGCCCACGTTCATCTCGCCGCAGTTCACGCCCACGCCGATGTGCAGCATCGGCCAGCCGCGCTTCACGAACTCCGCGTCCAGGCCGCGGATCCGTTTCTGCATCCCGAGGGCCGCCTCGAGGCCGTGCGCGGCGTGCCCGGGGTCGGCGAGCGGCGCGCCCCAGAAGGCCATGATCGCGTCGCCGATGTACTTGTCGATGGTGCCGCGCTTCTCCTGGATGACCTCGGTCATCTCCGAGAGGTACAGGTTCATCAGGTCCTTCAGGCCCTCCGCGGGCAGGCCCTCGGAGATCGACGTGAAGTCGCGCACGTCGGAGAAGAGCACCGTCATCTGGCGGCTCTCGCCGCGCATCGAGTATTCCTCGGGGTTGCGCGACATCTCGTCCACCAGCTCCTTGGGCACGTAGGTGCCGAACAGCCCCGTGATGAGGCGCCGCGAGCGCGCCTCCATGAAGAACCCGTACACCATGTTGAAGAGGTAGAGCACGAGCACGAGCACCACGTTCGCCGCGATGTCGAGCACGTAGTTCTGCGACGTCCACGCGTAGATGTTGACGCCCACCACGAGGGCGAGCAGGCCCGCGGCCATCGCCGAGGAGGCGAGCGCCCCGGTGCGCGGCAGCAGGATCGCGAGCGGCAGCCCCGTGACGAGCAGGAGCAGCACCGAGATGGCGCGCCCCTCCGCGGGCCGGTGCTTGATGGTCTGGTCGAGGATGCCGCTCACCATGTTGGCGTGCACCTCGACGCCGGGGTAGTCCTCGCCGACGGGCGTCTGGCGGATGTCGAGCAAGCCCTGCGCCGAGGTGCCCACGATCACGATCTTGTCCTTGAGGTCGCCGGGATCGAGGTTGCCGCGGATCACGTCGGTCGCCGAGACGTAGCGGAACGAGCCGCGGCCCCCGCGGTACGGCACGAGCGCCGACATCGAGTCGTCGAGCGGGATCGTCTTGTCGGCGAGCGCGAGCGCGCTGATCACCCCGATCGCGTTGGCGCCGTGGCCGACCGTCTCGGTGATGACCCGCACGGGCACGTTGCCCAGGTAGACCTGGGCGAGCGCGAGCGACATCGCCTCGTAGTACCCGTCGCCGTACTTGAGCAGCATCGGCACGCGCCGCGTGACGCCGTCGAAGTCGAGTCCCGGCGAGAGGTGCCCCGCCCCCGCGGCCTGCTTCTGCAGCTCGGCCCGGTTGCCGCTGTAGCCCATCGCCTCCGTCGTGCGGAACCGCGCGGCGCCGAGGTCCTTCTCGAGCAGGAGCGGGGGCGGCAGCACCCCGGAGCGCTCCTGCCTGGGGCCCATGAAGAAGCCCAGGACCACGGGATGCCGGCCGATCTCGTCCGCGAAGACCTTGTCGTAGTCGAGCGTCTCGCGCGAGCGCTGCAGGAAGCTCTTGAACTCCGCGTCGTCCTTGAGATCGCCGGTGGCCAGGCGGTCGAGCGTGTCGATGCCGGAGCTCCGGTCGGGCTCGGGGAAGGCGATGTCGAAGCCCATCACGCTCGCGTGGTAGCGGTCGAAGAGCTGCCGCACCATGAGGGCCAGCTTGTCGCGGCCCCACGGCCAGCGCCCCTCGGCGATGAGGCTCTTCTCGTCGATGTCGAGGATCACGATGCGCGGGTCCACGGTCCTCGGCATGAAGAAGCGCAGGCGCACGTCGTAGGCCTGCTGCTCGAGGAACTGGAGCGCGCGCAGCGGAAGGACATCGCCTTCGTGGAGGATGAACAGGAGCACGAGGGCGATGCCGAGGCCCACGCGGACGAGGGTGTTGACGGACAGCCGTTGCTTGAGCAGCGACGCGATGCGCATCTGGAGGGCCGGGGCCGGTGCGGTCGCGCCCATCATACACTGGCGGGCGCGCCCGCCCGGTCAGGCGCCGCGGCGCAGCCAGCGTGCGAAAGAGCGCAGCGGCGAGGGTGCGGGAGCGTCCGCGCCGGAGGGGGCGGGCGGAGCCTCGTGGCGGCCGGCCTCGGCGCGCATCCGGCTTAGCTCGGAGGCCATCTCCGCGAGCCGCGCGTCGGCGCGGGCGGCGTGCTCGCGCAGCTTCTCCCGCGAGCTCGCGCGCCCGCACCCCACCGCGTCGTCGAAGAGCGCGGCGAGCGTCCACTGGCCGATGTCCTCGTCGGGCGCGGCGAGCCAGCGCGCCTCGAGCGGCGGCACCCGCGCGCGCGGGCCCCGGGAGGCCGGCGGCAAGGGCGCCGCGTACGCGCTCGCGTACGTCTCGACGGCCGAGGGGGACGGGCCCGCGGCGCGCGCGGCGGCCGGCGGGGCGAGGCCGAGGATCGCGTCGTTCACCGCGGACGCGGGCGAGTCCCAGCGCACCACGCGGGCGTTCGCGCGCCCCGCGAGGCGCTCGGGCAGCGCGCCGAGGTCCGTCGCCACGATCGGCAACGCAGTCGCCAGCGCGGCCGACAGCGTGTACGAGAACGTCTCGGGGCACTGCGCGGGGAAGAAGAACGCGTCGCCGCGCTCGAGGGCGACGAGCGCCGCGAGGTCGCCTTCGCGATACTCGCCCGCGAGGCTGAAGGGCAGCTCGGGCCACGCCGGGATGGGGCGCGAGAGATAGCCGAGGACGCGGAAGTGCAGCGGCAGTGCGCGCCGCGCGGCGTCGCGCACGCAGGCCTCCAGGAGGTCGAGGCCCTTCGCCTTCGAGATCGCGCCCGGCACGAGCACGCGCACCGGAGGCGCAGCCGGGGCGGCGCCGGTTTCCGGGTGGGGCCAGACGACCGGTGTCACGTCGGGGAAGAAGGCCTGGATCCGGGCCGCGGCGTCGCCCGAGGGCGCGATCACGCGGCCGGCCGCGGCGAGGAGGGTCCCGAACGCGGCGCGCCAGGCCTCGACGGATAGGCCCCATTGCGCGGGATGGCCGTCCGTGCAGTGGCGACACCCGGGATCGCCCCCGCAGTAGCGGCCGTCGGCCCCCGTGAGATGGTAGTCGGGGCACGCGGGGAAATAATCGTGCAGCGTGAGGTCGTGAGCGCAGTCGAGCACCCGCGGCAGGTCGAGGATCCCGCGTGGCAGCCCGTGCACGTGGTGGAAGTGCACGCGGTCGACGCCCACGCCGGCGAGGATCTCCAGCAGCCTTTCCCAATCGTCCGCGGCGTGCAGCCAGAGGGCGAGGTCCTCCCCGGGGCGCAGCCACCGCAGGGCGAGGAACGACTTGCGGTGCGGCTGCAGGAGCAGTACCTCGGCCCGCGGGGCGACCGCGTGCGCGAGCTCGTCGACGTGCCGGCCCACGCCGCCGCCGAAGGCGTGGCTCGCGAAGAGCAGGCGCGGCAGCGGCGAGGCGCGCAGGCGCTCGATCGCGGCCGGGGCGCTCACGGCGTGCCCCGCAGCCGGCGGCGCAGGTGCACGTGGGCGCGGGTGAGGAGGTCGAGGCTTCGCCAGAGGCGCGAGGAATGGATGCGCTTCAGCTCGTCGGCGCGCGCGAACGCGAGCGACTCGGCGTGGGCGAGGCCGGCGCGGAGCTTCCCGATCTCCTCGTCGCCCTGCGCGATGAGCGCGTTGCGCTCGGCGACGAGGCCCGTGGCGTGCTCGAGGCCGCGGTTGAGCTGCCCGATGAGCGAGTCGCGCTCCGTCGCGAGCTTCTCGATGTCCCAGAGGCCCTTCATGATGCGGGCACGCTCCTCGGAGCGCTCGGCGAGCACGCAGTGCGCCTCCGCCGCGCCCTGGTCGATGCGCGCGGCGTCCACGGCGGCGCGCAGGGCGCTCGCGGGATCGGACACGAGGAACTCGTGCACGCGGGCCGGATAGTCGGGATGGATCTCCACGAGCTTCTTCCCGGCCGCCTGCATGAGCGCGACGCGGTCCTCGGAGAAGCTCACGGAGCCTTCGTGAAAGACGAACACGTCGCCCGCGAGCACGTTGCGCCATCCGGCCTTCCCGGCGCGCATGCAGAAGTCGTTCTCCTCGCCGTAGCCGCGCCCGAAGCGCTCCGCGTCGAAGGCCCCGAGGGCCTGGAGCGCGTCGCGGCGGATGTACATGCAGAACCCGACGCCGGTCGGCAGGTCCACCGTGCGTCCCGCGTTCGCGGCGGCGAAGAGGCGGTCGAGCGCGGCGAGCCCCAGGCGTCCGGGCACCTCGCCCGACCAGCCCTCGAAGGGATAGGAGCAGATCGTGGCGTTGTTGGAGAAGGGAGTGACCGTGGCGACGTCCGGCGCGCCGTGCGCGCAGCGGTGCAGCCGGTCGAGCCAGTCGTTGGCCACCTCGGTGTCGCTGTTGAGGAGCACCACGTCGCGGTCGCGGTGCAGCGCCATGCCGCGGTTCACCGAGCGCACGAACCCCTCGTTCGCCTCGTTGCGCAGCAGCGTGATGCGCCCGTCCGCCGCGAGAGCGTCCAGGTAGCGCGAGATCTCCGGCTCGGGGCTCGCGTCGTCGACCGCCACCACCTCGAAGGGGCTTTCCTGGCGGCTCGCGAGCACGCTCTCGAGGCAGCGGCGCGTTTGCGCGAGCCCCTTGTAGACGGGGACGACGACGTCGATCATGCGCGTCCCTGGCGGGGCGGGCGCCAGAGGCGCCGCGCGATGCCGCCCAGCCCCTCGCGGCGCAGCAGCCGCACGAAGCGCATGCGCAGCGACCGCCCGGCCTTCGGCGCGAGCATGAGCGCGGCGAGCTTGAACGCCATCGACGGCCGGATGGGCGGATGGCCCGGGGGCGGGGCGTAGCGGGCCGGGCCGCCGTCCTTCGCGAAGAACTCGGGGAAGCGCACGCGCCCTTCGGTGCGGCACCATTCTAAGAAGGTGAGGCGCTCGCCGTCGCCCGCGTCGTACGGATCGGGGAAGGCGGCCTGCAGGTCGAGGTTCTCCCGGTAGAGCCAGCGGTGGTGCGGCAGGATCGGCGTGCCGTCGCTGAAGCGCCCGAACGCCCACGGCCAGCGGACCACCGGGTCGCCGCGCTCCGGGGCGGTCTCGCGCTCGTACCACGCGATGAGCTCCTGCACCGCCTCGTTGCCCGCCGCGTTCTTCACCGCCATCACGCGGTGCGCCCCGCTGTCGAAGCCGGTGAAGTGGTAGAACGCCAGCGGTTCGCCGTCGACCTCGAACCCGCCCGCGAGGCTGCCCGTGAAGCGGCGCGTCGTGAGGTTCCAGGTGGCCACGTTGTGGCGCGAGGACTTGAGGATCGCCACCCCGTCGAAGAAGACCGGCGCGAAGTTGATCCACTTCTGGTCGGTGAATAGACCGTTGTGCACCTCGGCGCGGCACAGCCGGTACGTGCGCTCGGCCCACCACTCGGCGAAGCGGCGCCCCTCCGCGGTCTTGCGCACGCCGATGAAGCCCAGGTTGAAGATGCCCATGCGCAGGCTCGTGACCTCGTTGTCGAGCACGGCCTCGAGCGTCGTCTCGGGCTTGTTCTGGTGCGGCGTGATCGCGATGTTGGACTCGCCGAGCGTGGCGAGGATGTCGTCCACGCGCGAGAAGAGGACCATGTCCGGGTCGAAGTAGAGGACGGTCGCGCAGTCCTCGCGGTCGAGCAGGTGCTTCAGCGCGAACGGCTTGATCGCGGTGGACAGCTCCACGATGCTGTGCATGAAGCTCCACGGCCGCCACTTCGGGATGCCGATCGCCTCCATCTCGAGGATCGAGTCGAAGGGCTCGCCCTCGGTCGAGAGCCAGGCGGGGCGCTCGTCGGCGAGCGCGAGGTGGATCACCGCCTCGGGATGGTGCTTGCGGATCGACCGGCACAGCATCCGCACCTTAGGCAGGTAGTTGACGGCGGCGCTGGTGAAGACGTGCAGCTGGGAGGACATGGGCGTTTCCGGGAGGTTTCGGCGCCGCTAGGCGGCCGAGGCGCGCTCGAGCGCGAGGCGGCGGTGGAAGTCGAGCAGCGTGGCGAGCGCGGCCTTAGCGCTCACCTCCTTGCACAGCCGGGCGTTGCGATGGCCCCTCAGCCGCTCGCCCGGGGCGCCGAGGTCGAAGGCGACGATCGGCAGGCCGAGCGCGATCATCTCGGCCACCACGTACGAGAACGTCTCGGGCCAGATCGAGGGGAAGAGGAACATGTTGATGCCGTGGGACTCCACGAGTTCCACCAGGTCCTCCCGCCGGTAGGCCCCGGTCACCGTGAGCCGCGGCGAATCGTGGGCGGCGTGCAGCGTTCCCAGGACCACCACGCGCACCTCGGGATGGTCCCTGTCGATGCGCGAGACCATTTCCTGCACGATCATCGCGCCCTTCTGCGGGCTGATTTCGCCCACGATGCCGACCACGAGCGGCGCGCGCGGATCGAACCGCGGGGCGCGCGCGGGGACGTAGTCGACCCGGTGCGGAACGACGCTGATGCGTCCGTTCTCCAGGAACGGATAGGCGCGCAGCAGGTGGCGGCGGGTGGATTCCGAGAAGCAGCGGATCTCGTCCGCGGCCTGCAGGCACGCGCCCCACAGCGCCCTCCACGGACCGATCTCGGTGGGCGGGGAGAGGGCCACGTAGCTCGCCTCGTGGCGCTTGAGGCAGCTCGCGCACTCGGAGATCTCGGGGATGCCGCAGTAGCGCCCGTCGGCGTTCAGCAGGACGAACGACGGGCAGACGCTGAAGTAGTCGTGCGCGGTCATCGTGAGGCGCACGCCCGGGAGCTCGGAGCGCATCCGCGCGAGCCATTCGGCGAGGACCAGCGGCTCGTCGAAGGACACGGGGCTGTTCACGAAGAGCTCGGCGCGCGGCACGCGCTCGAGGAGCCGCTCGAGCACGAGGAACGTGGAGATGCGGAAGACCTCCGGCTCGCGGCCCGGCAGGTTGAGGTGCAGCCGGTACTCGAGCATCGGCAGGTTGTAGGTGCAGACCACGACCGCCTGCCCCGCGGCCAGCCGCTCGGCCACGACGCCGCGGCAGTACTGGTTCGCGCCGCCGCCCATGTTGTGGTCGAAGACGATGCAGACCGTGTCGTGGGCGCGCAGGGCCGGAAGGAGCCGGGCGACGATGCCCATGTCGTCGAGCGAGGGCGCCGCGTAGCTCTGCGCCTTCGCGCGCCGGAGGATCCCCGCGAGATCGCCGCGCTTCAGGCGCCGCCACACCGAATGGGCGATCCACGCGAGCACCCGCCACTTGCGCCGCCCGGCCGAACGCGTCTCGGCGGCGTGCGTCACGTCGACATCGCGGGCCGTGCCGTCGTCGAATTCCACCTCGAGCCAGACCTTGCCCGGCGCGCTCTCGGGGATGAAGCCCGTGACGACGAAGCCCGAGGCGTCGGCGTTCACGAGCTGGGGATGGGCCTCGCGCACGTCCTCGCGCGCGAGGCCGAAGCCGGCGGCGAGCCGGCGCGTCCATCCTTCGCCCTCGAGGCGCAGGTGCACCGATTTCACGGCGCGGGTGGCGTCCGCGGCCCAGCCCCAGCCGAACAGGCGCCGGCCGCCGATCACGAGGCGGTCGATCGCGTGGGGCAGGGCCCCGTGCGTTCCTTCCCTCGCCTCGAAGGTGGAGCTCATTTCGGGGGTGGTCGTCCTCGCGCGGCGTGCGCGCGCAAAATGGGACATTTTACCGTGGGCGAGGGCGGTCGGATCGTGGGCGCGATGTGCGCTACACTCCGCTGGCGATTCCCCCCGGAGGGGCATGTCTCCCATGAGCACGCGATCGTCGCTGGGAACATGGGGGGCCGTCGTCCTGACGGCGGCCCTCGCCGTTGCCGCGCCGGCGGCCTTCGCCGACGTGCGGGTGGCCGGAACCGTCTCCGACGACAATGGCACGGCCCAGTTCACCTGCTTCGGCACGCCGACCTGCAGCGGCACGATCTCGGTGATCATCAATCACCACGGCTGCTCCAACAGCTTCAGCTTCAGCGCCGACCTTACCGTAACCGGATTCGACCTTTCGCATCCGGGATCGCCCTCGGGCACGGTCACGATCTCCGCCCAACAGTCCGGCACGATCAACAATCCGGACGGAACCTGCACCTACCAGATGGGGGGCGGCGCGACATGGCCGTACACCGCGACGTGGGACGGGACCTCCGGCACGATCACCATCGTCCCGACCGACGGGTCCGGCCCCAAGACGGGGACCTTCAGCGCGAGCGGCGTCGCGGCCGCCCCGGTGTTCCCGATGACGGTGAGCGGGTCGGTCACGCCCGCCGCCGCCGACGTGGACGCCACCATCCAGCCGCGGCCGCAGGACGTGGGAACCACCGGCAGCATCTTCGTGTTCGCGCACGCGCCCTCGAACCTCGTGATCGGCGGCAAGCGCGCCGCGGTCGGGAAGAGCGGGATCGGGGGACCCAAGGACGACGCGATCGTCTGCGTGCTCGCCCAGGTGAGCTCGAGCGGGCAGCTGGTGGCGGTTTCCGCCTCCACGATGCAGGCCTACCTCACGGGCGTGCTCTCGGCGCAGTCGCAGGCGGTCACCATCCTCAACAACGTCCCGACGACGAACGTCGCCGGCGCGACGATGTACGTGGGCTACGGCTCGAGCGCGGCGAGCATGATATCCGGCGGCGTCTACCAGGCGGCGATCACGATCCCCGGGGCGGTGCAGTGCACCGCGAGCCTCGCCTCGGCGCCGGCGCCCGAGTCGCCCGGGGCATTGACGGGCCTGTGGTGGAACTCGGGCGAATCGGGCTGGGGCGTCCACTTCACCCAGCGGCGCAACCTGATCTTCGCGGCGTGGTACACGTACGACGGATCGGGCAATCCCAAGTGGTACGTGGCCTCCGACTGCGCGATGCCCGCGGGCTCGACCGGGGTGACGGGGACCTGCAACGGCACGCTCTACGAAGTGGGCGGCCCCGCCTTCTTCGGCGCCTCCTTCGACCCGAGCCTCGTGCACGTGGCCGCCGCGGGAACCCTGCAGGTCGCCTTCCAGGACGCGAACAACGCCTCCATGAGCTACACCGTCGCCGGGCAGACGAGGACGGTTGCGATCACGCGCCAGCCGCTCGCCGCGGGAAGCGTCCCTCCCGCGGTCGACTATTCCGATCTGTGGTGGAACCCGAGCGAGTCGGGTTGGGGCCTGGCGATGGCGCAGCAGTACGGCGTGATCTTCCTCGCCTGGTACGTCTACGACGCGAGCGGCAAGCCCGTCTGGTACGTGGCCTCGGACTGCGTCGTGAGCGGCAGCAGCTGCTCGGGGACGCTCTACCGCACGACGGGCCCGCCCTTCGGGCCCACCTTCGATTCCACCCAGATCAAGGTATTCGAGGCGGGCAGCGTCCTCGTGAGCTTCATCGACGCGAACAACGCCGTGCTCTCCTACACCGTGGACGGCGTGAGCGCCACCAAGACGATCACGCGGCAGGTTTTCTAGTTCCGGGAGGCGGGGGGAACCGGACCGGGAGCAACAAATGCGAAGGGCCCCCAATTCGGGAGCCCTTCGCATTTGCTGGTGGAGGCGGGGGGAATCGAACCCCCGTCCGCAAGCCTTCCACAGTCAGTTCTACATGCTTAGCCAGGCCATTTGGTTTAACCACCGCCCCGCAGACCGGCGAGCTGGGCGATGTCGAGCCACCTTCGATTTAGCGCCGAGCGAAGTGGCCCCGCTCACCGCGATCTCATGAATATGACTCTGCGTCCGTTGTACAACCCGGCCGGGCGCATGAGCACACCCGGGGCAGAGTCCGGCCGGTATTAGGCGGCCAGAGCGTAGCTGTCGTCGTTGGCGACTATGTGTCGTACGGCTGGATTTACGAGGTTTTCCGTCCCTCGGCATGCCCTGCGCTGCTTCCGAACCCGCGTCGAAACCGGGTCGCCCCCTTGAAATCGCGAGTTGCAACGATGAGTATACGGCACTGTCGACGTGGGGACGGTCCCCGCGACTTTCAAGGATCGCCATGACCCCGCTCAGGATCGTCGCCGTCGTGCTCATCGTCGCCGGCGCGCTTGCCCTGGCCTACGGCCATTTCAGCTACACCAAGGAGACGCACCACACGAAGCTGGGGCCCTTCGAGCTCTCCATGAAGGAGCAGCAGGACGTCGCCATCCCGCAGTGGGCGGGGCTCGCCGCGATCGCGATCGGCGTGGTGCTCGTCGTGCTGGGCGGCAAGGGGCGCAAGTAGCGCTCGCGCCCTAGGCGCCGCGCGCCCACACCCACTGCGCGATCGCCCGGGGCGAGCCGACGATCTCGTCGGCGCCCCAGAGCGCCGGCGGCGGTCCGTCGCCGAGGTACCCGTAGCCCGCGACGATGACCGGCATTCCCGCTGCGCGCGCGGCCTGCACGTCACGCTCGTCGTCGCCCACGTAGAGCGTGCGCATCGGCACCACGCCCATCGTCGCCGCCGCGTGCAGGAGCGGATCGGGGAACGGTTTCGGGCGCTGGCAAGTGTCGCCGCCCACGACCACCGCCACGCGCTCCCCGAGGCCCAGCGCGGCGAGGAGGGGGCGCGCGAACCGCTCGAACTTGTTGGTGACCACGCCCCAGGGGAGTCCCCGCGCCTCGAGCTCCTCGAGCAGCTCGTCCATGCCCGGGAAGAGGCGCGTGCCCACGCAGAGGTTCTCGCCGTAGAGCGCGAGGAACTCGTCGCGCAGCTCGCGGAAGCCCTCGTCCTCGGGGCGCAGGCCGAAGGCCGCGCCGATCATGCCGCGCGCGCCCCTGGAGACGAACGGCCGCATCGCCTCGGTCGCAACGGCCTCGAGGCCGCGCCGCTCGCGCATGCGGTTCACGGTGAGCGCCATGTCGGGCGCGGTGTCGGCGAGCGTCCCGTCGAGGTCGAAGAGGACCGCCTCGATCACTTCCGGCATGCGATGAGGTAGTTCACGTCCACGTCGTGCCCGAGCGAGTAGCGCTTCGAGAGCGGGTTGTAGGTCATGCCGGTGATGTCGGCGACGGTGAGGCCCGCGGCGCGGCAATCGGCCGCGAGCTCCGAGGGACGGATGAAGCGTGCGTACTCGTGCGTTCCGCGCGGCAGGAGCCTCAGCACGTACTCGGCACCCACGATGGCGAAGAGGAACGACTTGGGATTGCGGTTGATCGTCGAGAAGAAGACCCATCCGCCGGGGCGCACGAGGCGCGCGCACGCGGCGACCACGCTCGGGGGCTGCGGGACGTGCTCGAGCATCTCCATGCAGGTGACCACGTCGTAGCTTCCCGGGGCCGCGGCCGCGAGGTCCTCGGCCGACGAGAGGCGATAGTCCACGGAGCTGCCGACCTCGAGGCGGTGGAGCATCGCGACCTTCAGCGCCCGCTCGGCGAGGTCGATGCCGGTGACCTGCGCGCCCTTCGCGGCCATGGCCTCGGCGAGGATGCCTCCGCCGCAGCCCACGTCGAGCACGCGCTTGCCGGCGAGCCCCTCCGCGAGGCGCTCGATGTGGCCCAGGCGCAGCGGATTGATCTCGTGCAGCGGGCGGAACTCGCTCGTGGGGTCCCACCACCGGTGGGCGAGCGAGCCGAACTTGGCGAGCTCCGCGGGATCGAAGTTCGCGCTCATGCGAGCCTTTCCTGCCACCACAGCGCGCGGTCGCGCAGGTCCTGCTCGTCGAGCCCCTGCAGGCGGCGCTCGACGAGCCGCGCGCGCCCCGCGATCCACACGTGCGTCACGTGCTCGCGCCCGGCGGCGTAGACGAGGTGCGAGGCGGGATCGAAGCAGGGCAGCGTTTCGATCGCCGAGAGGTCCACCGCGGCGATGTCGGCGGACTTTCCGGGAACGAGGGAGCCGATGCGCGCCTCGAGGCCCAGCGCCTTCGCGCCCTCGAGCGTGGCCATCTCGAGCGCCTCCATGGCGCTCACGACCGCGGCGTCCCCGCTCGTCACCTTGGCGAGGAGGGCCGCGTTGCGCATCTCGGTGAGCACGTCGAGCCGGTTGTTGCTCGCCGCGCCGTCCGTGCCCACGCCCACGCGGATGCCGCGCGCGCGCATCTTCGCGACCGGCGCCGCACCGCTCGCGAGCTTCATGTTCGAGGACGGGCAGTGCGCCACGCTCACCCCCTCGCGCGCGAGGAGATCCAGCTCCGCCTCGTCGAGGTGCACGGCGTGGACCGCGACGAGCCGCGGCCCCACGAGGCCGAGCGCGCGCAGCCGCTCGAGGGGGCGCGCGCCGTGGCGCGCGAGGCCCTGCTCGACTTCCTCGCGCGTCTCGTGAACGTGGGTGTGGATCGGGACATCGAGCTCCTCGGCGAGCACCGCGATGCGCCGGAGCGTCTCGTCGCCCACCGTGTACGGCGCGTGGGGGGCGAAGGTGAACGCGAGGAGCGGCTCGCCGCGGTAGGCGTCGCGGGTGGCGAGGCCCTTCTCGAGATAATCCTGCGCATCGTGAGCGTACGCGCTGGCGAACTCGATCGCAATCATGCCGAGCGAGGCGCGCATGCCCGCGCGCAGCGCGGCGCGCGCCGCCGCGCCCGGGAAAAAGTACATGTCGTTCACGCAGGTCACGCCCGCGCGCATCATCTCCGCCATGGCGAGGAGCGTCCCGTCGTGCACGAAATCGTCGCTCACGTGGCGCGACTCCGCCGGCCAGATGTGCTCCTCCAGCCATTGCATCAGGTGCCGGTCGTCGGCGAGCCCGCGCAGCAGCGCCATGGCGGCGTGGCAATGCAGGTTCACCAGGCCCGGGAAGAGAACGTGGCGGTCGAGCTCGACCACCTCGCGCGCGGCGTAGCGCGCGCGCGCCTCGTCCGAGGGGAGCACCGCCACGATCGAGCCGTCGCGCACCGCGACCGCGTGGCGCGCGAGCACGCGCCGCGGCTCCACGGGGATCACGTGCGCGGCGAGAATCAGCGTGTCGACGGGTTCCATGCCGGGACGCCGAGGGCGATTCGGGGACCGAAGGCCATGTTGCAACAAAAAACCCCGCCGCAGCGGGGTTTTCTGCCGATCCGCGAGGCGGTTACTCTTTCACGCCCCGGAATTCGATGTCCACGCGGCGGTTCTTCTGGCGGCCCGCGGCGGTCTTGTTGGTCGCGACCGGCTGCGTCTCGCCCTTGCCGATGGTGGTGACCTTCGAGGCGGGGATGCCCTTGCTCACCAGGTAGGCCTTCACGGCGGCGGCGCGGCGCTCCGAGAGCTTCTGGTTGTACTGCTCGGTGCCGATGGAGTCCGTGTGGCCGGTGGCGATGACCATCTCGAGGTCGACGCCGCTCAGCTTCCCGAGGGCCTCGTCGATCGCCTTCTTGCCGTCCGGACGCACGACCGACTTGTCGAAGTCGAACAGCGCGTCGGCCTGGATCACGACGGACTGGCGCACCGAGGACGGCGCGGCGGCGGACGGGGCAGGAGTCGGTGCGGCGGACGGGGCGGGCGCTTCCGGAGTCATCGCGGGCGCAGGCGCGGCAGGCTTCGGCGCTTCCTTCTTGCCCTCGCATTCCGGCAGGACGACGCCGGAGGTCACGACGCAGTTGCCCGAGGCGTCGCGGACGGCCTTGCCGGACGAATCCTGGAGGTCAGGGGTGAAGTCGGCGTACGCGGAGCCGGCAGCGAGCGCGCAGAAGGCGCAGGCGAGCGTCAGCTTCGAGGAAATCTTCATATTGGGAACTCCCGAGAGAGAAGAGAGATTTGGATGGTTGTTCTGCGGTTTTTGGGTTCTCTGTGGGCTCGCCGCCCGGAAACTGCACCGCATCATCATACACAAACAGGCCCTTTCTTCACAACACGATGGCGGTTTTCGCAACAGCGTTGGGCCGGTTCGTTGCGATTTCGCGACACCCTCTTCCCGCGCTCGGTCGGCGTGGAACGCGCCGCCCGCTTGTGCTAGAATTCAGGATTGGCATTTCGCCATATTCTTCCTTAAAAACAGGTATTTAGGCCGCCGAAAGCCGGCGCGCGGCCGCCCAGGACACCGATGGAATCGTTCGCCAAGGAAACCCACCCGATCAGCCTCGAGCAGGAAATGCGCCGCTCGTACCTCGACTACGCGATGAGCGTCATCGTGGGGCGGGCGCTTCCCGACGTGCGCGACGGGCTCAAGCCCGTGCACCGGCGCATCCTCTTCGCGATGAACGAGGCGAACAACGTCTGGAACCGGCCCTACGTGAAATGCGCGCGGGTCGTGGGCGACGTGCTCGGCAAATACCACCCGCACGGCGACACCGCGACGTACGAGTCCCTCGTGCGCATGGCCCAGGACTTCTCGATGCGCTACGCGCTCGTCGACGGGCAGGGCAACTTCGGCTCGGTCGACGGCGACTCGGCCGCGGCGTATCGCTATACCGAATGCCGCCTGCAGAAGATCGCGGGGGAGCTCCTCGCCGACATCGACCGCGAGACCGTCGACTTCGTCCCGAACTACGACGGCAAGGAAACGGAGCCCGCGGTCCTGCCCGCGAAGTTCCCCAATCTCCTGGTCAACGGCTCCGCGGGCATCGCGGTCGGGATGGCGACGAACATCCCGCCGCACAACCTGGGCGAGGTGGTCGACGCGTGCCTGCAGCTGCTGAAGGATCCCGAGACCCCGATCGCGGAATTGATCAAGATCATCCCGGCGCCGGATTTCCCGACCAAGGGGATCATCTACGGCGTGGCCGAGGTGCAGGAAGGCTACCTCACGGGCCGCGGGCGCGTGGTGATGCGCGCGCGCACGCACGTGGAGGACCTGGAGAAGGGCGGGCGCGAGGCGATCGTCGTCGACGAGCTTCCCTACCAGGTGAGCGGCGACCAGCTGCTCAAGCGCATCGGCGAGCTCGTGCACGAGAAGAAGCTCGAGGGCATCTCCGACCTGCGCAACGAGTCCGACAAGAAGGGCATGCGCCTCGTGATCGAGCTCAAGCGCGGCGAGGTGTCCGAGATCGTGCTGAACAACCTGTACAAGAACACGCAGATGCAGGAGACGTTCGGCATGAACATGGTCGCGCTCGTCGACGGCCAGCCGAAGCTGCTCAACCTCAGGCAGTTCCTCGAGGCGTTCCTGCGTCACCGCCGGGAGGTCGTCACGCGCCGCACGGTGTTCGAGCTGCGCCGGGCGCGCGAGCGCGCCCACGTCCTCGAGGGCCTCGCGGTGGCGCTGTCCAACGTCGACGAGGTGATCGCGCTCATCAAGGCGGCGCCGACTCCCGCCGCCGCCCGCGAGCAGCTGATGGGCCGCGCGTGGCGCTCGGCGCTCGTCGAGGAGATGCTCGCGCGCGCCACGGCCGAGCAGTACCGCCCCGAGGCGCTCGCCAAGGAGTTCGGCCTCGCCGGCGAGGGCTACCGCCTCTCCGACGTCCAGGCGCAGCGCATCCTCGAGATGCAGCTGCAGCGGCTCACGGGCCTCGAGCAGGACAAGATCGTGTCGGAGTACCGCGAGGTGATCGCCGCGATCGAGGACCTGCTCGATATCCTGGTGAGGCCCGAGCGCGTGACCCGCATCATCTCGGAGGAGCTCGCGGAGCTCAGGCGCGAGTTCGGCGACGCGCGCCGCACCGAGGTCGTGGTGAACGGCGAGGAGCTGCAGATCGAGGACCTCATCGCCGCCGAGGACGTGGTGGTCACGCTCTCCCACGCCGGCTACATCAAGAGCCAGCCGCTCGACGAGTACCGGGCCCAGAAGCGCGGCGGGCGCGGCAAGCAGGCGGCCACCACCAAGGAAGACGACTTCATCGAGAAGCTCTTCATCGCCAACACGCACGACTACGTGCTGTGCTTCTCGAACAAGGGCAAGGTCTACTGGATCAAGGTCTACGAGGTGCCGCAGGGCAGCCGCGCGAGCCGGGGCAAGCCCATCGTGAACCTGCTCAAGATGGACGAGGACGAGCGCATCAACGCGATCCTCCCGGTGCGCGAGTTCCGCGAGGATTCCTACGTCTTCTTCGCGACCCAGGAGGGCGTGGTGAAGAAGACGGCGCTCGCCGATTTCTCGCGCCCCAGGCCCTCGGGCATCATCGCGGTGGACCTGGACGAGGGTGACCGGCTGATCGGCGTGGCGGTGACCGACGGCAAGCACGACGTGATGCTCTTCTCCGACGAGGGCAAGGCCGTGCGCTTCGACGAGAACGACGTGCGGCCGATGGGGCGCGGGGCGCGCGGGGTGCGCGGCATGAACCTCGCGAAGGGCGGCAAGGTGATCGCGCTGCTGGTCGCGGAGGACGAGAGCCAGAGCGTGCTCACGGCGACCGAGAACGGCTACGGCAAGCGCACGCCGATCTCCGAGTACACGCGCCACGGGCGCGGCACCCAGGGCATGATCGCGATCCAGACCTCGGAGCGCAACGGCAAGGTCGTCGCCGCCACCCTCGCCTCGACCGAGGACGAGATCATGCTCATCACCTCGGGCGGCGTGCTCATCCGCACGCGCGTGGCGGAGATCCGCGAGATGGGCCGCTCGACGCAGGGGGTCACGCTCATCAACCTGGCCGAGGGCGAGAAGCTCTCGGGGCTGCAGACCATCATGGACCGCGACGACGAGAACGGCGACAACGGCAACGGCGGCGGCCACCACGGAAACGGGGGAGGCAACGGCGAGGCGGGCGGCGCTGCGTCGGGCGCGGCGGACGGCAATGGCGAGAACCTCCCGCACTAGGCCCCCGGCGCGCATCCACAACTTCGGCGCGGGGCCGGCCACCATGCCGGTGGAGGTGCTCGAGAAGGCGAAGTGGGAGCTCGTCAACTGGCACGAGGCCGGCATGTCGGTGATGGAGATGAGCCATCGCGGCAAGGAGTTCGTCGCGATCGCCGCCGAGGCCGAGGCGGACCTGCGCCGGCTCGCCGCCGTCCCCGCGAGCCACAGGGTCCTGTTCCTCCAGGGCGGGGCCACGCTGCAGTTCTCGGCGGTGCCCATGAACCTGCTGCGCGGGCGCAAGGTGATCGATTTCGTGAACACCGGCGAGTGGTCGAAGAAGGCGATCGCGGAGGCGCGCAAGTTCGCCGAGGTGAACGTCGCCGCCTCGAGCGAGGACCGCAGCTTCACCTACGTGCCGAAGCAGGCGGCGTGGAAGCGCTCGAAGGACGCCGCCTACCTGCACATCTGCTCCAACGAGACGATCGGCGGCGTGGAGTTCCACTGGACGCCGGACACCGGCGAGACCCCGCTCGTCGCGGACATGTCCTCGCACATCCTCTCGCGCCCCATCGACGTCGCGAAGTACGGCCTCATCTACGCCGGCGCGCAGAAGAACATCGGTCCCGCGGGGCTCGTGGTCGTGATCGTGCGCGAGGACCTCCTCGGCCAGGCGCTTCCCGAAACGCCGAACGTGCTCAACTACAAGTTGCAGTCGGAGGCGGATTCCATGCTCAACACGCCGCCGACCTTCTCGGTGTACCTCGCGGGCCTCACGTTCAAGTGGCTCCTCGAGCGCGGCGGGCTGGCGGGCATCGAGAAGCTGAACGTGCGCAAGGCGAAGCTGCTGTACGACTACCTCGATTCCCAGGATTTCTACTCCAACCCGGTGGCGAAGGAGGACCGCTCGCGCATGAACGTGCCCTTCCGGCTGCGCGATTCCGGGCTCGACGCGAAGTTCCTCGCCGCCGCCGAGGCGCGGGGCCTGTCGCAGCTGAAGGGGCACCGCTCGGTGGGAGGCATGCGCGCCTCGATCTACAACGCCATGCCCCTGGAAGGCGTCGAGGCGCTCGTCGCCTTCATGGAGGAGTTCCGCCGCGCCCACGCCTGAGCTGAGCGCGCGCCGCACGGCACGCCCCGACCGCATGAGCGAGAAGTACCGCATCGCCGTCTACAACGCGATCTCCGCCCGGGGGCTCGAGCGCTTCCCCGCGACCGCCTACGCGGTGGGCAAGGGCCTCGCCGACCCCGACGCGATCCTGCTGCGCTCCCACGTGCTGCAATCGTCCGAGATCCCGCCCTCGGTGAAGGCGATCGGGCGCGCCGGCGCGGGCGTGAACAACATCCCGGTGGACGAGATGAGCCGGCGCGGCGTCCCGGTGTTCAACGCGCCGGGCGCGAACGCGAACGCCGTGAAGGAGCTGGTGCTCGCGGGGATGCTGCTCGCCGCGCGCAACGTCGTCCCCGCGGTCGCCTACGTGCAGGGGCTCGCGCCCGCGGCGGACTTCGACCGGCGCGTCGAGGACGGCAAGAAGCAGTTCGCGGGCTTCGAGCTGCCGGGCCGCACGCTCGGCGTGATCGGGCTGGGCGCGATCGGGGGGCTCGTCGCCGACATCGCGATCCGCCTCGGCATGAAGGTGCAGGGCTACGATCCGGAGATCACGGTGGACAACGCCTGGCGCCTGCCCGCCTCGGTGAGGCGCGCCTCCTCCATCGAGGAGGTGCTCAGGAGCTCCGACTTCGTGAGCCTGCACGTGCCCCTCGACGAGCGGACCCGCCACCTCGTCGACGCGGGCCGCCTCGCGCACGCGCGCCGCGGGCTCGTGCTGCTCAACTTCTCGCGCGACGCGGTGGTGGACGAGGAGGCCGTGCTCGCCGCGATCGGCGAGCGGCGCCTGCGCGCCTACGTGTGCGACTTCCCCAGCCCGCGCCTGCAGGGCGCGCCCGGCGTGGTCGCGCTGCCGCACCTCGGGGCCTCCACGGAGGAGGCCGAGGAGAACTGCGCGGTCATGGTGGCCGACGAGCTGCGCGACTTCCTCGAGGAGGGCACGATCCGCAACGCGGTGAACTTCCCCGGAGTCGACATGGCGCGCGAATCGCCGCACCGCATCGCCATCGCGAACGCGAACGTGCCCAACATGGTCGGCCAGATTTCGACTACGATGGCGCAGGCCGGCCTCAACATCCACAACATGGTCAACAAGTCGAAGGGCGAGATGGCGTACACGCTGGTCGATCTCGACAGCGCCGCCGCTCCCGAGGTCGTCGCCCGCATCGCGCGCATTCCCGGCGTCCTGTCGATCCGCTGCGTTCCGACCCCCGAGCGGCCCGCGCCATGAGCGAGGCGAAGCGCGCCGGCCCGGCGCCCGCGGGCGAGCTCGAGCGTCTGCGCGAGGCGATCGACCGCGTCGACGACCGCATCCTCGAGGCGCTGAACGAGCGAGCGCGGCTCGCGCGCGCCATCGGCACGCTCAAGGTGGGTCAGGCCTACCGGCCCGAGCGCGAGGCGCAGGTCCTGCGCCGCGTGAAGGAAGGCAATCCCGGGCCGCTCGCCCCCGAGACGGTGGCGCTGCTCTTCCGCGAGATCATGTCGGCGTGCCTCGCGCTCGAGCGGCCGATCACCGTGGCCTACCTCGGGCCGCGCGGCACCTTCAGCGAGCGGGCGGCGCTCAAGCATTTCGGGCTCGCCGCGGAAGCGGTGCCGGTGCCCTCGATCGACGAGGTGTTCCGCGAGGTCGAGTCGGGGGCGGCGGACTTCGGCGTGGTCCCCGTGGAGAACTCCACGGAGGGCGCCGTGGGCCGGTCCCTCGACCTCATGCCCCAGAGCCCGCTCCAGGTCTGCGGCGAGGTGATCGTGCGCATCCACCACAACCTGATGATGAAGGATCCCCCGCCCGGCGCCTCCGGCGGCGCGGGGGCGCGGCCCGACTTCTCCGCGATCCGCCGCGTCTTCTCCCACGGCCAGTCCCTCGCGCAATGCCACGAGTGGCTCAACATGAACCTGCCCGACGCCGAGCGGGTCGCCGTGGCGAGCAACGCCGAGGCCGCGCGCCGCGCCTCCGAGGAGCGGGGGTCGGCGGCGGTCGCGGGCGACATGGCCGCGGAGCACTACGGGCTCGCGATCCTCTCCACCAACATCGAGGACGAGCCGAACAACACCACGCGCTTCCTGGTGCTCGGCGCCTACGAGCCGAAGCCCACGGGCCGCGACAAGACCTCGCTCGTGCTCTCGGCGCGCAACCGCGCCGGCGCCGTCTACGAGATGCTCACGCCGTTCGCGCAGCGCGGCGTGTCCATGACGCGGTTCGAGTCGCGGCCCTCCCGCGTGGCGCTGTGGGAGTACCTGTTCTTCGTGGACATCGAGGGGCATCGCGACGACGTGAACGTCGCGGCGGCGCTCGAGGAGGTGGGACGCATCGCGGGCTTCCTCAAGGTGCTCGGGTCCTACCCCATGGCAGTGATCTGAGGCGGGCGCGAGGGACATGGACGGAAAGGGCGAATCGGTCGGCATCCGCGAGCTCGCGCCGGCGCACGTGCGCGCGATCGCCCCCTACGTGCCGGGCAAGCCCATCGCGGAGACGGCGCGCGAGCTCGGCATCCCGGAGGCCGACATCCTCAAGATGGCCTCCAACGAGAACCCGCTGGGCCCGTCGCCGAAGGCGCTCGAGGCGATCCGCGGCGCGCTCGCCGAGCTCAACTACTACCCCGACGGCAGCGGCTTCGACCTCAAGGCGGCCCTCGCGCGCAAGCTCGGCGTCGCCCCGGCGAGCCTCGTCCTGGGCAACGGCTCGAACGACGTGCTCGAGCTCGCGGCGCGCACCTTCCTCACGGCGGCGGACTCCGCGGTGTACTCGCGCCACGCCTTCCTCGTCTATCCGCTCGTGGTGCAGGCGATCGGCGCGAAGGGCATCGAGGTGCCCGCCGCGCGCGGCTACGCGCCGGACCTGGAGGGCATGGCGCGTGCGGTGCGCCCCGACACGAAGATCGTCTTCCTCGCCAATCCCAACAACCCGACCGGCACCTTCAACGCCTGGGACGAGGTGCGCGGCTTCGTCGAGCGCATCCCGCGGCGCGTGCTGGTGGTCCTGGACGAGGCCTACGGCGAGTACCTGCCGCCGGAGCTCGCCTCGCCGACGGTCTCGTGGATCGCGCGCTTTCCCAACCTCGTGGTGTCGCGCACGCTATCCAAGGCCTACGGGCTCGCGGGGCTGCGCATCGGCTACGGCGTGGCGCACCCCGAAGCCGTGGAGGTCATGGACCGCGTGCGCCAGCCCTTCAACGTGAACCACCTCGCGATGGTGGCGGCGCGCGCCGCGCTCGACGACGAGGCGTTCATCGATAGGAGCCGCGCCGTGAACGCCGCGGGCCTCGAGCAGCTGCGCGCGGGCTTCGAGCGCCTCGGGCTCGAGTACATCCCGACGCGCGGGAACTTCGTCACCGTGCGCGTGGGCGACGCCGCGCGCGTGTTCCAGGCGCTGCTTCGCGAGGGCGTGATCGTGCGCCCGATCGCCGGCTACGGGCTCCCGGAGCACCTGCGCGTCACCGTGGGGCTGCCGGAGCAGAACGCGCGCTTCCTCGCCGCCCTCGAGCGGGTGCTGCGGGGCTAGAGGATGCGGCGCCTCAAGCGACTGGCGGTGGTGGGCGTGGGGCTGATCGGCGGCTCCCTCGCCCTGGCGCTGCGCCGTGCGGGCGCGGCCGCATCCATCGTGGGCTTCGACCGCGACGCCCAGGCGCTCGAGCGCGCGGTGGCCCTGGCCGTGATCGACGAGGCCGCCGCCTCGGCCACCGAGGCGGCGCGCGGCGCCGAGCTGGTGGTCGTCGCGGTCCCCGTGCGCTCGGTCGGGCCGGTGCTGCACGACGTTGCGCTCGCGCTCGAGGCGGATGCGGTCGTGACCGACGTGGGCAGCACGAAGGAGGAGGTCGTGCGCATCGCGCGCGAGGAGCTGCGCGAGCGCTTCGCGCGGTTCGTCCCCGGGCATCCCATCGCCGGGCGCGAATCGAGCGGCGTGGAAGCGGCCGTGGCGGACCTCTTCCGCTCCGCGCGCGTGGTGCTCACGCCGGCGGCCGAGACCGCCGGGGACGCGCTCGAGCTGGTGCGCGGCTGCTGGGAGGCGGCCGGCGCGCGCATCGCCACCATGGCCCCGGAGCGGCACGACCGCATCTTCGCCGCGGTGAGCCACCTGCCGCACCTGCTCGCCTTCGCGCTCGTCTCCGAGATCGCCTCCCGCGAGGACGCGACCGAGCTGCTGGGTTTCGCCGCCGGCGGCTTCCGCGACTTCACGCGCATCGCCGCGAGCTCGCCGGAGATGTGGCGCGACATCGCGCTGCAGAACCGCGCCGCCCTGCTCGAGGAGCTCGACCGCTACGGCGCGCGCCTCGCGGTCTTCCGCGAGCTCGTCGCGCTCGGCGACGGGCCGGGCATCGAGCGGCTCATGACCGAGGCGCGCACGGCGCGCCACGCCTGGGGCGCGGGCCACCGGCGCCCCGCCTCGAACGAATAGCGTGGAATTCCTCGACCTTCCGCCCGTGCGCCGGGCCGCGGGAACGCTTCGGCTGCCCGGCTCGAAGAGCATCTCGAACCGCACGCTGCTGCTCGCGGCGCTCGCGAGTGGCACGACGGAGCTGCGCGACCTCCTCGACTCGGACGACACGCGCGTGATGCGCGAGGCGCTGGGCGCGCTCGGCGTGCGCCTGGAGCCGCTGGGGGGCGTCGAGCGCGTGCGCGTGCACGGGATCGGCCACGCGGGGGGCTTCCCGGTGAAGCGCGCGGAGCTCTTCCTCGGCAACGCGGGCACGGCCTTCCGGCCCCTCACGGCGGCCCTGGCGCTGGCCGACGGCCACTACGTCCTCACGGGGGTGGCGCGCATGCACGAGCGGCCGATCGGCGACCTCGTGGAGGCGCTGCGCGAGGCGGGCGCGCGCATCGAATGGCGCGGCAAGGAGGGCTATCCGCCGCTCGCCATCGCGCCGCGCGCCGGGCGGGGAACGGGGACGGTGCGCGTGCGCGGCGACGTCTCGAGCCAGTTCCTCTCGGCGCTGCTCATGGCGCTCGCCTGGGCGGGCGAGGGCGCGCGCGTCGAGGTCGAAGGCGAGCTCGTCTCGAAGCCCTACGTCGAGCTCACGCTGGGCCTCATGGCGCGCTTCGGCGTCGAGGTGCGGCGCGAGGGCTGGAGCGCCTTCGAGATCGCCGCGGGGAGCGCCTACGCTTCTCCCGGATCGGTCGCGGTCGAGGGAGACGCTTCCTCCGCCTCCTACTTCCTCGCCGCGGGCGCGCTCGGCGCGGGTCCCGTGCGCGTGCAGGGCGTGGGCCGTTCGAGCCTGCAGGGCGATGTCGGCTTCGCCCGCGTGCTCGAGGCGATGGGCGCCTCGATCGCGATGGGCGAGGACTGGATCGAGGCTTCCCGCCCCGCGGCGGGGCGCGCGCCCCTGCGCGCCATCGACATGGACATGAACCGCATTCCCGACGCGGCGATGACGGCCGCGGTGCTGGCGCTCTTCGCCGACGGGCGCACGGTGCTGCGCAACATCGCGAGCTGGCGGGTCAAGGAGACCGATCGCATCGCCGCGATGGCCGCGGAGCTGCGCAAGTTCGGAGCGGCCGTCGAGGAGGGCGCCGATTCCCTCGCCGTGACGCCCCCGCCCGGGTTCGCCACGGCTCCCGCCGCGACGACCGGCCCGGTGGCGGTCGCCACCTACGACGACCACCGGATGGCCATGTCCTTCGCCCTTGCCGCCTTCGGGCCGCTGCCGGTGCGCATCCTCGATCCCGGCTGCGTGGCGAAGACCTTCCCCTCCTTCTTCGACGCGTGGAGCGCCCTCGTCTCCGCGCCCGCCGCGGGAGACGTGCGGCAAGGGCAGTCCGCGGTCGCCCCCGGCGAGCTTTCCGACGTCCCGGTGATCGCGATCGACGGTCCGTCGGCGAGCGGCAAGGGGACCGTGGCCGCCCTCGTGGCCGCGGCGCTCGGCTTCCACTACCTGGACAGCGGCGCGCTCTACCGCCTCGCCACCCTGGCAGCCCTCGAGGCGGGATCGGACCTGGAGGACGAGGCGGCGCTCGCAGGGGCCGCGGCCGCGATGGACGTGCGCTTCGCGGGCGACCAGGTGTTCCTCGGCGGCCGCGACGTGACGGAGCGGCTGCGCACGGAGGAGGTGAGCGCGGCCACCTCCCGCGTGGCCGCCCGGCCCGCGGTCCGGCGCTCGCTCCTCGAGCGGCAGAGGGCGTTTCGCCGTCCTCCGGGGCTGGTGGCCGAAGGGCGCGACATGGGCGCCATCGTGTTCCCCGACGCCCCTCTCAAGGTGTTCCTCACCGCCGACCTGGCCACCCGCGCCGAGCGACGGCATAAGCAGTTGATGGAAAAGGGAATGTATGCCAAAATGCCGGATGTCGTGGAGGAACTGCGGCGCCGCGACGAGCGCGACTCATCGCGCGCCGTTGCGCCGCTAAGGCATTATCCCGACGCGATTTTTCTCGATACCACCGGGCTTTCCGTCGACGAGGCGGTACGAAAGGTGCTCGACTGGTGGCGCGAAAGATCGCCGCGACCGGGCCGGGACGTCTCCCGGAAGCCGTAAGCCCAAGGTGCCAGGGGGTCGGCGCGACAAGCCGACCCGCCGGGCGTTCTTCAACAACGGCCGCGAGGCCGTCCATCCGAAAGCCGCTTTCTCATGCAGTCCCGACCCCAGACCCAAACCACCCCCGCCACCGAGAACTTCGCCGCGCTCTTCGAGGAGAGCCTCTCCCGCCAGGAGATGCGCGTCGGCGAAGTGATCACCGCCGAGGTCGTCTCCGTCGACCCGAACGTCGTGATCGTGAACGCGGGGCTCAAGTCCGAAAGCACCATCTCCACGGAGGAATTCAAGAACGATCGCGGCGAAGTCGAGGTGAAGCCCGGCGACTTCGTCTCGGTCGCGATCGAGGCCCTCGAGGACGGCTTCGGCGCGACCAAGCTCTCGCGCGAGAAGGCGAAGAAGCTCGCCGCGTGGTCCGAGCTCGACCAGGCCCTGGAGACCGGCAAGGTCATCACGGGCGTGGTGTCCGGCAAGGTGAAGGGGGGCCTCACCGTCATGGTGAACGGCATCCGCGCCTTCCTGCCCGGCTCGCTCGTGGACCTGAGGCCCGTGAAGGACACCTCGCACCTCGAGGGCAAGGAGCTCGAGTTCAAGGTGATCAAGCTCGACCGCAAGCGCAACAACGTCGTGGTCTCGCGCCGCGCCGTGATGGAGGAGACGGCCGGGGTCGAGCGCCAGCAGCTGCTCGAGACCCTGAAGGAAGGCGCCGTCGTGAAGGGCGTGGTGAAGAACATCACCGACTACGGCGCGTTCGTGGACCTGGGCGGCATCGACGGGCTCCTGCACATCACCGACCTCGC
>DASPRQ010000032.1:0-30021 GCA_035624355.1 Usitatibacter sp. | reverse complement strand
GAGGTCGTGTTCAAGCCGGTGGACAACGCCCGGCTCGCGGCCCTGTGCGGGCCGCTGGACGCGAACCTGCGCCAGATCGAGACGGCGCTCGACGTGACGATCGCGCGCCGCGGCGAGCGCTTCGCCGTCTCGGGGCCGCGCGAGAAGTCCGCCCAGGCCGCCCAGGCGCTGCGCCGCTTCTACGGCGAGGCGAGCCGCGACCTGTCGGTCGAGGACATCCAGCTCGGCCTCGTCGAGATCTCGCACCCGCGGCCGCCCGGCGGGCAGGAGGCTCCCGCGCTCGTGCTCCCGCGGCGCGGCGAGCTCACGGCGCGCACGCCGCGCCAGGCCCAGTACCTGCAGAACATGCGCGACTTCGACATCACCTTCTGCGTCGGCCCCGCGGGCACGGGCAAGACCTTCCTCGCGGTGGCCGCCGGCGTGGACGCGCTCGAGCGCGACGCCGTGAAGCGCATCGTGCTCACGCGCCCCGCGGTGGAGGCGGGCGAGAAGCTGGGGTTCCTGCCCGGGGACCTCGCGGCGAAGGTCGATCCGTACCTCCGGCCGCTCTACGACGCGCTCTACGACCTCATGGGCTACGACAAGGTGAACCGCAGCTTCGAGCGCGGCGCGATCGAGATCGCGCCGCTCGCCTTCATGCGCGGGCGCACGTTGAACCACGCGTTCGTGATCCTCGACGAGGCGCAGAACACGACGCCCGAGCAGATGAAGATGTTCCTCACGCGCATCGGCTTCGGCTCCAAGGCGGTGGTCACGGGCGACGTGACGCAGATCGACCTCGCGAAGGGCCAGGCCTCGGGCCTGGTGGACGCGCGCTCCGTGCTCGACGGCGTGCGCGGCATCGCGATGACGCAGTTCCATTCCGACGACGTGGTGCGGCACCCGCTCGTGCAGGCGATCGTGGACGCCTACGACCGCCGCGCGGGCGCGAAGAAGGCGTGAGGCGTACCCCGTCCCGCGCCGCGCCGCCGCGGGCTCCCGGCGTGCGGATCGGCATCCAGCGCGCCTCGCGCGCCTCCCACATCCCCGCCGACGCGCTCCTGCGCCGCTGGGCCCGCGCCGCGCTTCCGCGCTCGGCGGTCGTCACCGTGCGCTACGTGGGCGAGCGCGAGGGACGGCGCCTCAACCGCGAGTACCGCGGCCGGGACCGCGCGACCAACGTGCTGAGCTTTCCCTACTCGCGCTCCCGCGGGACGCTCGAGGGCGACGTGGTGATCTGCGCCCCCGTCGTCGCCCGCGAGGCGCGCGCCCAGGGCAAGGCCCGCGCGGCGCACCACGCGCACCTGCTCGTCCACGGGCTGCTGCACCTGCGCGGATACGACCACGAGCGGGCGGCCGACGCGCGGCGCATGGAGGCGCGCGAGCGCGCGATCCTCGCGCGGCTCGGCTTCCCCGACCCCTACGTCCTCACGGATCCCGAGGTGTAGGTGTCCGGCGGCGGGCCCTGGCGGACGAGCTCCACTCCGTCCACCGTCATCTTCCACACGCCGCCCTCGACGTGCGGCGGCCGGGAGACCACGAACGTCGTGCTGAGGACGCCCACGCCGACCACGAAGTTGTCGCCCTCGAAACGCCGGATCGGCGCGCTGATCGACGTCTTGCCCCGGCCGGTCGCGCGGACGTACCTCACGAAGCCGTCGGAGGAGATCGCGAGGCGCATCTTCGCGGCGCGCCAGTCGCCCACGTAGGCGGAGCGGGCCGGCGGAAGGGGCTGCGAGCAGGCGACGAGGAGGGCCGTGAGGGCGACGGCGGCGGCGCGCGGGATCCGCATTCCCGATACTCTATTCCCATCCGCACGCCACGGGCGGGGCGGCTCTTTTTGGTAGAGTATTCCCTCGTCCCCCGCGCCCATGAACGAGCAAGCCAAGCCGAGCCTCCTCGAGCGCCTCTCCTCGCTCCTGCTGCGCGAGCCCGAAGACCGCGAGCAGCTGGTCGAGCTGCTGCATTCCGCCTTCGAGCGCAAGCTCCTCGACGCCGAGGCGCTCTCGATGATCGAGGGCGTCCTGCAGGTCTCGGAGACCCAGGTGCGCGACGTGATGATCCCGCGCTCGCAGATGGACATGATCGACGTGGCCGAGAGCCCCGCGAAGTTCATCCCCTTCGTGATCGAGACCGCGCACTCGCGCTTCCCGGTCTTCGAGGAGAACCGCGACAACGTGATCGGGATCCTGCTCGCCAAGGACCTGCTGCGCTTCTACGCGGAGGAGGAGTTCAACGTCCGCGAGATGCTGCGCCCCGCGGTGTTCGTGCCCGAGGCGAAGCGCCTCAACGTGCTGCTCAAGGAGTTCCGCGCCAACCGCAACCACATCGCCATCGTCGTGGACGAGTACGGCGGCGTGGCGGGGCTGATCACCATCGAGGACGTGATCGAGCAGATCGTGGGCGACATCGAGGACGAGTACGACTTCGACGAAACCGAGGACAACATCCTCGTGGACCGCAGCGGCCGCTACCGGGTGAAGGCGGTCACCGAGATCGCCGACTTCAACGCGCGCTTCGGGACCTCGTTCTCGGACGAGGACTACGACACCGTGGGGGGGCTGGTCGTGGGCCGCTTCGGGCGCCTGCCGAAGCGCGGCGAGTCGATCGTGATCGAGGGCTTCACGTTCCAGGTGCTGCGCGCCGACAGCCGCAAGGTGCACTCGCTGCTGGTGGAGAAGCCGAAGGAGACGAAGTGACGGCCTCGCCCGGCGCGCCGCCGACGCCGTCGGCGGCGCGCGTCGTCGCGGGCGGGCTCGGGCTGCCGCTCCTGGCGGGCGCGGCGTGCGTCCTCGCGTTCGCGCCCTTCTACGCGTGGCCCGTGGCGATCGCCGGCCTCGCGATCCTCTTCGCCGTGTGGGCGGCGAGCGGCTCCCCGCGCCAGGCGTGGCTGAGCGGCTACGCCTTCGGCCTCGGCTACTTCCTCGCGGGCGTCTCGTGGGTGTTCGTGAGCCTGCACCGCTACGGGGGCATGCCGGCCTTCCTCGCCGCGCTCGCCACGTTCCTCTTCTGCGCGTACCTCGCGCTCTTCCCCGCGCTCGCCGGATGGCTCGCGGTGCGCTGGGGCGGGGCGCGGCGCGGCCGGCGTCTCGCGGTCGCGTGCGCCGCGTACGTGGCCTTCGAGTGGCTGCGCGGCTCCGGCACCTTCGCCGCGGGATTCCCCTGGCTCGGCATCGGCACTTCCCAGGCCCCGTCGAGCCCCCTCGCGGGCTTCGCGCCGTGGCTCGGCGGCTACGGCGTGTCGCTCGCCGTGACGGCGGCGGCCGCGCTCGCGGCCGGGATCGCGACGGGCGGCGCGGCTCCGCGCGTACGCTACGCGCTCACGCTCGCGCTCGCCGCGCTCTTCGCCGCGGGGGCCCTCGCGCGCCTGCCCGCGTGGACCGAGCCCGCCGGGGCGCCCATCTCCGTCGCGCTGCTGCAGGGCAACGTGCCGCAGGAGCTCAAGTGGCGCGACGAGGTGCGCGACCGCACGCTCGCCGAGTACCGGCGCATGATCCTCGCGGCCGACGCGCGCGTGGTGGTGGTGCCGGAGACCGCGCTCCCCGCCTTCCTCGACGAGCTTCCCGCCGGCTACCTGGAGAGCCTGCGCGAGGACGCGCGCTCGCACGGCAAGGACATCCTCCTCGGCACGGTCGAGCGCGTGCGGCGCGACGGCGACTACGACTACTACAACAGCCTGGTGCGCATCACCGGCCCCGAGCGCCAGACCTACCGCAAGCGCCACCTCGTTCCCTTCGGCGAGTTCATCCCGCCGGGCTTCGCGTGGGTGCTCGCGATCCTGCACATCCCGATGAGCGACATGTCGCGCGGCACCGCGACCCAGCCGCCGATCGCGGCGGGCGGCACGCGCTTCGGCGTGGCGATCTGCTACGAGGACATGTTCGGCGAGGAGGTGATCGACGCGCTGCCGGCCGCGGGCGTGCTCGTCAACGTGAGCAACGACGCGTGGTTCGGACATTCGCTCGAGCAGGAGCAGCACCTTCAGGCGTCCCAGATGCGCGCGCTGGAGACGGGGCGCTGGATGGTGAGGTCGACCAACACGGGGGTCACGGCGGCAATCGACCCGCGGGGGCACGTCGTGTCGAAGCTCGCGGAGTACACGCGGGGAACGCTCGTCGCGACGGTGGTGCCGCGCACGGGGAGGACGCCCTATGCGCGAACCGGCAACCTGCCGGTGCTCGCGATCACGTTCGCAGCGCTCGTCGCATTCCGGCGCAGAGCGACCCTCTAGGCGAGGACACCGTGGCCGAGCCGGTCTGCATCGCGATTCCCGCCTACTCGGAGCGCTACTTTCCCGAGGCCTTCGCCAGTGCGCTCGCGCAGCGATACGCGCCGCTCAAGATCCTCGTCCGCGACGATTCGCCCGGCACCGCGATAGAGGCCGCGGTACGGGCCGCGTCCGACCCGAGGGTGCGGTACGTCCGGAATCCGCGCAGGCTCGGGTTCGCCGGCAATTTCACGAAGTGCTTCCGGGAAGCGGACGCCGATCTTCTCAAGTTCCTGAACGACGACGACCGGCTCCTTCCGGAATGCGTCCAATCGCTCGCCTCCGTGCTCGAGGCGAACCCGAAAGTGCGGCTGGCGACGAGCCGCCGGCGCGTGATCGGGGAAAGGGGAGAGCACCTTCCGGACGTCCAGTCGACCTTCGCCGTCTCCCGGGTGTCCGCCCTCGTCTTCGGCCGCGAACTCGCCGACCTCGCCCTGGTGAACAGCGCCAACGTGATCGGGGAGCCCACCACCGTGATGTTCCGCCGGTCGCACTTGCCGATCGAAGGCGACTCGATCTTCCGCTGGGGCGAGCGGGATTACCATTGCCTCGCGGACCTGAGCGTCTGGTTGCGACTGCTCGCTTCGGGTCTCGCCTACTATTGCGCCGCGCCGCTCAGCGAATTCCGCCGGCACGAGGAGCAGGAGCAGGGTCGCCCGCACGTTCGCCTGGAATGCATGTTCGAACGGCTCTGGATCGCCCGCCAGGCGCGCCGCGCGGGCTTCCTCGCAGGCGAATCCGCCTGGCGGACGGCGCTCGCGAGCATCAAGGCGCGCGCCGACGCCGATCTCGCGAAACCGAATCTGGATCGCCGGGCGCGCCACGCGCTGACCGAGTTGGCCGAGGAGTTGAGCGCGGAGATCGCCGCCGCAGGGGCGTGAGCCGCGCGCGCTCGCCTATAATCAGCGCTTTTCACCGCCGTTTCGCAATGCTCACCTTCCAGCAACTGGTCCTCCGCCTGCAGCAGTACTGGGACCGCCAGGGCTGCGCGATCCTGCAGCCCTACGACATGGAGGTGGGCGCCGGGACCTCGCATACCGCCACGTTCCTGCGCTCGCTCGGGCCCGAGCCGTGGCGCGCGGCGTACGTGCAGCCCTCGCGCCGCCCGAAGGACGGCCGCTACGGCGAGAACCCGAACCGCCTGCAGCACTACTACCAGCTCCAGGTGGTCCTCAAGCCCTCGCCGCCCGACATCCTCGACCTCTACCTCGGCTCGCTCGCGGCCGTGGGCTTCGACCTCGGCGCGAACGACGTGCGCTTCGTCGAGGACGACTGGGAGAATCCCACGCTCGGCGCGTGGGGCCTGGGCTGGGAAGTGTGGATGAACGGCATGGAGATCACGCAGTTCACCTACTTCCAGCAGGTGGGCGGGCTCGACTGCCGTCCCATCACCGGCGAGATCACCTACGGCCTCGAGCGCCTCGCGATGTACCTGCAGGGCGTCGAGAACGTGTTCGACCTGGCGTGGACCGAGTGGAAGGAGGGCGGCCTCACGAGGAGCCTCACCTACCGCGACGTCTACCACCAGAACGAGGTGGAGCAGTCCGCGTACAACTTCGAGCATTCCGACAGCGAGGCCCTGTTCCGGCACTTCGCGGACCACGAGGCGCTCGCGCGCCGGCTCATGGAGTCGCGGCTCGCGCTGCCGGCCTACGAGCAGGTCCTGAAGGCGGCGCACGCCTTCAACCTGCTCGACGCGCGCGGCGCCATCTCGGTCACGGAGCGCACGGGCTACATCGGGCGCATCCGCGCGCTCGCGCACGCGGTGGCGAAGAGCTATTACGAATCGCGCGAGCGGCTGGGCTTCCCGATGCTCGCGGGCGGGGCGGCGCCGTGAGCGCGCCGCTGCTCGTCGAGCTCTTCTGCGAGGAGCTTCCGCCGCTCGCCTTGAGGCGCCTCGGAGAGGCCTTCGCCCAGGGCATCGCCGACGGTCTCGCATCCCGCGGCCTGCTCGAGGCGACCTCGTCGGTGCGCCCGTTCGCGAGCCCGCGCCGGCTCGGCGCGCTGATCCTCGACGTGAAGGACAAGGGCGCGGACGAGCCGGTCGAGGACAAGCTCATGCCGCGCGCGGTCGCCTTCGGCGCCGACGGCCGCCCCACCGACGCGCTGCGCAAGCGCCTCGCCAAGGCGGGCCGCGCGGAGCTCGCCGACCGGGCGGACCTCGCCTCCGGCCCCGATCGCATCGAGGTGCGCAAGGAAGGCAACGCCGAGTACGCCTACCTGTGCCGGGTCGCGCTCGGCCAGCCGCTGCAGCGCGCGCTGCAGGAAGCGCTCGAGGCCGCGATCGAGGCGCTCCCGATCCCGAAGGTGATGAGCTACCAGCTCGCCGACGGCGAGACGACGGTGCGGTTCGTGCGCCCCGCCCACGGGCTCGTCGCGCTGCACGGAGCGAACGGGGTCGACGTTTCGGTCCTCGGCCTTCGCGCCGGCCGCCTCGTCCACGGGCACCGCTTCCAGGGCGCGGCCGGCATCGAGCTCGCCCACGCCTCGGAATACGAAGCGCGGCTGCGCTCGGAGGGCGGCGTCATCGCCGGATTCGACGAGCGCCGCGACGAGATCCGCCGGCAGCTCGCCACCGCCGCCTCGGCCACGGGCGCGAGCCTGGGCCCCGAGGAAGCCCGGGCCGCGCTCCTCGACGAGGTGACCGCGCTCGTGGAGATGCCGACGGTCTACGCGGGGGGCTTCGAGGCGGAGTTCCTCGCCGTGCCGCCCGAGTGCCTGGCGCTCACCATGCGCCAGAACCAGAAGTACTTCCCGCTCTTCGACGCCCACGGGCGGCTCGCGAACCGCTTCCTCATGGTGAGCAACATGCGGCTCGCGGACCCGTCGAACATCGTCCACGGCAACGAGCGCGTCGTGCGCCCGCGCCTGGCCGACGCGCGCTTCTTCTACGAGACCGACCGGAAGACGCGCCTCGCCGAGCGCGTGCCGCAGCTCGCCTCGATCGTCTACCACCACAAGCTCGGCACGCAGCTCGAGCGGGTGGAGCGGCTGCGCAGGCTCGCGGTGCAGGTCCAGGCGCGGCTGCCGCGCGGCGACAAGGGGAAGCCCTACGCGGATCGCGCGGCGTTCCTCGCGAAGGCCGACCTCGTCACGCTCATGGTCGGCGAGTTCCCCGAGCTGCAGGGCGTCATGGGCCGCTACTACGCGGAGGCCGACGGGGAGGAGAAGTCGGTCGCCCGCGCGATCGAGCAGCATTACTGGCCGCGCTTCGCCGGCGACCAGCTTCCCACGGGCGACGCGAGCGTGGCCGTGGCGCTGGCCGACAAGCTGTGCACGCTCGCGGGCCTCTTCGGGGTCGGCCAGCACCCCACGGGCGACAAGGATCCCTTCGCCCTGCGCCGCAACGCCCTGGGCGTGGTCCGGATCCTCGCGGAGGGCGGGTTCGACCTGTCGCTCGCCGAGCTGATCGACGAGGCGTTCGCGGTCTTCCCGAAGGGCCTGCTGGGCGACGCCCGCGGGGAGCTCGAGGAATTCGTCGTCGAGCGGGTGCGCGGCTACCTGCGGGAGAAGGGCTACAGCGCCAACGAGGTCGAGTCGGTCCTCTCGACCAACCGCACGCGGCTGCACGAGCTCGCCCGGCAGCTGCAGGCGGTGCGGGCCTTCGCGGGCCTGCCCGAATCGGAGAGCCTCGCCGCGGCGAACAAGCGCGTGGCGAACATCCTCCGGCAGGCCGCCGCGAAGGGCGAGTCGTTCGCGAACGTGGGCCGCGCGGAGCTGCGCGAGCCGGCCGAGCTCGCCCTCTACGACCGGCTCGCCGAGGTCTCGGGATCGGCGCGGCCGCTCTTCGACCGCGGCGACTACGAGGGCTACCTCAAGAGCTTCGCCGTGCTCAAGGCCCCGGTGGACGCGTTCTTCGACACGATCATGGTGATGACGGAGGACGCCGCGGCGCGCAGGAGCCGGCTGGCGCTGCTCGCCGACCTCCGGCGCGAGATGAACCGGGTGGCCGACATCTCGAAGCTCGCGGCATGACGATGAAGCTCGCGATCCTCGACCGCGACGGCGTGATCAACGTCGACAGCGACCAGTACATCAAGTCGCCTGCGGAGTGGCGGCCGATTCCCGGCTCGATCGAGGCCATCGCGCGGCTCAACCAGGGCGGCTTCCGGGTGGTCGTGGCTTCGAACCAGTCGGGGATCGGGCGGGGCCTGCTCGACATGGCCACGCTCAACGCCATCAACGACAAGATGATGGAGATGGTCTTCCGCCACGGCGGGCGCATCGACGCGCTCTTCTTCTGCCCTCACACCGAGCTCGACGGGTGCAACTGCCGCAAGCCGCGCACCGGCATGCTCGAGGAGATCGCCGCGCGCTTCCACACGGAGCTCAAGGGCGTGCCCTGCGTGGGCGACAGCCTCCGGGACCTGCAGGCCGCCGAGGGCGTGGGCGCGCAGCCCATCCTCGTGCTCACCGGCAAGGGACGTCTCACGCGCGACGCCGGGGGACTGCCGCGCCGGACGCTCGTCTTCGAGGACCTCGCCGGGGCGACGGACCACCTCATCGCCGCCGCATGACCACGTTTCGCTCGGCGCTCTTCCTCGCGGGAGCGCTGGTCCTCACCCCGATCTACGGAATCCTCGTGCCCCTCGGCCGGGTCTTCGGCCGGCGCGCCCCGTTCGTCCTCGCGCGCTCCTATGCCCGCGTCATGCTGCGCTGGATCGAGGCGAGCCTCGGCATCCGCTGCGAGGTGAGCGGATGGGAGAACGTGCCGGCGCGGCCCGTGGTCGTCCTGTCGAAGCACCAGTCGGCCTGGGAGACCATCTTCCTCGAGGCGCGGCTGCCCGACCAGTGCTGGATCGTGAAGAAGGAGCTGATGTGGCTGCCCTTCGTCGGGTGGGGGCTCTGGGCGGTGCGCTGCATCGCGATCGACCGCTCGAGCGGCACGGTCGCCCGCGAGCAGATCGTGCGGCAGGGAGCCGAGCGGCTGAAGGAGGGCATCTGGGTCACGATCTTCCCGGAGGGCACGCGGGTGGCGCCGGGCAGGCGCGGCCGTTACGGCGTGGGCGGAGCGCTGCTCGCCACGCGCACCGGCACGCCCATCCTTCCCGTCGCGCACAACGCGGGCGAGCTCTGGGGGCGCTACGCGTTCCGCAAGCGCTCCGGGGTCGTGAAGGTGGTCATCGGCCCGCTCATCGAGACGAAGGGCCGCGACGCGCCGTCGGTGAACGCGGAGGTCGAGAACTGGATCGAGGGGCGGATGCGGGCCCTCTCGCCGGAGCGCCATGCGCGCCCGTGAGGTGGTCTCCCGCGACGTGCGCCGCCTGACCCTCGGCGCCGACCCGGTCGAGTACGTGCTCGTGCGGCGCCGCGGCCGGCGCGGGGTCGCGCTCCGGGTGGACGCCGACGGCCTCACGGTGAGCGCCCCGGCCACGATCCCCCTCGCACGCGTCGAGGCGATGGTGCGCGAGAGCGGGCGCTGGGTGCTGCGCAAGATCGCCGAATGGAAGACGCGACAGGTTCCCCGCGTGCGCTGGGAGGACGGGGCGCGGCTGCCCTTCCTCGGCGCCGAGATCGTGCTGCGCCTCGCGCCCGGCGGCCGTGCGGGCGCGGTCCTCGCGGGAAGCGAGCTGCGGGTGAAGGCGGGCGACGGCTCGGAGGAGGGCGTGCGGCGCGCCGTGGTCGCCTGGTACAAGCGCGCGGCGCGCGAGCACCTGGGCGGGCGGCTTGCCGCGCTCGCCGCGGCCGCGGGCCACGCGCCGCCGCGCTTCCTGCTCTCGCCGGCGCTGTCGCGCTGGGGAAGCTGCAACGCCCGGCGCGAGATCCGCCTCGCGTGGCGCCTCGTGAAGGCCCCGCCGGCCCACGTCGACTACGTCATCTGCCACGAGCTCGCGCACCTTCGCCAGATGAACCACTCGCCCGCGTTCTGGGCCGAAGTGGAGCGCCGGTGCCCCGACTACCGGCGGCTGCGCGCCGAGCTCTTCGCCACCGACCATCTCTACCGGGCGTTCTAGCGCCTTCCAGGAGGCTTCCATGCGGCTGCTGCACACCATGCTTCGCGTCGGCGACCTCGAGCGGTCGATCCGCTTCTACACCGAGGTGCTCGGGATGAAGCTCCTCCGGCGCAAGGACTATCCCGAGGGGCGCTTCACGCTCGCCTTCGTGGGCTACGGCGACGAGGCGGAGCACTCGGTGCTCGAGCTCACGCACAACTGGGACACGAAGTCCTACGACCTGGGCAACGCCTTCGGCCACATCGCCGTGGCGGTGCCCGACGCCTACAAGGCGTGCGAAGCGGTGAAGGCGCGCGGCGGGAAGGTGACGCGAGAGGCCGGGCCCATGAAGTACGGCGGCAGCGTCATCGCCTTCGTCGAGGACCCGGACGGCTACAAGGTCGAGTTCATCCAGCGCGCCTGAGCGCCTGGCCGGCGGTCGCCGCCCTGCGCCTCAGGTATGGGCGACCCACTTCTCGTCGCCCTGCTGCTCGCGCTCGAACTTGAGGAACTCGTAGTAGCCGCAGCGCGTGCTGTCGGGATACTTCCGGCACACGCCGGGGCGGGCCTCGTAGACCGTGCAGCGGCGCTTCCTCTGGTCGAGGAAGATGCACGCCGAGTCGAAGATCCGGTCCTTGTGGTGGCGCAGCAGCCGCCTCTTGCCCTTGGCGTCGGGCTTGGTGAAGCGCTCCTCGGCCTGCGCGTAGGTGATGCCGAAGTGACGCGCGAGCCGTTCGATGTCGCGGGGGGTCGCCTCGATCTCGCTGTAGGTGCAGCAGTAGGCCGGGCACTTGTCGCAGCGGTAGTACACGCGCACCGGCACGGGGAAGGGCTTGGCGTTCTTCATGCGGGAGCGTTTGGGGGGAAACACCGATTCTAGCGGCTCGTGCGCCGGGACACGAGGTCCGGAAGGCGAGTTCACCCGGGCCGGCCCGCGGCGAGCGCGGCATCGGCGAGCGCGACGAACTCGGCGACGGACAGGGTCTCGCCGCGCCGCCCCGGGTCGATGCCCGCCGCGTCGTAGGCCGCGGGCGGGACGAAGGCGCGCGCGGCGTTGCGCAGCGTCTTGCGCCGCTGGGAGAAGGCCGCGGCCACCACCGCGGCGAAGAGGGGCTCGTCCCTCGCCCGGGGGCGCGCGGGGCCCAGCGGGCGCATCCGCACCACCGCCGAATCCACCTTCGGGGCGGGCGTGAAGGCGCCCGGCGGCACGTCCAGCACGCGTTGCATGGCGAAGCGGTACTGGAGCATCACCGACAGGCGCCCGTAGTCCGCCGTGGCGGGCGCGGCCACCATCCGGTCGACCACCTCCCGCTGGAGCATGAAGACGCAGTCGGAGAGCCGATCGGCGATCGCGGCCATGCGGAAGAGCAGCGGCGTGGACACGTTGTAGGGGAGGTTCCCCACCACGCGCAGCGGCGCGGGCAGGGCCGCGAAGTCGAAGGCGAGGGCGTCGGCCTCGTGGACCGTCACGCGCTCCGCGGGGAAGCGATCGCGCAGCGCGGCGGCGAGGTCGCGGTCGATCTCGACCACGTGCAGGTGCCCGACGGCGGCGGCGAGCGCCTCGGTGAGGAGCCCCGTGCCGGGGCCGATCTCCACGAGGCTGTCGCCGGGCCGCGGGTCGATCGCCTCGGCGATGCGCCGCAGGTAGCCGCGATCGGTGAGGAAATGCTGCCCGAAGCGCTTGCGCGGGCGCGGCAGCACGCGCGCCTCAGCGGCCGCGACCGGCCATCTCGAAGGCGAGCGCGATCGCCTGCCCGAGGCTGCCGGGGTCGACCTCGCCGCGGCCCGCGAGCTCGAGCGCGGTGCCGTGGTCGACGGAGGTGCGGATGATCGGCAGGCCCAGGGTCACGTTCACCGCGGTGCCGAAGGCCGCGTGCTTGAGCACCGGCAGCCCCTGGTCGTGGAACATGGCGAGCGCCGCGTCGGCCCCGGCGAGCATGCGCGGCGTGAACATCGTGTCGGCGGGAAAGGGGCCCGAGACGCCGAGGCCCGCGCGCGCGAGCTCCTGCACCACGGGGGCGATCACCTCGATCTCCTCGCGGCCGAGGTAGCCCGACTCTCCCGCGTGGGGGTTGAGGCCCGCCACGAGGATGCGCGGGGCGGCGATCCCGAAGCGCCGCCGCAGGCCCTCGTCGAGCACGCGGATCGTCGACCGAAGCAGCGGCGCCGTGATCGCCGCGGGCACGGCCGCGAGCGGCAGGTGCGTGGTCGCGAGCGCCACGCGCAGCCCGCCGCCCACGAGCATCATCACGACCCGGGGCGCGCCGGTGCGCTGCGCGAGGTACTCGGTGTGCCCGGTGAACGCGATGCCGGCCTCGTTGATCACGCTTTTCTGGACGGGGGCGGTCACCATCGCGTCGAACTCCCCTTTCGTGCAGCCTTCGACGGCGCGATCGAGGAGGGCGAGCACGTGCGGCGCGTTGCCGGCGTCGAGCCGCCCGGGGGTCACCGGACGCGCGACGGGAACGCCCAGCAGGGAGACGGCGGCCGAGCGCTCGCGCCCCGCATAGTCGGGCACTTCGAAGGCGAGGCCGCGGGCGCGCGCCCGCTCGGCGATCACGGCGCGGTCGCCGAGGATCACGAGCCGCCCCGGGAAGCGCCCGGCGGCGAGCATCGCGCACAGGTCCGGCCCGATGCCCGCGGGCTCTCCGGCGGTCAGGGCGACCAGGGGCGCGGGATCGGGCACGGGGTCGCGCTCGAGCGCCCCTCAGCGCTCGTCGTAGCGGTTCTCGACGTAGGCCCGGTCGCGCTGCTGGCGCAGCCAGTCCTCGTAGGCCTCGTCGGCCTTGCGCGCGCGGATCGCGGTGCGCGCGGCATTCTTGCGGTGCTCCTCCGAGGGCGCCTGCGAGCGGCGCTCGAGCACCTGCACCAGGTGCCAGCCGAAGGGCGACTGGAACGGCTGGCTCACTTCGCCGGGCTTGAGCGAGTCCATCACGCGCTCGAACTCGGGCACCGTGTCGCCCGGGGAGACCCAGCCCAGGTCGCCGCCGCGCGGGGCGCTCGCGTCCTCGGAGTTCTGCTTCGCCATCTCGCCGAAGTCCGCGCCCGCGAGGATCTTCTCGCGCAGCTTCGCGAGGCGCTCGCGCGCGTCCGCGTCCGAGAGCCCCGGGCCGGTGCGCAGCAGGATATGGCGCACGTGCGTCTGCTCCACGCCCCCCGCGGCCGACTTGCTGCGCCGGTCCACGACTTTCACGATGTGGAAGCCGTTGGGGCTCTTCAGGATATCGCTCACGTCGCCGGGCTTCATGCGCTGGAGGGCGTCGAGGAAGAGCGTCGGCAGGCGGCTCGACTCGCGCCAGCCGAGGCTGCCGCCCTGGAGCGCGTCGGGCGCGTCGGAGTACTGGGCCGCCACCTGGGCGAAGTTCGCGCCGCTGCGCAGCTGGGCGAGCGCCTGGAGCGCGCGCTGCCGGCGCGCCTCGATCTGCTCGGCGCTCGCCTGCTGGGGCACCGACACGAGGATGTGGGACAGCTCGTACTCGGTGCCGGCATCCGATTCGTGGGCCTGGCGCGCGAGCTCGGTCTCCACCTCGGCGTCGGTCACCACGACCTGGTTGTCCACGTCGCGCTCGCGCAGCCGCGCGATGGTGATCTCGTTGCGGATGTCGTCCCGGAAGCGCGCGTAGTTGATGCCGTCGCGCTCGATGGCCGCGCGGAATTCCGTGAGCGACATCTTGTTCTGCTGGGCGATGCGCTCGATGGTCCGGTCGAGGGTGAGGTCGTCCACCTTGATGCCGGTATCCTTGGCGAGCTGCAGCTGCACGCGGTCGTTGATCATGCGCTCGAGGATCTGGCGGGCGAGCGCGTCGGCGGGGGGAGGCTGGCCGCCCTCGCGCTGCAGCTGCCGCACGACGAGCGCTATGCGCTCGTTGAGCTCGTTCTGCGTGATCACGTCGTCGTTCACGACCGCCACGATCCGGTCGATGGTGATGATCTTCGAGGGCGGGGGGACGAGGTGCGTCTCGAGGCGGCCGCCCGCGGGCGCGGCGGCGGGGGCCGGCGCGGCCTGCGCAAGCGCGGACTGCGCGGCGGCGAGCGCGAATGCGAGCAGGAATCGGGCCAGGGGCATGCGGGGTTTCATTGCGAAATCTCGTAGGACCGGCGATAGCCGGCGATGTTCTGCCGGAGCGTCTCCAGGGGGTTGATCCCGATCCTCGACAGGCCGGTCAGCTCGAGCTGGATCTGGAACGACGTCGAGTACTGGTCGGTCGCCGTGATGAAGCGATGCGCCACGGCGCGGAACTGCCAGCACCCCGCATTGTACTCGAAGCCGGCGAGGCCCTCGATGAGCTTGCGGTCCTGCGTGCTCCAGTTCCAGCGGCCGACGCCCGACAGGCGGCTCGTGATGGGCCACTGGGTCGAGAGGTCGACCTGCGCGATGCCCGCCTGGACCGAGGGGTCGGCGCGCGGGTCGTTCACGCCGCGCGCGTAGCGGTACGCGGCGTTGAGCACGCTGCCCGGCACGGGCGAGTAGTGCGCGGCGAGCACGATCTTCTCGGATTGGTTCAGGTTCGGGGTGTACTGGATCCCGCCCTCGAGCGACACCGAAGGCGACATCTGGCTCGTCACGCCCGCCAGGATGTCGGAGTGCTTCTTGTCGCCGAGCGACTCGCTCAGGGTCACCCGGGGCGGGGTGAAGTAGTAGATCTGGCCGAGCGAGGCGGTGAGGCGCTCGATGCCGGTCGCCGACTCGATCATGCGCGAGGTCACGCCCAGGGTGAGCTGGTTGGCGTCTCCCACGCGGTCGCCGCCGACGAAGCGGTTGTCGGTGTAGATCTGCGCGAAGCTGAAGTCCTTCTCGGCCGTGGTGAAGTTGGGCAGCAGGCTCTGGTCGCGGAACGGGACGTAGAGGTAGTACAGCCGCGGCTCGAGCGTCTGCTCGAAGGCGCGCCCCCCCCAGTGGATCGCGCGGTCGAAGTAAAGGCCGCTGTCCACGCTCGCGATCGGCAGCGACAGCGGCCCGTCGGCCACCCCCTGCGCGTTGTCCTTGAGGCTGTAGCGCAGGTAGTAGTACTCGATCTTCGGGACGACGTATCCGTAGCTGCGGCGCATCGGGTACGACAGCGACGGATTGAGGATGAAGCGCTCGCCGTCCACCAGCGTCGGATGGCGGAAGTTGGAGGCCTCGGCGGAGAGCTGCCAGTCGAACCCGCTCATGTTCTGGCGCGCTCCCGTGAGCAGCATCTGCGGCAGGATGCGATAAGGGATCGGCACCGGCGGCCCCGTCGGGTCCTGCAGCGTCTGGTAGGCGAGGGCGCGCGCCAGGAAGGTCCAGGTGTCGTCGCCGTAGGCGACGATCGCGTCGTGCGGGAGGTTGGTCTGCGAGGTGAGCGCGATCTGGGTGGACAGGTCGCGGAAGTAGTTGTCGTCGGAGACTTCCTGCGCGTTCACCGCCGCGCTCCATCCGCGCCAGGGCAGCTGCTGCTTGTGCACGATCCCGGCGAACCAGCGGTCGCTCCTTGCGATGCGGTCGCTCGGCAGGTACTCGCCATCGAGCGTGCCGGAGAGCTTCGGCTCGAGGTAGCGGAACTCGCCGCCCATCTGCAGCCCGCGCTTGGTGAAGATCTTGGGCGTCAGGGTGGCGTCCATGTTCGGGGCGATGTTCCAGTAGTACGGCAGCGAAGCCTCGAAGCCGCTCTTGCCGGAGGTCCCGAAGGTGGGCGCGAGGAATCCCGATTTGCGCTTGTTGTCGAGCGGGAAGGTGAGGTAGGGCATGTAGAGGATCGGCAGCCCCAGGAAGTACAGCGTCGAGCGGTACGCGGTGCCCACGTTGCGCGTGCTGTCGAGGTCGAGGTCGTTCACGCGCAGGAACCAGTCGTCGCGCGGCACCGGGCACGAGGTGTACTCGGCGCCGAGGAGCCGGCTCAAGCGGTCGGGTTCGAGCTCGGCGCGCTTCGCTTGGCCGCGCGAGGCGATCACCCGGTCGGGCGTCTTCGGGAAGTTGAAGACCGGCGAATCCATCTCCCCGGTGCCCGTATCGAGGCGATAGACCAGGCGCGGGCCGGTCGCGGTGTTGCCGACCCGGTCGAGGCGCACGTCGCCCGTGGCGACCGCCGTTTGCGTCTGCTCGTCGTAGTCGACGCGGTCGGCTCGGATCGTGACCCCGCGCTGGCGCAGCCTCACATCGCCCGTGGCGGTGACCTTCCTGTCCTGGGTCGCCTCGATGCGGTCGGCCTCGAGGAATTTCGCCCCCTCGCGCTCCGGGCGCGTGGGCGCCATGTGCAGCTGGCGGTCGAGCTTGAGGCGGAGCTCCTCGGCCGCCTGCGCGCCGGTCAGCGTCGGGCCCATCGCGCAGAGGAGCGCGAACGCCTGCATCCGGGTGCGTCGCGGCGTCAAGGCGGCTTCGGGGTCGATGCTAGAATGTACGCGCAAGGATACACGCAAACCCGCCACGCTTCGCCCGATGGACGACCGATTCCGCGCGCTCGATGCGTGGCTGCGTACGGCCCTGCCGGGCGCGGAATTCCGTCTCGAGCCGGCCTCCGCCGACGCGAGCTTCCGGCGCTATTTCCGCGTGTTCTCCGGCGGGGGCACGCTGATCGCCATGGACGCCCCGCCCGAGCGCGAGGATTCGGCCCCGTTCGTGAAGGTCGCGCGGCTGCTGCGCGAGGCGGGCCTCAACGCGCCGGAAGTCCTCGCCCACGATCTCGCTCGCGGCTTCCTCCTCGTGACCGACCTCGGCACGCGCTCCTACCTCGCGGCGCTGCGCGAGGACGATCCCGGCCCGCTCTTCGCCGACGCCACGGCGGCGCTCGTGCGCTGGCAGTCGGCGACCCGCGAGGGCGTCCTGCCGGAGTACGACGAGGCGCTGCTCGGGCGCGAGCTCGGGCTCTTCCCCGAGTGGTACCTCGGGCGCCACCTCGGAGTGGAGCTCTCGGCGCGCCAGCGCGAGTCGCTCGAGGCGACGTTCCGCGCGATCCTCGAGCGCAACCTCGCCGAGCCGCGGGTCTACGTGCACCGCGACTACATGCCGCGCAACCTCGTGGTGGCCGAGCCCAACCCGGGCATCCTCGACTTCCAGGACGCGGTCCACGGCCCGATCAGCTACGACGTGGCCTCGCTCTTCCGCGACGCGTTCGTGAGCTGGGACGAGGAGCTCGTCCTCGACGGGACCATCCGCTACTGGGAGAAGGCGCGCGCGGCGGGGCTGCCGGTGCGCTCGGACTTCGCCGACTTCTGGAGCGACGTGGAATGGATGGGCGTGCAGCGCCACCTCAAGGTGCTGGGCATCTTCGCGCGGCTGCACTACCGGGACGCGAAGCCCGGATACCTCGAGGACACGCCGCGCTTCGTGGGCTACGTGCGCCACGCGGCGGCGCGCTACCGCGAGCTCGCGCCCCTCGCACGGCTGCTCGACGAGGTGGAGGGGCGGCGCGCCGAGGCGCGCTACACGTTCTGATGCGCCGCGCGCTCATCCTCGCGGCCGGCCGCGGCGAGCGGCTGCGGCCCCTCACCGACGCGACGCCCAAGCCCCTGCTCGCCGCGGGCGGGCGCGCGCTCATCGAGTGGCAGATCGAGCGCCTCGCCGCGGGGGGCTTCCGCGACCTGGTGGTGAACCACGCGCACCTCGGCGGCCGCATCGAGGCGGCCCTCGGCGACGGAAGCCGCTTCGGCGTGCGCATCCGCTACTCGCCCGAGTCCCCGGCGCTCGAGACCGCCGGCGGCATCGCGCACGCGTTGCCGCTGCTCGGGCCGGCGCCGTTCGTGGTGGTGAGCGGCGACATCCACACCGAGTTCGACTTCGCCTCGCTCGCGCCGCGCATCGAGGCGATCGAGCGCGACCCGGCCGCCTGCGTCGCCCACTTCGTGCTCGTCGACAACCCGCCGTGGCACCCGGAGGGCGACGACATGAGCCTCGAGGCGGGGCGCGTGCGGCGCGGCGCGGCGCGCCTCACCTATGGCAACATCGCGGTCTTCCATCCCGCGCCCTTCCGCGCGATCGCGCCGGGCGCGCGCCTCAGGCTCTTCCCGTGGATGTACCGGTTCGTGGACGAGGGGCGGGTTTCGGGCGAGAAGTACGCGGGACCGTGGGACAACGTGGGCACCGCCGAGCAGCTCGCGGCGCTCGACCGGAGGCTGACGCGATGACACTCTACATTCCGCCCCCCTTCCGCGTGGACGACCGGCGCGAGCTCGTGGAATTCGTCGAGCGCAACGCCTTCGGCACGCTCGTCTCCAGCGGCCCCGGGGGCCTGCGCGTGAGCCACATCCCGTTCCTCGTGGAGGCGCCCGCGGACGGCCGCTTGCGGCTCCTCGCCCACGTCGCCCGGGCGAACGACCACTGGCGCGCCCTGGAGCAGGCGAGCGAGGTCGTGGCGATCTTCCACGGGCCGCACGCCTACGTTTCCCCCACTTGGTACGAGCACCACCCCGCCGTCCCCACGTGGAACTACGCGGTCGTGCACGCGCACGGAAGGGCCGCGCCGCTCGACGAGGCGGAGCTCCGCGCGCTTCTCGCGCGGCTCGCGGCGAAGTACGAGGCGGGCAACGCGCCGCCGTGGCGCATGGAGGACCTGCCGGAAGACTACGTGCGCGGGATGGTGAAGGCGATCGCCGGGTTCGCGATCGAGGTGACGAAGCTCGAAGGCAAGTTCAAGCTCTCGCAGAACCGCCCCGGGCGCGACGCCGAGCGCGTCGCCGAGGCCCTGCGCGCGGGCGGCGAGGAGGCGCTCGCCGGGCTCATGCGCGAGCACCCGGCGCGGTCGACGCGGTAAGATTCCGCCATGAAGCTCGAAAACCCCCTGAACGTGAAGCCCTTCAAGGCGCGCCGCGCGCGCCTCGCGCGGGCGCTGGAAGGCGGCGTGGTGGTGCTGCCCACGGCCCCCGAGCGCACCCGCAACGCCGACACCCATTACGACTATCGCTGGGACAGCGGCTTCTACTACCTCACGGGCTTCCGCGAGCCCGAGGCGGTGCTCGTGATGACGCTCGGCCCGAAGCCGCGCTCGATCCTCTTCTGCCGCGTGAAGGATCCCGAGCGCGAGATCTGGGACGGCTACCGCCACGGCCCCGCCCAGGCGCGCGAGCTCTTCGGCTTCGACGAGGCCCATCCGTACGGCGAGCTCGACGCGCGCATGCCGGAGCTCATCGCCGACCAGGAGGCGCTGCACACGCCGGTGGGCTCGGACGCCGCGTGGGACCAGCGCGTCGCGGGGTGGCTGAACGTCGTGCGCGCCAAGGTGCGCAGCGGCATCACGGCCCCCGCGCAGATCCGCGACGTGCGCTCGGCCGTGAACGACATGCGCCTCGTGAAGGACGGGCACGAGCTCGCGGTGATGCGCCGCGCCGCCGCGATCTCCAGCGCCGCCCACGCGCGCGCGATGCGCTCGGCCTCTCCCGGGCAGCGCGAGTACCAGGTCGAGGCGGAGCTGCTGCACGAATTCCTGGTGAACGGCGCGCGCGCCCCCGCGTACGGGTCGATCGTGGCCGCGGGCGCCAACGCGTGCGTGCTGCACTACCGCGAGAACTCGGCGGAGCTGCGCAAGGGCGAGCTGCTGCTGATCGACGCGGGCTGCGAGCTGGACAGCTACGCCTCCGACATCACGAGGACCTTTCCCGTCGCCGGCCGCTTCGGCGACGTGCAGCGCGACGTGTACGAGCTCGTGCTCGCCGCGCAGGAGGCGGGCATCCGCGCCGTGAAGCCCGGCGCCGACTTCATCGCCTACCACGAGGCGGCCACGCGCGTGCTCACGCAGGGGCTCGTCGACTTCAAGCTCTGCAAGGGCTCCGTGGACCAGGTGCTCGAGGACGGCTCGTACAAGCAGTTCTACATGCACCGCACCGGCCACTGGCTCGGGCTCGACGTGCACGACGCGGGCGAGTACATGCACAAGGGGCGCTGGCGCAAGCTCAAGCCCGGCATGGTCCTCACCGTCGAGCCGGGCCTGTACATCCGCCCGGCCCCGAGCGTGCCGAAGGCGTTCTGGAACATCGGCGTGCGCATCGAGGACGACGTCCTCGTGACGGAGCGGGGCCGGGAAGTCCTCACGGCCGCCTGCCCGAAGCGCGTGAAGGACGTGGAGGCGGCGGTCCTCGACCGCTAGCCCGCTCGTGCTCGACGTCGCCATCGTGGGCGGCGGGCCGGTCGGCGCGACGGTCGCCGCGCTCGCGTGCGGGGCCGGCCATTCGATGGCCGTGCTCGAGGCGCGGACCGGTCCCTCGGGCGACGGGCGCATCCTCGCGCTCTCGCACGCGAGCCGCGAGCGGCTCGAGGATGCCCGCGCGTGGCCCGCCGCGCGCGCCACTCCCATCACCTCGATCCACATCTCTCAGCGCGGCGGCCCCGGGCGCACGCTGCTCGAGGCCTCGGAGCAGGGGCTGCCCGCCCTCGGATACACGGTCGCCTACGCCGCGCTCGAGGACGCGCTCGCGCAGCGCCTCGCGGGAGCCGGCGTCGCGACGCGCTTCGGCGCGGCGTGCGAGGCGATCCGCCTCGAGCCCGACGCGGCCGTGGTGCGCCTCGCCTCGGGCGAGGAAATCGCCGCGCGGCTCCTCGTGATCGCCGACGGGGGCGCGAGCGCGGCGCGCATCCCCGGCATCGGCTTCGAGCGCAAGGACTACGGCCAGCATGCCGTCGTCGGCGCAGTGCGCAGCGACCGGCCCCACGGCGCTCGCGCCTACGAGCGGTTCACGCCGCAGGGGCCCCTCGCCCTCCTTCCGGTCGAGGACCGCTACGCGCTCGTCTGGACGGCCGCGCCGGAGCGCTCGGGCGAGCTGGTGGCGATGGAGGAGGGGCTCTTCCTCGCCGGGCTGCAGGAGGCCTTCGGCGACCGCGCGGGCCGCTTCACCTCCGTCGAGTCGCGCGCCGCGTTCCCGCTGCAGCTGCGCACGGTGAACACGCCCGTCGCCCTGCGCACGGTGATCGTGGGCAACGCGGCCCAGGCGCTGCATCCCATCGCCGGCCAGGGGCTCAACCTCGGGCTGCGCGATGCCGCCGCGCTCGCCGACCTGCTCCGCGGCGCCGCGCCCGAAGCGCTCGGGCGCCCGGAAATGCTCGCGGCGTACCGTGCGGCGCGCCGGCGCGACGCCTCGCGCGGCGTGGCCTTCACCGACTTCCTCGTCTCCGCGTTCGCCGACGCCCGGCGCCTTCCGACGTGGGGCCGGGGCCTGGCCCTCACCGCCCTCGACCTGCTGCCCCCGGCGCGGCGCCTGCTCGCCGAGCGCATGATCTACGGGGCGCCGACGTGAGCCCGCGCGTCGTGGTGGCCGGAGGTGGGCCCGTGGGGCTCGCGTTCGCATGCGCGTGCGCCGGCTGCGACGTTCGCGTGCTGGAGGCTTCGGTGCCGCGCGAAGCGCCGTGGCCACCGGAATTCGACGTGCGCGTGCTCGCGCTGAGCCCCGGCACGCGCTCGCTCCTGCGCGACGTGGGCGCGTGGGAGCGCCTGGACGCGGCGCGCATCGCGCCGATCCGGCGCATGGAGATCTTCGGCGACGCGGCATCGCGCCTCGTCTTCTCCGCGCGGCCGGGTGCGGCGCTCGCGTGGGTGCTCGAGGCCGGGCGGCTCGCGGAGGCGCTCGGCGCGCAGGCCGCGTCGCTCGCGAACGTGGCGGTGACGAGGGGCGCGAAGGCGGTGGACTTCGGCGTCGAGGCTCGCGCCGCGTGGGTGGGGCTCGCCGGCGGCGAGCGCCTCGAGGCCGACCTCCTCGTCGGCGCCGACGGTCCCGATTCGCCCGTGCGCGCCCGACTCGGCATCGCGTTCGCGGAACGGCCCTACGGCGAATCGGCGGTGGTCGCGAACTTCGAGACGGAGCGGCCCCACGGAGAGGTCGCGCGCCAGTGGTTCCGCCGCGACGGCGTGCTCGCGTGGCTTCCATTGCCGGGCCCGCGCATGTCGATCGTGTGGTCCACGCCGAACGCCCATGCGGAGGAGCTCGAGCGGCTCGAGGAGCGCGCCTTCGAGCGGCGCGTGCGGGAGGCGGGAGGCGCGGCGCTGGGGGACCTCAAGCTCGTGTCGCCCGTGGCACGGTTCCCGCTTCGGCTCATCCGCGTTCCCGACCCCGTCATCGCCCGCGTCGCGCTCATCGGGGACGCGGCCCACGCCGTGCATCCGCTCGCGGGCCAGGGGATCAACCTCGGCTTCCAGGACGTGCGCTCGCTCGCGGCGGCGATCGCGGGCCGCTCTCCGCTCGAGGCCGTAGGCGACCTGCGCGTCCTCCGCCGCCACGCGCGCGCGCGGCGCGAGGACGTCGCCGCGATGCAGCTCGTGACCGACGGCCTCGACCGGCTGTTCGCCACGGCGAAGCCCGGCGCCCTGGGCCTGCGCAACCTCGGGCTGGGGCTGGTCGAGAGCCAGGGGTGGGCGAAGGCCGCACTGGCGCGCCGGGCAATGCGATAATTGAAACGTGCCCTCCCGGAACTCCGCTCCCCCGCGGCCTGTCCGAACGGGTCGTCCTTGGGAAGCCCCGACATGAAGATCACCGCATTCCTGGCCGCGCTCGCCGCCTTCGCCGTCCTGCCGCTGCAGGCGCAGGTCAACCCCGAGAGCATCAAGGCGGAGCTTCACAAGAAGCTTCCCGAGGCGCACGTGCAGAGCGTCCGCAAGACGCCGTACGGCAACCTCTACGAAGTCGTCTCCGACGGCGAGATCTTCTACACGGACGACCGGGCCTCGTTCATCTCGCTGGGGCCCATCGTGGACCTCAACACGAAGGAGAACGTGACCGAGACGCGCCTGCGGCAGGTGAACGCCGTGGACTTCAAGGCGCTGCCCTTCGCCGACGCGATCAAGATCGTCCGCGGCAACGGCTCGCGCAAGATCGCGCTCTTCGAGGACCCGAACTGCGGCTACTGCAAGCGCTTCGAGCGCGACTTCCAGGGCGTGACCGACATCACCGCCTACGTCTTCCTCTACCCGATCCTCGCGGCCGATTCCTACACGAAGTCGAAGGCGATCTGGTGCGCCCCCGACCCCGCCAAGGCCTGGATCGACACGATGGTCCATGACCGGCTCCCCGCCAAGGACGGCACGTGCTCCACGCCGCTCGACAAGAACGTCGCCTTCGGCCAGGAGAAGCGCATCCACGGCACGCCCACGCTCATCTTCGAGGACGGGCAGCGGCTGCCGGGGGCGATCTCCATGGCGGAGCTGGAGAAGCGCTTCCGCGAGGCGAAGGCGAACCTCGCCTCGGCGAAATAGCGCGCGCTCAGTTGCGCCCGGCCGTCACGGGCGGCGGGAGGCCTTTCGGGAGCAGCACCCACATGCGGCCGTCCTGCCGCATGCGGCCGGCGAGCGCGCCGGCCTCGTCGCCCGATCCCCAGTAGAAATCGGCGCGCACGGCGCCGGTGATCGCGCCTCCCGTGTCCTGCGCGACCATCAGCCGTTCGAGAAGTCGGGCGTCGTCGGGCCAGGTGGTCGTGAGGTAGACCGGCGCGCCGAGGGGGATCACTCGCGGATCGACGGCGATCGAGCGCTCGGGCGTGAGCGGCACGCCGAGCGCGCCGATGGGGCCGGGCAGGCTCGTCGGAAGCTCGCGGAAGAACACGTAGCTCGGGTTGGCGTCGAGGTACTCGCGGATCCGGTGCGTATGGCGCCGCGCCCACGCCTTGATCCCCTGCATCGAGGCGCTGTCCGGGGAGATCTCGCCGCGGCGGATGAGCAGCGCGCCGAGAGAGCGGAACGGGTGCCCGTTCTGGTCGGCGTATCCGACGCGGATGCGCTCCCCGCCCGGCAGCTCGATCTGCCCCGAGCCCTGGATGTGGAGGAAGAACAGGTCGATCGGGTCGTCCACCCACGCGATCTCGAGGCCCTTCAGCAGGTTCGGGTTCGAGTCGATGTCGCCGCGCGAGAAGTAGGGCACCACGCGATTGCCCTCGAGGCGCCCGCGCAGGCGCTTGTACTTGAGGTCCGGGTACACCGAGGCGAGGTCGATGGTGAGCAGATCCGGCGGCGGCGCGTAGAGCGGATAGCGGTAGCGCTTCGTGCGCGTGCGGCTTCCGTGCAGCAGCGGCTCGTAGTAGCCGGTGATCATGCCGGTGTCGGAATCGTCGGCGTTCACGACGCGGTACGGGTCGAAGTGCGTTTCGAAGTACAGGGAGATCTCCGCTTCGGTCGCGCCCGCGGGCACCGCGAGCGCGGTTTCGCAGGCCGCCTTCCATCCTTCTTCCTCGGCGAGCACGGTGCAGCCTCGGGCGAAGGCGTCGAGCGAGCCGCGCAGGGGCTCCCTTCCCCAGTCGGGAAGCTGCGACCAGGCCGCGGCCTCGAGCCTTCCGCGGTATTCGGTCGGGGGCGGCGGAGGCGCCGGAGCGGGCGCCGTGGGGCACGAGACCTGCGGCGCGGGCGCAGCCGCGGGCGGCGCGGGGCGGGCGGCGGCCTCCTTCGCGGGCGGGCCCGCTTCCTGCGGGGGAGGCGCGGCGCAGGCGGCGAGCAGCGCGAGCAGCGCAGCCGCGAGCGCCCGGGCGCCGCGGGACGATAATGGGCGCCACAGCAGCCCGCTCGAGGAGAAGGCCGTGGGATGGGTATTTTTCGAGGTCGCCTTGGTGATCGGCGTGGCCGCGGCGATCGTGTGGTGGACCTTTCCGCGCGAGCCGCGCAAGCCTTCGGGCGAGGACAAGGAGCGTCCCGGCCCCGGCGGCTGAGCGCTCAATGCAGGACGCGCGGGACGCTCAGCGTGAACTCGGGGATGCTCGCCTCGAACCGCGTGCCGTCCTCCGCCACCAGCTGGTAGCTGCCGCGCATCGTGCCCACCGCCGTCGGGATCGACGAGCCGCTCGAGTACTCGAACGTGTCGCCCGGCTTGAGGACCGGCTGCTCGCCCACCACGCCCATGCCGCGGACCTCCTGCACCTGGTTGTCCGCGTCCGTGATGATCCAGTGCCGGCTCACGAGCTGCGCGGTGATGCTGCCGTTGTTCGTGATGCGGATCGTGTAGGCGAAGACGTAGCGGTCCTCCTCCTCGTCGGACTGGTCGGGAAGGTAGGTCGAATGCGCCGTGACCGCGACGCTGTATTTCTTCGCTTCCGGCATGGGTTTCCTGATCGGGTTTCCTGATCCGCGCGCCTGGAAACGATGGTAGCAGGAAAAGGGCGCGCGCCGAGGGCGCGGCGGGCCGTTTCCACGTAGAATCGCAAGGGCCCCGACGATCCCCAGCCTCCCATGTCCCGCTCCGGTTTCCGCATCGCCCCGAGCATCCTGTCGGCCGATTTCGCGCGCCTCGGCGACGAGGTGCGCGACGTCATCGCGGGCGGCGCCGACCTCGTGCACTTCGACGTGATGGACAACCACTACGTCCCGAACCTCACCATCGGGCCGCTCGTGTGCGAGGCGATCCGCCCGATCGCCACGGTGCCGATCGACGTGCACCTCATGGTGAAGCCCGTGGACCGCATCATCCCGGACTTCGCGAAGGCGGGGGCGGCCATCGTGAGCTTCCACCCCGAGGCGAGCGAGCACGTCGACCGCACGCTCGCCCTCATCCGCGACCAGGGCTGCAAGGCGGGCCTGGTGTTCAACCCCGCCACGCCGCTCGCCTGGCTCGACCACGTGATGGACAAGGTCGACCTGATCCTCGTCATGTCGGTGAACCCCGGCTTCGGGGGCCAGTCGTTCATCCGCTCGGCGCTGCCGAAGATCGCGGAGGTGCGCCGGCGCATCGACGCGAGCGGGCGCGACATCTGGCTCGAGGTCGACGGCGGCGTGAAGGCCGACAACATCGCCGAGGTCGCGCGGGCCGGCGCCGACACGTTCGTGGCGGGCTCGGCGGTCTTCGGCGAGAAGGACCGGCACGCGGCGATCGCGCGGATGCGCGCGGAGCTCAAGCGGGCTACAATGCCCGCCTAGACCGCAACTTCCCTCCCGTCGTTCGACATGGCACTGCGCGGACCGCGTCTCGATTGGCGATGGCAAAGCTGGCGCTGAAGCGCCCGCCCGGCCTCCCCTTTCGACCGTGAACCGTGTGGTGACCCATGACTGAAGACGAATTCCTGGCGCTCGGACGCGCCGGCTACAACCGGATCCCGCTGCATCTCGAGACCCTCGCGGACCTCGACACGCCGCTTTCCATCTACCTCAAGCTCGCCAACCGCCCCGGCTCCTACCTGCTGGAGAGCGTGATCGGCGGCGAGCGCTTCGGGCGCTATTCGATCGTGGGGCTGCCGGCGCGCGAGCGCCTGGAAGTGGTCGGCCACCGGGTGCGTCGCATCCGCGACGGAACCACCGTGGAGGAGCGCGAGGACCCCGATCCGCTCGCCTTCATCGACGACTACCTGCGCTCCTTCCGCGCCGCGGCGCCGTCGGGCGCGCTGCGCTTCGCCGGCGGGCTGGTCGGGTACTTCGGCTACGACACGGTCGACTACATCGAGCGGCACCTCGGGCGCGCGCCGAAGCCCGACCCGATGGGCCTGCCCGACATCCGGCTGCTCCTCTCGGAGGAGCTCGCCGTGGTCGACAACCTGTCGGGCAAGCTCCACCTCATCGTCTACGCCGATCCAGCCGAGGCCGGGGCCCATGGCCGCGCCCTGCGGCGCCTGCAGGAGCTGCGCGCGCAGCTGCGCAAGCCCTCCGAGCTGCCGCCGCACGCCCCGCGCCCCGCCCTCGAGGCTCCGCGCTCGAACGTCGGCGAGAAGACGTTCCACGAGGCGGTCGCGCGCTGCAAGCGCTACATCACGGAGGGCGACATCTTCCAGGTGCAGATCTCGCAGCGGATCGCGCAGCCCTTCCCTTATTCGCCCGTGAACCTCTACCGGTCGCTGCGCTCGATCAACCCGTCGCCGTACATGTTCTACTTCGACTTCGGCGACGCGCAGCTCGTGGGCGCCTCGCCGGAGATCCTCGTGCGGCGCGAAGGCGACAAGGTGACGCTGCGCCCGATCGCGGGGACGCGGCGGCGCGGGGCCACGCCCGAGAAGGACCTCGAGATGGAACGCGAGCTCCTGGGCGATCCCAAGGAGCGGGCGGAGCACGTGATGCTGATCGACCTCGGCCGCAACGACGTGGGCCGCATCGCGAAGGTCGGCACCGTGAAGGTGACCGAGACGATGGTGGTCGAGCGCTACTCGCACGTGATGCACATGGTGTCCAACGTGGAAGGCACCGTGGATCCGAACCTCACGGCGATGCAGCTGCTGCGCGCGACCTTCCCCGCGGGCACCGTCACGGGCGCGCCGAAGGTGCGCGCGATGGAGATCATCGAGGAGCTCGAGCCCGAGAAGCGCGGCGTCTACGCGGGCGCGGCCGGCTACCTGGGCTTCAACGGCAACCTCGACCTCGCCATCGCCATCCGCACCGGGATCGTGAAGGACGGGACGCTTTACGTGCAGGCCGCCGCCGGGATCGTGGCCGATTCGGTGCCCGCGCAGGAGTGGCTCGAGACCCGCAACAAGGTGCGCGCGCTCCTCGCGGCGGCCGAGCAGGTGCACGCGGGGCTCGACGCCCCGCTCGAGTGAGGAGGCGGCCGTGCTCCTCATGATCGACAACTACGATTCCTTCACCTACAACCTGGTGCAGTACCTGGGCGAGCTGGGCGAGGACGTGAAGGTGATCCGCAACGACGAGCTCACGGTGGACGAGGTCGAGCGCCTCGGGCCGCAGCGCATCGTCCTCTCGCCCGGTCCCTGCACGCCCACCGAGGCCGGCATCACGCTGGAGGTGATCCGGCGCTTCGCGGGGCGCGCGCCGATCCTGGGCGTGTGCCTCGGCCACCAGGCCATCGGGCAGGCCTTCGGCGGCCGGATCGTGCATGCGAAGACCCTGATGCACGGCAAGGTGTCCGACATCCACCACTCCGGGCACGGCGTCTTCCGCGGGCTGCCCACGCCGTTCCGGGCGACCCGCTACCATTCGCTCGCGATCGAGCGCGCGAGCTGCCCGGCCGAGCTCGAGGTGACGGCGTGGACCGAGGACGGGGAGATCATGGGCGTGCGCCACCGCGTCCTTTCCGTCGAGGGCGTGCAGTTCCATCCCGAGTCCATCCTCACCGAGCACGGCCACGAGCTGCTCGCGAACTTCCTCAAGCGATAGAGGGAAACGACGATGTTCACCGCCCAGGAAGCGATCAACCGCCTCTGCGACAAGCGCGAGATCTTCTACGACGAGATGGTCGACCTCATGCGGCAGGTCATGGAGGGCAAGGTCACCCCCGTGCAGCTCGCCGCGGTCCTCATGGGGCTGCACGTGAAGACCGAATCGGTGTCGGAGATCGCCGCCGCGGCCTCCGTGATGCGAGAGTTCTCGACGAAGGTGGACGCGTCCGACCTGGACCACCTCGTCGACACCTGCGGGACCGGGGGCGACAAGGCCCACACGTTCAACATCTCGACCACGGCGGCCTTCGTCTCGGCGGCGGCCGGCGCGCGGGTCGCGAAGCACGGCGGGCGGGCCGTGTCCTCGCAGTCCGGGAGCGCCGACGTGCTCGAGTCGCTCGGCGTGAACCTCGCGCTCACGCCCGAGCAGGTGGGAGTGTCCCTGCGCGAGGTCGGGCTCGGCTTCATGTTCGCCCCGAGCCACCATCCGGCGATGAAGCACGCGGCGCCGGTGCGCAAGGAGCTCGGCATGCGCACCATCCTCAACATCCTGGGTCCGCTCACGAATCCCGCAGGCGCCCCCAACCAGGTGATGGGCGTCTTCCACCCGGACCTCGTCGGCATCCAGGCCCGCGTGCTCAAGATGCTCGGCAGCCGCCATGTGCTCACGGTGCACGGCCACGACGGGCTCGACGAGATCACGATCACCGGCCCCACTTCCGTGGCGGAGCTGCGGCACGATTTCATCACCGAGTACACGATCGAGCCGGGGCAGTTCGGCCTCGACGTCGCCCCCCTCGAGTCGATCCAGGTGAAGGACGCGGCCGAGTCGAAGGCGCGCGTCGAGGGGGTCCTCGCCGACGAGCCGGGGCCCGCGCGCGACATCGTGGTGCTCAACGCCGCCGCCGCGCTCTACGTCTCGGGCGTCGTGGAAAGCCTCTGGGACGGGGTGGCGGCGGCGCGCGACGCGCTCGCCTCGGGCGCGGCGCGCGCGAAGCTCGACCAGCTCGTGCGCTTCACGGGCTCCTTCGCGAAGGGCGGCTGATGTCGGACGTGATGGCGCGGATCCTCGCGGCGAAGCGCCGCGAGGTCGAGGTGGCGCGCGCGTCGGTGCCCCTCGCGGAAATGGAACGGCGCGCCGCGGCCGCTCCGCCCGCGCGCGGGTTCGAGGCCGCGCTGCGCCGCCGCGTCGACCGGGGCGAGGCCGCCGTGATCGCCGAGATCAAGCGCGCGAGCCCCAGCCGCGGGCTCATCCGCTCCGACTTCGACCCGGCCCGCATCGCGCGCTCCTACGAGGCCGGGGGCGCCGCGTGCCTCTCGGTGCTCACGGACCGGGAGTTCTTCGGGGGCTCGCCGGAGGACCTGCGCTCCGCGCGGGCGGCTTGCGCCCTTCCCGTGCTGCGCAAGGACTTCATGATCGACCTCTACCAGGTCCATGAGGCGCGGTCCTGGGGAGCGGATTGCATCCTGCTCATCGTGGATGCCGCGCCGGACGCGGAGCTGGAGGCCATGGCCCGCCTCGCGCGGGGCCTCGGGATGGACGTGCTCGTGGAATGCCACGATGCGGGCCAGCTCGAGCGCGCCCTGCGGCTCCCGGCGGGCATGGTGGGCATCAACAACCGCGACCTGCGGACCTTCGAGACTCGCCTCGAGACCACGCTGGAGCTTCGCCCGCGGGTCCCGGCGGACCGCCTCGTCGTCGCCGAGAGCGGAATCGCCAGCCCGGCCGACGTGAAGCGGCTCCGGGCGCGTGGAGTAAGCGCTTACTTGATAGGAACGGCTTTCATGGCGGCCGACGATCCTGGAAAGATGCTGGCTGCCCTCTTCAGGTACCCCGAATGACGCTGTTGTGACGGCACAACAAGGGGCTCGATTTGTTGCGTGATCGG
>DASPRQ010000098.1:0-35154 GCA_035624355.1 Usitatibacter sp. | reverse complement strand
GCAGCTCGCCGGTCGCGTGCTCGGCCTTCGCGACCGCCTCGCCGCGCGCGCGCGCCACGCCCGAGAACGCGAGGAAGGCGGCGAGCGTCATGCCCATCCCGGTGCCGAGGACGAGGAGGGGGAAGCGCGTGAGCCACGGGTTGGCCTCGGGCGCGGATTCGAACTCGAGGCTCCACACGCGCTCGGCCATCGGCATCTGCTGGGACTGGCGGTAGCGCCATCCGGCCCACGCGAGCGCGCCGCCGGGCTCCGCAGGGGCGGGGCTTCGGTAGAACGCGGAGTCCTGGGTGCCGGCCTCGGGCTTCGCGCCCGCCGGCCCGAGGTCGCGGATCTGCAGCTGAATTCCCGCCATCGCGGGCTCGGAGAGCACCTCGGACAGGACCTGGTCCATGCGCAGCACCACGTCGACGAATGCGCGCGCGTTGGCGAGGCGCTCGTCCGGGGTGCTCGCCGCCTCGCTCACCGGGAGGTAGATCGTGAGTCCGCCGTCGGCGGCGCCCGCGCCGCTGACGAGGCGGTAGCGGCCCGTCGCCGTGGGCCGCCCGGTGCGCAGCGCGCGCTCGGCGGCGGAGGCCGCGCCCAGGCGCGTGCGCATGTCGAGGCCGAAGATGGGCTCGTTTCCGTCGGGCGGCTCGACGTAATCGACCACCCAGTACTCGGCGCGGCGCCCCGCGGGGCGGATGTCGAAGTCGGGGTATCCAAAGGGCGAGAGCGAGCGGTCCGTGCGCACGCTCTCGACGAACGCGTCGCGCTCCGCGTCGCTCACGCGGCGCACGAGCTCCACCGCCTTCACCCCGGGGAAGCGGCGGTCGAGCTCGAGCGCCGCCACGTACCCGCGGAACTCGGCGCGGCTGAGGTCGGAGTCGTGCAAGGCGAGCGCCTCGACCCCGTGGAGGACGTCGATGTAGCGCTGGATGCGCCGCTCGATGAGCCCGGCGGCGACGTCGGCCCGCGCGGCCGAGCGGGCATTGCCCTCGCGCTCGGCGAGCCGCCCCGCGACGTACCAGGCGAGGAGGCTCGCGGCGAGCCCGCACGCGAGGGCGAGCAGGGCGAGGTCTCGGGGCCGAAGGGAGGTCTTCATGACCGGGAGCGAGGCTCGCACCACTATAGACGAATTGGCACGCTAAAATAGCCGTTTTTTCGCAGCCCCTCATCGTGTCCCTCATCGTCCAGAAGTACGGCGGCACCTCCATGGGCAGCCCCGAGCGCATCCGCGAGGTCGCCCGCCGGGTCGAGCGCTTCGCCAAGGAGGGCCACCGGCTGGTCGTGGTCGTCTCCGCCATGTCGGGGGAGACGAACCGCCTGCTCGCCCTCGCCCGGGAGGTCAACCCCGACGCCGAGCCCCGGGAGCTCGACGTGATCGCCTCGACCGGGGAGCAGGTCTCGATCGGGCTCCTCGCGATCGCGCTGCACCGCCTGGGCGTCAAGGCGCGCAGCTATACCGGGTTCCAGGTGCCGATACGCACCGACGACGCCTACTCGAAGGCGCGCATCCTCTCGATCGACGAGGAGCGCGTGCGTCGCGACCTCGCCGACGGCAACGTCGTGGTCGTCGCGGGCTTCCAGGGCATCGACGAGGAAGGGAACATCACCACGCTCGGGCGCGGGGGATCGGACACCACGGGGGTGGCCCTCGCGGCGGCGCTCAAGGCCGACGAGTGCCAGATCTACACCGACGTCGACGGCGTGTACACGACCGACCCCCGCATCGTCCCCGAGGCCCGGCGCCTGGACACGGTCACCTTCGAGGAGATGCTCGAGCTCGCCTCGCTCGGCTCGAAGGTGCTGCAGATCCGCTCGGTCGAGTTCGCGGGCAAGTACAAGGTGAAGCTCCGGGTGCTCTCGTCCTTCACGGACGTCGCCTCCACCGACATGGGCACCCTCATCACGTTCGAGGAAGAAGAGAACATGGAACAGGCCATCATCTCCGGCATCGCGTTCAACCGCGACGAGGCCAAGATCACGGTGCTCGGCGTGCCCGACCGGCCCGGCATCGCGTACGCGATCCTGGGGCCGATCGCCGAGGCCAACATCGACGTCGACATGATCATCCAGAACGCCTCCACCGAGGGGATGACCGACTTCTCGTTCACGGTGCACCGCAACGAGTACAAGCGCGCCATGCAGATCCTCGAGTCGCAGGTGAAGGGCGGGATCAAGGCGAAGGGGATCGTGGGAGACGACCGCATCGCGAAGGTGTCGCTGGTGGGCATCGGCATGCGCACCCACGCGGGCATCGCCTCGCGCATGTTCGGGGCGCTCGCGCGCGAGGGCATCAACATCCAGATGATCTCCACCTCGGAGATCAAGACCTCGGTCGTCGTGGACGAGAAGTACATGGAGCTCGCCGTGCGCGTGCTGCACAAGGAATTCGGGCTCGACAAGGCGCCCGAGGCGGAGAAGACGCGCCCGTGAGGCGCGTCTTCTCCCTCGCCGCCGCCGCGATGGCCGCCACCGTCGTGAACGCCCAGCCTGCCCCGTCCGACGACCCTTACCTCTGGCTCGAGGACGTCGAGGGGGCGAAGGCGCTCGAATGGGTGAAGGCGCAGGACGCGGTGAGCCGGCGCGAGATCGAGTCGCGCCCCGAGTTCGAGCCGATCCACGAGCGCCTGGTTGCGATCTACAACTCCCGCGAGCGCATCCCCTACGTGGTGAAGCGCGGGCGATGGCTCTACAACTTCTGGCAGGACGAGGCCGCGCCGCGGGGCGTGTGGCGGCGCACGACGCTCGAGGAGTACCGCAAGCCCCAGCCGAAGTGGGAGACGCTCGTCGACGTCGACGCCCTGTCCGCCGCGGAAGACGTGAAGTGGGTGTGGAAGGGCGCGACTTGCCTCTTCCCCGAGTACCGCCGCTGCCTCGTGGAGCTGTCGCGCGGGGGCGCCGACGCGGTCGAGGTCCGCGAGTTCGACACCGGCGCGAAGGCGTGGGTGAAGGGCGGCTTCTTCTCGCCGGAATCGAAGCAGGACGTGGCGTGGCGCGACGCGGACACGATCTACATCGGCCGCGACTTCGGCCCCGGAACCATGACCCGCTCGGGCTACCCGCGCATCGTGAAGGAGTGGAAGCGCGGCACGCCGCTCCCGGCCGCGCGCACCGTCTTCGAGGGCGAGGAGAGCGACGTGGGCTCGACCGCGCACGTGATCCACGAGCCGGGGCGGCGCTACGAGATGCTGCACCGGGCGATCACCTTCTGGACCGGCGAGGACTACCTGCGCGAGGGCGAGCACTGGATCCGCCTGCAGACGCCCGCCGACGCCGTGGTGACGATCGCGCACGGATGGCTCCTCGTGACGCTCCGCAGCGACTGGAAGCCCGCGGCGGTCGAGTACAAGGCGGGCTCGCTCGTCGCGGCGAAGCTCGACGCGTTCCTCTCGGGCGGCCGCGACTTCGACCTGCTCTTCGAGCCGGGCGAGCGCGTGGCGCTCCAGGGATTCGTCGACACGCGGCACAAGCTCGTGCTCGACGTCCTCGACAACGTGAAGAGCCGCATCGTCGAGGTGGCGCGCCGCGGGGACCAGTGGGTGCGCACCGAGGTCCCGGTGCCCCCCGCCTCGTCGGTGAGCGTGGCGCCGTTCGACGCGGACCGCAGCGACGACTACTGGCTCACGGTGACGAGCTTCGTCGAGCCCACGACCCTCTACCTCGCCCAGCCGGGGGGCGCGCGCCGCGAGAGGATGAAGTCGCTGCCTTCCTTCTTCGACGCGAAGGGGCTCGCCGTCACGCAGTACGAGGCGACCTCGAAGGACGGCACGAAGATCCCGTACTTCCTCGTGATGCGCGAGGACGCGCCGCGCGACGGCACGGTGCCCACGATCCTCTACGGCTACGGCGGCTTCGAGATCTCGATGACGCCGAGCTACAGCGGCACCATCGGCGCCGGTTGGCTCGAGCGCGGCGGGGCCTTCATCCTCGCCAACATCCGCGGCGGCGGCGAGTTCGGCCCGGCGTGGCACAAGGCCGCGGAGCGCGAGGGGCACCAGCGCTCGTTCGACGACTTCATCGCCGTGGCCGAGGACGCGATCCGGCGCGGCATCACCTCGCCGCGGCACCTCGGCATCATGGGCGGGAGCAACGGGGGGCTCCTCGTGGCGGCGACCTTCATCCAGCGCCCCGAGCTCTTCCACGCCGTCGTGTGCCAGGTGCCGCTCCTCGACATGAAGCGCTACAGCCACCTGCTCGCGGGCGATTCGTGGGTGGGCGAGTACGGCGACCCGGACAAGCCCGAGGACTGGGCGTTCATCTCGAAGTACTCGCCGTACCAGAACGTGCGCAAGGACGTGAAGTACCCGCGCGTGCTCTTCACCACGACCACGCGCGACGACCGCGTCCACCCGGGCCACGCGCGCAAGATGGTGGCGAAGATGGAAGCCCAGGGTCACGACGTCCTCTACTTCGAGGACACCGAGGGCGGCCACGCCGCGGGCTCCACGCCCTCCCAGCAGGCCTACATGTGGTCGATCACCTACACGTTCCTGCTGAACGAGCTGCGCTGAGCTTCCCTAGTCTCCCGCGGCGTTGCCGCCGCGCCTCGGGTCGGCCGCGCCGGTCCAGCCTTCGCCCTGGCGGCTGATGTAGCCCGCGCCCGAGAGGAGCGGGGCGATCTCGACCTCGTGGCCGAGGGCGCGCAGCGCCGGGGCGAGGCGCTCGGCGGCGGTCCCCTTCTCGAGGACCATCTTCTTTCCCTCGCGGCTGAACGTGGAGACGTGACCCGCCGCGACGGCCTGCGCGGGCGTGGCCCCGTCGGCGAGCATCTCGATCCACGCCTGGCCCACGTAGTCCGGGATGGGGCCGCCGCCCGCCGATCCGCCCGCGGCCACCGGCACGCCCCCCGCGTCGAACACGATCGTGGGCGCGACCGAGGTGTAGGGGCGCTTGCGCGGCGCCATCGCGTTGGCGATCGGATGGCCGGGGCGGGGCGCGGCGGAGAAGTTCACGAGCACGTCGTTCAGCACGTAGCCGTCCACCATGAGGTACGAGCCGAAGCCCAGGTTGATGGTCGTCGTCATGGCGACCACGTCGCCCGCGGCGTCGGCGATCGTGAGCTGGCTCGTGCCGCCCATGGCGAGCGCCTCCGACGGCGCGCGCGAGGCGGCGAGCCCCGGGGGCACGCCCGCGTTCGGGGAAGGGTTGGCGCGCGCGGCGTCGATCGAGTCGGCGCGCGCGCGGACGTACGCGGAAGAGACGAGCCCCGCGGTGGGCACGGCGACGAAATCCGGATCGCCCACGTACGCGGCGCGGTCGGCGCGCGCGAGCCGCCCCGCCTCGAGGAAGAGGTGCACGAAGGCCGGGTCGTCGAAGTCGTAGCGGCCGCCCGCGCGCGCTTCCGTCATCTGCAGCACCTGGAGCAGGTAGATGCCGCCGTACGAGGGCGGCCCCACCGAGCAGACGCGATAGGCGAGGAACGGCGCGCACACCGGCTCGCGCTCGACGGGCCGGTAGGCGAAGAGGTCCGCGGGCGTCATCAGCGTGGGAAGCGGCCCGTGCTGCGCCGCGGCCACGATGCGCTCCGCGCCGCCGTCGCCCAGCATGCCCGCGAGGCCGCGCGCGGCGACGCGCCGCAGCGTCTCGGCGTACGCGGGATTGCGTACGATCGTGCCGATGGGCAGGGGCTTGCCCTCGGCGTCGAAGTACATGCGCAGGTCGGGATACGCGTGCGGATCGATGCGGTCGAGGATCAGGATGCGGTGGAGGTACTCGGGGAGCGGAAAGCCGCGCTCGGCGAGCTCGACCGCGGGCTGGAAGAGCGTGCTCCACGGAAGCTTGCCGTACTTGCGATGCACCATCTGTAGCACGGGAAGGGTGCCCGGAACGCCGACCGAGCGGCCGCCGTGGTAGACCGCGTCCCTCGGCAGGATCGAGCCGTCGAGGGCGGTGCGCAGGCTCGCGGTCGCGTGCGAAGGCGCCGCGGCGAGGCCGTCGAAGGAGACGAGCTTGCGGGTCGCCGCGTCCCAGTAGAGGACGAACGTCCCGCCGCCGAGGCCCGACATCTGCGGCTCGACCAGGCCCAGCATCGCCTGCGCCGCGACGACGGCGTCGACGGGATCGCCGCCGCGGTCGAGCGTGTCGAGCGCGGCCTTCGTCGCGTAGGGATTCGCGGTCTGCGCGATGCGTGCCGTGGGCCCGGCCGCCGCCTCCTCCAGCGTGCTCGGAGGCGGTGGCCCCTCGCGCGCGAAGTGCGAGCAGCCCGCGGCGAGCGCGGCGAGGAGGAGGGCGATCGGGCGGAGCTTCACGGGGCGGTCATCCTTCGCGGGCGGGCGCGCCTCGTCGCGGCGACGGGGACGCTCGGCTATAATCGCATCTTCGCCGGAGAGATGCCCGAGAGGCCGAAGGGGGCGCCCTGCTAAGGCGTTATATGGGCTTAAACCCGTATCGAGGATTCGAATCCCTCTCTCTCCGCCACATTCCCGAGGGAAAGCAGGACCGCGACATCTGGTGCCCATTCGAGGGCCCACGGTAGGAGACTACCCATGTCGGCAGGACATGCAGAGCGGTGGAGGTCGATTCGCGCGCGCGGCTTCTGGTCCTTCGTGCTGGTCCGCGGCGTTCTTCTCTTTTCGACTGGGCTGATGGCATTGGTGCTGTTCCTCCTGTGGATGGAGGACAGCCCGAGGCTCGGGTCGCTTTCGTCGAATTGGCTCGCCCTTGTCGTCACGTGGCTGGTGGCGGGCGTGAGCTGGGGATCGCTCACGTGGTTCTCCTCGGAGTGGCTCTTCCGCAGGCGCCTGCGCGAGCAGGCATCGGGAGAAGGACGAGACGCCGGCTGACGACGGTCGGACCGGATCGCAAGACAGCGGCGATCCCGGGGTCGGAAGCGGGCGCGGCAGCCCAGCGGCGGTCGGTAGCGTCCCGACCAGCGGCTCAGTGCGAAGCCGACGAGCAGTTGTTGTGCAGCTTCCACATCTCCGCGTGGCCTATCGCGACGGCCCAGCCGGGAACCTTGCATCCGTCGCCCGATCTGCCGTCCGCGACGGAGGCCGCGGCCTGGGCTGCCGGCTTCGTGGAAATGACGCCGCTCGTGATCGCGATGGCCCCGACGAAGACGCTCAGGATCGCGAGGTCGGCAACGCCGAAGCGCCGCCGATCGTCCCTTGCATCGGTCGCGCAGACCCCGCCGGGGCACGCAACGGCCTTTTCCTTCGACACGAGGTCGTAGACCTTGCAGGCGATGCAGATTCCGAAGGCCGATTCGAAGAACAGGAGCGTGAGGCACGTGAGGCAGATCGCGAGATTGAGCGGGCCGACCACCTGCCTCACGACGAGCAGGAAGAACATCGCCACCGAAAGCCCGAGCCCTACGCTCCAGGCGAATCGCTTTTGCGGCGCCCCCACGTATTCCTGCTGCTGGCGGCGCACGAACAGCGCCCCCACGATCATCGAAGGGGCGTACCGGGGATTCACGAGCACCCGGATCGTGAAATCGATCATGAAGGCGACGACGAAGACGCGCGTGAGGAAGAAGTCGCCCTTGAGCCAGGAGTTCATGAACGCGACGAGCGCGAACAGGAAGAGGATTCCGGCCGCGGCCCGCACCTCGCGCTCGTTCAATACCCGCACCTCGTAACCGTCCACCCGCTCGCCGAACTGCAGTACCCGTTCCATTTGCGCTCCGCGGCCGTGCCGCCTCCCGAACCCATCGTCGTGAATCGTAGGATGCGGACGCGCCTTGGCATATGACCTGGGTCATACGTGCCCGGAGCCGCGCGTAGAATGGGGTCCTTTTCCCTCCGAGAGAGCCCATGCCCACGGCGGCCTCCCGACCCCGCAAGGGGGAACGCTCCGCGGCCATGGGGATCGTCCCGCCCGCCCTGCGGCCGTTGGGACGGGAAGTGCGCGCCGCCAGGCACGAGTGGGTGTTCCGTCGGGGAGAGCCGGTGCGCAGCGTGTTCCTGGTCCTCGAGGGAGAGGTGCATCTGTCGAGATTCTCCAGGGACGGCGGCGAGATCGCGCTCCACCGGGCGGGCCGCGGCCAGTTCTTCGCCGAGGCCGCGCTGAGCGGCGACCGGTATCACTGCAACGCGATCGCATCCCGGGATTCGACCCTGCTCGCCTTCCCGGCCCGCAAGGTCCGCACTCTGCTTGCCGAGGACGCGACGTTCGCCCGGGAATGGACGGCGCTGCTCGCGCGCCAGCTGCAGGGCGCCCGCGCGAGGCTCGAGCGCCTCGCTCTCAAGTCCGCCGCCGAACGGGTGCTGCACTACCTGCAGACCGAGGGGGCGGGCGACCGGTGCGAGGTGAGGCTCCCCGGGACGGTGAAGGACCTGGCGCAGGAGCTGGGCCTCACGCACGAGGCGCTGTACCGGACGCTCGCGCGCCTGAAGCGGGAACGGGTCGTCGGCCAGCAGGGCGACACGCTCTTCCTGTCCGGCCCGCGGCGAGCGATATGATCCGAGTCATATCCACTGCGGCGCGCCGCTTCCAGAATGCGCGTGCAGGAGCGGGATCGCTCGGATGACGGCGTCTCTCCCCGCCACGAGGCGGGAGCCGTCGCAAGGCTCGCGCAAGCTCGACATGGGGTAGAGGTGACCGCGAACGGCGATCGCGTCGCGATGGCCGGATCGTTCGGCCGGCGTTGATGCCCGTCAACGAGCCTTTTTCCGTCGCTCCTATGATGGCCCAATTGGGTTGCGAGGAGGCGAGATGAGCCTCATTCGGGCGGAAGCGCTCGGCAAGACCTACAGGACCGGCGAGGTCGAAGTCCCGGCGGTGCGGGGGGTCGATTTCGCGATCGAGCCGCGCTCGTTCGTCGCCTTCGTCGGACCCTCGGGCAGCGGCAAGACGACGCTGCTCAACATGATCGGCTGCCTCGACCGTCCCACGAGCGGCAAGCTCACGGTGCTCGACACCGACGTCGCCACGCTCGACCGGCGCGCCGCCGCCGACTTTCGCGGCCGGCACATGGGCTTCATCTTCCAGGACTTCAACCTGATCCCGGTCCTCTCCGCCTTCGAGAACATCGAGTATCCGCTCATCATGGTGCAGAACTGGCCCGAACAGAAGCGGCGAGCGCAGGTGACGCGCCTGCTCGAGGCGGTCGGCATGGCCGCCCAGGCGGGCAAGCGCCCGGACCAGCTCTCCGGCGGCCAGAAGCAGCGGGTGGCGGTGGCGCGGGCGCTGGCGAGCAACGCGAAGCTCGTGCTCGCCGACGAGCCGACCGCGAACCTGGACCACGACACCGCCTACCGCATCCTCGAGCTGATGAAGAAGATGCGCGACGACCTGGGAACCACGTTCGTGTTCTCGACCCACGACCCGAAGATCATGGGCGAAGCGGAGGTGCTCTTCACGCTCGAGGACGGCGTGCTTCGGCCGCCCCAGGCCGCGCGCAAGGCGGAGGCCGCCCATGCTTGACGTCGTCAAGATCGCGCTGCGCAACCTCGCGCGCTTCGGGCGGCGCACGGTCCTCACCGCGACGCTGATCACCCTGGGCGTGGTCGCGGTGCTGCTCTTCATCGGCATCGCCGGCTCGTTCAAGGCGCTCATGATCGGCCAGTTCACCGACGGCGTGCTCGGGCACCTGGAGGTGCACCGCAAGGGCTACGTCGCCTCGATCGACAACCTGCCGCTCAACCTCAACATGCAGCCGGCGCTGCTGCACAAGGTCGAGGAGGTGCTCGACCATGCGAAGGGGATCGAGGCCTATTCCGAGCGCCTGAAGCTCGGCGCGATGTTCAGCAACTTCACCGAGACGACCAACATCCGGATCAACGGCGTCGATCCGGCGAAGGAGGCCGCGACCATCCCGCTGATGCCCGGGCGCATCGTCGCCGGCGACAAGGGGCCTCCCTTCCTCAAGCCCGGCGAGATCGTGATCCCCAAGCTCCTCGCGCAGGGGCTGCACGTGAAGCCGGGGGACACGGTGGTCCTGGTGGCGACCAACCTGCAGGGCTCGGTCAACGCGAAGACCTTCGTCGTGCGCAGCGTGCTCGACAGCGCCTCGGGGCCGAACGGCCGGGACGGCTACATCGACATCGCCGACGCGAGGGCGCTCCTGCGGATCGCGCAGCCGGAAGCGAACGAGATCGCGATCCGGCTCAAGGACCCGGCGCAGCTCGGTCAGGTGGACGCGCAGCTCAAGCGCGAGCTCGGCTCGATCGTCAACCCGCAGGGCAAGCCGATGATCGAGGTGCATACCTGGGCGGACCTTTCGCCCTTCGCCCACATCGTGGCGATGCTCGACCTCCTCACGCTCTTCATCAAGATCATGCTGGTCGTGATCGTTCTCGTGAGCGTCCTCAACGTCATGATCATGGCGGTCTACGAGCGGATCCGCGAGATCGGCATGATCTCGGCGATCGGCACGCGTCCCGGGAGGATCCTGTCGCTCTTCGTGACCGAGGGATTGCTTCTCGGCGTGGGCGGCACGGCGCTCGGAACGGCGATCAGCCTCGGGGTGATCTGGGCGCTCAACCTGCGCAAGATCGTCTTCGACTTCGGCATGCAGCAGGGCCTGGTGCTCGCCCCGTCGATCAGCGCGCGGAACGTCGTCACGGTCGCCGCCATGGTGATCCTGATGGCGCTCCTCGCGAGCCTGCAGCCGGCATGGAAGGCCTCGCGCATGGACCCGGTGCGCGCGCTCGGTCACGTCTGATCGGAAGGCGCATTCATGAGGCGATTGTCTTGGCTCCTCCTGTGCCTCGTCGCGCTGCCCGCGGGGGCCGCGAACCTCGATGCTGCGAAGATCCTCCAGCAGGTCGACCGCAACCTCGAGCCGGAGTCCTACGAGTCCTACCGCAAGCTCATCGACATCCAGCCCGACGGGACGCAGAAGTCGTACGTCCTGTGGACGATCAAGAAGGGACGCGACAAGATCCTGGCGCTCTTCCTCGAGCCGGCTTCCGACAAGGGGCGCGTGACGCTGCGCATCGGCGACAACATGTGGCTGTACGTGCCGGACGTGGGGAAGCCCATCCGGATCACGAGCCTGCAGTCGGTCACCGGCAGCATCTTCAACAACGCGGACATCCTGCGCATCGACTACGCCTCGGAGTACGACGTCGAGAGCGTGAAGGAGCAGCCGGGCCAGTACGTCCTGTCGCTCAAGGCGAAGACCGACGATGTCGCCTACGACAAGCTCACGATGACCGTGGATCGCAAGGACCTGCTGCCGGTCACGATCGAGTGCTACGCGGCGAGCGGGCTTCTGCTCAAGACGCTGCACTTCAGCAACGTCAAGGACTTCGGCGGAGGCATCAAGCGCCCCGCCCAGCTCGAAACCGACAGCCCGCTCTACAAGGGCTACAAGTCGGTGATGCTCTGGTCGGGCCTGAAGAAGGCGAGCTATCCCGACGAGGCGTTCACGCTGAACTACCTGCCGCGGGTCCAAGAGCTGCGCAAATGAGCCCGCCGCATGGAGGGCGGCGGCGGTGCTGGCCGCTCGTCCTGCTGGTCGCGGCGACGGGGGTCGCCCGGGCGGCCGACGAGTACAGCTTCGACGCCTCGCAGTACGAGAAGAAACCCTACGAGTTCGGGGGCTACGTCCAGCTCGAGCAGGACGCCTTCACCCTCAACCGCTCCGGCGCGCTGTACAAGCTCGGCTACTACGGCGAGCCGCAGCGCTCGGACCTCGACCAGACGCTGGGAATCCTGGAGCTCACGGGGAAGCTCCGCCACGGCATCGCCAGCTTCGACTTCCGCACCTATTCGAGCGCGCAGACGAACGAGCTCGCCAGCGACCACACCAACCTGCTCTACGAGGGCGCCTTCTCGTTGCGGCCTAACGCGGGCGTCACTCTCGAGGCGGGCAAGCGGGCGCTGAGCTGGGGCAAGGGCTACGCGTGGAACCCGATCGGCTTCGTCCAGCGGCCCAAGGACCCGAACGATCCCCAGCTCGCCCGCGAGGGCTACGTGATGGCCGACGGAGATTTCATCCGGAACCCGGGGGGCGCGCTGCAGACTCTCGCCTTGACGCCCGTGGTCGTGCCCGTGAGCAGCCGGGTGAACGGCGACTTCGGCTCGACCGGCCACGCGAATCCCGCCTTCAAGCTCTACGCGCTGTACCGCGACACCGACCTCGACTTCGCCTGGCAGGGCAAGGGGAGTCGCCCGGCGCGCTTCGGCTTCGATTTCGCGCATAACCTGAAGACCAACTTCGAGGTGCACGGCGAATGGGCGAGGATCCTGCAGTTCCCGAAGCTCGTGACGGACGCGAGCGGTCACGCGAGCACGGAGGTCCTGAACGCGACCAGCTACCTGCTCGGCCTTCGCTACCTCACACAGGGCAACGCGACCTGCATCGCCGAGCTCTACCACAACGGCGCCGGCTACTCGCGGTCGGAATCCGACTCGTTCTACCGCCTGGTGGACGCGGCCTTCGCGCAGGCGCCGGCCCCGAGCATGCTCCTGCAGCGGGCGCTCGCGCTCGGCGACGGGCCCTACGCGAGGCCCTTCGCCGGCCGGAACTACGCCTATTTCCGGGTCCAGCAGCAGGATGCGCTCGGCATCGTCTACTTCCAGCCGGCGCTGTTCGCGCTCGCGAACCTGGACGACGGGAGCTTCCAGGTGACCCCGGAGCTGGACTACACCGGGTTCAAGAATCTGGAGCTGCGCTTCCGGGTGTACATGCTGCACGGCGGGGAGCTGACCGACTTCGGCGAAAAACAGAACACGCGCAAGGTCGAGCTCTATGCGCGACTCTATTTCTGAAGCCGCGGGCCGGCCGCGAGCCGCTCGAACACCCGCACCTTGACGAAGTCGAGCGCGAGGAGGAGCACCAACACCGCGGCGGCCAGCCCGGCGAGCAGCTCGCCCGGGATCGCCGCCATGAAGATCCCGCGCAGGGCGAGGAAGCTCACCACGACGATGTCGGCTGCGGTCGCGGCCAGCAGCCACGCGCTCGGGCGCGAATGCCAGAAGTGGCGGCGCTCGCGCACGATGTACACGGTGCCCTGGCCGGTGAGCACGAGCATCGCGAAGATCAGCGTCTGGAGCTGCGGCAGCGGCAGGTGCAGCGCGTCGCGGCCCACGAAGAACACGGTGAACGAGAGCGCGAGGATCACCGCCGCGAGCGCCGCGGCGGTGCGCATCAGCCCGGCCACGTTCCAGCGGTCCGGCTCCTGCGAGAACGAGACGCGGTCGGTGGCGATCGACATGGTGACGAAGTCGTTGGTGAAGAGCAGCAGCACCATGAGCAGGGGCGTCACCACGAACACGCCCGTGAGCATCACGCCGACGCTCAGGAACACGGCGATCTCCAGGGTCTTCACGATCTTGTTGAGCGTATAGGTGAGCATGCGCTGGTAGATGCGCCGGCTCGTCTCGACGGCGGCGACCACCTCGCCGAGCCCGGGGTCGGTGAGCACGATGCTCGCGGAGGCCTTCGCCACGTCGGTGGCCGAGGAGACCGCGATGCCGACCTCGGCCTGCTTGAGCGCGGGGGCGTCGTTCACGCCGTCGCCGGTCATGCCGACCACGTGGCCCGCGCGCTGCAGCCCGCGCACGAGGTTGTACTTGTCCTCGGGAAGGACCCCGGCGTACACGTCGCAGTCGAGCGCCGCCGCGGCGCCCGCCTCGCGCAGCTTCTGCGCCGGGCAGACGCGGTCGCCGATCCCGACCTGCGCCGCCACCGCGCGCGCGGTCTCGACGCCATCGCCCGTGATCATGACGACCCGCACCCCGAGGTTGCGCAGGCTCGCGATGAGCTGCGGCGAATCCGGCCGCGGCGGGTCGCGCAGCGCGAGCAGCCCCGCGAGCTCGAGCGCGCCTTCCCGGCCCGCGGCCACTGCGATCACGCGCGCACCGCCCGCCGCGAGTCGCTCGGTGGCGGCCCCGAGGTCCGGAGCGCCCGGGGCGAGCGCCGCCACGGCGAGCGGCGCGCCCTTCACCACGTGCAGCGTCGCGTCGCCCTCGCGCACGACGGCCTCGGAGCGCTTGGTGGACGGGTCGAACGGCACGAAGGCGAGCCGCGCGCCCGCCTGGGGCGCGAGGCCCCGCTCGCGCGCGGCGGCGATCACCGCGAGGTCGATCGGGTCCTGCGTCGCCTCGTCGCTCGCAGCCGCGGCGAGGCGCAGCAGCTCCTCCTCGCCGCGGGGCGCCTGCGGCTGGAGCCCGGCGAGCGTGAGGCGGTTCTCGGTGATGGTGCCCGTCTTGTCGCTCGCGAGCACGTCCATCGCCGCGGCCTCCTCGATCGCCGCGAGGCGCGTGAAGAGCACGCCGCGGTGCGCGAGCTCCTGCGCGCCGAAGGCCTGCGCCAGGGTGAAGGTCGCGGGGAGCGCCGCGGGAACCGAGGCGACGAGCAGCACGAGCGCGAAGGGCAACGTGTCGGAAAGCGGCAGCCCGGTGACGATGGCGTACGCGATCAGCGCGACGACGAGCACGACGTCGAGCGCCACGAGGTAGCGCACGATCGTGAAGATGAGGTTCTCCAGGTGCGTGACGGTCTTCGCCGCGCGCACCAGCTCGGCGGTGCGGCCGAAGTAGGTCCGCGCGCCGGTCGCGGTCACCTCGCCGGACGCTTCGCCCCGGCGCACGGTCGAGCCCGCGTAGGCGCTCGCCCCGCTCCCGGCCTCCACCGGCAGCGATTCGCCGGTGAGCGCCGACTGGTCGAGCAGCGTGAGGCCCGAGGCGATGTGCACGTCGGCCGGAACGATGTCGCCGAGGCGCAGGTGGATCACGTCGCCCGGGACCAGGTCGCGCGCGTCGATCTCCTGCCAGCGGCCGTCGCGGCGCACGCGCGCGCGGGCCGAAAGCCGCCCGCGCAGCAGCGCGAGCGCGCGGTCGGCGCGGCTTTCCTGCGCGAAGGAAAGCACGGCGTTGAGGACGAGCAGCGCCGCGATGACGATCGCCTCGTCGCGCTTGCCGAGCGCGACCTCGAGCACCACGGCCGCCTCGAGCATCCACGGGACCGGCGCCCAGAACTTGGCGGCGAGCGCCCGCAGCGGGCGGCGCTTCTCCTCGGGGACCGCGTTCGGGCCGACCTCGCGCAACCGCCGCGCGGCCTCGGCGCCGGTCAGCCCCGGGGGCTCGGCGTCGGGCTGCTGCGGGCTCGGCTTGGCTTCATCCATGGTGCGGTGCGTCCTTCCATTAAGGAAGGGCCGGGACGCGAAAAGTTCCCGGGCCTGCGCCGGGTGCGCCCCTCAGGCGAGCTTCATGACCACCATTCCCAGCACGTTCGCCGCGGAATCGGCGCGGTCGGACATGTTGGAGATGTGCCGGTAGACCTCGCGCCGGTAGAAGAGCGCGGGCAGGGCCGCCGGCACCGTCGCCCCGGCGAAGAGCTCCTTGATCGCGGTGCGGTACTCGCGCTCGACCTTGCGCTCCTTCACGCGCACCTCCCGGGCGTGGTCCCCCGCCACGCGCGGGTTCTCGGCGAGGCGCATGATCGCCGCGTGGAGCTCCTCGGCCTCCTCGCGCACGAGGCGCACCATGTAGCGGATGTGGTCGTCGGCGCCCACCTTGAGGATCGCCATCTCCTCGAGCGTCGTGAGCGCGTAGGTGACCATGTCCTCGTAGCAGTGCGACAGGTTGAAGATGTCCTCGCGGTCGATGGGCGTGATGAAGGTCCTGTGCAGGTCGTCGATGAGGATCCGCCTGAGCTCGCTCGCCTCCTCGGCGAGCCCGCGCAGCGCCGCGACCTTGCGGTCGTCGACCGCCTCGACGTTCGCCTCGAGGAAGCGCACGCCCTCGACGGTCTTCTCGGCCTGCTGCACGAGCTGCCGGACGAACCTGTTCTTCTCGGTGAGTCCCTGGTCGAACCACCCCATCATCGAGCCCCCGTTCCGATCGCCCACTCGATGAGCGTTTCCGCCAGCCAGTATAAGGGCGCCGCGACGAGCGCCGTCGCCGGGAGCGTGAGCAGCCATGCCGCGGCGACCTCCTCGAGCACCGCCCAGCGGACCTTCGACTTGCGCTCCGCCGCGCCTGCCCCGAGGATCGCGGCGCTCACCACCTGCGTCGTGCTCACCGGCCCCCCGGCGAGGGAGGCCCCGAAGATCACCGCCGCCGAGGCGGCCTGCGCGGTGAACCCGTGGATCGCGCGCACGCGATAGAAGCCGACGCCGAGCGTGCGGATGATGCGCCAGCCGCCGGCCGCCGTGCCCAGCCCGATCGCCGCCGCGCACATCGCGACCACCCACCACGGAACGACGAAGACCGGCGTGTAGCCGAGCAGGAGCAGCCCCAGCGAGATCACGCCCATCGTCTTCTGCGCGTCGTTGCCGCCGTGGCTCAGGGCGAGCGCGGCACCCGTGAGGACCTGCAGGCGCGAAAGGCCGACCGCGGCGCGCGGCGTCGCCTCGCGCAGCACCCAGCGGGTCGCCCACATCACCGCGAGCGCCGCGGCGAAGCCCACGAAGGGCGAGACTAGCAGCGCCACGGCGACCTTCACCACGCCGTGGAGCTGGATGGCCGAAGGCCCCGCGGCCGCCCCCGCCGCGCCGAGGATCCCGCCCAAGAGCGCGTGCGAGGAGCTCACGGGAATGCCGAAGTACCAGGTGAAGACGTCCCACGCGCTCGCCGCGGCGAGGGCCGCGAGCACCACGGCGATGTCGATCGCCTCGGGACGGGCCACTTCCGCGCCGACGGTCTCGGCCACCGCCACGCCGAGCAGGAAGGGCCCCGCGAAGTTCGCCGCGGCCGCGAGCAGGAGCGCGGCCCGCACGCTCATCGCCTGGGAGGCGACGAGGGTCGCGACGACGTTCGCGCTGTCGTGGAAGCCGTTCAGGAAGTCGAACGCGAGCGCGAGCGCGAGGAGGGCGGCGAGGACGACGACCGGTTCGGCGCCGTGGGGCATGGCGGGGCGCCTATTGCTGCGCCTGCATCGCGATGCCTTCGGCGAAGCTCCTGCGGAAGGCCATCAGCACCACGAGCGGGGGCAGCATGGCGACGATCGTCCCGGCCATGATGACGTTCCACGCCGGGGAGATCTGGTCGGTCGCGATCAGCATCTTGATCCCGATCTGCACCACGCGCATGTCCTCGGTGTTGGTCACGATGAGCGGCCAGAGATACTCGCTCCACATGTAGATGAACTCGATCACGAAGAGCGCCGCGATGTTGGTGCGCGAGATCGGGACGAGGACGTCGAGGAAGTAGCGGATCGGGCCCGCGCCGTCGATGCGCGCCGCGTCGGGCAGGTCGCGCGGCACGGTGAGGAAGAACTGCCGGAAGAGGAGGATCCCCGTGGTGCTCGCGAAGAACGGAAACATCAGCGCCGAGTAGGTGTTGATCCAGTGGAAGTCCGCCATGAGCTCGTAGGTGGGCAGGATCCGCACCGGCAGCGGCAGCATCTGCGTGACCATCGTCATCGGGAAGAGCAGCGCCCGGCCGCGGAACCGGAAGTGGGTGTAGGCGTAGGCCGCCATGAGCGACAGGACGATCTTCACCACCGCCGTGGCCACCGAGATGATCGTGGTCACCCAGAAGAGGCGCCCCATGTGCACGCGGTTCCACGCCTCGACCACGTTGGGCCACAGCTCGGTGCCGGGAACCAGCCGCGGCGGGTACACGTAGGCCTGCTGGAAGGTGAGGGTGCTCACGACGAGCGCGTAGAACACCGGGAAGGCGAGGACCACCACCAGCGCGATGAGGACGCCGTGGGTCGCGGCCGCCTTCCAGCCCCGGGGCGCGGCGCGCATCGTCATGGGCGCCCCCGGCTAGCGCGCATAGACGGCCCTGCGCGTGGCGAAGGTGAGCTGGACCAGGGCCGCGAGCGAGATGACGATGAAGATCACGCAGGACTCGGCGGAGGCCGCTCCCGTGTCGAGGTAGAGGAACGCGTCACGGTAGAGCTTGTAGATGAGGATGTTGGTCGCGTCTCCCGGGCCGCCGTGGGTCATGATGTCGATCAGGCCGAAGACCTGGAAGAAGGCGTAGATCATGTTCACGAAGAGGAGGAACGTGGTCGTCGGCGAGAGCATCGGGAAGGTGATGTCCCGGAACGTCCGCCACGGCCCGGCCCCGTCCACCCGCGCCGCGTCGAGGAGCTCCTCGGGGATGTTCTGGAGCCCCGCGAGGAAGAACACGATGTTGTAGCCGAGCATCTTCCAGGTGGCCGCGGCGGAGACCACGAGGAGGGCGAGCGAGCCGTTGGTCATCCAGTTGAGCAGGTGGCCGCCGGTGAGCCACGAGACCACGAACGGCACGATTCCCGTCGCGGGCGCGAACATGAGGGCCCAGATCGCGCCCGCCACGTTGGGCGAGAGGGCGTACGTCCAGATGAGCGCGATCTGGTAGAAGCCCTGGCCGCGGATCTTCTGGTTGAGGAGCTGGGCGACCGCGAGCGAGACGGCGAGCCCCACGCCCATCACGAAGGCGGCGAAAAGCAGCGTGGCGAACGCGCTCGCGCGGAAGGCGGGCGAGGAGAAGAGGCGCTCGTAGTTGCGCAGCCCGACGAAGACGGTGTTCGTGCCGAAGGCCGTCGAGGCGAAGAACGATTCCTGCACGCTCTGCAGGAACGGGACCACCAGGAAGAGGACGATGACCGCCACCGACGGCAGGATCAGCACGTACGGCAGGAGCGGGTGTCCCGGGAACTTCTCCTCCTCGATGACCTTCGCCATGGGCGCCCTCGCCGGGAGAGGCGCCGGGGCGGAGGCGTCCGCCCGCCCCGGCGCGAGCCTCTAGCTTACCGGTTCAGCCGCGCGAAGTCCTCGAGCAGCTGGTCGGCCTTGTGCGCCGCCTCGTCGAGGGCGGCCTTGGGCGAGAGCTGCCCCGAGACCGATTTCTCGATCGCCGTGCGCTCGAACTCCCGCACCTGCACGAACGGCCCCATGCGCACCCCGGTCGCCGCGGCCGTGTCGCGCCGGCCCGTGAGGATCTCCAGGAAGGCGGTGAGGTAGTTCTGGTCCTGGGAGAACCAGCCTTCGCCGAGGAGGTCCTGCACGGCGGAGTTGACGCTCGGGAAGTACCCCGTTCCCTTGTGCCACTGCACCGCGACCTCGGGGCGCCCGAGGTACTTGAAGAACTCCCACACCGCGCGCAGCTGCTCCTTGCTCTGCCCCTTGGTCACCCAGAGGCTCGCGCCCCCGATGACCGAGTTGCCCCGCGGATAGCCCTCGAAGCGCGGCAGGAATCCGGTGCCGACCTTGAAGGGCGAGCCCTTCTCGATCCCCGCGAGCGAGGAGGTCGACTGCAGCAGCATCGCGATCTGCCCGCTCTGGAACGCCGAGTTGGCCGAGTACTCCGGCCCGCCGTAGATGAAGATGTCCTCCTTGGCGAGGCGCGTCCACGTGGCGAGGACCTTCTCGCCCAGCGCGTCGTTGAAGAGCACCTTCGTGGCGAGCCCGCTGCGGCCGTTGTCGTGGTCGGCGAAGAGCTGGTTGTGGACGGCGAACTGCTGCTCGAACATCCAGTCGGGCCAGCCGAAGGACAGCACGTGCTTCACGGCACCGCTCTCGAGCAGCTTCTTGCCGTCGGCCTCGAGCTCCTCCCAGGTCTGGGGCGGCCGGTTCGGGTCGAGCCCCGCCTTCGCGAAGAGCTCCTTGTTGTAGTAGAGCATCGCGGTCGAGGAGTTGAACGGCATCGACCAGAGGTTGCCGCCCGACGCGTAGTAGTTGGTGATGGGGATCACGTACTGGGCCCAGTCCCACTTCTCGCCCAGCATTCCCGGGATCTCGTACACGGGAATGACCGCGCCGCTCGAGAGCATCGTCTGCGTGCCGACCTCGTAGGACTGCATGATGTTCGGCGCCGTGTGCGAGCGGTACGCCGTGATGTACTTGGTGAGGGTCTCCTCGTAGCTCCCGGTGTAGAGCGCCTTCAGCTCGATGTCGGGGTGGGCCGCGTTGAAGTCCTTCACGATCTGGTCCACGAGCTTCCCGTTGGAGCCGCTCATCGCGTGCCACCAGGTGATCTCGACTTTCGCCAGGGCGGCCTGGGGCACGAGCATCGCGCCCAGCGTCCACGCCAGCCCCGCCAGCAATTTTCTTCCGAACCTCATCGCCGCCTCCCTTTCTCCGTCGCCAAGGACCCCGCGGGCCACTCCGGTCCTTATACGCCCGGGGGCTCCGGGGCCCTTGACGGGGATCAACGGGGCACGGTCTTGCCCACGGCGGGCTGCCCCGGTACGCTCGGACGACCTTGAACCTCGGCCTCGACGGAAAATTCGCGCTCGTCACCGGCGGCAGCCTCGGCATCGGCCGGGCCGCGGCCCTCGCGCTCGCCGCCGAGGGTTGCCATGTCGCGATCGCCGCGCGCGGCGCGGAGGCGCTCGCGAAGGCGGCCGAGGAGATCCGCTCGACCGGGCCCGTGCGGGTCGAGCCGGTCCAGGCCGACTGCACGAAGCCCGAGGACGTGCGCGCGATGGTCGCCCTCGTGCACGGGACGTTCGGCCGCATCGACGTGCTCGTGAACAGCATCGGCTCCGCGAAGCTGGGGAACTTCCTGGAGCTCACGGAGGAGGACTGGCAGGCGAGCCTCGCGCTCAAGCTCCACGGCATCGTGCGCTGCTGCCGGGCTGTGATCCCGCATATGCGCCGTCAGCGCTGGGGGCGGATCGTCAACGTGATCGGCCATCGCGGGCGCCAGCCGGAGGTGGACGCGATGCCCGCGGGGGTCGCCAACGCGGGGCTCATCAACTTCACCAAGGCGCTCGCCGACGCGTACGCGAAGGACGGCATCCTCGTGAACGGCGTGAGCCCCTGCCCGATGGAAACGCGCCGCCTCGACTACATGGTGAAGGCGAAGGCCGCGCTCGCGAACGTGTCGGTGGCGGCGGCGCGCGCGGAATACCTGCACGACATTCCCATCGGCCGCTTCGCCCGTCCCGAGGAGATCGCGCCCCTCATCGCGTTCCTCGCCTCCGAGCGCAACAGCTACATCGCCGGCGAGGTGATCGCCATCGACGGCGGCGCGACGCGCAGCACGTGAGCCGTTCGCCGTTCGCTTTCGCGCCGTTCCTCGTCGCGGCGCTCCTCGCGGCAAGCCCTGCGCGGGCGGGCGTCGCCGTGTTCGCCATGCCCGGCGGGCCCGAGCCCGACAACGTCGCGGAAGTGTCGGAGCTCCTGCACAGGGACCCGTACGACATGGAGCTGCTCATCAGCTTCGGCACGTCGAAGGGCGGCTCGGCGGGGCACCTGGCGGTCGCGCTCCGCGGCGCGGCCCCGGGCGGCGACGACTTAGTGTACTCGGCGAACTTCTACGCCGATCGCACGCCCCTGCACGAGCGCGACTTCTACACCGCCGACCTCATGGTCCGGATCCCGAAGATGGAGTACCTGTACGGGACGTCCTCCTCGCTCGGCGCGAAGGCCCAGTTCGGGCTGGACTTCGGGGAGGCGTACAAGCGCTCCGTGGTCGGCGTGCGCGTTTACGGCGTGCCCGCGCGCGAGAGGGAGGCGCTCGCCGCGTACTTCGGCCGCATCAACGAGGACTATCGCCGGCGCGCCCGGGACACCGAGTACCACAAGGGCGAGGTGAAGTACGACTACATGCGCCTCAACTGCGCGAAGACCATCGGCTCGGCGTTCAAGTACGGCGCCGGGTACGCGGACCTCGAGGTGACGGCCCCGTTGATCCTGCCCAACCGGCCGGTCGCGAAGGCGCTGAAGGCGAACACCCCGACCGCGATGGCGATGAGGCTCCTCCAGGAGTTCGACGCGCGCGGCTATGGGCTCGACGCGGTCCTCTATCGGAAGTACCCCGACTCGGGATACGTCGATCCCCACGAGGAGAAGAAGATCGCGTTCCGGGACCTCCCGAACCGCTTCCCCTCGGTGATCTCGCTCGACTTCCGCAACGACGAGGAGAGCTACGAGGACTACGACAACCTCTTCGCGATGTACCTCCTGCGCGACATGCAGAGGTACGAGGTGCGGGTCGACGGGAACGTGCGGCGTCTCGAGGTGCTCGACGTGGCGGGCCCGATGCCCTATCGCCTCGCCGCCGAGCGCGCCGCGCGGGACGCCGAGTCGGACAGCAAGGGGTTCCTGCGGCGGCTCCTGTTTCCCCACAAGGGAAAGAGGATCGGCGAGGCCGACAACGGCGGCGGAGCGCGCTGACGGCCTACGCCGGGGTACGTGCACCGCTCGCTGCGGGCCGCGAGCCTCGATGCGGGCCGACCGCGGATTTCCGGTGCCGCGCCTTCTTGTGCCCGTGGGCGACGGGAGGCGATCGGTGCAAGGAATGTCCCGCTCCTGCGGACGGCTTGCAGCTCGCGCACGCGTCCTGCGGCGAGGCCGAGGCGAGATGGATCAGTTTCTGCGGCGGCGTCCACGAAAAGAGCTCCAGGCGTCCGACGCGGGCGAGCGGATGCAGGCCGCGGGCGAGCGGCGTCCCTTCGAGCTCGCGAAGGCGCGACCGGGCGACGACGACGGCGACCTCGCCGCGGTAGTCCGCGCGCAGGAATTGCGCCTCGCTCGGGAAACGGCGGGCATCGGGGTCGAGTGCGATGCCGAAACGCAAGTCGTTGCTCGCGCTGTCGATCACTCCGATCGGACGGCGGAGGTAGAAGGCGAGCGAGGAGAGATTCTCGAAATCGCGATACACGAAAACGTCGCCGAAGCGTTCGCGCTCGATGAGGCGGGCGATGCGCCGCGCGGAGTCCTGGTCCTCGTTCGCCGCGAGCGCGCCGGAGAAGAAGAGGGCGAGCGGCACCGAAAACGCCGCGCACGCGATCGTGGCGCCGACCGGGCGGCGCGCGAGGAACAGCGCAGCCGACAGCGCGGCGAGCGCGAGGCCGCTCGCCACGATCGGGATCGTCTCCGGGGGCCAGCGATACGGCGCATGGACCCGCGGGGCGAGCGTGGCGCCCGCGGCGACAAGGCACAGCCACGCGAGCGGCGCGAGCGCGCCCCAGCGGCTCGCGCGCAGGTCGGCGAGCCTTCGTCCCAGCAGCAGCGAGAGCGCCGGCAGCGCGATCACCATGTAGTAGTTCGCCTTGGCGATCGAGGTCGAGAAGAACACGAGCGGCACCAGGACCCACGCCCACAGGAACCGCTCCGTGGCATCGAAGGGCCTGCGCGTGATCCGCGGCACCGCGAGAAGGACGGCCCAGGGGAGGCTCGCCGCCGCGATGCGGGGCAGGTAGTACCACCACGGCCCCTGGTAGAAATCCTTCGGCTCGCGCAGCCCGAGGAATCGCAGGACGTGCTCGTTCACGAAGTAGAACCAGCCGAAGCTCGGCTCGCGCAGCCACGCGAGCAAGTGCCACGGAACGGCGACGAGCGCGAAGATCGCGAGGCCGAACGGATCGAGGAGCGCGCGGCGCACGCGCGGCCGCTCGCCTCCGGCGAACGCGACCACGACCAGCGCCACCAACCCGAAGACCACGATCGCGAGCAGTCCCTTCGTGAGCACCGCGAGGGCGAGGAATGCGTAGCTCGCGCGCATCCACGCGGCACCCCCGCGGGCCTCGATCGACTCGTGCAGCGCGACCAGCGCCCAAGCGAGGAAGCCGGTGAGGAGCATGTCGAACATGAGGAGCCGGGTGAGTCCCAGGAAGAGCGGGAAGCTCGCGACGATGAGGAGCGAGAAGAGCGCGGCGCGCGGTTCCCGACGGCGGTACGCGAAGACCGCGACCGCGGACAGCACGAGCAGCGCGCCGAGCACGGCCGGCAGGCGCGCGACTGCGTCGCCATGTCCGAGCACGCGGAATGCGAGCGCGGTGAGCCAGTACAGGAGCGGCGGCTTTTCGAGGTAAGGAACGCCGTCGAGGTGCGGCACGATCCACGAGCCGCCGTCGAGCATCTCCGCCGCGACGCGCGCGTACAGGCCCTCGTTGTCGTCCTGGATGGGATGGCCCAAGCCGGCGGTGAGGAGCGCGGCGACGACCAGCATCGCCACGCTCCAATGCCGCGGTGTCGGGCCGCCGGCGTCGGGCCGCTGTGATTTCATTCGCGGCTGAGGCAGCGGAACCGCGCGAAGGTTCCGGGCGCGCGCCTCGCGGACTTCGCGTTTGGCGATCGACAGCGAAACGCAAGATTCCGACAGCGAGGCGGAGGTTTCGCCTCGCGCTCACCCCGCGAGCCGCACTGTCACGAACGCGAACGCGGTCCCCGCGAGCGTGAGGGCGATGAGAACGAGTGCCTGGCGCGAGCGCGCTCCCGAGTGAGCCTCGGGGAGCACGTCCGAGGCGCCGATGTAGAGCAGGAAGCCCGCGAAGAATCCCAGGTAAAGCATGAGCGCGAAGCGCGGCAGCGCGAGGAAGGAGGCCGACACGGCGCCCGCCACCGGCGCGACGGCGTCGAGCAGCAGCATGACGAGCGACCGGCGCCCCGTGTTGCGGTTCACCAGCATGAGGCTCACGGTATTGAGGCCGTCGCAGAAGTCGTGCGCGATCACGGCGATCGCCACCGCGATGCCGACCGACGGCGACACCTGGAACCCGAGCCCGATGCCCAGGCCGTCCATGAAGCTGTGGCCGACCAGGGCGAGCGCCGAGAGCATGCCCACCTGGGGATGGCGGTGCTCGGCGTAGTCCTCCTCGTGCCCGTGGTGGATGAGGACGAACTTCTCGAGGACGTGGAAGACGAGGAAGCCGGCGACGAGCGCGACCATCGCATGGCGCGCGTCGGCGCCCGTCTCCTGCGCGACGCCGAAGATCTCGGGAAGCAGGTCGAAGCCCACCACGCCGAGGAGGACGCCCGCCGTGAATCCGAGGATGTAGCGCAACCCTCCCCGGTATCGCAGCGCGAAGAGCCCTCCACCGAGCGTGGAGAGGAATGCCCCGCACGAGAGCGCGACGGCGGTCGTCAGAATGGCTTGGACACTCCCACGTAGAACGCCCTGCGCGGGCCGTACTGCGGCGCCCCCACGCCGATGCCCGAGCCGTCGCGCAGCTCGTAGACGCGATCGAACAGGTTCACCACGGCGACGCGCAGGTCCAGCCGGCCGACCAGGGGAGCGTCGGCGGGATGGGTGAGGCCGAGGTTCACCTGCGTGTAGCCCGGCAGGTGCTCCGTGTTCGCGAAGCCCCGGCGCAGGCCGCTCCCGTAGAGCAGGTCGGCGCTGAGGACCGCGCTTTCCAGCCGGTAGGATACCCCCGCGGACGCGGCCACCGTCTGGTCGTGGTCCAGGTGCACCCAGTGGCTCGCGATGTAGGCGAGCTCGTCCGGGTCGAAGTTGAACTGCCCCGATTCGATCCCCTTGCCCATCGCGCGCGAGAGGCCGACGTTGCCGTAGGCCGAGAAAGATCCGTGGCGCCAGCTCGCCGAGAGCTCGAGCCCGTAGACCTTACCCCTGTCGTAGTTGAACGCCGAGAAGATGAGGGCGTTGCCGAACTGGCCCTCGTCCTGGAGGTGGCGCACGTCCCGGTAGTAGGCATCCGCCCCGAGCACCACGTCGGACCCCACCTGGCGGGAGATGCCCGCGTCGTAGTAGTTCGAGCGCTCCGACCGCACCGAGGTGTTCGCGTCCGAGGGCAGCGCATTGGTGGTCCCGAGGAAGGCCTCGACGCTCGTGGTGTCGATCTTCTCGGTGGGCGGCGGGGTGAAGTAGCGCGCGTAGCCCGCGTGCACCCGCGTGTCCTTCGACAGGTCGTAGGTGAGGCCCACGCGGGGGCTCCACTGCATCTCGTTCACGACCGTGTCCACGTGGTCGTAGCGGATGCCGTAGTTCACGGTAAGCGGGTTCGTCGGCGTCCACTCGTCCTGCACATAGAGGCCGAGCAGGGAGCCTCCGATGCGGCTGTTGTCGACGATCTGGAACGGGACGTCGCTCGTCTGGTTGCCTTCCTCGTCCGCGGAGAACACGGTCGAGGTGTTGTCCGCCCCGAAGCGCTCGTGGCTGTAGTAGGCGCCGGCGCGGATCGTGTGCGCGTCCCCGAGGTGCCAGCCGAGGTCGCCCTGGAAGCCCGCGGTCTCGTCCTTGCGCAGGATCTGCGCGGCCACGCCGTTGTAGATCAGGTCGCCCACGGGATCGGGCTGGTAGTGGATGTCCGTGTAGCGGTGGAAGAAGGAGAGCTGGTAGTCGAGGTTGTCCCCCGAGGACCTCTGGTACGAGAGGACCTGGAACTGGTTCTTCTCGTCCTGGCGCGCGTCGAGGTTCTCCGAGGGCACGGGAGGCGTCCCCGCGAGCGAGTAGACTGGCTCCACGCCCGGCACGTTCGGGATCTCGAACCTTCCGTTCGAGCTGCCGAGGATCGCGCTCACGCGGCTCGACGGGTCGATCACATAGGAGAGGAAGGCGAAGCCCTTCTGCTGCTTCGTGTGGTCGTGGATCGCGTCGCGCGCGGGCGTCGGGTTCTCGATCCCGAGGTCGTCCTCGAGGTACGAGCCGGTGAGGTAGTAGGAGAAGCCGTCGCGGGAGTCGCGCACGTCGGCCGTCGCCTCGTGGTGCGCGTAGCTTCCGCCGAGATAGCCGACCTGGCCGCCGTGGTCCGTCGCGCCGCTGCGCGTGTGGATGTCGATGATGCCCGCCGTGCGGTATCCGTATTGCGCGGGCAGCGCGCCGGTGAGGACGTTGATGCGGTCGGCGAAACGGCTGTCGAACGCCTGGCCGAACCCCGCGATGGGCTCGGGAATCACGACCCCGTTGATGCGGTACTGGAGGTTGGCGTGATCGCCGCGCACGTGCAGCTGGCCGAAGGAGTCCTGCACGACGCCGGGAGCGTGGAGGATGACCTCGTCGAGCGGGGTCGAGGCGCCCAGGGGCAGCGCTGCGATGTCACTCGCGTCGATGCGATAGACGCTGCTGCCGGTGTCGGGCGAGAGGGAATTGCGGGCGGCGTCGAGCCGCTGGCTCGTCACCTCGATGGTTTCCGTGGTGCTCGGCTGCGGCGCGGGAGCGGGCGCGGGGGTGGCGGCCGCCTGGCCGAAGGCCGTGACGCAATGGGCGGCGCACCATGCGAGCGCCGCGACGCACGTGTTCCTCGTGAACATCGCTGTTCTCCAGTGTCGAAATGGAACGGCGCGGCGAGCCGTGCGGGACGGCTGCCGCGGGTTTCAGCGGACGCTAGAGAACGGAGGGAGGCGCCCGGCTGCGCGCGGTGACGACCGTGCGCGACGGGGCCGGGAGGAGGACGAACCCGTAGAGCGGGAAGGTCCCGGCGACGAGCAGCACGCCCGAGATCCACGCGGGCGCGGCGCCGAAGAGCATCCCGTACGCGGAGCACTGGTCGCAGGTGTCGCTGCCCGGGAGCTGGTGCTTGGCCGGGTCCTGGACGTGCTCGATCGCGTGACCGAGCTCGTGCAGGACCCCCGCGTACTGGCCGAATGCGACGGCCAGTGCGAGGATCGAGGCGGCCCAGAATCGACGGGGGATCGTCATCAGGGGGGCGGGACCGGCGCACGGAAGGCCGCCGATTGGCGCAGACTCTAGCACAGCCCGCGGCGAAGGAAAGCCTCCTGGACGGCGTTTCCCCGCGGCATGGAGTCTCCCGGGTTCGAAGGAGAGTCGGTTCATGGCACGGACGAGGCGCATCGAGACGAAGCCTCTCGGCGGCGGACACATCCGCCTATCGGACCTGCGCGGCTTCCATCGACTGGCGAGCGATGCGACCGTCGGATTGACCGACGTCGTCGAGGCCATGCACCACGCGATCGCCTCGACATCTCCCATCTTCGGCGAATCCCCGGAAGGACGGACGAGCGGCATCACGGGAACGGTCTACGGGTCCGTTCGCGGCGTTGCACGGCTGGTCGGCGGCGGTGTCGACGCCCTGCTCGGCATGCTCGCGCCCCTGGTCACCGACACTCCCTCCTCGCAGGAACGGGAGGCGGTCCTCGCGGCGCTCAACGGCGTGCTCGGCGACTACCTCGCCGCGTCGGCCAATCCGCTGGCCATCGCCATGGCCTTGCGTGCCCCGGGCGGCGTGCCGCTCGCGATCGCGAGGGACGCGTTGGCCGCCGCATTTCCCGAGCCGGAGCGGAAGCTCCTCGTCCTGGCTCACGGCCTGTGCATGAACGACCTCGAATGGAATCGGTCCGGCCACGATCACGGCGCATCTCTCTCTCGCGACCTGGGCTATGCGCCGATCTACCTCCACTACAACACCGGACGGCACATCTCCACGAACGGGCGCGAATTCGCGGACCTGATGGAAACGCTCCTGCGCGAATGGCCGCATCCGGTCGAGCGGCTGGCGATCGTGGGCCACAGCATGGGGGGGCTCGTGGCGCGCAGCGCCTGCCACTATGCGACGCTCGCCGGTCACGCGTGGCCGGGGCGGCTGAACGACCTGGTCTTCCTCGGCACGCCCCATCTCGGTGTCCCGCTCGCACGCGCGGGCGCCTGGGCCGATCTGGTGGTCGAGATCAGCCCGTATACCAAGCCTTTCGCGCGCCTCGCCCGCATCCGCAGCGCGGGAATCCACGACTTGCGCTACGCGGACCTTCGCGACGAAGACTGGCAACGGAGGGCAACGCCGGGCGGGCGCGTCCCCCGAAGCCGCTTGCCGTTGCCGCGTGGGGTCCGTTGCTACGCCGCAGCGGCGAGCACCCAGGCGCGACCGGCATCCCGCGGAGCGAAGGCCCGCGGCGACGGACTGGTCCCGCTCGACAGCGCCCTCGGCCGCCACCGCGATCCGTCCGTCGACCTCGGGCTACCCGAGACCCGCCGATGGGTGGGATACGGGATGGGGCATTTCGACCTCCTCAGCCGCGCCGAAGTGTACGCGCGGATCAGGCATTGGCTGAGCGCCCGAACGATGTAGGATGCTCGTCGCGGTACCCTCCGCGACCTGCCCGGACCCGCCAGCCCGATGAACGCCGACGAACGCCAGCAACGAGTCGCCACAGCCGTCGAAGAGGTGAAGCGCATCATTCGCGACCGCGGCGTGAATCGCGGGGCGCTCGACGGAATCCTCGAGGTCCTGAAGAGGCTGGCGGCGCAGAAGGAGCTCTGGGGCGACGAGAGCTTCCCCCCGCCCCCGGAAGGCGACCTCCAGAGGCGCTATCTCGTGAGCGAGGAGCCCGACCGCACGTTCGCGCTCTACCTCAATGTGATGCGCCCGGGCAAGAGGATCGTGCCCCACAACCACACGACCTGGGCGTGCATCGCGGCGGTCGCGGGCGCCGAGGAGAACCGCGTCTACCGCCGGCTCGACGGCGGCGGTTGCCCGGGGCCCGCGAGGCTCGAGCAGGCGGACACCATCAGGGTGGAGCCGGGCCGCGGCATCGCGCTCATGCCCGAGGACATTCACTCGGTGCTCATCCCGCCGGGCCAGGTGATCCGGCACCTCCACATGTACGGGCGCGCCCTCGAGACGCTCGACCGGCGAACCGCCTACGACCTCGAGCGGGGCACCTGCGAGGTCATGCGTATGAACGTTGCGACGACGCGCCGCGAAGCCGCGCCGTGACCTCGATCTCGATCTTCATGCGCGGGTCGAGCAGGCCCGCCGAGATCATGGTCGCCGCGGGACGCACGTCGCCGAAGTGCGTGCGCAGCACCGGCCAGCACGACTCGAAGTCGGCGGAATTCGGCAGGATGTAGGTGACGCGGACCACGTCCTTCAGGCTCGATCCGGCCTGGGCGAGCGCCGAGTCGATGTTCTTGAGGGCCTGGTCCGCCTGCTCCGCGGCGCCCTCCGCGATGGTCATCTTCGCGTAGTCGAAGCCGGTGGTGCCCGACACGAAGATCCATTCCCCGTCCACGACCGCGCGCGAGTATCCGATCTGCGCCTCGAACGTCGAGCCTGAGCTGATGAGCTTCCTCGCCATGGGATCTCCGGAGCGCGCGTGGGGGGCGCTCTTTATATCACGGGGCCGCCGCGGGGGGCGCGCGTGATCGCGACGGTCGATGCGCGGACGCTGAAAGGGTGGCTCCGCGACGGGGCCGAGATCGCGCTCCTCGACGTGCGCGAGGCCGGGCAGTTCGGCGAATCGCACCTCTTCCTCGCCGTTCCGCTGCCCTTCAGCCGCCTGGAGCTGGAGATCGCGCGCCTCGTGCCGCGGAAGGCGACCCGCGTCGTGGTGTGCGACGACGGGGAGTGCGGCGTCGCGCAGCGCGCCGCCGCGCGCCTGGGAGAGCTCGGGTATTCGAACCTAAGCGTGCTCGAAGGCGGCACGCGGGCGTGGGGCGCCGCGGGCCACGAGCTCTATGCGGGAGTCAACGTTCCGAGCAAGGCCTTCGGCGAGCTGGTCGAGCACTTCTACGGCACGCCGCGCCTCGCGCCCTCGGAAGTCGCCGCGATGCGAGAAGCGGGTGAGGACTTCGTGATCGTCGACGGCCGCCCGCTCGCGGAGTTCCGCAAGATGAGCATACCGGGCGCCCTGTGCTGCCCCAACGGCGAGCTCGCGTACCGCATCGCCGAGATCGCTCCCGACCCGCGCACGCGGATCGTCGTGAACTGCGCGGGGCGAACGCGCAGCATCGTCGGCGCGCAGACCCTCATCGGCCTCGGCATCCCGAACCCGGTCTTCGCGCTCGAGAACGGCACGCAGGGGTGGAACCTCGCCAATCTCCCGCTCGACCACGGCGCTGCGCGGCGCTATCCCGGGATTCCTCCGTCGCGCGATCTTTCCGTGCCGCGCTCGCGCGCCCAGACGCTCGCCGCGCGCCACGGCGTGCGGTTCGTGGAGGACGGGGAGGCGCAGCGCTTGCTCGACGACGCAACGCGCACGACCTACGTGTGCGACGTGCGCACGCCCGATGAATTCGCGGCGGGCACGCTCGCCGGCGCCGCGAGCACGCCCGGCGGTCAGCTCCTCCAGGCGACGGACCAGTGGATCGCGGTGCGCGGCGCGCGCATCCTGCTCGTGGACGGCGAGGGCATCCGCGCGCCGGTGGTCGCGAGCTGGCTCGTGCAGATGGGGCACGATGCCTGCGTGGTCGCGCGAGGCGTCTCATCGGGCGTGCGCGTTCCGCCGATCGTTCCCGTGCCGCTGCCCGAAGTGCCCGCGATGCCCGCGGCGGAGCTCGCGCGCGCGATCGCGGCTGGCGAAGCTTCGGTCGTGGACCTGCGCTCGAGCATGGCCTACCGCGCATCCCACATTCCGGGAAGCTCGTGGTCGATCCGGCCGCGGCTCGATCGCCTCGCGCTGCCGCCCGCGAAGCCCGTGGTGCTCGTGGCGGACGATCCGGGGGTTGCCGCGATCGCCGCACGCGACCTCGCACTCGCGGGGTTCGCGTCGGTCGCGGCGCTCGAGGGTGGATTCGCCGCGTGGCGCTCGGAAGGACGTCCGGTCGAGGCGACGCCGGACGAGCCACCCGACGCGGAGTGTGTCGACTTCCTCTTCTTCGTCCACGAGCGCCACGAGGGCAACAAGGACGCCGCCCGCCGCTACCTCGCGTGGGAAACCCAGCTCGTATCCCAGCTCGACGAGGACGAGCTCGCCTGCTACCGCCTCGCGCGCTGATCCGGCTCGGGCCTTAAGCCCTGGTTAAGCCTGTGGCCGTAGCGTCTCGGGGAGCGATCCTCGGGAGAAGGCGCATGGCCGGAGAACATTCCCGTCGCGGCGAGTTCGTGCGGGCCGTGTCCGCGAGCAAGGTGCCGCAGGTGGTCCTCATGTTCTGGGTGATCAAGATCCTCGCGACCACCGTGGGCGAGACGGGCGGCGACGCCCTGTCCATGACGCTGAAGCTGGGCTACGCCGTCGCCACTCTCGTCTTCCTCGGGTTCTTCGCGGTGACGCTCGCGGCGCAGGTCGCCTCGAAGCGCTACCACCCGTTCGCCTACTGGGCCGTCGTGGTCGCGACCACCACGGTGGGGACGACGACGTCCGACTACCTGGACCGCACGCTCGGGCTGGGCTATGTGAAATCGTCGATCCTGCTCTTCTGCGGAGTGCTCGCCGTGCTGTTCGCGTGGCACCGGGCCGCCGGGAAGGTCCGCTTCGAGAACATCGAGACGCGGCGCGAGGAGATCTTCTACTGGCTGACGATCCTCGTCTCGAACACCCTCGGCACGGCGCTCGGCGATTTCATGGCGACCAGCGCCGGCTTGGGGTTCGAGCGCGGCGCGCTCGTCTTCTCCGCGCTGCTCGCCCTCATCGCCGGCGCGTACTTCTGGACGGAGGCGATCCCCGCCGCGGCGCTCTTCTGGGCCGCCTACGTCCTCACGCGCCCGCTCGGCGCCACGCTCGGCGACACCCTCACCAAGGCGCATTCCGAGGGCGGGCTCGCCCTGGGGCGGATCGATTCGTCGCTCGTCATCGCGGCCGCGATGTCGGCCGGCATCGCATTCATGACGTGGCGGCAACGCCGGAGGACGTCTCCCATCTTCATCGACCGGTGATCGGGGACCGTTCCCGATCTTCGAACCAGTCGATGAGGAGGTCGTTCACCTCGCCGGCGGCCTCGTACTGCGCCCAGTGGCCGGCGTCCGGGACGATGCGCCACGCGCGCTCGGGGTGGCCCTCGGCGATGGAGCGCGCGGCGGTCTCCGGATGCGTGGTGACGTCGTGCTCGCCCCAGATCAGCAGCACGGGGATGTCGATCCCGTCGAGGATCGGCCGCAGCAGCGCCTCGCGCGCGATCGTCTTGCTGCGGAAGCGCGTGGACGCGCAGCTGGCGCGGTGCACCTCGAGCGCGAGCGCGTCGATCGCCGCCGGATCGTGGAGCATGAGGGCGGCAAGGTTATGCTGCAGCGCCGCCCACAGCGCCTCGGGCTCCTTCGCGAGCCGCCAGTTGCGCATCTCGAGCCTGTAGCGCGACTTGAGGCCGTGGCCCGCGGTGCCGATCACCGCGAGGCGCCGCACGCCGCCGCGGTCGGAGGCCACGCGCGAGGCGACCAGTCCCCCGAACGAGAAGCCGCAGAGGTCCACGATGGAGCCGCGGCCCTCCAGCGCGTCGAGGGAATGCACCACCGATTCCACGATCGGCTCGACATCGCCGGATTCCACGAGGTCCGAATCGCCGTAGCCGGGCAGGTCCGGCACCCACAGCGTGTGGCGCTGCGCGAGCGGCTCGATGTTGTGCACCCAGTGCAGCCAGCTCCCGTGGCCGCCGTGGATCAGCACGAGCGGCGGCCCCTTGCCGAAGCGGCGCCAGGCCATCGACTTCCCGCCGGCGGTCGCGACGCGGTGGCGCGTGGCCTCGCCTTCGAGCGCGGCGATGCGCGCGCGGGCCGCGTCGAGCTCGTCGTCCGGGGGCGTCGGGGAGCGCTGGTCCTTCATCGCGCATGCCATCATACGCGCCCATGAAGCCCGTCGACGCCTTCCTCGAGCTGCTCGCGGCCGGCCCGTCGGAGCGCGCGTGTGTGTTCAATCCGTGGCGCGATTTCGACGAACGCGACCGCTCGCCGCGCCGCGGGACGCCGGCGATCCGCCGCGGGAACCTGCGCGCCTACCTCGAGGCCCGTGCGAGGAGCGCGCGCTTCGTGCTCGTCGGCGAGGCGCCGAGCCACCGCGGCTGCCGCTTCACGGGCATCGCGTTCTGCTCGGAGACGGAGCTCGTGCGCATGCCCGCGCTCGTCGCGCACCGGCCGCTCGGGCTCACGAGTCGCGACGCCGCGACGAAGCCGCAGCGCGAGCGAAGCGCCGCCGTGATCTGGGGCGAGCTCGAGCGCTCGCACGCGGCCTTCGACGTCGTGCTCTGGAACGCGTTTCCGTGGCATCCGTACCGCGCTCCGCCCGCGCGCGGCGGAAAGGCTTCCGGCCCCAGCGGTCCCACGAGCAACCGCAGGCCGCGGCTTTCCGAAGTGGCCGACGGGAGGCCGGCGCTCGCGGCCCTGCTGCGGTGCTTCCCGCGCGAGCTCGAGATCTACGCCGTGGGGAAGGTCGCAGAGGAAGCGCTCGCACGGTGGCCGGAGTTCCGTTGCGCGGGATACCTGCGCCACCCGGCCCAGGGCGGGGAGGCGCGCTTCCGCGAGGGATTTCGAAGATCCATCGCGAGTCGTCTATAGTCTCCGGATCATGGCGATCGGACTCGATTCCCTCGACACGCCCGCGCTGCTGCTCGACGCCGCGAAGCTCGAGCGCAACTGCCGCGCCATGCGCGAGCGGCTCGCTCATCACGGCGTCGCGCTGCGTCCCCACGTGAAGACCGCGAAGAGCGTGGAAGTGGCGCGCCGCGCGCTGGATGCGCCCACCGGCCCGATCACGGTCTCGACGATCCGCGAGGCCGAGCAGTTCTTCGACCACGGCTTCGACGACATCCTCTACGCGGTGGGCGTCGTGCCGCAGAAAGTGCCTCGCCTCGCAGCGCTTGCACGACGGGGCGCGCGCGTGGCGACGATCGTGGACAGCGCCGAGGCGGCTCGAGGGTTGAAGCTCGCCGCCGCGCGGGAGGGCGTGCGCATTCCGGCGCTGATCGAGATCGACAGCGACGGCCATCGCGCGGGCATCCGTCCCGGTGATGCGCGCCTCTTCGAGGTGGCGGCGGCGTTGGGCGACGACCTCGCCGGCGTGATGACCCATGCGGGCGAGTCGTACAACTGCGAGACGACGGAGGGGATCGCGGCGATGGCCGCGCGCGAGCGCGCCGCGGTGGTCGAAAGCGCCGAGGCGCTGCGCGCTCGCGGCCACGCGTGTCCCGTGGTGAGCGTGGGCTCGACGCCGACCGCGCGCTTCGCCGCTTCGTTCGCCGGCGTCACCGAGGTGCGCGTGGGCGTGTACATGTTCTTCGACCTCGTGATGGCGGGATTGGGCGTGTGCGCGGTGGACGAAATCGCGGTGTCGGTGCTGGGTTCCGTGATCGGGCACCAGCGCGAGAGGAACTGGCTCATCACGGACGCCGGCTGGATGGCGCTCTCGCGCGATCGCGGCACGGCGCGGCAGAAGGTGGACCAGGGCTACGGGCTCGTGTGCGACCTCGCCGGCGCGCCCGTGGACGACCTCGTCGTCGTCGATGCGAACCAGGAGCACGGCATCGTCGCGCGGCGCGGCGGCGGCGCGATCGATTTCGCGCGCTTCCCGATCGGCTCGCGGCTTCGCATTCTTCCGAACCACGCATGCGCCACGGCTGCGCAACACGGCGAGTATCACGTGCTGCGCGAGGGGCGCGTGGCGGACGCATGGGAGCGGTTCGGGGGATGGTAGGGGCCGGGCGGCCCCGGCCGCGCCCGTCCGGCGGGTCGCGATTCGAGCGAAAAGCCGTTATAATTCCGGTTCTTCGCGCCCGTAGCTCAGTTGGATAGAGTACCTGGCTACGAACCAGGGGGTCGTGGGTTCAAATCCTGCCGGGCGCGCCAGACAAATCAAGGCCCTGTCGAGAGACAGGGCTTTTTCCTTGGACCCGCTGCGCCGGATCAATACGCGATGCGCGCCGCAGGAGTACGGTCCAGCAGACCTCGAGCTCACGCGGAGAACAACATGACGAAGAAGCTCCATGGCCTTCGCGCCGTCTCGCGCGCGGCCCTATCTATGCGAAACGGCGCGTTGCTGCGTTTCATCGCGACGATCT
>DASPRQ010000097.1:0-6436 GCA_035624355.1 Usitatibacter sp. | reverse complement strand
CGGAACGGGATCGACCACCACGCCGGCGGCGAGCTCGACCGTCACCGGCAACCCGCTCACCGATCCCAACAGCATCCTCTCGAAGCGCAGCGTCTACTTCGACTTCGACTCCAACGTCGTGAAGGACGAGTACCGGCCGCTCATCGAGGCGCACGCGCGCTACATGACCGAGCATGCCGACGCACGTGCCCGCATCGAGGGCAACTGCGACGAGCGCGGCAGCCGCGAGTACAACCTCGCGCTGGGCCAGCGCCGCGCCGAGGCGGTGAAGAAGATCATGACCGTGCTGGGCGTGCCCGACTCGCACATCGAGACCATCAGCTTCGGCGAGGAGAAGCCCGTCGCGCCGGGGCATGACGAGGCCTCCTGGGCGAAGAACCGCCGTGACGACATCAAGTACGCGGGCGAGTACTAGGGCGCGTGGCGCGCTCGCCTGGCGGGTGGCCCTCGCGGCCCTCGCCTTCGGCGCGGCCACCGGGGCGCGCGCGGGCCTCTTCGACGACGACGAGGCCCGTCGCCGCATCGACATGCTGCGCCAGGAGCTCTCGCAGCAGGGCAAGGACAACGAGGCGCGGATCGCCAAGCTCGAGCAGCAGCTCCGCAACATCGGCGTGGTGCAGCTCGTCGAGCAGATCGACCAGCTGAACCAGCAGATCGCGAAGCTGCGCGGCCAGATCGAGGTGCTCGAGAACGAGAACCAGCAGCTGCAGAAGCGCCAGCGCGATTTCTACCTGGACCTCGACTCGCGCCTGAAGCGCGTCGAGGGCGCGGCCGCAGCGGGCGGCGCGAGCGGGCCGCTCGGCGCCGCTCCGCCCGATGCCGGATCCGCGCCGCCGCCGGCCGGCGCCGCGGTCCCCGCCTCCGGCACCCCGCCGCCGCGCGTGGCGAGCCGCGACGAGCAGGCGCGGGAATCGAAGGCCTACGACGCCGCTTCGAACCTCTTCCGCCGCAACGATTTCTCCTCGGCGGTCGACGCGTTCCGCGCGTTCCTCAAGGACTATCCCGACAGCGCGCTCGCGCCGAACGCGCTCTACTGGATCGGGATCAGCTACGCGAACATGAAGGACTACCGGCACGCGCTCGACGCGCAGCAGGAGCTGCTCGCGAAGCACCCGCAGTCGCCGAAGGCCCCCGACGCGCTGCTCGCCGTGGCGGCGATGCAGGCCGAGCAGGGCGACAACGGCAGCGCCCGCAACACCCTCGAGGACATCATCGCGCGCTATCCGTCCTCGGACGCGGCGGGAAAGGCGCGCACGCGGCTCGCCGCGATGCGGCACTGACCTTCGCGCGGTGAAGCGCTCGGTCGTCCTCGTCTCCGGAGGGCTCGATTCGGCCACCGTGCTCGCCATGGCCGTCGCGGACGGCTGGCGCTGCCATGCGTTGTCCGTGGACTACGGGCAGCGCCACCGCGCCGAGCTCGAGGCCGCCTCGCGCGTCGCCCGCGCCCTGGGAGCGGCCGAGCACCGGATCGTCCACGTCGACCTCGCGGCCTTCGGCGGCTCGGCGCTCACCGATCCCTCGATCGCGGTTCCCCACGCCCCGACCCGGGGCATCCCGGTGACGTACGTTCCCGCGCGCAACACCGTCTTCCTCGCCCTGGCGCTCGCCTATGCCGAGGTGACCGGGTCCGACGCGATCTTCACGGGCGCGAACGCCGTGGATTACTCGGGCTACCCGGACTGCCGCCCCGAGTTCCTTGCGGCCTTCGAGCGCCTCGCGAACCTCGCGACGAAGCGCGCGGTGGAGGGATCGCCGCTCGCGATCGAGGCGCCCATCGTGCGCATGTCGAAGGCCGAGATCGTGCGGCGCGGGCACGAGTTGGGCGTCGATTTCTCGCTCACGGTGTCGTGCTACGAGGCCGACGCCGAGGGGCGCGCCTGCGGGCGATGCGACGCCTGCCGCTTGCGCCGCGAGGGCTTCCGGGCCGCGGGGCTTGCCGATCCCACCCGCTATCGCGCGGTCGCGTGACGCGGCCCGGGGAAGCGCGCCGGCGCACGGTAGAATGCCGGGATAACCCGGAGGAGGAGAAGTGGGCAGCACGTCACACCTGGACGCGGTCGTCGCGTGGAGCGCATTCGCCCTGGCATTCGTCTTCGGCGCCGTGGCCAACCGCACGAATTTCTGCACCATGGGCGCCGTCTCCGACGTGGTCAACATGGGCAGCTGGGCGCGCATGCGCATGTGGCTCCTCGCCATCGCCGTGGCGATCATCGGCACCCACGCGCTGCAGCTCGCGGGGCTCATCGACCTCGGGAAGACGTTCTACACGCGCGCCAACGTCACGTGGCTCTCCTACATCGTGGGCGGGCTGTTTTTCGGCGTCGGCATGACGCTGGGCTCGGGCTGCGGCAGCAAGACGCTCATCCGCGCGGGGGCCGGGAACCTCAAGTCGGTCGTCGTGCTCGTCTTCCTCGGCGCCTCGGCGTACATGACGCTCAAGGGGCTCTTCGCGCTCTGGCGCACGCGCTGGATCGACGTGGTGTCCACGAACCTCTCCGCGCACGGCATCGCGCGGCAGGACCTCCCGACGCTGCTCGCCGCGGCCACGGGGCTGGGCGCGCGCACCGCGGAGATCGCGGTCGCCGCCGCGGTCGCGATCGGGCTCCTCGTCTTCGTCTTCAAGGACCGGGAGTTCCGCCGGAGCTTCGACCACATCCTCGGCGGCGTCGTCGTGGGCCTGGTCGTGGTGGGCGGCTGGTACGTGAGCGGGCACATCGGCTACGGCGAGAATCCGGATACCCTGGAGACGGTCTTCTTCGCCACCAACAGCCACGCGATGGAGTCGTTCTCGTTCGTGGCCCCCGTCGCCTACCTCCTCGAGCTCCTCCTGCTGTGGACGGACCAGTCGCTCGTCGTCACGTTCGGCGTCGCGGCGGCGCTCGGCATCCTCGCGGGATCGGCCGCCTACGCGCTCGCCTCGCGGACGTTCCGCTGGGAGGGATTCGCCGGTCCCGGCGACACGGCGAACCACATCGTGGGGGGAATCCTCATGGGGTTCGGCGGCGTGACGGCGCTCGGATGCACGATCGGCCAGGGCATCACGGGGTTCTCGACGCTCGCCCTCGGCTCGATCCTCACGTTCGCCTCGATCGTCACGGGCGCCGCGCTCACGATGAAATGGCAGTACTGGAGGATGATGCGCGAAGGCTGAGCGAAGGCGGCCGTTTCGTTGACCCCCTTTCGCGCGGGACGATATAATTTCCGTTTTTTCCGGGGCGTTAGCTCAGCTGGTAGAGCAGCGGACTTTTAATCCGTTGGTCGGCGGTTCGAATCCGCCACGCCCTACCAAACAACGCCGTTCGGTGATCGAACGGCCCCGCATCGCGGCGTCAAAGCCCCTCGACGAAGCCCTTCCGCCAGCTCGCGTAGGCCGGCCGCCATCCGAGCTCGCGCTTCGCCTTCGCGTTGGATCCGCCGCGGATGCGCGTCATCATCGAGACGCCTCCCTCGCCCATCAGGATCCAGCCGAGCCACGCCGGCATATGGGAGGGCGGCTCGGCGCCCACGGACGCCGCGAGCGCGGGCAGCCATTCCGAGACGGGCGCCGGCTCGTCGTCCACCACGTTGTAGATTCCCGGGGTACCGCGCGCTATCGCCGCGAGAGTGGCGCGCGCCGCGTCCTCGACTTGGATGAACGACCAGATCCCGGCGCCGTCGCCCACGATGGGGAGCCTCTGCGCGCGAAGGAGCGCGACCACGGAGCCTTCGCGGGCGATGCTCGTCCCGGGCCCGTAGAAAGAGCCGTAGCGCAGCGCGATGGCGGGCAGGTCGTGGCTCGACTGGACCGCTTCCTCGAGGTAGCGGATCGCGGCGAGGGTCCTGCCGAAGGCGGCCGGCGGGTCGCGGTCGAGGGGATCCTCCTCGGTCTTCACGGGGCCGCCCTCGCGCGCGTAGGGCCAGCCGCAATAGCTCTGCGCGACGAACAGGCGCGCGCGGACGAGGCGCGCCGCGGCGAGCAGCGATTGCGTGACCTCGGTGCGCATGCGGTTCGTGCGCTCGAAATGCCCGTCGAGGTTCCGGAATTCGATGTTGCCGGCGAGCGCCGTGAGCTGGTGGAGGACGACCTCGGCGCCCGCATGCCGCACCGCCGCGATCAGGGCCTCGCGGTCGAAGGGATTGGCGACCGCCGCCCGTGCGCCCCAGCGCTCGAGCAGCGCGCCCCTGGAGGCGTCGCGGGCGAGTCCCACCACCTCGTGGCCGGCTTCGAGCAACTGCGGCACCAGGGCCCTTCCGAGCGCGCCGGTGGCGCCCGCGACGAAGACTCGCATGATCGCCGTTGGACACCGACGGCGGCGCCGGTTCCGCCGTGGGCGCGCCCGGACCGGAGCGTCGGGGCGGGAAGGGGAGCCTGCCCGGCGTTGTTAGCGTGGACAATCGGGAGCGCACTTCGCGCGCCCGGCCTCTTGCTGGAGGGCACCATGAGCCGGATCCACACATCGTTCCTCGCCCCTATCGCCCTCGCGATCGCGCTGGCCGGCTGCGCCGCCTACAGCGGCGCCGGGCTGCGCCCCGGATCCTCGACGGCGGATGACGTGCGCCGCCAGATGGGGCCCCCCGGGCTCGAGCTCGCGGAGCCGGCAGGGGGCCGCTTGCTCATCTATCCCAAGGGCCCCCTCGGCACCCAGACGTTCATCGCACGGGTCGATTCGCACGGGATGCTCGAGAGCATCGACCAGGTGCTCGACGACTCGCACTTCCAGGCCATCCACGAGGGCCAGACGAAGGACGAAGTGCTGCGCCTCATCGGCCCGCCGGGCGAAACGATGAGGTTCCCCACGGGCAACCTCGCCTGGACCTACCGGTACGTGGACACCTGGGGGTACACCTCCGACTTCTCCGTGACCTTCGACCCCGAGGGAATCGTGGTGAGCAAGATCGCGGTCCGCCTGCAGCGGGACCACGTCAAATAGGGCCTCGCCGGGCCTCAGGAGGCCTTGCGACGTTCCAGGCGCAGGATCCGGAAGGGATAGGCGTGGCGCGCGTCGGCCGCGTGCCTGGAAACCTCCGTCTCGCGCCAGGAGCCGCGGTCGAACGGCGGGAGGTAAGTGTCGCCTTCCACGTCGGCCTCCACCTCGGTGAGGTGGATCACGTCGGCGCTCGCCAGCGCCGCCTCGAAGAGGGACGTGCCCCCGATCACGAAGGCATCGTCCGCGTCTCCTGCGGCCCTCCAGGCGTCTTCCAGGGATGGGACCACTATGCATCCGGGGGCCCGGAAGTCGGGATTGCGGCTCACCACGATGTTGAGGCGCCCGGGCAGCGGCCTGCCGATGGATTCGTAGGTCCGGCGGCCCATGACGACGGGATGCCCCATCGTGATCCGTTTGAAATGGGCGAGGTCGTCGGGCAGGTGCCACGGCAGGCGGTTGTCGCGGCCGATGACGCCGTTGCGCGCGACGGCGACCACGATCGAGCGCCGCATGGCTAGACCGCGATCGGGGCGCGGATCGCCGGATAGGGGTCGTAGCCCTCGAGGGTGAAGTCCTCGTAGCGGAAGGCGAAGAGATCCTTCACCACGGGGTTGAGCCTCATCACGGGAAGCGTCCGCGCCGTGCGCGAGAGCTGCTCGTCGGCCTGCTCGAGGTGGTTGAGGTAGAGGTGCGCGTCCCCCAGCGTGAGGATGAACTCGCCGGGAGCGAGACCCGTCACCTGGGCCACCATCCGCGTGAGCAGGGCGTAGGAGGCGATGTTGAACGGCACGCCGAGGAACATGTCGGCGCTCCTCTGGTAGAGCTGGCAGGAGAGCCTCCCATCCGCCACGTAGAACTGGAAGAGGGCGTGGCAGGGGGCGAGCGCCATGCGCGGGATGTCGGCCACGTTCCAGGCGGAGACGACGAGGCGGCGCGAATCGGGGTTCGCCCGGATCTGCGCGAGGACCTGCGCGATCTGGTCGATGTGCCGGCCGTCCGGGGCGGGCCACGAGCGCCACTGGTAGCCGTAGACGGGGCCGAGCTCCCCCCGGGCGTCGGCCCACTCGTCCCAGATCGTCACGCCGTTCTCGCGCAGGTAGGCGACGTTGGTGCTGCCCTTGAGGAACCAGAGCAGCTCGTGGATCACGCTCTTCAGGTGGATCTTCTTCGTCGTGAGCAGCGGGAAGCGCTCCGCGAGGTCGAACCGCATCTGGGCGCCGAAGACCGAGAGGGTCCCCGTGCCGGTGCGGTCGTGCTTGCGCGTTCCGTGCTCGCGGACGTGGCGAAGCAGGTCGAGGTAGGCTTTCATGGGGCGTGCGCCGATTCTATATCAACGAAAAAGGGGCCTTGCGGCCCCTTTCTCGCGATGCTGCTGCTGCGGGAATTACTTCCACTCGTACTTGACGCTCCCGTACACGAAGCGCGCGCGCGCGTCGTAGTACGACGGGTCGTAGCCCACCTGGAACGTGTTCTGCTGGTTCGTCTTCGGCGGGTTGGTGTCGAGCACGTTCTTCACGCCCAGCGTGAAC
>DASPRQ010000093.1:0-3120 GCA_035624355.1 Usitatibacter sp. | reverse complement strand
CGTCCCCACCCCGACCTCGGCCACCAGATTCACCGAGATGGCGGCCTGCGGGTTCACGTTTTTCAGATCGTAAATCAACTGGGCCAGATCTTCGATCGAATAGATGTCGTGATGGGGCGGCGGCGAGATCAGCCCCACCCCCGGCGTCGAATGGCGCACGCGGGCGATGTCCTTGCTGACCTTGTGGCCGGGCAATTGGCCGCCTTCGCCGGGCTTCGCGCCCTGCGCCATCTTGATCTGCAGGTCGTCGGCGTTCACGAGGTACTCGGTGGTCACCCCGAAGCGGCCGGCCGCGACCTGCTTGATCGCCGAGCGCATCGAATCGCCCGTGGGGAGCGGCTGGTAGCGGATCGGGTCCTCGCCGCCTTCGCCGGTGTTGGACTTCCCGCCGATGCGGTTCATCGCGATGGCGAGCGTGGAGTGCGCCTCGTGCGAGATCGAGCCGAGCGACATCGCGCCCGTGGCGAAGCGCTTCACGATCTCCTTCGCCGGCTCCACTTCCTCGAGCGGGACCGGGCTCGCGGATTCCCTGATGCGGAAGAGCCCGCGCAGCGTGAGCAGCTTCTCGCTCTGCTCGTTGATGAGCTTCGCGTATTCCCGGTACGTGGAGAAATTGCCCGAGCGCGTCGCGTGCTGCAGCTTCGCGATGGAATCGGGCGTCCACATGTGGGCCTCGCCGCGGATGCGGTAGGCGTACTCCCCGCCCGGGTCGAGCTGGTCCCGGTACAGCGGCGCGTCGGAATACGCGATGCGATGCAGCCTCACCGCCTCCTCGGCGACCTCGCGCAGGCCGATGCCCTCGACGGCGGTGGGCGTGCCCTCGAAGTACCTGTCGACGAAGGCCTCGCGCAGCCCCACGGCCTCGAAGATCTGGGCGCCGCAGTAGGACTGGTAGGTCGAGATGCCCATCTTGGACATCACCTTGAGCAGCCCCTTGCCGATCGCCTTGATGTAGCGCTTCACGACCTCCTTCTCGTCGATCTTCTGCGGCAGCTCGTCGCGCAGGGCCATGAGCGTGGCGAAGGCGACGTTCGGGTGGATCGCCTCCGCCCCGTAGCCGGCGAGGCAGGCGAAGTGGTGCACCTCGCGTGCGCTGCCCGTCTCGACCACGAGCCCGGAGCGCGTGCGCAGGCCCGCGCGCACCAGGTGGTGGTGCACCGCGGCGGTGGCGAGCAGCGCCGGGATGGGAACCTTCTCCGCGGAGACCTCGCGGTCGGTGAGGATGACGATGTTGGTGCCCTTGCGCACGACGTCCTCGGCGTCCGCGCACAGCTGCGCGAGCGCCGGCTCCATGCCCTCCGCGCCCCACTCGGCGGGGTAGCACATCGAGAGGATCTCGCTCCTGAAGTGCCCCTGGGTGAACGTGTGCGCGCGGCGCAGCTTCTCCATGTCCTCGAAGGTGAGGATGGGCTGCGAGACCTCCAGGCGCATCGCCGGCTCGGTCTGGTCCGGGGAGAGCAGGTTGGGGCGCGGCCCGATGAAGGACACGAGCGACATCACGAGCTGCTCGCGGATCGGGTCGATCGGGGGGTTCGTCACCTGCGCGAAGAGCTGGCGGAAGTACGCGTAGAGGGGCTTCGGGCGGTTGGAAAGCACCGCCACCGGCGCGTCGTCGCCCATGGAGCCGATCGCCTCCTCGCCGGCGACCGCCATCGGGGCGAGGAGCATCTTGAGGTCCTCCTGCGTGTAGCCGAAGGCCTGCTGGCGGTCGAGGAGCTTGTCGGTGTCGGGCGTGGGCACCTCGTGCGGCCTCTCGATGTCCTCGAGGCGCAGCTGCGTGCGGTCGAGCCAGTCCTGGTACGGGCGCTGCGCGGCGAGGTCGCGCTTGAGCTCGTCGTCGGAGACGATGCGGCCGTGCTCGATGTCGACGAGGAGCATCTTCCCCGGCTGCAGGCGCCACTTGCGGACGATCTTCTCCTCGGGGATGTCGAGCACGCCCATCTCGGAGGACATCACGATGAGGTCGTCGTCGGTGATGAAGTAGCGCGCGGGCCTCAAGCCGTTGCGGTCCAGCGTCGCCCCGATGAACTTGCCGTCGGTGAAGGCGACCGCCGCGGGCCCGTCCCACGGCTCCATGAGGGCGGCGTGGTACTCGTAGAAGGCGCGGCGCTTCGCGTCCATCAGCGGATTGCCCGCCCACGCCTCGGGGATCATGAGCATCATGGCGTGGGCGATCGGGTAGCCGCCCATCACGAGCAGCTCCAGCGCGTTGTCGAACGAGGCCGAGTCCGACTGTCCCGGGTAGATGAGCGGCCAGATCTTGTCGAGGTCCTCGCCGAGGAGCTTCGAGTGGATGGTCGCCTGCCGCGACTTGATCCAGTTGAGGTTGCCCCGCAGCGTGTTGATCTCGCCGTTGTGCGCGATGAAGCGGAACGGGTGCGCGAGGTCCCAGGACGGGAAGGTGTTCGTCGAGAAGCGCTGGTGCGCGAGGCAGATCGCCGAGGCGAAGCGCCTGTCGCGCAGGTCCCGGTAGAAGGGGCCGATCTGCTCGGCGAGCAGCATCCCCTTGTAGACGATCGTGCGATGCGAGAACGACGGCACGTAGAACTCGCCCGCGTTCGTGAGGCCGAGCGCGCGGATCGCGTGGCCCGAGGCCTTGCGCACGATGTAGAGCTTGCGCTCGAAGGCGTCGCGGTCGAGGCTGCCGCGTCCGGCGCCGACGAACACCTGCCGGATGACGGGCATCGTGAGCCGCGCGGTCTCGCCGAGGGAGCTGTCGTCCACGGGAACCTCGCGCCAGCCGAGCAGGTGCTGCCCCTCGTTCGCGATCGCGCGCTCGATCTCGCGCGCGCACGCCGCGCGCGCCGCGGGGTCGCGGGGCAGGAAGACCATTCCGACGCCGTAGGCGCCGGCCTTGGGCAGCTTCACGCCCCGCTTCGCCATCTCCTCGCGGAAGAACGCGTCCGGGATCTGCACGAGCACGCCCGCGCCGTCGCCGTGCAGGGGATCGGCCCCCGTCGCCCCGCGGTGGCGCAGGTTGTTGAGGATCGTGAGCCCCTTCTCGACGATGTCGTGGGACTTCCGGCCCTTGATGTGCGCGACGAAGCCCACGCCGCACGCGTCGTGCTCGTGGCGCGGGTCGTAGAGCCCCTGTCTCGGCGGGCGGCCGGCGCGTGGATC
>DASPRQ010000091.1:0-18337 GCA_035624355.1 Usitatibacter sp. | reverse complement strand
CCGATGATGTCGGAGATGCGCTTCGACGACTGGGTCACCTCCTGCATCGTGGTCACCACCTTGCTCACCACCTGGCCGCCCTTCTCGGCGGTCGACGCGGCGGTGCCCGCGAGCGAGCTCGCCTGCTTGGCGTGCTCGGCGTTCTGCCGCACGGTGGTCGTGAATTCCTCGAGCGTCGAGGCGGTCTCCTCGAGCGAGCTCGCGTGCTCCTCGGTGCGGCTGGAGAGCTGCTGGTTGCCGGCGGCCACCTGGTTGGCGCCTACCGCGATCGACTCGGACCCGGAGCGGATCTGCAGCACCATGCGGCCCAGGCCGTCGTTCATGTCGCGCAGCGCCGCGAGCAGCTCCGCGGCCTCGTCGCGGCCCGCGGGCTCGATCTTCGAGGCAAGGTCGCCCGCCGCCACGCGCTTGGCGATCGACACGGCCTCGCCGAGCGGCGAGGTGATGCTGCGCATGATGGCCCAGGCGATCAGCACCGCGAGCAGCAGCGTCACGCCCTCGACGACGTAGGTGGTGGTGGCGAGGCGGTCGCCGGTGACGAGGGCGGCGCTGGTCGCCTCCTCGCTCGCCTTCTTCTGCATCTGCGCGAGGTTGTTGAGGACGTCCATCGTCTTCGCCACGGCGGGGTCCACCTGGTTCATGAGCAGGCCCACCGCTTCCTCGTTGCGGAAGGCGCTCTGCAGCTCCATCGCCTTCCTGAACGGCTCCTTCACCGCCTCGTCCAGCTTGGCGAGCTCGTCCATCATGGCGCGCTCCTTGGCGTCGAGGTCGAGCCTGAGCATCGCCTGGCGCGTCTCGGCGTACTTGCGGCTCTCCTCGTTGGCGAGCTGGGCCTGGACCTGCATCGCCTTGAAGTCCGTGAGGAGCCCGACGTTGCGCATGATGGCCGAGCGCTCCAGGACCTGCTCCTGCATGTCCGAGGCGAGGCGCTCCTTGGCGACCGCCGCGGAGGCGACGGCCGCGAGGTCCTTGCGGCTCTTGGTGCCCAGCACGGTGCCCCCCACGGAGACCACCATCAATATCGCGAGAATGGCGCCGAAGCCGAGCGCAAGCCGCGTGCCGATCGTCAGATTTCGCAGGACCATCTCAACTCCTTCCGTGGCTGGGCGGCGCGGCGCGCCCTCGTTGTAGTGAACTTGCCGCACTTTGTTGGTTGTGAACCGCGCGGTCAACCCGGGGCGCCTTTCATCGGTAACCGCCTGTAATCGTTGGCGAACGCGGGCCCGCGGGTGCCCCGTCCGGGCGGGGCGCGCCCGGCTGTGCGCTGCGTCACATTTCCGCGTTGCGGAGCGGTTACGTCTGTAACCCCGCGCCCGGCGCGGGGAGGGGATCCTACGCGGCCTTGCGCGGCCGGCACGACCACCCCGCGCGGGCCGTCTCGAGGAGGAACTTCTGCATGTCCCAGGCGCCCGTCGGGCAGCGCTCGGCGCACAGGCCGCAGTGCAGGCAGACGTCCTCGTCCTTCACGAGGATGCGCGAGGTGCGCAGGGGGCCGCCCACGTAGAGCGACTGCTCGAGGTTGTCGGCGGGCGCGTTGAGGCGCGTGCGCAGCTCCGCCTCCTCGCCGTTCGCGGTGAAGGTGATGCAGTCCATCGGGCAGACGTCGACGCAGGCGTCGCACTCGATGCACAGCCTCGGCGCGAACACGGTCTGCACGTCGCAGTTGAGGCAGCGCTGCGCCTCCTTCCAGGCGAGCTGCGGGTCGAACCCCAGCTCCACCTCCTGGCGGATGTCCTTCAGCGCGATCGTGAGCTCCTTCAGGGGCACCCTGTGGCGCGGGTCCGGGGCCACCTGGTTGTCGTAGCTCCACTCGTGGATGCCCATCTTCTGCGACACGACGCTCACCCGGGGCGCGGGCCGATCGCGCGTGTCCGCCCCCTGACAGGCGAGATCGATGGAGATCGCCGCCTCGTGCCCGTGCGCCACGGCCCAGATGATGTTCTTCGGGCCGAGCGCCGCGTCGCCGCCGAAATAGACCTCGGGTCGCGTCGAGCGCATCGTGACCGGGTCGACCGTCGGCATGCCGCGGGCGTCGAAGTCGATGCCGATGTCGCGCTCGATCCAGGGGAAGGCGTTCTCCTGGCCGATCGCGACGAGCACGTCGTCGCACTCGAAGACCGCCTCCGGCTCGCCCGTGGGCACGAGCGAGCGCCGCCCGCGTTCGTCGTAGACGGCCTTCACCTTGTCGAAGGAGACGCCCGTCAGCCGGCCGTCGCGGTGCAGGAAGGCGCGGGGCACGAGGTAGTTGAGGATGGGGATCCCCTCGTGGATCGCGTCCTCCTTCTCCCAGGGACTCGCCTTCATCTCCTCGAAGCCGGAGCGCACGATGACCTTCACGTCCGCGCCCCCGAGGCGCCTCGAGGAGCGGCAGCAGTCCATGGCCGTGTTGCCGCCCCCGAGCACGATCACGCGCCTGCCGATGCGCTCGACGTGGCCGAAGGACACCGAGGCGAGCCAGTCGATCCCGATGTGGATGTTGGCCGCCGCCTCGCGCCGGCCGGGAATGTCGAGGTCGCGCCCGCGCGGCGCCCCCGAGCCCACGAACACGGCGTCGTAGCCTTCGGCGAGCAGAGCCTTCAGGGAATCGATGCGGTGGCCGGGCCGGAAGTCGACGCCGAGGCCGAGCACGTAGCCCACCTCCTCGTCGATCACGCCCTCGGGCAGGCGGAAGCGCGGGATCTGGGTGCGGATCATGCCCCCGGCGAGGCGGTCGGACTCGAAGACGGTGACGCGGTAGCCCAGCGGCGCTAGGTCGCGCGCCACGGTGAGCGAGGCGGGCCCCGCGCCCACGCACGCGACGCGGGGGCCGTTGGGCCGCGCGGCGGGCCTGGGCAGCCGCCCGCGGATGTCCTCCTTGTAGTCCGAGGCGACGCGCTTCAGGCGGCAGATCGCCACCGGCTCGGGCTTCGGGGACGCGCCCTCGCCCTCGGGTGCCCCCTCCTCGACGCGCCCCCGGCGGCACGCCGGCTCGCAGGGGCGGTCGCAGGTGCGCCCGAGGATCCCGGGAAAGACGTTCGACTCCCAGTTCACCATGTAGGCGTCGGCGTAACGCCCCTGCGCGATGAGGCGGATGTACTCGGGCACAGGCGTGTGGGCGGGGCACGCCCACTGGCAGTCCACGACCTTGTGGAAATAATCCGGATTGCCGATGTCCGTGGGCTTCAGGGGACGCCTCCCGGCCGCTCGTCGCTCGAGCCGGCCTCGTCGATGCGATGGCCCAGTCTACTCGATGACCCCCTCGGCGCGCAGGCGCGCGATCTCGCCGGGGTCGAGGCCCAGGATGCTCCCGAGCACGCCCTCGGTGTGCTCGCCGCGCAGCGGGGGCGCATGGTCGTGGGTGACGGGATCGCGCGCGAACCTCATGGGGCTCGCGACCATGCGCACCTCGCCCGCCGCCGGATGCGGCGCGCGGATCTCCAAGCCGCGATGCCGCACCTGGGGGTCGGCGAACACCTGGGCGAGGTCGTTGATCGGCCCGCACGGGACTGCGGCCGATTCGAGGCGCGCGAGCCACTCGCGCGCGGGCCGCGCCCGCAGGCGCTCCTCGATGAGCCCCACGAGAAGGTCGCGATGGCGCACGCGCTGCGCGTTGGTCGCAAAGCGCGGATCGGAGCTCCAGCCGGGCTCGCCGATCACCGCGCAGAAGCTCGCGAACTGGCCGTCGTTGCCGACCGCGACGACCAGGAACCCGTCGGCCGCGCGGAACACGTGGTACGGGACGATGTTCTGGTGGGCGTTGCCCATGCGGCGCGGCACCTCCCCCGACACGAAGTAGCTCGAGCTCAGGTTGGCGAGCATCGCGACCTGCACGTCGAGGAGCGCGAGGTCGATGCGCTGCCCCCGTCCCGTCCGGCCGCGCTCGATGAGGGCGGCGAGGATGGCGCTCGTGGCGTACATTCCCGTGAAGAGGTCCGCCACGGCCACGCCCACCTTCTGCGGCCCGCCCCCGGGCCGGTCGTCGCGCTCCCCGGTGACGCTCATCAGCCCGCCCAGGCCCTGGATCATGAAATCGTAGCCCGGCCGCTCGCGGTAGGGCCCGTCCTGCCCGAAGCCGGTGATCGAGCAATAGACGAGCCGCGGATGGTCGCGCTCGAGGGTCTCGTAGTCCAGGCCGTGGCGGGCGAGGTCGCCCACCTTGAAGTTCTCCACGAGCACGTCGCTTGCGAGCGCGAGCGAGCGCGCGAGGTCGCGCCCGCGCGGCGTGGCGATGTCGAGCGTCACGGACTTCTTGCCGCGGTTGCACGCGAGGTAATAGGCCGCGTCCCCCGTCTCGCGCCCCTGAACGTCGCGCAGGAAGGGCGGCCCCCAGCGACGCGTGTCGTCCCCCAGCCCGGGACGCTCGATCTTGATCACCTCGGCCCCGAGGTCGGCGAGGTTCTGGGTCGCCCAGGGCCCGGCGAGCACGCGGCTCAGGTCGAGCACGCGGATGTCCTGCAGGATGTGCGACAAGTTCCTCGTGGCGGCGCCGCGGCGGCGGGGCGCGCCGGTTTCTCGTGGGTGGGGCGGATTATAGGGCCCGGGCGGGGCGCCGGGCCGCGGCACGAGGCGGCGAAAGCGCGCGCCTATCGCTTAGAATGCGGTGCCATGGCGACGAAAGTCCTCTCCCGCGACCTCCGCATCGGCATGTTCGTCGCCGATCTCGATCGCCCGTGGGTCGACACGCCGTTCCTCCTCCAGGGCTTCCTGATCGAGGACGAGGAGCAGATCGCCGAGCTGCGCTCCCACTGCGAGTACGTCATGGTGGACCGGGCGCGCTCGACGGGCGACGAGTACGCGCCGCCGGAATCCATCCCCGCGGGCGCCGCCGCTCCCGCCGGCGCGACCGTCGTGAGCCGCGTCGTCGCCGCTCCCTCCGAGGCACGCGCCCCCGCGAGCCCGCCGGTCGCACCGCCCGAAGCGCCCGCCGAGAGCGCCGTCGCGCGCCCGGATGCCGTGTACCCGGTCAACCCGCCGGCGAGCGAAGCCGCGGCCCCGCGCACGACCGTGCGCCTCGACCCGGGTGCCGCCTTCGCGAAGCGCCCCGTCGCCGACGACGAGCCCGGGTTCCTGGGCCGGCTGCTGGGCCTCTTCCGCGGCTCCGGAAACCGCGAGCCGCGGGCCGCTTCCCGCGCGCCGCCGCCTCCCGCGCCCCCGGCGGAGACGCCGCAGGAGTTCGAGGCACGCGCCGCCCTCGCTCCCCCCGGCATCGTCATCACCACGTACCTGGATGCGGTGACCGTCGAGCAGGAGGTTCCCCGCGCGCGCGAGGTCGTGGCCCGATCGACGGACCTGCTCGACAAGCTCATCTCCGACATCCGCCTCGGCCAGAGCTTCGAGGTCGAGCGCGTGGAGGAGATCGTCGAGGACATGGTGGAGAGCATCGTGCGCAATCCCGATGCGCTCATGTGGGTCGCGCGGCTGCGCGAGCAGGACATCACGACGTACGGCCACGGCCTCCAGGTGTCGGTGTACCTCACGGCGTTCGGCCGCCAGCTCGGGTTCCCCAAGCCGCACCTCGAGATGCTGGCCCAGGTGGGGCTGCTGCTCGACGTGGGGAAGATCCGCCTGCCGAAGGAGCTGCTCGAGAAGCAGGGTCGCCTCACGCCCGAGGAGTTCGAGGAGGTGAAGGCGCACGTGCAGCACGGCCTCGACATCCTCGAGCAGACGCCGAACTTCCACCCCGACGTGCTCGAGGGCATCGCCCAGCACCACGAGCGGATGAACGGCAGCGGCTACCCGAAGGGCCTGGTGGGCGACGAGATCGGCGTCTTCGGCCGCATGGCCGGGATCGTGGACTGCTTCGCCGCGCTCACGAACCACCGGCCCTACGCGGCGGCGGTCTCCTCGTACGAGGCCCTGCGCAACATCACGAGCTGGGGCGGCGACTTCTTCCACGAGCCGCTCGTCCAGCAGTTCGTCTCCTCGGTCGGCGTCTTCCCCGTGGGCTCGCTCATCGAGCTGTCCACGGGCGAGGTGGCGGTCGTGGTCGCGCACAACAAGGTGCGGCGCCTCAAGCCGCGCGTGCTCGTGGTCACCGGCCCCGACAAGACCCCGGTCGCGCACCCCGCGATGGTGGACCTGCTCTACGACCCGAAGGTGGGCGGGGACGAGGACGTCTTCATCAAGCGGGGGCTCCCGGCCGGCGCCTACGGCCTCGACCTCCGCGACTACTACCTGAGCTGATGCCTTGAGCGAGACCATCCCCAGCGGCGCGACACCCGCCCACGGCGCCGAAAGCGCACCGGCGACGCGCGAGGAGCTGCTCAAGCTCCTCGACCGGGAGACGGCGGTCGCGCGCGCGACCGACGGGCGCCTGGCGGTGCTCATCCTCGACCTGAGGCGCGTCGACCGCCTGCACGCCCTGCTCAAGGGGCCGAGCCCGACCGTGACCATGGGGCTCGTGCTCGAGCGCCTGCGCAAGGCGCTGCGCCCCGAGGACCGCGTGGCCGCCATCAGCGACGAGCAGGCGTGCATCGTGCTGCCGCGCCTCGCCCACCCGAGCCAGGCGGTTCTCGCGGCGGTGAAGCTGCTGCGCGCGCTCGACCGCCCGCTCGCCCACGAAGGCGGCAGCGCCGTGCTGCGCCCGTGCGTCGGCATCGCGACGCTGCCCGAGCACGGCTACGATCCCGCGGAGCTGCTCATGGGCGCCGACATCTCGCGCCAGATCGCAGCCACCCGCGAGGAGGGCTACCACGTCTTCCAGGGCGACGAGACGGTGGAGACCGAGGTGTACCGCGGCCTCGACCTGGACCTCGAGCGCGCCATCCGCGCCAACGAGCTCGAGCTGCACTACCTGCCCCAGGTGGAGCTCGCCGGCGCGCGCCCCGTGGGCGCCGAGGCGCTGCTTCGCTGGCGGCACCCGAAGGCGGGGGAGCTCGCGCCGCTCGCGGTGGTCGGCATCGCCGAGCGCACCGGGCTCATCGGGTCGCTCACCTTCTGGGTGCTCAACGCGGCGCTGCGCCAGGCGGCCGAGTGGAAGGCCGCGGGGCGGACGCTGCGCCTCGCGATCAACCTGTCGAACAGCACGCTCACCGACCGCGAGCTGCCGGCGGTGGTGGACCAGAGCCTCAAGACCTGGGGTGTGGCGCCGGCGAACCTCACGCTCGAGATCGCCGAGAGCGCCATGATCGCCGACGCGGAGCGCTCGGTGGCCATCCTCACGCGGCTGAAGGCGGTGGGGGTGCGCCTCGCGATCGACGACTTCGGCAGCGGCTTCTCCTCGCTCGCCCAGATGCGCCGCTTCCCCGTCGACGAGCTGAAGATCGACCGTCCGTTCGTGGCCGGAATGCTCGCCGACGCGGGCGACCGCGCCGTCGTGCGCACGGTGATCGACATGGGGCACCACTTCGGCCTGCAGGTCGCCGCCGAGGGCGTGGAGCGCGCCGAGCTGCGCGAGGCGCTCGCCGCGCTGGGATGCGACCTCGCCCAGGGCTACGCGGTGAGCGCCGCGCTGCCCGCCTCGGCGTTCCGCGAGTGGTGGACCCTCCACGCCTCCGGAGCCTGAGCGAAGGACCGTGCACCGATCCGCCATGAAGAGCGGCTTCTACGTCATCATGGCGGCGCAGTTCTTCTCATCGCTCGCGGACAACGCGCTGCTGATCGCGGCGATCGCCATGCTCGCGCAGCTCGAGGGGCCCGCCTGGCTCACGCCGCTGCTCAAGTTCTTTTTCACGATCTCCTACGTCGTGCTCGCGTTCCTCGTGGGCGCGTTCGCGGACTCGATGCCGAAGGGCCGCGTGATGCTGGCGACGAACGCGATCAAGATCGTGGGCTGCCTGCTCATCCTGTTCAACGACCTGCTGCGCGTCGGGCACGTGCCGGCCTACTGGCTGGTGCTCGTCGCCTACGCGGTGGTGGGCCTGGGCGCGGCCGCCTACTCGCCGGCCAAGTACGGCATCCTCACGGAGCTGCTGCCGCCCGAGAAGCTCGTGATGGCCAACGGCTGGATCGAGGGTCTCACCGTCGCCTCCATCGTCCTCGGCAACGTGCTGGGGGGCATGCTCATCGGCCCACGCGTGTCGCACCTGCTGCTCTCGGTGGACGTCCCGTTCGTCGAGACCACCATCGACACCCCGCCCGAGGCGGCCATCGTCGTCATCGTCGGCGTCTACGTGGTGGCCGCCGTCCTCAACCTCGCGATCCCCGACACCGGCGCGCGCTACCCGCACCAGGAGCGCAATCCGGTGCGCTTGCTGGTCGACTTCTCGCGCTGCTTCACGATCCTCTGGCGCGACAAGCTCGGCCAGATCTCGCTCGCCGTGACGACGCTCTTCTGGGGAGCCGGCGCGTGCCTGCAGTTCATCGTGATCAAGTGGGCGGAGGGCCACCTCAAGCTGCACCTGGACCAGAGCGCGATGCTGTCGGGCGTCTCGGCGCTGGGGGTCGCCATCGGGGCCGTGCTCGCCGCGCGGCTCGTGCCGCTCAAGAAGGCGGTGAACGTGCTGCCCGTGGGGGTCGCGATGGGCATCGCGGTGATCAGCATGGTGTCGCTCAAGGCGATGCCCGTGGTGTACCTGGTGCTCGTGCTGATCGGCGCGATGGCGGGCTTCTTCGTGGTCCCGATGAACGCGCTCCTGCAGCACCGGGGCAACGTCCTCATGTCCGCGGGCCACTCGATCGCGGTCCAGAACTTCAACGAGAACGTGAGCATCCTCGTGATGCTCGCGCTCTATGCGCTCATGATCCGCTCCGACCTGCGCATCCAGTCGGTGGTCGTGCTCTTCGGGCTGTTCGTCTCCGGCTCGATGTACCTCATCATGCGCTGGAACGCCGCCAACCACCGGGCCGACCCGCACCTCGACCGGCTGATCGGCGAGGCGAAGCGCTAGCGCTCAGGACGATCCGCCCGGTCCCGGCCCCGCGCTCTCCCGTCCGGACATCCGCCACCGCAGCAGTCCCCCGGCGTAGACCGCGTAGTAGGCGGCGAGCGCGCCGAACAGGCACAGCGTGAGGGGGCTGCGCGCGAGGTCCGGGGGAGGGCCCGCGGCGAAGCCGCCGCGCAGGCCGCCCAGCTCCACGAAGCGCCACGCGATGCGCGCCGCGAAGGCCACGGAGACCACGATCCCGATGTGGGCGTTCGGGGTGTAGAACCAGCCCTCGGCCGTGCGCTCGAAGCGCGTGAGCCGCAGGCCGACGATCGCGAGCGCGGCGCCGGCCGCCGTGCCCGCCGCGAGCGCCTCGACCGCGGACGGATTGGAAGCGGCGCCGATCCCCACGAGGACGGCGAGCGAGGGAAACAGCGCCACCGTGACCCAGTGGCGCCTCGGGCTCAGCCGTTGGCGCCCGACCATGCGGCGCACCCGCGAATACAGCCGCCATGCGACGAGCGGGACCAGTACGACGGCGGCGGCGGTCGAGGGCTGCATCGGAATCCGGCTGGAGTGCTCGGGGGCGCTTGTCGCCCGGGCGCCCATGATAGCCCGCCGCCCCTCGGGCTTGCGCAGGATCGACCCGGCCGGGCCCCCGTCCAGCCGAGCCCCGGGGCGACGGACCGGTGGGCAGCCGACTTTTTGCGTTTCCGCAACCGGGGGGGGCCCCTCCCATTCGGTATAATTTCCAGTCGCAATTCAGGATCTTCCGCCCTTCAGGATCACCCGGCCGCCTCGATGGCTTTCATCTTCTGGTCCCTTGCCGCGCTCATGGTCGTCGCGGCGCTCGCGTTCGTCCTCGTGCCCCTCCTGCGGCCGCGTGCGGCCCATCGTCCCTCGGAAGCCGAAGCGAACCTCGAGGTGCTGCGCGGACAGCGCCGCGAGATCGATGCCGACGTCGAGACGGGCACCTTGCCCGCCGATGCGCGCGAGGAGGCCCTTGCCGAGCTCGTCGAGCGGGCCCGCGACGATCTCCAGCCGGAAGCGGCTCCCGCTCCCGCCGGCCGGCGGCCATGGGCCGCCGCGGCCGCCGTCGCCGTGGTCCTGCCCGCCCTCGCCTTCGGCCTCTACCTCAAGGTCGGCTCGCCCGATGCGGCCGACTCGAGCCTCGTCGGCCACGAAGGCTCTCCCATGGACGCGCGCCAGATCGCGGAGATGGTCGACCGTCTCGCGAAGAAGGTGCGCGAGCGGCCCGACGACGTCCAGGGCTGGGCGCTGCTGGGGCGCTCGCTCGCCACCCTCGGTCGCTTCCCCGAGGCGGCGCAGGCCTACGAGCACCTCGCGACCCTCGTGCCGAACGATCCCGACGTCCTCGCCGACTACGCCGACGTCCTCGGCATGGCGCAGGGCCGCTCGCTGGCGGGACGGCCGTTCGAGCTCGTGAAGCGGGCGCTCGAGATCGATCCCCACGCCCCGAAGGCGCTCGCGCTCGCGGGCACGGCCGCGCTCGACGCGGGCGACTACAAGGCCTCCCTCGGATACTGGCAGACGCTCGCGGCCGACCTCCCCGAAGGCTCCGAGGACCGCACCCAGGTCGAGGCGGCGATGACCGAGGTCCGCGAGCGGGCGAAGGCCGCCGGGCAGCCCCTGCCCGAAGCCCCCGCGCCCGTGAAAGTGGCGAAGGCCCCGGCGCCGGGCCTTTCGGTGAGCGGATCCGTGAGCGTGGCGCCGGGCATCGCCGCAAAGGTCGATCCCTCGGCCACGGTCTTCGTGTTCGCCCGCGCGGAGAACGGCCCGCGCGTGCCGCTCGCGGTGATGCGCGCCAACGCCGCACGCCTGCCCCTCGAGTTCACGCTCGACGACTCCCAGGCGATGGCGCCGGACATGAAGCTCTCGGGCGCGCGCGCGGTGCGCATCGAGGCGCGCATTTCGCGCTCGGGCAACGCCATGCCGCAAGCGGGCGACCTCACGGGAACGAGCGCCGTCGTGAAGCCCGGCGCCCGCGGCGTGAAGGTCGTGATCGACTCGGTCGTCGGCGCCGCGCCCCCTGCGGCCGTCGCGAGCGCCTCCCCCGCGTCTCCGGAAGGCGCCGCGGCCTCCGACGCCGGCGCCGTGACGGGCGTGGTGAGCGTCGCTCCGCGGATAGCGTCCAAGGTCGACGGCGGCGCGACGCTCTTCGTCTTCGCACGCGCCGAGAACGGCCCGCCCATGCCGCTCGCGGTGATGCGCGCCACCGCCGCCCGCCTGCCGATGAGCTTCAGGCTCGACGATTCCCAGGCGATGGCCCCCAACATGAAGCTGTCGAGTGCGCAGGAGGTGCGCATCGAGGCGCGCATCTCGCGCTCCGGCAACGCGCTGCCCCAGCCCGGCGACCTCGTCGGCAACAGCCTCCTCGTGAAGCCCGGCGCCCGCGGCGTGAAGATCGTCCTCGACCGGGTGCTCCAATGACCGCGCGCCTGACGGTCGCGGGGCTCGCGGCGAGCCGCGGTCCCTCCACCCTCTTCCGCGACGTCTCCTTCGAGGTGGCGAGCGGCGAATGGCTCGCGGTGCGCGGCCCCAACGGCAGCGGCAAGACGACGCTCCTGCGTTGCGTGGCCGGGCTCACGCGCGCCGACCGCGGCGAGGTCCTCTGGGACGGTGCCGCAGCGCGCGGGGACGCCCGGTTCCACGCGAGCCTCCTCTACGCGGGCCACCAGCCCGGCATCAAGGACGACCTGAGCGCCGAGGAGAACGTGCGGAGCGCGCTCGCGCTGCGCGCGGTCGCGGTGCCCGACGGGGCCGTGCGCGCCGCGCTCGCCGACGTGGGCCTCGAGCGGCGCCGGCACCTGCCCGCCCGGCGCCTGTCCGCGGGACAGCGCCGGCGCATCGGCCTCGCCCGCCTCATCCTCGACCCCGCCGCGCTCTGGGCGCTCGACGAGCCGCTCACCGCGCTCGACGACGAAGGTGAGGGGCTGTTCACCCGCCTGCTCGAGCGCCACCTCGCTACCGGGGGCCTCGCGATCCTCGCGACGCACGACGACCTCGCGCCCGCGCCGGCGCGCGAGCTGAGGATCGGGGCGTGAACGTGATCGCCGCGCGCCTTCCGGCCCCCGACTCGGGCGGCTCGTTCTCCGCCGCCTTCTCCTGGGCGTTCGCCCGCGACATGAGGCTCGCGATCCGCCATCCCGGCGAGACCATGCTGGTGGTGGCGTTCTTCGTGCTGGTCGCCTCCCTCTTCCCCCTCGGCGTGGGCGCCGAGCCCCAGCTTCTGCAGCGCATCGGCCCCGGAGTGATCTGGGTGTGCGCCCTGCTCTCCGCGTTCCTCTCGCTGCCCGCGATGTTCGCCTCGGACTACGCGGACGGGTCCCTCGAGCAGATGTCGCTGTCGCCGCAGCCGATGCCGGGGTGGGTCGCGGGCAAGATCGCCGCGCACTGGTCCGCGAGCGGGCTGCCCCTCACGCTGCTCTCGCCGCTGCTCGGCCTGCAGTACGACCTCGCCGGCGACACGCTGCTCGCGCTCGCCGCCGCCCTCGCCCTGGGCACGCCCGTGCTGTCGCTGCTCGGCGCGGCGTGCACGGCGCTCACGCTCGGCGCGCGCGGCGGCGGGATGCTGCTCGCGCTGCTCGCCCTCCCGCTCTTCATCCCGGTGCTCGTCTTCGGGGCGGGAGCGGCCGAGGCGCAGGCCTCCGGCCTTTCGGCCGCCCCGCACCTCTCCATCCTCGGCGCCGGCCTCATCGTCGCGGCGATGGCGCTGCCGCCCGCCGTCTGCGCCGCGGTGCGCATCGCGCTCGACTGAGACGATGAAGATCCCTTGGTTCTACTTCGCCTCGCCCTCGACCTTCTACCGGCTCGCCGGATGGATGGCGCCCTGGTTCTTCGTGCTCGCCGCGCTCTTCGGAGCGGCCGGCCTGTACGTGGGGCTGGTGCTCGCGCCGACCGACGCGCAGCAGGGCGAGGTCTACCGCATCATCTTCATCCACGTGCCGGCCTCGTGGATGTCGATGTTCATCTACTTCGTGATGGCGTGCTACGGCGGCGTCTCGCTCACGTTCAACACGCGGCTCGCCGCCATGATGGCCCGCGCGCTCGCGCCCACCGGCGCGATGTTCACCTTCGTCGCGCTCTGGACGGGGTCGTTCTGGGGGCGGCCGACGTGGGGGACCTACTGGGTGTGGGACGCGCGCATCACTTCGGAGCTCGTGCTCCTCTTCCTCTACTTCGGGTTCATCGCGCTCGCCAACGCCTTCGAGGACCCGCGCCGCGGCGACCGCGCGGCGGCGCTCCTCGCGCTGATCGGGCTGGTGAACCTGCCGATCATCTACTTCTCCGTCGTGTGGTGGAACACGCTGCACCAGGGCGCGAGCGTGAAGCTCACGGGCTCGACCATGCAGATCCAGATGCTCTGGGGCATGCTGCTGATGGCGCTCTCGTTCTGGATGTACTCGATCGGGGCCTCGCTCACGCGCGTGCGCGCCGTCATCCTCGACCGGGAGCGGCGGACCCACTGGGTGAGGGCCCTCGCCACATGAGGCCGCACGAGTTCTACATCTGGATGTCCTACGGAATGACCGCGCTCGCGCTGGCGGTGGAGATCGTCGCGCTGCGCCTGCGGCGCGCGCGCTCGCTGCGGCGCGTGGAGGAGGAAAGAGACCTTGAAGCCCAGGACTAGACGCGCGTTGTGGATCGTGGGGGGGCTCGCCGCGCTCGGCGTGGCCGCCACCCTGGTGCTCAACGCGTTCCGATCGAACCTCGTGTTCTTCTTCACGCCGAGCCAGGTCGCCTCCCACGAGGCGCCCGAGGGCCGCGCCTTCCGCATCGGGGGCCTCGTCGAGGCGGGCAGCGTGGTGCACGAGAGGGACGCCCTCACCGTCCGCTTCCGCGTGACGGACACCGCGAAGACCATTCCCGTGGTCTACTCCGGGATCCTTCCGGACCTCTTCCGCGAGGGCAAGGGCGTGGTCGCCGAGGGGCGCCTCGGCCCGGACGGCGTCTTCCACGCGAGCCAGGTGCTCGCGAAGCACGACGAGAACTACATGCCGCCGGAGGCCGCCGAGGCCCTCGCCAAGGCGGGCCACCCGATCAACCCGGCCGCCTTCGCGGGACAGGGGAGGTGACATGATTCCCGAGCTCGGACATTTCGCACTCGTCGTCGCCTTCGCGCTCGCCGTGGCGCAGGCGGCGCTCTCGTTCACCGGGGCGGCCACGGGGCGCAGGGCGCTCATGGGCACATCGCGCTCCATCGCCGTCGGGCAGTTCCTCTTCGTGGCGGCCGCCTTCGCGGCGCTGGCCTACTCCTTCGTCACGAGCGACTTCTCGGTGGCGAACGTGGTGGAGCATTCCAACTCGAAGCTGCCGCTGCGCTACCGGTTCGCGGCCACCTGGGGCTCCCACGAGGGCTCGATGCTGCTCTGGGCCTTCATGCTCGGCGCCTGGACCTTCGCGGTGTCGATCTTCAGCCGCCACCTGCCCGAGCGCATGCTCTCGCGCGTGCTGGGCGTGATGGGCCTCGTGAGCGCGGGCTTCCTGCTGTTCATCCTGCTCACCTCGGACCCCTTCCAGCGGCTGATCCCCGCCGCCGAGGAAGGGCGCGACCTGAACCCGCTCCTGCAGGACCCGGGCATGGTGGTCCATCCGCCGATGCTCTACATGGGATACGTGGGCTTCTCGGTCGCCTTCGCCTTCGCGATCACCGCGCTGCTCGAGGGCCGGCTCGACGCGGCCTGGGCGCGCTGGTCGCGCCCGTGGACGACCGCGGCGTGGTCCTTCCTCACCATCGGCATCATGATGGGCAGCGCCTGGTCGTACTACGTGCTGGGCTGGGGCGGCTGGTGGTTCTGGGACCCGGTCGAGAACGCGTCCTTCATGCCCTGGCTCGCGGGCACCGCCCTCATCCACTCGCTCGCGGTGACCGAGAAGCGCGGCACGTTCCGCAGCTGGACCGTGCTGCTCGCGATCGTCGCCTTCTCGCTGTCGCTGGTGGGGACCTTCCTCGTGCGCTCCGGCGTGCTCACCTCGGTGCACGCGTTCGCCACCGACCCGCGGCGCGGGATCTACATCCTGCTCTTCCTCGTGGTGGTGGTGGGCGGCTCCCTGGGTCTGTTCGCGTGGCGGGCGCCGCGCGTGGGCCTCGGCGGCGGCTTCGAGCCGGTCTCGCGCGAGTCGATGCTGCTCGCCAACAACGTGCTGCTCATCGTGGCCCTCGCCGCGGTGCTGCTCGGCACGCTCTACCCGCTCTTCCTCGACGCCCTGAACCTCGGCAAGATCTCCGTGGGCCCGCCCTACTTCGACGCCGTCTTCTACCCGATCATGGCGCCGGCCGTCTTCCTGATGGCCGTCGGGCCGGTCGCGAGCTGGAAGCGCGCGCGCCTGCCGGACCTGTGGGTGCGGCTGCGCTGGGCCCTGGGCGTGGCGGTCGCCGCGGCCCTCGTCCTGCCCTTCGTGCTCGGGCGCTGGTCGGCCCTGATCGCCTTCAGCCTCTGGCTGGGCCTCTGGGTGGTGACGGCCACCGCGGCGCACGTGGTGCAGCGCCTGCGCACCTCGCCCCAGCCGACGCTCGGCGGGAAGCTGCGCGCGCAGTCGCTGTCCTGGTACGGAATGACGTTCGCGCACCTGGGAGTCGCCGTGTTCATCTTCGGGGTCACGATCGTGAAGGGCTACGAGACGGAGCGCGACCTGCGCATGGCGCCGGGCGACCACACGCAGGTGGGCGGCTACGACTTCGAGTTCGTCGGCACGAAGCAGGTGCCGGGGCCGAACTACACCGCCGTGCAGGCCGAGTTCGACGTGCGCCGCGTCGGCTCCGCGGCCATCGTGCGCAGGCTCTATCCCCAGAAGCGCGACTACCCGGTCGCCCAGCAGACGATGACGGAGGCGGCCATCGACACCGGCTTCGTGCGCGACCTGTACGTCTCCCTCGGCGAGCCCGTGCAGGGCGACGCCTGGGGCGTGCGCGTCTACCACAAGCCGTTCGTGGACTGGATCTGGGGCGGCTGCATGATGATGGCCCTGGGCGGCCTCCTCGCGCTCTCCGACCGCCGCTACCGCTTGCGCCGCGCCGCCGCCGTCCCGAAGGGCGCGCTCGCGCAGGCGCTCACGCCATGAAGGCGCTGCGCTACCTCATCCCCCTCGCGGTCTTCGCGGCCCTGGTGGGCTTCTTCGCCGTGGGCCTCACGCGCGACCCGCACGAGGTGCCCTCGCCCTTCATCGGCAAGCCCGCGCCGGCGTTCAAGCTCGCTCGCCTGCACGAGGGCGATCAGACGTTCGGGCCCGAGGAGATGCGCGGCAAGGTCTGGCTCCTCAACGTATGGTCCTCGTGGTGCGTCTCCTGCCGGGTGGAGCACCCGCTGCTGGTGGAGATGTCGCGCGACCACCTGGTGCCCATCGTCGGCCTCGACTACAAGGACAAGCGCGAGGACGGCCTCCAATGGCTCTCCCGGCACGGCAATCCCTATCTCCTCTCGGCGTGCGACGACGAGGGCAAGGTCGGGATCGACTACGGGGTCTACGGCGTTCCCGAGACTTTCGTGATCGACAAGCAGGGAATCATCCGCTACAAGCAGATCGGCCCGATCACGCCCGAGGCGCTCGAGAAGACGATCCTGCCGCTCGTGAAGAGGCTCAACGGATGAGGATCGCGCTCGCTGCGCTGCTCACCGCCTTCTGCGCGCTCGCCTTCGGCCAGGCCGACGAGGTCGCGCACCCCGACCCCCGGGTCGAGAAGCGGCTGAAGGACCTCGGCGAGGAGCTGCGCTGCCTCGTCTGCCAGAACCAGACGATCGCCGACTCGGCCGCGCCGCTCGCCCTCGACCTGCGCAACGAGATCCGCACGATGATCAAGCAGGGCAAGACCGACGACGAGATCCGCGCCTACCTCGTGCACCGCTACGGCGACTTCGTCCTCTACCGTCCGCCGCTCAAGCCGACGACCGTCCTGCTGTGGGGAGGGCCCTTCGCGCTCCTCGTCGCGGGATTCGCCACCGTCGTGGTGGTCGTGCGGCGCCGGCGCCAGGTGGTCCCGGCCCCCTTGCCCGCGTCCGATCCGAGCCGCGCGAGCATCGCCGCGCTGCTCGATTCCGACGCCGCGCCCGCGCAGAAGAAGAAGAAGAAGCGCTAGGCCTCGACCGCCGCGGCCACGCGCGCGGAAGCGTTGTGCGCCTCCACGTACCCCAGGTCCCGGGACACATCGCGGGCCGTCGCGGTCACCATGCGCGCGAGCTCCTCGTGGCGGGGACCCAGCATCGCCTTCTCGGCGCCCCACACCCCGAGCGCGGCGACCACGGCACCCGTGCGGTCGCGCACCGGCGCCGCGATGCCGCACACTCCCATGCGGAACTCACCGCGGTTCACGGCGTAGCCGCGCTGCCGCGTCTGCTCGAGGTCGCGCTCGATGTCCTTGCGCTGGATGAGGGTGAGCGGCGTGTAGCGCTTGAGGTGCGCCATCGCCTGGTCGAGCGCGTCGGGAGGCAGCCATGCGAGCAGCGCCTTCCCCGTGGAAATGATCGACGCGGGCACGCGCGAGCCGATGCTCGTGATCGCCTTGAGCGGCTGCGGGCTGTCGACCTTGTCGACGTAGACCCCGAAGCCGGAATCGAACACCGCGAGCTGCACCGACTCGCGGCTCTGCTCGCACAAGCGGCGCAGGTGCGGCTGGGCCACCGCGACGAGGTCGACGTCGCGCACGAGGAGCGACCCCAGCTCCCAGACCTTGAGCGTGGGCGAGTACAGCGTGGTGACGGGATCCTTCTTCACGTAGCCCAGGGCCGTCAGCGTCGAAAGCAGGCGGTAGACGTTGGGCTTGGTGAGGTCCAGCTGGCGCGCAAGCTCCGTGAGCCGCCGGGGCTGGCCGGAGCGGATGAGCGCCTCGAGCAGGTTGAGCGCCTTCTGGACCGTCTGTTCCATCGCGAGTCCGGTCGGAGGACGGTGCGCATATCCTACTCCGGGCGCGGAAAACGCGCTTGACGCGCGTTAGACCCCCGTCAGATCAGCACGGGACGGTCGGGAAGCTCGTTCGCGCCGCCCTCGCGCGCCGGGAAATGCCGCGCGAGAAGCTCCGAGACGGCGCGCACGCCGGCCACGGCCCCCTCCTCGTAGCGGCCGTCGCGGAAATGCCGCTCCATCATGCGGCAGACTCCCTGCCACTCGGCCGCGCCGACCTTCGCGTCGATGCCGCGATCGGCGACGATCTCCACGCGCCGATCGGCGAGCAGAAGGTAGATGAGGATCCCGTTGTTCTCCTCGGTATTCCACGCTCCGTATTGCGCGAAGACCTGGCGCGCGCGCTCGCGCGAGCCGGTGCCGCGCCACAGCTGCCCCGAGGTGAGCTCCGCCTCCACCACCAGCAGGACCTGGCCGCGGTGCGTCCGCTCGAGGGCGGCGATCTCGCGCTGGATCGCGTCGAGCGTCGATCGCGGAAAGGCCCGGCGCTCCGTCACCGGATTCATGAGCACGTGCCGCCAGAAGCGCCGCAGGTCCATCACCACGACCCCGAGGCGCCGCCGCCGTCGAACGACCCGCCCCCGCCGCTGAAGCCGCCGCCGCCGAATCCCCCGCCCCCGAAGCCGCCTCCGAAACCG